>NZ_CP029551.1:1417500-2062500 GCF_003173735.1 Methylobacterium radiodurans | reverse complement strand
AACTGTCGGAAGAAGCGTCGGCGCCCGGGTCGCTCTCGCGGCCGGCGCCGATGAGCGGTGTCTACGCATGCCCAGCCGCCCCGTCAACACCCGGCACGACAAACATGGGAAAATCCGCGACGGACCCACGGTGGCCGCCTAGGACCAACGTCGTCGATCAGGGGCCCGATCGGCGGCGGCACCATATCGCCCTCTCACAGCCAGGTTGCGGGGGCGGGGCGACTCTCGCTGCATTCGCGTTTCGCGGCCCGATCGCGTATAGGGGGGCTCACATCCCATTCGAGACGAAGATCATCGAGCCATGGCGACGGCGTCGTTCGACACCGCCCGGCGCGCGGCCAGCGCCGTTTCCCCGATCGAGAAGAGCCCGGACTTCCGGCCCGAGGGCCTGCCTGGACGGCCGGTCTCGCTCGTCGGTCTCACGCGGGCCGAGCTGAAGGAGAAGCTCCTCGCCATCGGCGTCGCCGAGCGCGAGAGCCGCATGCGCGCGGGTCAGATCTGGCACTGGGTCAATTTCCGCGGCGCCACCGACTTCGACGCGATGACGAATGTCGGCAAGGGGCTGAAGGCGGAGCTTGCCCGCGCCTACACGCTGGACCGGCCGGAGGTCGTCAACCAGCAAGTCTCGCGCGACGGCACCCGCAAGTGGCTGCTGCGCATGGCGCCGACCGGCAAGCACGACCACAACCGCGGCGCCGAGATCGAGTGCGTCTACATCCCCGGCCCGGATCGCGGCACGCTCTGCGTGTCGAGCCAGGTCGGCTGCACGCTGACCTGCTCGTTCTGCCACACCGGCACGCAGCGCCTCGTGCGCAACCTCTCGGCGGCCGAGATCGTGTCGCAGCTCGTCGTCGCCCGCGATCAGCTCGGCGACTGGCCGGGTCAGATCCCCGGCAAGGACGCCGCGAGCGAGGCCAGCCGGCTCGTGACCAACATCGTGTTCATGGGCATGGGCGAGCCCCTGTACAATCTCGACAACGTGCTCGACGCGCTCGGCGTGATGTCGGACCAGGAGGGCCTCGGGCTCTCGCGTCGGCGCATCACGGTCTCGACCTCGGGCGTCGTTCCACAGATCGAGCGACTGGGTGCCGAGGGGAACGCCATGCTGGCGATCTCGCTGCACGCGGTGCGCGACGACCTTCGGGACGAGCTGGTGCCGCTGAACCGCAAGTACCCGATCGCCGAGCTGTTGAAGGCGTGCCGCGACTATCCGGGCCTCAGCAACGCGCGGCGCATCACCTTCGAGTACGTGATGCTGAAGGGCGTGAACGACTCGGATGCCGATGCGCGCGAGCTGGTGAGGCTGCTCAAGGGAATCCCGGCCAAGATCAACCTGATCCCGTTCAATCCCTGGCCCGGCAGCGCCTACGAGTGCTCGGACTGGGACCGGATCGAGCGCTTCTCAGACATCGTGTTCAACGCGGGCTACGCCTCGCCGGTGCGCACGCCGCGGGGCCGGGACATCCTGGCGGCCTGCGGCCAGCTCAAGAGCGAGACCGAGAAGCTGCGCGCCCGCGCCCGCATGCTGATGGAGGACGGCCTCGGCGCCGAGGGCTTCTACGCCGCCCCGGAAGCGAACGACTAGGTCCCGGGATCCCAAAGGGCCTGAGGCGTGTAGCCCCAGAATTGGCTCCTGCGGCCCGGCAAAGCCGGGTCGAAGGAGCCAAATGCAGGGCTCTGCCCTGCACCCGCGAAAGGCCTCAGGCCTTTCGAAACCGGGACTTTGCCGCGCGTCAGATCACACCGTCGGCGCGGAGCGCGTCGATCGTGGCGCCGTCGTAGCCGAGTTCCGCCAGGATCGCCGCGCTGTGCTCGCCGAGCGCCGGCACCGGGTCGAGACGCGGCGCGTAGGCCGCGGTCCGGCCGGGCGGCAGCAGCGTCGGCAGGGGGCCGACCGGCGAGCCGATCTCCCCGAACTGCCCGCGAGCGTGCAGCTGCGGATGCGCCCAGAGATCCGCCATCGTGTTGACGCCGGCATTCGCGATGCCGGCCGCGTCGAGCCGGACCATCACCGCCGCGCGGTCGAGCCCTGCGAAGGCCTCCTCGATGGTGGCGGCGAGCTCGGCCCGCGCAGCGCTGCGCCGGGCGTTCGAGCTGAAGCGCGGGTCCGCGATCAGCTCCGGCCGCTCCAGCACGCGGGTGCAGAACAGGGCCCATTCGCGCTCGTTCTGGAGGCCCAGCATCACGGTGCGCCCGTCGCCGGTCGGGAACGGGCCGTAGGGATAGATCGTTGCGTGCGACGCGCCCGCCCGCGGCGGCGGCTCCGCCCCCTCGAAGGCGTAGAGGAGCGGGTAGCCCATCCACTCGGCCATGCATTCGAGCATCGAGATGTCGTAGCGGGCGCCCCGGCCCGTGCGCTCGCGCTGGATCAGCCCGGCCATCACGCTCTGGAGGGCGTACATGCCGGCCGCGATGTCGGCGATCGAGTTGCCGGCCTTGGCGGGCGCGTCCGGGCCGCCGGTGACCGACAGGAAGCCGCCCTCCGCCTGGATCAGCAGGTCGTAGGCCTTCTTCTCGCGGTAGGGCCCGTCGTCGCCGTAGCCGGAGATGTCGCAGACGACGATGCGGGGGTTCTTCAGCGAGACCGCCTCGTACGAGAGGCCGAGCCGGGCGGCGGCACCGGGGGCGAGGTTCTGCACCAGCACGTCGGCGCGCTCGACCAACCGGTCGAGGATCTCGGCGGCCCGCGGCGCCTTGAGATCCAGCGTCAGACTCTCCTTCGAGCGGTTGGTCCAGACGAAGTGCGAGGCCATGCCCCGCACCCGCTCGTCGTAGGCGCGGGCGAAGTCGCCGGTGCCGGGACGCTCGATCTTGATCACCCGTGCGCCGAGATCGGCGAGCTGGCGGGTGCAGAACGGGGCCGCGATGGCGTGCTCCAGCGAGAGCACGGTGATGCCGTCGAGGGGACGGGGCTTCGCGTGCGCGCTCATGCGAAGCTCGCCTGCATGCCGACGCGGCCATCCGCAGTGAGCGTCCAGGCCTCTCCCCTCCCCTCCCCCATCATGCGGGCCGAGACGGTGAGGGGGGCGCCATCGATGACCGGGGTGAGCCCGCGGAAGCGGAAGGTCTCAGGAATGCGACCCGCGAGCCGGGCGGCGAGGTGGAGGAGCCACGTCGCCTGGAGCGGCCCGTGCACCACGAGGCCCGGATAGCCCTCGACCTCCAGCGCGTAGGTCCGGTCGTAGTGGATGCGGTGGCCGTTGAAGGTGAGCGCCGAGTAGCGGAACAGCTGGGTCGGGCCGGGCTCGACGGTCTCGGAGAGGTCGGCCTGCGGCACGCCGCCCGCGGCCTCGAGTGGCTGGCCGGTGCGGCCCGGCGTCATCTCCCGGTAGACGATGTCGTGGCGCTCGGAGACGGCTGGGCCGCGCGCCGTCTCGAAATCGTGGTGGACCGCGACGAAGCAGAGCGGACCGGTGCGCCCGTGCTTCACCTGCACGTCGCCGATGCGGGAGATGCGCCGCACCCGGTCGCCGACGCGAAGCGGATCGCGGTGGACGATCTCGCCGCCCGCCCACATCCGGCGCGGCAGCGGCACTGGTGGCAGGAAGCCGCCGCGGGCCGGGTGGCCGTCGGGGCCGAGTTCGTGCAGCGGCCGGATCGGGGGCGAGAGGCACCAGTGGATCGCCAGCGGCGCGACCTCGCCGGGCTCGGGCACGCCCGGATCTTGGTCAAGCGTCGCACGGAAGGCCCGGACCGTCTGCTCGGAGAGCTGGTCCTCCGCGGTCTCGGTGCGGCCGATCCACCCGCGCAGGTGGTCGAGGTCGAGGGGGCTGGCGTCCATCGGGCTCATTCTGGCGGGGCTCGCGATCCGCGCGACCTTGTCACACCGGGCGCGCCGCGCCCAAGACGGCTTTCTTCTCGCACCCATAAGGCGGTGCTATGCGGCGGGTCTCCCCGCCTGGCTGCCGGACGACACGTGCCATGGACCTGCGCCAGCTCCGCTACTTCGTCGCCATCGTCGAGCAGGGCTCGTTCTCGCGGGCCGCCGAGGCGCTGCGGGTGGCCCAGCCGGCGCTCAGCCAGCACATGCGCCACATGGAGGCGGAACTCGGGCTGCCACTGCTGCACCGGGGCCCGCGCGGCGCGGTGCCGACGGAGGCCGGCTCGCGGCTCCTCACCCATGCCCGCGCCATCCTCGACCGCTTCGCGGAGATCCCCGACAGCGTGCGCGGGGCGGACCGGCCAGTGACGGGAGACGTCCGCATCGGGTTGCCCGGCACGGTCAGCGAAATTCTGTCGGTACCGCTGATCGAGCGGGTGCGGGCCGAGCATCCGGGCATCCGGCTGCGCGTGGCTGAGGCGATGAGCGGCTACATCCTCGACTGGCTCAACCGCGACGCCGTCGATCTCGCGGTTCTCTACAATCCGGCAGCGCCGAAGGGCCTCGTGCTGCGCCACGCGCTCACCGAGGAGCTGTGCCTGTTCGCGCGCGCGCCGGGCGCGGAGCCGGGCGCGGATCTGCCGGACGGTCCGGTGCCGCTGGCGCGCGCGGCCGCCCTGCCCCTGATCCTGCCCGCCCTGTCGCACGGCCTGCGCGACCTGATCGAGGAGGCGGCCCAGGCGGAGGGCGCCGCCGTGACGCCCGGCATCGAGATCGACTCCTACGCGCGCATCAAGGAACTCGCCGCGCGGGGCCACGGCTTCGGGATTCTGCCCCGAGCGGCGGTCGCTGCGGAGCTGGCGGCCGGCCGCTTCCGGGCTTGGCCGATCGGCAGCCCTCCCCTGCGGCGGAGGATCTACCTCGCCCATGCGGCCGACCGGCCGCTCTCGGCGGCCGCAGCGGCGGTGTCGTTCCTCGCCTGGGACCTGCTGGGCGATTTGGTGCGCTCAGGGGTCTGGCCGGCCGAGTTGGCGGGGTAGCGGCGGTCCTGCCAGACCAAGCATCGCCGACGCCGCCGCGATGCAACCGCCCCATGCGGTGAGGGGCATGGTGCCCAAGACCGAAAGCGGGTATTAGACTCAACTCCGCAACACGATTCGAGACCGCTTCGTCCGCGACCTGAGCGCGCCGTCACGCGCCCGTCCGGCCCGGTCGTGAGAGCCTGACTTTGCCGTTTCCCCATCTGCCCGCCGCTATCGCGCGGGCGCTCGACGAGCGCGGCTACGCCGAGCCGACCCCGGTGCAGAGCGCCGTCCTTGAGGCCGCCGGCGCGGGCCGCGACCTCCTCGTCTCGGCCCAGACCGGGTCGGGCAAGACCGTGGCCTACGGGCTGGCCATGGCCGGCACGCTGCTGGGCGAGGCGGAGACGCTGCCGCCGGCGGGCGCCCCGCTCGCACTGGTGATCGCGCCGACCCGCGAACTCGCCCTCCAGGTCCAGCGCGAGCTGTCCTGGCTCTACGCCCCGGCCGGCGGCCGCGTCGTCTCCTGTGTCGGCGGAATGGATCCGCGCCGCGAGGCCCGGATGCTCGCCGACGGCGTCCACATCGTCGTCGGCACGCCGGGGCGCCTGCGCGACCATCTGGAGCGCCGCAACCTGCATCCCGAGGCGCTGCGCACCGTCGTCCTCGACGAGGCCGACGAGATGCTGGATCTCGGCTTCCGCGAGGATATCGAGTTCATCCTCTCGGGCACGCCCGCTGAGCGCGCGACCTTCCTGTTCTCGGCCACCCTGCCGCGGGACATCGAGGCGCTGGCCGAGCGCTACCAGCGCGACGCGCTGCGCCTCGCGATCAAGAGCGAGGTGCGGGGCCACGCCGACATCAGCTACCGGGCGATCCGGGTGGTGCCGCGCGAGATCGAGCACGTGGTGCTCAACGTGCTGCGCGAGG
The DNA here is from genome assembly GCF_003173735.1 of Methylobacterium radiodurans. NCBI lineage: Bacteria > Pseudomonadati > Pseudomonadota > Alphaproteobacteria > Hyphomicrobiales > Methylobacteriaceae > Methylobacterium > Methylobacterium radiodurans. The sequence continues at coordinate 2,056,731 of NZ_CP029551.1, read as the reverse complement.
CCGACGCGCCGACCGCGATCGTGTTCTGCAACACCCGCAACGCGGTGCGCCATCTCCAGGCGAGCCTGACCGAGCGCGGCTTCTCGGTCGTCGCGCTCTCGGGCGAGCTCGGCCAGGGCGAGCGCAACGCCGCCCTCCAGGCGCTACGCGACGGGCGCGCCCGGGTCTGCGTGGCGACCGACGTGGCGGCCCGCGGCATCGACCTGCCGACGCTGAGCCTCGTCATCCACGCCGACCTGCCGCACGATGCCGAGGTGATGCAGCACCGCTCGGGCCGCACCGGCCGCGCCGGCCGCAAGGGCGTGAGCGTCCTGCTGGTACCGAACGCCCGCCGCCGCCGGGCCGAGCAGATGCTGGCCATCGCCAAGGTGACGCCCGAGTGGATGGGCCCGCCCACCGCCGACGAGATCCGCCGGCTCGACGGCGAGCGCATGCTCGCCGACCCGCTCTTCAGCGAGCCGCCGGGCGAGGAGGACGTGGCGCTGGCCGAGACGCTGCTGGCCGAACGCAGCCCCGCCGAACTCGCGGCCCTGCTGGCGCGGGTGTACCGCACCCGCCTGCCGGCGCCCGAGGACGTCACCGATCCGGGCGACCGGGGTGGCCGCGCGGTCACGGGCCGCGCGGCCTATGACCCGATGGACGCCGAGCGCATCGCCGCGATGGGTCCGGCCGTATGGTTCCGGCTCAATCTCGGCCGGCGCGACAACGCCGACCCGCGCCGCCTGCTGCCGCTGCTGACCCGGCGCGGCAAGGTCGACCGCGAGGTGATCGGCGCCATCCGCATCTTCGAGCGCGAGACCAAGTTCGAGATCCGCGGCGGCGCGGCCCGCCAGTTCGCCGAGGCCTTCGCCCGCAACGGCTCGCCGGAGATCCAGGTGGAGGCGCTCGGCAACGAGGGTGCGCCGCCGCCGCGGGACTTCAAGAGCCCCCGCGCGACCAAGCACAGCCGTCACGTCGAGCGGGGTGCCGAGCATCCGGCTGGGGCCAAGCCCCACCGCAAGGGCAAGGTCGCCCGCGCGCCGCAGCAGCAGGGCTGAGGCCGCCGCTTCTCCGCCGTCTCCCCCTTCTCCCCGCTGGGGCGGGCCGGAAGGGGGAGACGACAGGCTCAGCTCTTCAGCCGGTAGCCTGTGCGGAAGATGTAGGTCACCGCGCCGAGGCAGAGGACGAGGAACAGCATCGTCATGCCGAGGCTCGCGGCGATGCCGATGTCGGCCCGGCCGAAGAAGCTCCAGCGGAAGCCGCTGATCAGGTAGACGACCGGGTTGGCGAGGCTCACCGTCTGCCAGAAGGGCGGCAGCATCTCGATGGCGTAGAAGCTGCCGCCCAGGAAGGTCAGCGGCGTGATGATGAGGAGCGGCACCATCTGCAGCCGCTCGAACCCGTCCGCCCACAGGCCGATCACGAAGCCGAACAGGCTGAAGGTGACCGCGGTCAGGAGCAGGAAGGCCAGCATCCAGAACGGGTGCTCGACCCGCAGCGGCACGAACAGCGCCGCGGTCGCCAGGATGATCAGCGCGATGATGATCGCCTTCGAGGCCGCCGCGCCCACGTAGCCCAGCACCACCTCGACCGGCGAGATCGGCGCGGACAGGATCTCGTAGATCGTGCCGGCGAAGCGCGGGAAGTAGATGCCGAAGGAGGCATTGGTGATGCTCTGGGTCAGCAGCGAGAGCATCATCAGGCCCGGCACGATGAACAGGCCGTAGGGTACCCCGTCGACCGTGTTCATGCGCGCGCCGATCGCCGCGCCGAAGACCACGAAGTAGAGCGAGGTCGAGATGACGGGGGCCAGGATGCTCTGCGTCGCGGTCCGTAGGAAGCGGTGCATCTCGAAGACGTAGATCGCCCGGACCGCAGGCCAGTTCATGCCATTCATGGTTCAGGCGCGCTCCCGCATCAGCCCGACGAAGATGTCCTCCAGCGAGCTCTGCCGCGTCTGGAGGTCGGTGAAGCTGATCCCGGCCTGCGTGAGATCGTTGAGGAGCCGGGTGATGCCCGTGCGCTCGGCCTGGCTGTCGTAGGTGTAGACGAGTTCCCGGCCGCCCGCGCCGAGTTCGAGGCCGCGATCCGCGAGCGTCTCCGGCAGGACCATCAGCGGCTCCGCGAGCTGGAGGTTGAGCTGCTTGCGGCCGAGCTTGCGCATCAGCTCGGCCTTCTCCTCGACCAGGATGATGCGCCCTTTCCGGATCACGCCGATCCGGTCGGCCATCTCCTCTGCCTCCTCGATGTAGTGGGTGGTCAGGATCACCGTGACGCCCTGGTCACGCAGCCGCCGCACGAGGCGCCACATGTCCTGGCGCAGCTCCACGTCCACGCCCGCCGTCGGCTCGTCGAGGAACAGGAGGCGCGGCTCGTGGGAGAGCGCCTTGGCGATCAGCACCCGCCGCTTCATGCCGCCCGAGAGCTGCATCATCCGGCTGTCGCGCTTCTCCCAGAGCGAGAGATCGCGCAGCACCCGCTCGATATGGGCGGGGTCGCGCCTCAGCCCGAACAGGCCGCGGGTGAAGCTGACCGTCTTGATGACGGTCTCGAAGGCGTCGGTGGTCAGTTCCTGCGGCACGAGGCCGATCGTGGCGCGCGCCTGCCGGTAGTCGCGGGCGATGTCGTGCCCGTCCACCGTGATCGTGCCGCCGCTCGGCGTGACGATGCCGCAGATGATGTTGATCAGCGTCGACTTGCCCGCGCCGTTCGGCCCGAGCAACGCGAAGATCTCGCCGCGGGCGATCTCCAGGTTCACGTCCGCGAGGGCCGATAGGCCGGAGGCGTAGGTCTTCTGGAGATTCTGGATCTGGAGAATCGGCGGCATCGCGGTCAGCGTTTCGAAGTCGGCGCCGAGGTAGCGCAGGGTTGCCCCGGTGGCGACCGCGCGGGCCGCGATCCGGTCACGGGATGGTCCGTCGCGTGCCGAACGGCACATCGGGGGCGGGATTATTCTCTCAACCCGATGGCCGCCCGAGCTTCAGACCGGTGCGAGACCGACCGCCGCCAGCGCCGCGGCGACCTCCGCCTCGTCGAGGGCACGGATCACCGGCCCCGAGGTCCAGACCAGATGCGGCCGGATCGCGTGGCCCGGATAGATCCGGGCGAGCAGGCTCGCGTAGAGCGCGATCTGACCGGCCTCAGCCTCCGGCAGGGCGTCGCCCTCCGGCGGGCGGCCGGTCTTGAAGTCGCAGAGCCAGACCGTGCTGCCTGCCGCCGCGAGGCGGTCGACCCGGCCGAAGACAGGCCGCTCGACGCCGCCGACCACGACCCGGCCCGACAGGCTCACCTCCGCCCGCGCGGTCGGGGCGAAGAGCGGCGCGAGGTCCGGATCCTCGATCACCCGGAGTGCTGCGCGCACGATGCGCTCGCGCTGCGGCTCGGGCAGGGCCGGCGCGCGGGCGCCCACATAGGTGCGGGCCGCGGCCCGGCGCTTAGCCGGCTCCAGCCGGGGCAGGTGCTCCAGGAGAGCGTGGATCAGGATGCCGCGGCGTCGCGCCTCGGCATCGGCCTGCCGCGGCGGGATGAGGCGCTGGCCGTCCGCCGCCTGCATCGCGCCCGAAGGGCTGAGCGGCGGGAGCGCCTCCGACTCGGCCGGGACCGGCGCGTGCAGCCAGACCGGAACCGCGGGCGGCTCGGGCGCGGGCGGGCTCTCGGGCGAGGCCTCGCCCGCCGCTTCCCCGTCGTGCCAGAGCGTGACGGGACCGTAGGGCGTCTCGCGCGCCTCGCCCTCGCCCAGAGCCCGCTCGAGCCCAGCCCGGATCATCCGGCACCACGCGGCCTCGGTCTCGCGCTCGTGGCCACGGTAGGGCGCGATCACCAGCCGGTCGGCGGCCCGGGTCATCGCCACGTAGAGCAGGCGGTTGTGCTCCTCGCGGGCCCGCGCCTGGAGGGCGGCTCGGGCCCGGCCGAGCGCGGCGCAGTCGTAGGCGCGCGCCCCCGACCAGACCGGCGGCAGCGCCTCCTCCTCCGCCATCGGCAGGAGCGGCGGGTCGTTGCGGCCGAGCGGCTCGCAGCCGTCGATCACCACCACGACCGGCGCCTCCAGGCCCTTGGCGCCGTGCACGGTCATCACCCGGACCTCGTCGCGGCCCGATTCCATGTCGCGCTTGACCGTGTGGCCCTCCGCCGAGCCGTGGTAGCGCGCCAGGAAGCCACCGAGCGAGGGCGCGTCGAGGCCCTGCTCGGCCTGGGCGGCGGCGGCCAGAAAGACGTCGATGGCATCGCCCGCCTCGCCACCAAGCCGGGCGACGAGCTTCGCCCGCCCGCCGCGCGGCCCGAGCAGCAACGCGTAGAAGCCGAACGGCCCCTCGGCGCCGGCGAGCCGGATCCACGAGGCCAGCGCATCCCGCCCGCGGATCGCAGCCAGGTCGCCGGCCTCCGCGCGGCGCTGGAGCGCGTCCTCCAGGGTCTCGGCGAGGTCGCGCCGGGCGGCGATGCGCACGAGGTCGTCGTCGTCGAGCCCCACCAGCGGCGTCTTCAGCGCCACCGCGAGGGTCAGGTCGTCGGCCGGCAGCAGCCCGGCGCGGCCGACCGCCACGAGGTCGGCCACCGCGATGTGGGCGGCCACATCCAGCCGGTCCTGGCCGGCCACCGGCACGCCGAGGCCCTTGAGCGCGCGGATCACCTCCTCGAAGGCGGCGCCGCGCTTCCTCACGAGCACCAGGATCTCGCCCGGACGCCAGACGCGGCCCTGCGCGTCGCCCGCCGTGGTCCAGGTGCGGATCGCGCGGGCGATGCGCCGTGCCGTGAGAAGCGCGGGCGCTCCGGCCTCCGGCGCGTCCACGGGCGCCGCCCAGGCGTCGGGCTCCTCCTCCTCGGCGGGCTCGGCGATCGGCCAGAGCTCGACGGCGCCGGGGGCGGTGGGCCGGGCGCTCGCGTGCACGGTGCCGATCGCCGCGTCGCCGAAGGCGAGGCCGCTGTAGTGCTCAGGGACAGCGAAAACCGCGTCGACCGCGCGCAGCACCGCGCGGGTCGAGCGGAAGGAGAGCGTCAGCGGCACGTCCTCGAAGACGAGCTCGGCGCTTCGCGCCTCGCCCACCCAGGCGAGCCGGGTCGCAGCGAATTCGCGGGGGTCGGCACCCTGGAAGCTGTAGATCGACTGCTTCGGGTCGCCCACCGCGAAGCGGGTGCGGTTGAGGGCGCGCGCGCCCTCCCCTACCGCGAACTCGGCGGTGATGCGGCGCAGGATCTCCCACTGCTGCGGGTTGGTGTCCTGCGCCTCGTCGATCAGCACGTGGTCGACGCCGCGGTCGAGCTTGTACAGAACCCAGCCGGCGCCGACCCGCTGCAGCAGGTCGAGGGTCTTGTGAATCAGGTCGTCGAAGTCGAGCGCGCCGAGCCGGGCCTTCTGGGCCTCGACCCGGCGGTGGATCTCGGCGGCGAGCACGAACAGGGCCCGGGTGCGACCGTGCGCGCGGGCGGCGCGCAGGCGATCGAACAGCGGCACGAGGCGGTCGCGCTCGGCGAGCATCGCGGCGCGCACCGGCTCCGGGACGGCCTTGGTGCCGAGGCTACGATCGGCCTTGGGCAGGTCCTTCTCGGTGAAGAAGACCCCGCGATAGAGGTCGAGCGCGCCTTCTGTCTCACGGGCGGTGCGGGCGGCTTCGAGCGCGTCGGCCAGCCCCTCGTCGGTCTTGGCGCCGGTGCGCAGGCCCGCGATCAGCTCGGCGAGGTCGGCGGCGCAGCCGTCGAGGATCACGGCCTCCAGGCTCTCGTCGGTCTCGCCGGCTGCGAGTCCGAGTGCCCGGTGCAGGCGCTCGAAGCGCGCCTCCAGCCCGGCCGCGTCGCCGAGCACCGCGCGGGCCGCCATCGCGCCGCGGATCGCACGGCGCAGCGCGTCACCCGTCGCCTCGGGGGCGACGCGGGCCAGCGCCTCGCTTAAAGTGGGGTTCCCCGCCACCGCATCCGCCAGCACGTTGGCGGTCTCGACCTCGAAGGCCTCGCGGGACTGGGTGTCGTCGAGCACCACGAAGCGGGCCGGCACGTTCGCCTCGAAGGGGAACATGTGCAGCAGGCGCTCGCAGAGGGCGTGCAGGGTCTCGATCTTCAGCCCGCCCGGGGTCTCGACCGCGCGGGCGAAGAGGCGGCGGGCCGCGTCCAGCCGCTCGCGCGAGGCGCGCTCGCCGGTCAGGCGCTCCAGCTCCTCGCCGAGCGCGGCGTCGTCGAGCGTCACCCAGCGCCCGAGGCGCTGGAACACCCGGATCGACATGTTGGCGGCCGCCGCCTTGGTGAAGGTGAGGCAGAGGATCCGCCCCGGTGCCGCACCGTCGAGGAGGAGGCGCACCACCCGGTCGGTGAGTACCTTGGTCTTGCCCGCGCCGGCGTTGGCCGAGACCCAGGCGGAGGCGCGCGGGTCCGCCGCGCGGCGCTGGTTCGCCTCGGTGATGGCGTCGACGACAAGGCGGTGCAGCGTGGGCGCCTGGGCGTTCATCGTGACGGGCTCGCAAGGGTACCGAAGGCGGGCGCATGAAATGCGCCGTTCGCCCTCCCCCCTCTGCGGGGGAGGGTGGCCCTCGCGTCAGCGAGGGTCGGGAGAGGGGAGCGACGGCACCGGATGAAGCGCCGCCCTTCATGCAGGCCTCGCCCTTTCCTGAAGCTGGGTTCCCCTCTCCCCCCTTGCTGTGCAGGGTACCCTCCCCCGCAGTGGGGGGAGGGAAGATGCAGCGATGTCGCGCCCATCACGCTTCCCCCTCCCCCGCCAGCGACCATTCGAGCACCCGCGCGAGGTGGTCGTACGCGCCGTAAGCCCGCGCGTATTTCGGGTACGGCCGGGAGACGTAGGCCGCCTCGCCGGTCATGAAGCGGGCGACCAGACCGCGCAGGCGCTCCGCGTGCTCCTCCACGATCTCCGGCACGCCGCGGGTCTCGCCGCGGGGCGTCTTCACCGGCATCGGCGTAAAGGCTTTGCGCCCGCCCGAGGCGTAGACGTAGAGCAGGTCGGGCGCGGTCGCGGTCTTCGGAAAACCCTTGAAGGCGCCGGCCATCAGCATCGCGGCCTCCAGGGTCAGCTGCGGCGAGAAGCCGGCGAAGACCTCACGGTTGCTCGGCGGCAGGCCGGTCTTGAAGTCGACGATGCAGGCGCCGCCGTCTGCCCGGCGCTCGATCCGGTCGGCCCGGGCGCGCAGCGTGAAGGTCTCCCGGCCCATCGGGATCTCCCAGCGGCCGTAGATCTCGGGATGCACCGCCTTCAGTCCCGCGCGCCGCTCGACCTCCCAGGGCAGGTAGGCGTTCGCCATGCGCTCGTAGCGCGGCCACCACTCGGCGTAGAGTTCCGGATAGGTGTCGATGATCGGCGCAAAGGCGTCGTAGGCCACGCTGTCGAGATACTCGACCGCGACGTCGAAGGCGGGAAGCCCCTCGGGGAAGCGCGCGGAGAAGCGCGCGAAGATGTCGTGCACGATCGAGCCGCGGTCGCTCGCGCCGGGCTGGGCAGCCAGCGGATCGAGCGGGTCGAGCCCGAGCACGTGGCGCGCGAAGATGCTGTAGGGGTCGCGCACCAGAGTCTCGACCTCGGTGACGCTGAGGGAGCGCGGGAACAGGGCCGGGTCCGGCCGGGGCTTCGGCTGTGAAAGGCGCGGCTGCGGCGGCAGGGTGTCGATCGCCGCCACGTATCCGAGGAAGCGCCGGCCCCGTGCCACCGCCTCGCCCCAGGGCGCCTCGCCCGCGAAGGCGCGCACGCGCTGAAGCAGCCGCGAGGGCACGGTCGGCGCGCCCTCGCGCTTGGCCGCCCGGGTGATGACCGCATCGCGCGGCCCCAACCCCTGCACGAAGTCGTGCGCCATCTGGCCGATGCGGCGCTCGGGCGGGTCGAGGCCGACGCGCTCGCGCATCGGACGGTTCAGGAAGGCGTCGGTCGTCGCCCGCATCGGCCAGACACCCTCGTCGAGCCCGGCCAGCACGATCCGGTCGGCCGTGAGCAGGCGCGCCTCCAGGAGGCCGAGGACGCGCAGGCGCGGGTGCGGGGCGGCACCCGCACAGGGCACCATCCGCTCGGCCGCGAGCGCGGTGAAGAAGGCCGGGTAGTCGTCGAAGCGGCCGGGCAGCAGGTCCGGGTCGGTGAGTTCGAGGTCGTCGAACAGGGCGTCGAGGCAGTTCAGCGAGGCGTCGGCGGTCTCGATGGCGTCCTCGGGCGCAGCGGTGAGCCGGTCGCAGGCGGCGCGGTGGCGGCCGGCGAGCGCCACGAGGTTGCAATCGCCCCCCTCGCCCGGCCCGGGGAACGCCGCGAACGCCTCGTCCAGCTTGTCGAGGAGCGCGGCGGCAAGATCCCAGTCGATCTCCTTCAGGCGGCGTTTCGCCCGCGGCTGGCGCTCGGGCGCCCCGGCGCGCTCGGCGGCGAGCGCCTGCCGGATTCCGTCGAAGCCGGGCCTCGGCGCCGGCCCGCGCAGGACGCCGATCTCCAGGGCGGCGGCACCGCGTACCACGTCGGAGCGGGGCATGCCGAGCAGCACGAGCGGGTGTGCGAGCAGGGCCAGCAGGCGCGCGGGGATCGCGTCGCCCTGCCGACGCAAGAGGTCGGCGGCGAGTTCGGCAGCCAGCCGCGCGAGGCGCCCCGCCGGGCTGCGGGCGAGCGGCACCCCGGCGCCGTCCTCGGCGACGATGCCCCAGCGGGCGAGTTCCTGGGCGACGCGGGCGGCAAGCCCGCGGTCGGGCGTGACCAGCGCCGCGGTTGCGCCGAGCACTTCAAGAGTCTCGCGCAGCGCGATCGCGGCGGCCAGCGCCTCCTCGCGCTCGTCGGCCGCCTCGACTACGCAGAGATGGGCGAGACCGTGCGCGGCTTTGCGCGCGCGCTCGGCCGGGTCGAGGCGGGCCCAGGCGTCCGTGGTCTCGGCCGGGCGCAGGGCCTGCGACAGCATCGCGGCGCGCGCCGCCGATTCCGGGTCCGGCCGGCCGAGCTCGACGACGGCCGCGCGCGCGATGTTCAGGCCCTGCCGGCCGAGGAGCCGGTGCAGCACCGCCTGCGGATGGCCGTGGGCGATCTCGCGATCCTCGCCGGTCCCGGTCTCGATGGCGTCCCAGCCGGCCGCGTCGAGGTCGAGGTCGAGGCCGGGCAGCACCACGGCGCCCCGGGGCAGGCCCGCCACCGCGGCGATGAGCTTCGTGGTCGCCGGCACCGACCCGGTCGAGCCCGCGACCACGACGGGGTCCGCCGGCCGCTCCCGGGCGAGGCGCTTGGCCTCGGCCAGCACGAGGCCGCGGGCCCGTGAGACGGGATCGCTCATGCCGCGCTCGTCGAGGATGCCCGGCCAGAACTCGGCGGCGATGCGCACGAAATCGAGGGTGAGGCCGAAATAGCGCGAGTACTCGGCCTCGACGGCGCTGCCGATCTCCGACCAGGGCAGGCCCTCGACGGTGAGCGCGTCCATCAGGCGCTCCAGATCGGCCGCGAGCCCGACCGCGTCGGCGGGCGAGGAGGGCACGAGGAACGGCACCTCGGCATCGAGCGGCAGGAGCTTGCGGTCGACGGTCGCCGCCCAGGCCTGGACGAGGCGGGCGAGGATCAGGCGCCGCTCCAGGGGCGGCATCGGCGCGCTCAGGGGGTCGGGCCCGTTCTCCAGGAGGGGCTCGGCCGCGAGGTCGAGCTCCGCCTCGTCGGCCTCGCCGAGCGGGATCATGCGCGGCAGAAGCGCCGCCCCGCCGAGCCGGCTGCCGAGGAGGGACGCGAAGGCGCGCGCGGCCCGGCGCGTCGGCAGGAACAGGGTGACGCCCGCGAGCGCCAGCGGGTCATGCCCGAGATCGCCGACGAGCCGCCCGTCGAGCAGGGCGTCGGCGAGCGTCGGCAGAAACGGGGCACCGCGGCCGATGGTGAAGATGTGGGACTCGGACATCGGGAGCTTGGGCGATCCGCTCGGCAGCGCCTGGACGCACGGGCGGCATCACGCGTCCGCGCATCCTGACTTACGTGTTCTACGTCCGTTCCACAATCGCGAGGCCGATCTCGGGCGAGGTTTCTCAGGGATGGCGGGCGCTCGCCTTCACGCGCTCCTCGGCCGCCTGGATCGCCTCGGGCGTGCCGACATGGAGCCACTGGCCGTCGAGGCGCAGGCCGTAGAGGCGCTCGCGCGCGATCGCCCGGTCGAACAGGAGGTTGAGCGAGAAGGCGCCGTCCGGCGTGCCGGCGAAGAGCTCGGGCTTCAGGATCGCCACGCCCGCATAGATGAAGGGCGCGACCGCCCGCTCGCCGCGCCGCTCCAGGCGCCCGTCCGCCGCCATCACGAAGTCGCCCGCGCCCTCGTAGCCGAGGCTCGTCGCGGTTGGGGCGACGAGGAGCAGGATGTCCATCGCCTCGGGCTGCCAGCGCTCGATCAGGCGCGCGAGATTCGGGGTCGGCCCCTCAAGCCAGAAGGAATCCGAGTTCATCACCACGAAGGGCTGGGTGCCCACGAGGTCGAGCGCCTTCTTCACGCCGCCGCCGGTCTCGAGGAGCGTCGCGCGCTCGTCGGAGACCACGATGTTCGGGGTGTCGCGCCGGGAGACGTGCGCCTCCACGAGGTCGGCGAGGTAGTGGACGTTGACCACCGCCGTGTCGATGCCGGCCTCCGCCGCCCGGTCGAGAGCGTGGTCGATCAGCGCCTTGCCGGCGACCTCGACCAGCGGCTTCGGGGTGGTCGCCGTGACCGGCCGCATGCGCTTGCCGAGGCCCGCCGCGAGGACGAAGGCGCGGGTGATGCTGGGCTCGCTCATGGTGAGGTCCTGGGAAGCGGTCGTCTTCGAGGGGTCAGGCCGGCGCGACGAGGCCCGGCATGTGCCGCGCGTGCCAGTCGCGCAAGGGGGCCAGCGCCGGGTGCTCGAGGTTGCGGGCGAGGTAGCCCTCGATGCGCGGCAGGTGGGCGAGGTAGCCCGGCTTGCCGTCGCGCTTGTCGAGGCGCGCGAAGATACCGAGGATCTTGGTGGCGCGCTGGGCCGCCAGCAGGGCGTAGGCGGTGGCGAAGCCCGTGACGTCGAAGCCGGGCTCGCGGGCGCGGCGCTCGCGGGCGTAGAGGCCGAGCAGGCGCAGCTCGAACTCGGCACTGGCATCGACCCGCGCGTCCTGCAAGAGCGAGGCGACGTCGTAGGCCGGGTGGCCGAGCACCGCGTCCTGGAAGTCGATCAGGCCGACGCGCTCCAGCCCCTCGCGGTTGGGCAGCCAGATCAGGTTCGGCGAGTGGTAGTCGCGCAGCGTCCAGGTCGGGCGGGCGGGAATCGCGCCGCGCAGCGCCTCGGCCCAAAGGTCGAGGAACTCGGCCCTGGCCTCCGGCGCCAGGGAGACGCCGCGGATGCCGGGCGCGTACCACTCGGGCAGCAGCTCGGTCTCGAACAGCAGCGCTTCCAGGTCGTAGGTCGGGATGCGGTGCTCGACGCCGGCGGCCACCGGCAGGACCGGCGGCAGCTCGGTGGCGTGGAGCTTGGCCAGCAGCCGCGTCGCCTCGACGTAGCGCTCCGGCCGGGGGCCGCTCGCGTCCACCACCGGCTCGGTGCCGAGATCCTCGAGGATGAGGAGGCCCGCGTCGAGATCCTCGCCGTAGATGCGCGGCGCCGAGAAGCCGAGCGCCCGTAATCCCCGGTCCATCGCCACGAAGGCGTGCACACTCTCGGCGAGTTTCACGATGGCGCTGTAGGGCTTGCCGTCGCGCACCGGCGGGCCGTCAGCGCGCGGCGGCGAGATCATCAGCACCGCCGTGGTGCCGTCCGGATTGGTCAGGCGCTGGTAGGCCCGGGAGGAGGCATCGCCCTGCATGTGGGCGCGCTCGGCCAGATCCCAGCCCGCGCGCACCATCAGGGCGCGCACGGCCCGGGCCCGCTCGATGCGGTCGCGCATGCCACCCGTCCCATCGATGCGGGCGAAGCGCGAACCCTCGCCGAACTCCGGACGAAGGGACAGATCGACGGTGAGCACCGGGCCCGCGCGGGGCGGCAGCTGCTCGGGCCACTCGACCAGCGTGATGGCGGACTCGGTCATCTCGTCGAAGCCGAGCTCGACGAGTTCGTCGGCGCCGCGCAGGCGATAGAGGTCGGCGTGCACGATCATGCGCCCGTCCCGGCCCGTATAGGGCTGGACCAGGGTGAAGGTCGGGCTCGGCACTTCGAGGTCGGGATCGCCGGTCAGCTCCCGGATGAGCGCGCGCGCCAGCGTGGTCTTGCCGCCGCCCAGGCCTCCCGACAGGGCAACGACGTCGCCCGGCAGCAGGAACTCGGCGAGGAACAGGCCGAGATCCTCGGTCGCGCCCTCCTCGGGCAGCACGATCTCCCAGGGCTTGGACTCCCCGGGATCGCGGCCCTCGGCGGGCGCCTCGTGCGCAGTCGGATCGTCCTGGTCCAAACCCGCTCCTCCGCGGTCCCCGCGCCTCCTGCCGATCCGGTCCGGGCTCGGCCGCGATGCCCGGATCGTCCGACGACCGCGCGAACGCGGGCGCTCTCGATAACACGACAAGTCGTAGCCGAGGATCGTTAACCGATCATCGCGCTCCGACGCAGCGCGTCCCCGGCGCGGCCCAAGCTTGACAGTGGGCCGCTTTCGCGGAACCGCTCCCGCTCGCAGTCAAGGAGAAGCCTTCCGATGGATGCCCTGTTCGCGCGCCTGTCGCCCCTCGCGCCCTACGCGCTCGCCGCCCTGCGGATCATGGCGGGTCTCCTGTTCCTGGCGCACGGCACGCAGAAGCTGTTCGGCTTCCCACCCTCCAGCGGGCCGGCGCCCGAGCTGCTCTCGCTGCGGGGCATCGGCGGGGTGATCGAGATCGTCACCGGCGCCCTGATCGCGCTCGGCCTGTTCACCCGGCCCGCGGCCTTCCTGGCCTCCGGCCAGATGGCGGTGGCCTACTTCCTGTTCCACGCGCCGCGCGGCTTCTACCCGGCCGTGAACGGGGGCGACGCCGCGATCCTGTTCTGCTTCGTCTTCCTATACCTCGTCACCGCCGGGCCCGGAGCGCTGAGCCTCGACCGGCGGCGCCCGCGGGTCTGAGTCTCGATCGTCGCGTGTGCCGCGGATCCGCTCTCCCCGCCGCGCGGGGAGAGGGGGCAGCCATATTCACCCGATGATCTTGTCCACCGTGATCGGTAGGTGGCGGACGCGCTTGCCGGTGGCGTGGAAGACCGCGTTGGCGACCGCCGCCGCGGTGCCCACGATGCCGATCTCGCCGAGCCCCTTCACGCCGAGTGGGTTCGCCCGGTCCTCCTCGTCCACGAAGATCACCTCGATGTCGTGGATGTCGGCGTTCACCGGCACGTGGTACTCGCCGAGATTGTGGTTCATGAACCGGCCGAGGGTGGTGTCCATCATGGACTCCTCCTCGAGAGCAGCGCCGATGCCCATGACCACGCCGCCGAGGATCTGGCTGCGCGCCGTCTTCGGGTTGAGGATCTTGCCGGCCGCGATCGCCGAGACGACGCGGGTCAGGCGCACCTGTCCCAGTTCCTCGTCGATCTTCACCTCGGCGAAGATGGCGGAGTGGGTATAGGCCTCGTACTGGCTGTTGAAGTCCTTGTCGGGCGCGGCCTGACCGACGGCCTCCAGCTTCTCGACGCCGGCCGCGCGCATCACGTCCACCAGCGCCACGCGGCGGCTCGCGTCGCCCGCGACCTCGATATGGCCGTCCGCGAAGGCAACGCGCTCGAAATCGACGTTGGCGAGGGGCGAGTTGTCCATCTGGCGCGCCAGCCGGAAGATCTGCTCGCCGACGTCCCGGCAGGCCTTCATCACGGCGGTGCCCGAGGATGCCGCCGTCCACGAGCCGCCCGCGATCGGCGCCTCGGGGAGCCGCGTGTCGCCGAGCTTCGTCGTCACCGCCTCCATGGGCAGGCCGAGCGTGTCGGCGGCGATCTGGGTGAGGATCGTGTAGGTGCCGGTGCCGATGTCGCCGGTGGTGTTGCCGACCTCGAGCCGGCCGTCGGCCGTCAGGATGGCGTGGGCGCTCGTCTGCATCATCATCGATTCCCAGACACCGGTGGCCATGCCCCAGCCGACGAGCTCGCGGCCCTCGCGCATGGAGCGCGGCTCCGGGTTGCGCTTCGACCAGCCGAAGCGCTCGGCGCCCTGCTCGAAGCAGCTCTTGAGCGCCTTCGAGCCGAAGGGCTTGTCCTCCTGGGTCTGGTCCCGCTCGGTGTAGTTCTTCAGCCGGAGCTGGATCGGGTCCTGGCCGGTGGCGTGGGCCAGCTCGTCCATCGCCGTCTCGATGGCGAAGACGCCCGTCACGGCACCGGGCGCCCGCATGTCGGCGGGCGTGAAGGTGTCGAGCTTGGCAAGCTTGTAGGTCAGGGCGACGTTGTCACACTTGTAGAGGATGCCCGACCAGTTGACGACGACCTCCTGGTAATCCTCGAACTGCGAGGTCGGCGCCAGCGCGTCGTGGCGCAGCGCCTGGAGGGTGCCGTCCTTATCGGCGCCGAGGCTGATCGTCTGGATCGCCTCGGGGCGGAAGCTGAAGGTCCACATCTGGTCGCGGGTCAGCGCCACGCGCACCGAGCGGCCGAGGTCGCGCGCGGCCAGCATCGCCAGGAAGAGCTGGTATTGCGGCCGCAGCCCCGAGCCGAAGCCGCCGCCGAGATACGGGTTCATCACCCGCACCGCGTCCTTGCTGAGACCGAAGACGTTGGCGAGGTAGCCCTGGCTGTTCGAGACGCCCTGGATCTTGTCGTAGACCGTGTAGGTGCCGTCCTCCTCGACGATCACGGTCGAGGCGTGGGGCTCCATCGGGTTGTGGTGCTCGGTGGCCAGCGTGTACTGCTCGCGGACCTTCACTGCGGCTGTGTCGAAGGCCGCGTCCGCGTCGCCCCAGGGCTTCGGCGGCGGCTTGATGCCGTTGCGCTTCATCGGCGGGTCGTAGGCCAAGTCCCCGACCTTGGTGAGGTCGACGGTCGGTGCCTCCGCCTCGTAATCCACCCTGACCAGCGTCGCGGCGTGGCGCGCGGTGTCGAAACTCTCCGCCACCACCAGCGCGACCGGCTGGCCGCTGTAGTGGATCTTGTCGTCGTAGAGCGCGCGGAAGGGCGCGCCGGGCGGCGCGACCTGATCCTGGTAATTGTAGTTCAGCCAGGCGGTGCGCGGCCGGTTCTCGTGGGTCAGCACCTTGACGACACCGGGCACCGCCTCGGCGGCGCTGGTGTCGATGCTCCGGATCCGGCCCTTGGCGACGATGCCCGACACCACGTAGCCGTGCAGGAGGTCGGGCGCCGAGAACTCGCCCGCGTACTTGGCGAGGCCCGTCACCTTGGCGGGGCCGTCGATGCGGCTGCGGGGCGTGCCGACGAAGGTGTCGTGCCCGGTGGAGGAGAAGGTCTGGGTCATCGGCGGCTCACTGGATGCGCTTGTCGGTGACGGACTGGGGCGTGCCGGCGGCGGCCTGTTCCAGGCCCCGCACGATGGCGCGCCGCGCGAGTTCCACCTTGAAGGCGTTGCCGTGCTGGGGTTTGGCCTCGGCGACGACGAGGTCGGCGGCGGCCTGGAAGCTCTCGCGGGTGGCGGGCTTGCCCTGCAGCAGCGCCTCCGCCTCCGCGTTGCGCCAGGGCTTGTGGGCGACGCCGCCGAGCGCGAGTCGGGCGGTCCTGATCGCGTCGCCGTCGAGGTCGAGGGCGGCGGCGACCGAGACCAGCGCGAAGGCGTAGGAGAGCCGGTCGCGCAGCTTCAGATAGGTGTAGTGGCGCGAGAAATCCTGGTCGGGCAGGTCGACCGAGACGATGATCTCGCCGGGCCTCAGGTTGGTGTCCTTCTCGGGCGCATCGCCCGGCAGGCGGTGGAACTCGGCGAAGGGGATGCTGCGCTCGCCCTCCGGCCCGCTCACCTGCACCACGGCCTCCAGGGCGGCGAGCGCCACGCACATGTCGGAGGGGTGCGTGGCGATGCAGTGCTCACTCGTGCCGAAGATCGCGTGGATACGGTTGACGCCCCCGATCGCCGGGCAGCCGGAGCCGGGCTGCCGCTTGTTGCAGGGCGTGCCCGTGTCGTAGAAGTAGTAGCAGCGGGTGCGCTGCAGCAGGTTGCCGCCGGTCGAGGCGGCGTTGCGCAATTGCGCCGAGGCACCGGCCAGGATCGCGTCGGCGAGCAGCGGGTAGCGCGCCCGGACCCGGTCGTCGTAGGCCACGGTGGCGTTGGTGGCGAGCGCGCCGAGCCGCAAGGATCCGTCGTGCTCCGCGATCTCGCCGAGCGGCAGGCGGGTGATGTCGATGAGCCGGCCGGGGCGCTCGACGTCGTACTTCATCAGGTCGATCAGGTTGGTGCCGCCCGCGATGAAGCGCGCGCCGTTCGCCCCCGCGAAGGCCTGCACGGCCTGCGCAACCGTCTCGGCGCGGACGTAGTCGAAGCGGTTCATCGGGCGCCTCCCTGGGCCATCACGTCCTCGATCGCGTCCACGATGTTGGTGTAGGCACCGCAGCGGCAGATGTTGCCGCTCATCGCCTCGCGGATCTCGTCGCGCGAGCGGGCGTGGCCCTCGTTCATCATGCCGACCGAGGAGCAGAGCTGGCCCGGCGTGCAGTAGCCGCACTGGAAGGCGTCGTGCTCGATGAAGGCCTCCTGGATCGGGTGCAGGCCGTTGGTGCCCGCGCCCCCGTTGGCGAGGCCGGACAGCCCCTCGACCGTGGTGATCTCGGCCCCGTCCTTCATCACCGCCAGAGTCAGGCAGGAATTCACCCGGGTGCCATTGACCAGCACCGTGCAGGCGCCGCACTGGCCGTGGTCGCAGCCCTTCTTCGTGCCGGTGAGGTCGAGATGCTCGCGCAGCAGGTCGAGCAGGGTGGTCCAGGGCGCGACCTGAAGGTCGCGGTGCTGGCCGTTGATGGTCAGGCTGATGCCGACCTTCGTGTCCGCCGCGACGGGCGAACCGCTTTCGATGAGCATGGAGACCTCGCGAGAACGATGAGGCGGACCGGGTCGCGGCCGTAGAAGAAGGCGTTCCATCCGCTGCGGGGTCTCGCGCCGAGGGGCGCGCGGACGGCGAGCGGACGGGTTTGCCGGGCGTCGGGCGCCCGGTCTCACCTCACAACAATTCCAGATTGTCCCTGTTCCCGGCCACCGCCGCGGCGGGCCTGCCACCGTTTCGCTCGGCCGGTGCATCGGCTAACCCTGTGGCGGACCACGCACTCAGCCGGAGACAGCCCATGGCGGCGCTCGACGCGATCCTGAACGACATCGACAAGGACCTCGACAACGCGCTGGAGCGCCTGTTCCGGTTCCTCAGGATCCCGTCGATCTCGACCGACCCGGCCTACGCCGCCGAGTGCCGCAAGGCCGCCGACTGGCTCGCGGCCGACCTCACCGCGCTCGGCTTCGAGACAGGCGTGCACGAGACCAGCCTGCACCCGGTGGTGCTCGCCCACAAACCGAAGCCCGGCACCCCGCACGTGCTGTTCTACGGTCACTACGACGTGCAGCCGGTCGATCCGCTGAGCCTCTGGGAGACGCCGCCCTTCGAGCCGCGCATCAGCGAGGGCGCGGATGGGCAGCGCCGGATCGTCGGGCGCGGCGCCTCCGACGACAAGGGCCAGGTGATGACCTTCGTGGAGGCCTGCCGGGCCCATATCGCGATGGCCGGCGAGCTGCCCTGCGGCGTCACCATCCTGGTCGAGGGCGCGGAGGAGAACGGCTCGCAGGGGCTGCCCGAATGGGTCGAGCAGAACCGGGACAAGCTCGGCGCGGACGTGGTGCTCGTCTGCGACACCAGCATGTGGGACGCGAACACGCCCGCCATCACCACCTCGCTCCGGGGCCTGTGCTACTTCGAGGTGAAGGTCACCTGCGCCGACCGAGACCTGCATTCGGGCTTCTTCGGCGGTGCCGCGCGCAACCCGATCCACGTCCTGTCCAAGATCCTGGCCGATCTCCACGACGCGGACGGGCGCGTGACGGTGCCGGGCTTCTACGACGGCGTGCACGAGCGCCCGCCCGAGGTGATCGAGCAGTGGCGCGGCCTCGGCCTGACGCCTGAGAAGTTCCTGGGGCCGATCGGCCTGAAGGAGCCGGCGGGCGAGCGCGGCCGCATGCCGATCGAGCTGATCCAGTCGCGCCCCGCCTGCGACGTCAACGGCATCATCGGCGGCTACACCGGAGAGGGCACCAAGACGGTGATCGCGAGCGAAGCCTCCGCCAAGGTGTCGTTCCGCCTCGTGGACGACCAGGACCCGCAGGCGCTGGCGCGCAACTTCGAGGCCTTCGTGCGGGCGCGCGTGCCGGCCGATTGCCGGGTCGAGGTCGTCACCTACAAGGGCTCGCGGGCGGTGAGCCTGCCCTTCGACATGCCCGAACTCGGCCTCGCCAAGGCGGCACTCGCGCAGGAATGGGGGGCCGAGGCCGTGACGGTGGGAGCCGGCGGCTCGATCCCGATCGTGGGCGACTTCAAGCGGATCCTCGGGCTCAACACCCTGCTGATCGGCTTCGCGCTCGACGACGACCGCATCCACTCGCCGAACGAGAAGTACGACGTGCGCAGCTTCCACAAGGGCACGCGCTCCTGGGCGCGCATCCTCTCGGCCTTCGGCGGGGCCTGAGGCCCGCCGGAATCTTTCCTTGTTTGGACGCGCGCTTCGCCGGTCCGGCATTCACCTCGGCGGAAAGCGCTTAGCGGCCGATCCGGCGCGCGACCCAGGCCCACAGGGTCCGGATCTCCTCGGCGGCGAGACCGCCGGGTGCCTGCTCGGTGACGCCGGCACCGAGCGCCAGGGCGTCCTGGTGATCGACCCGCTGGATCATCGCCGGATCCGCCAGCACGCCGAGGGTCGCCAGTTGCCGGGCATAGAGGCCGGTGCGCGGCGAGGGCGGGGGCGGGCACTGGTTGAGCACCAGCGCCACCCGGTCGCGCATGCCCTGCCCCGCCATGGCCCGGATCGTCGGCTGCGCCGCCATCAGGTCGAGGCGGGATGGGCGGATCGGGATCAGCACGAGGTCGGCGAGCCGGAGCGCCAGCGCCGCGCCGCCCGAGCCTGAGCCGGCGGTGTCGAGGATCGCGAGTGTCACGCCCTGCTCGGCCGCCTGGCCGAGGATCTCCGGCAGCTGGGCGATCTCCCAGGGCTGGATCCGGTCCACCGCCGGGTTGCCCCGCGCCCGCATGGCGCCCCAGCCCGCGAGCGAGCCCTGCGGGTCGAGGTCGAAGGGCGTCACCCGCTCGTCGGCCTGGGCCGCCGCGACCGCGAGCGAGGCCGCGAGCGTGGTCTTGCCGGTTCCGCCCTTCTGCACCGCGAGGGCGATCACCCGCAGGCCGGCGGAGGCGCTTCGAAGGGTGTCCCCGTTCACGCCGGCCGTCCACCCAGATCCCCCCTGGCCTTCATCCCGACCGCTCCGCCCCCTGCTCCCCGGCCCGCTCCGATGCGCGGCGTTTGCCCGTGCGCTGCCCGGCGTGACGGGACTGTATTCCCGAACGATCCATCCCGGATCAAGTCGCGCCCCACGGCGCGGATTGCAGGGGCCGGCTCAGTGTCGGCGGCACGGTTACCGGATCGCGCCGCGCTCCCGCGCGTTGGGCCGGCATCCCGACCGACGGGAGAGCGATCGGGAGATCGATGCCGCAGTTCGACAGACGCACGCTCCTCAAGGCGAGCCTCGCGCTCTGCGCAGGCGCCCTGGCCGGCAGCCCCGCCCGTGCCGCGCCCGTGGTCCGGGTCGACGATCCGCGCCTCGCGGCCATCGTCGATCCGGAGGCGGACCTCGCGACCCTCTACGCCGAGGGGCGCTGGTGCGAGGGGCCGTGCTGGGCCCCGGCGCTCGGCGGCCTCGTCTTCAGCGACGTGAAGGCGAACCGCATCCTCGTGCTGGGTCCGGAGCCCGCGCCCGGCCGGCCCGCGACCCTCCGGGCGCCCTCCAACAATGCCAACGGCAACACCCTCGACGGGCAGGGCCGGCTCGTCACCTGCGAGCACCGCGGGCGGCGCGTGGTGCGGCGCGAGCCGGGCGGCTCCCTCACGGTGCTGGCCGATTCCTACGACGGGCGGAAGCTGAACTCGCCGAACGACGCCGTCGAGGGACCCGACGGCGCGATCTGGTTCACGGATCCCATCTACGGCATCACCGAGCCCGAGGAGGGCATCCAGGCCGAGCCCGAGCAGGCGGCGCGCCGGGTCTACCGGGTCCCCGAGCCGGGCCGGGTCGAGGCGATGACCGACGTGCTCGACCAGCCCAACGGTCTCGCCTTCGCGCCGGACGGGCGCACCCTCTACGTCAGCGAATCCGGCGCCGCCCTGAACCCCGAGGGCGGCCGGGCGATCCTGGCCTTCCCGGTCGAGGGCGGCCGGCTCGGGCGTCACCGCGTCTTCGCCGAACTGGAGGCCGGGGTGCCGGACGGACTGAAGGTCGACGCGCGCGGGCACCTCTTCGCCGCCTGCATCGACGGGGTGCGGATCTACCACCCGGACGGGACCCCGCTCGGGCGCATCGCCACGCCGGTGGTCGCCGCCAACATGGCGTTCGGCGCGGGCGGGCGCCTCTACATCGCCGCGTCCCACGCGATCCACGCCATCGACCTCAAGGCCTGAGGAGAGCCGCTTGCCCATCGACCGCCGCCACCTGATCGGCTCCGGCCTCGTCGCGCTCGCGGCCGGCGCGGCGGGCCCCGCCCGCGCGAGATCCGAGGCGCGGACCGCCAGCCCGAGCCGCCCGGTCGGCGCGCTCGAACTCGCCCACCTCGCCGACGCACCCTCGACGCCGACCGGCCTTGCGATCGCGCGCGGGGGCCGGGTCTTCGTGATGATGCCGCGCTTCACCGCCGACGTGCCGGTGACTGTGGGCGAGGTGATGCCGGACGGCTCCGTCCGCCCCTATCCCGATGCCGAGAGCAACCGGCCGGACCCGAAGCGCCCGCAGGCGAGCCTGTTCCACGTCCCGAACGGCGTCTTCGACCGTGACGACACGCTCTGGCTGCTCGATGCCGGCCTGCCCGAGGGCAAGGGCGCGCCGGTTCCGGGCGGCGCCAAGCTCGTCCAGATCGACATCGGCACGAACCGAATCGCGCGCGTTGTGCCGCTCGATTCCGGTGTCTCGCCGACCTCCTCGCTGAACGACCTGCGGGTCGGACGGCTGAACGGACGGCCCGTCGCCTACATCACCGACCAGGGCCAGGACGGGAAGGGCGCGATCCTGGCCGTCGATCTCACGAGCGGGCTGGTGCTGCGGCGGCTGGCCGAGCACGCCAGCACGCAGTCGCAGAAGGGCGTCGTCAAGTTCGTCGAGCGGCGGCCGGTGATGCAGACCAAGGGAGACGGTCCGCCGCAGAGCCCGAAGGGCGGCGCCAACGGCATCGCGCTCAGCCCGGACGGGGCGCGGCTCTACTACGCGCCGCTCATGGCCCGGCACCTCTACGCGGTCGACACCGCCGCCCTGCTCGATCCGGGGGCGAGCGACGCGATGGTCGCCGCCAGCGTGAAGGATCTCGGCGAGAAGGGCCTGACGGGCGGCCTGACCACCGACTCGAAGGACCGGGTCTACCTGAGCCTGCAGGAGCACAACGCGGTGGGCCGGCGCGATCCGGACGGGCGGATCACGGTGCTGGCCGCAGACGACCGGCTGGTCTGGGCCGACACCTTCTGGATCACACCGGAGCGCTGGCTCTACATCTCGGCCGCGCAGGTGAACCGCCGGCCGGAATTCAACGCCGGGCAGGACCTGCAAAGGCCGCCCTACGCGATCCTGCGGGTGCGCATCGATGCCGACCCGGTCGACGGGGTCTGACAGTGAGCGGAGCACCGGGCGCAGGATGCCCGGCCCCGCGGCCCCGGCCCCCGTTTCCCGCAGGCGGGAACGGCACTAGACAGGGCCCCTGGCGATGCGACGCGAAGGCCCGATGAGCGCGAAGACCGAGACCCAGCCGAGCGAGACTGCCGAGGGAGGCGCGGGCAAGCCGGTCGGCCCCGGCGACCAAGTGATCCTGGTGGACGGCTCGTCCTTCATCTTCCGGGCCTATTTCCAGTCGATCAACCAAGACCAGAAGTACAATTCCCGGCCCTCGGACGGGCTGCCGACCGGCGCGGTGCGGCTGTTCTGCACCAAGATCGCGCAGTTCCTTCAGGACGGCGCGGCCGGCACGAAGCCCAGCCATCTCGGCATCGTCTTCGACAAGTCGGAAGGGTCTTTCCGCAAGGAGATGTTCCCGGACTACAAGGGCCACCGCCCGGACGCGCCGGACGACCTCAAGCGGCAGATGCCGCTGATGCGCGACGCGGTGCGCGCCTTCGGCCTGCACGCGATCGAGCTGGAGCGCTACGAGGCCGACGACCTCATCGCCACCTACGCGCGGCAGGCGGAGGCGCGGGGCGCGGGCGTCATCATCGTGTCCTCCGACAAGGACCTGATGCAGCTCGTGGGCCCCCTCGTGCGCTTCTACGATTTCGAATCGGGCGCCAAGGGCAAGCCGGGCTACCGGCCCGAGCGCAACCTCGACGTCGAGGCGATCGTCGCCAAGTGGGAGGGGCTGCAGCCGAACCAGATCGGCGACGCGCTGGCGTTGATCGGCGACACCTCCGACAACGTGCCGGGCGTGCCGGGCATCGGCCTGAAGACGGCGGCCGCGCTGATCAAGGAGTTCGGCAGCCTGGAGGCGCTGCTGGAGCGGGCGGGCGAGATCAAGCAGCCCAAGCGCCGCGAGACCCTGCTCGCCAACATCGACCAGGCCAAGCTCTCGCGAAGGCTCGTGGCGCTGATGGAGGACGTGCCCGTCCCCGTGCCGCTCGACGCCCTGGCGCTGCCCGCCCCCGACCCGGAGCGGCTGGTCGGCTTCCTCAAGGCGATGGAGTTCAACACGCTGACGCGGCGCATCGCCCAGATGCTCCATGTCGATCCGGAGGCGGTGCGGCCCGACCCGCGCCTGCTGCCGGGCGCCAGGGCGCACGGCTACGCCAACGCCGAGGGCGGCAGCGACGCGGTGCCGTTCTTCGGCGATGCCGTGCCGCCCGATCCCGAGACTGCGGCGGCGGGGCCTGAGCGCGCGCCGGGCGCCGCGCCGCCGGAGGGCGGCGAGGTCGATCCCTTCGCCGCGTTCGACCTGCCGGATGCGGCACCCCGCAACAGGGCCCCGCCCGAGCCGACGCCCGGTGGCCTCGTGGCGGCCCGCGCGGCGGAGTCGGTCAAGCCCTTCGACACGGAATCCTACGAGACGATCCGCACGCTCGAACATCTCGACGCCTGGATCGCGGAGGCGCGGGAGGCCGGAATCGTCGCGGTCGATACCGAGACCGACGACCTCGACGCGCACCATGCCGGCCTCGTCGGCGTCTCGCTCGCCACCGCGCCGGGGCGGGCCGCCTATATCCCGCTGGAGCATGTCGCGCCGGTCGAGGGCGCGGGCGAGGGCGACCTCTTCGGCACGGCGAAGCAGGCCACCGGCGAGTTCCGGCGCGTAGCCGGCCAGATCGACCCCGCCGCCGCGCTGAAGCGCCTGAAGGGCCTGCTCGAGGATCCGGGCGTCCTGAAGGTTGGCCAGAACCTGAAATACGACTGGCTGGTGCTCGCCCGCCACGGGATCGAGGTGGCGCCCTTCGACGACACGATGCTGATCTCCTACGTGCTCGACGCCGGCAAGGGCGGGCACGGCATGGACGAACTCGCCCGGCGCCATCTCGGCCACCAGCCGATCACCTTCGCGGACGTGGCCGGCACCGGCCGCAACAAGGTGACCTTCGACAAGGTCGCGATCGACAGAGCCACCGCCTACGCGGCCGAGGACGCCGACGTGACCCTGCGCCTCTGGCGCATGATGAAGCCGCGCCTCGTCGCCGAGCGGCGGGTCGCCGTCTACGAGACCCTGGAGCGCCCGCTGATCGCGGTGATCGCCCGGATGGAGCGGGCGGGCATCCGGGTCGATCGCGACATGCTGAGCCGGCTGTCCGGCGACTTCTCGCAGACGCTCGCGCGCCTGGAGGAGGAGATCCAGGAGGACGCGCAGGAGAAGTTCTCGGTCAGCTCCCCGAAGCAGATCGGCGACATCCTGTTCGGCAAGATGGGCCTGCCCGGCGCCAAGAAGACGCCGTCCGGCCAGTGGGCGACCCCCGCGACGCTGCTGGAGGAGCTGGCACAGGCCGGACACGAGCTGCCGAAGAAGATCCTGGAGTGGCGCCAGCTCTCGAAGCTGAAATCGACCTACACGGACGCGCTCCAGGCCCATGCCGACCGGGAATCGAGCCGGGTCCACACCTCGTTCTCGCTCGCCGCCACCACGACGGGCCGGCTCTCCTCCTCCGATCCGAACCTGCAGAACATCCCGATCCGCACGGAAGAAGGCCGGCGCATCCGCCGCGCCTTCGTGGCCGCCCCCGGCAACCGGCTGATCTCGGCCGACTATAGCCAGGTGGAGCTGCGCATCCTGGCCCACATCGCGGACGTGCCGCAGCTGCGCGAGGCCTTCGCGGAGGGCATCGACATCCACGCGGCCACCGCCTCGGCGATGTTCGGCGTGCCGCTCTCCGATATGACGCCGGATCTCAGGCGGCGGGCCAAGACCATCAATTTCGGCATCATCTACGGCATCTCGGCCTTCGGCCTCGCCGACCGGCTCGGCATCGGCCAGGCCGAGGCCTCGGCCTTCATCAAGCAATATTTCGAGCGCTTCCCCGGCATCCGGGACTACATCGACACGACGAAGCGCCTCTGCCGCGACAAGGGCTACGTCACCACCCTGTTCGGCCGGGTCTGCCACTACCCGCAAATCCGCTCGAACAACCCGCAAGAGCGCGCGAGCGTGGAGCGGCAGGCGATCAACGCGCCGATCCAGGGCACGGCCGCCGACATCATCCGGCGCGCCATGGCCAGGATGGAGGGCGCGCTCGCCGCCGAGAAGATCGAGGCGCGCATGCTGCTGCAGGTGCACGACGAGTTGGTCTTCGAGGCGCCCGAGGGCGAGGTCGCCCGGGCGCTCCCCGTGATCGCCGCGGTGATGGAGCAGGCGCCCGCCCCGGCCCTGACGCTGCGGGTGCCGCTGGTGGTCGAGGCCCGAGACGCCGGCAACTGGCAGGAGGCGCACTGAGGAGGCGCACTGAGGAGGCGCGCGGAAGCAGTCGGGGCCGGCCGCAGAACCGCACGGTCGCGCCTTCGGTTGACGAGGCATCCCCCAGACCTCGTGAGCATCCGATGAGCAATCGCGACATCATCGTCATCGGCGGCTCCTCCGGCGCAACCGCACCATTGAAGGCGATTCTGGGCGCGCTGCCGGACACGCTCGCGGCCGCGATCTTCGTGGTGCTGCACATCCCGGCCCGGAGCCTCGGCCTGCTCGCAACGGTGAGCGCCGCCGCCGCGCGCCTGCCGGTCCACCCTGCGGAGGACGGCCTGGCGATCGCGCCGGGGCACATTTATCTCGGTGTGCCCGACCATCACCTCATCCTGGAGGACGGGCGGATCCGGCTCGGGCGGGGCCCGCGCGAGAACATGGCCCGCCCCTCGATCGACCCGCTGTTCCGCTCGGCCGCCGCGACCTACGGGCCGCGGGTGATCGGCGTGATCCTGAGCGGGCTCCTCAACGACGGCGCGGCGGGCCTCGACGCGGTGCGGCGCTGCGGCGGGGTCGCGCTCGTGCAGGATCCGGCGGACGCGATCGCCGACGAGATGCCGAGGAGCGCGCTCGCGGCGGTCGCGGACGGCCTCACCGTGCCGGCCGACCGGATCGGGGACGTTCTCGCCGACCTCGTGCAGGAGCAGGCCGGCCCGCGCCTGCCGGTGCCGCCCGAGATCCGCCTGGAGGTCGACATCGCGGCGGGCGAACGGATCGATAGCGGCGTGTTGCGGCGCTTCGCCGACCCGGTCGCCCTCTCCTGCCCCCATTGCGGCGGCGTGCTCTCGGAGGTGCGCGGGGCCAGACCCCTGCGCTTCCGCTGCCAAGTCGGGCACGCCTACACCGCGGAGGCGGCCGCCAAGGCCCAGGAGGGCGCGGTCGACGAGGCGATGCGGGTCGCGCTGCGCATCGTCGGCGAGCGGGCGGAACTCGTCGCCCGGATGGCCGTCGAGGCGCGGGAGACGGGCCGCAACGCCGTGGCCGAGATGTACGAGGCGCGCGCGGCCGAGTATCGGGACTATACCGAAACGCTCCGCCGCGCGGTGCTCGACACGTTCGAGCCCCGCGGCGGCGGCGGGGAGCCGGAGGCCTGAGGCGCGCCAGCGGGGCGGCCGCAGGGCTTCGATGGCCGCGGGCGCCCGCGGCGCAAGAGGGGTAAGGGTCGTGGCGAAGAAACCGGCCTCGCAGGCAGCTTCCGAGCGCGCGCGCGTGATCGTCGCCCTGACCGGGGACGGGGCCGATACCGCCGCGCTGGAGCGCTTGCTGAAGAGCCTGCCCCTCGGCGGTGGCGTCGCGATCGTGGTGGTCCTGCGCAACCGCCAGGCGCTCGACTCGGAGCGCCTGGCCGAGGCGCTCCGCGCAAACGGGCGCGCGTTCTCGGGGATCGCGGACGGTGAGCCCGTGCTCGAAGGCCGGATCTACCTGCCCGCTTCCGACCTCCTGGTCGGCATCGAGGCGGGGCATTTCCGCACCGCCGTGCCGGAGGAGCAGGCCGGGCGCCGGGGCACGATCGACAGCTTCCTGGTCTCGCTCGCGCGCCACGCGGAGGGCCACGCCATCGCGGTGGTCCTGGGCGATACGGGCGAGGACGGCACCCTGGGCTTCAAGGCGGTCAAGGAGGCCGGCGGCCTCACCCTCGCCGAGGAGACCGAGAGCACCCGGGCGGGCGACCTCGCGATCGGCAACATGCCGGCCGCCCTCGCCGACGCGATCCTGCCGGTCGAGGAGCTCGCGACGCGGCTCGCGGCCTATATCCGGCAATCGACCCGCGAGGAGGTCGGAACGGGCGCCGACACGGCGGCGCTCGCCAGCATCGCGGCGGTGCTGCGCGACAGGACCGGGCACGATTTCCACGGCTACAAGCCCGGCACCTTCCTGCGCCGGGTGCAGCGCCGGATGCAGGTCGTCCAGCGCAGCGAGATCGGGGCCTATGTCGAGTACCTGCGCGGCCAGCACGAGGAGGTGCAGCAGCTCTTCAACGACCTGCTGATCGGCGTGACCCAGTTCTTCCGCGACGCCCGGGAATTCGCGGTGCTGGAGCGCGCGGTGATCCCGCAGCTCTTCGCGGGCAAGGGGCGCAACGACCATGTCCGCGTCTGGGTGGTCGGCTGCTCGACGGGCGAGGAGGCCTACTCGCTCGGCATCCTGCTGCGCGAGCACATGGCGACCCTGGACGAGGCGCCGCAGGTCCAGATCTTCGCAACCGACCTCGACGGGCGGGCGCTCGCCGCCGCGCGCGCCGCGCGCTACGCCGACACCGTCGCCCGCGACGTCGGTCCGGAGCGGCTGGCGCGCTGGTTCGTGCGGGAGGGCAACACCTACCACATCATCAAGGAGCTGCGGGAGATGTGCATCTTCTCGCAGCACAGCATCATCAAGGATCCGCCCTTCTCGCGCCTCGACCTGATCTCCTGCCGCAACCTGCTGATCTATCTCGACACCGATCTGCAGAGCCGGGCGATCCCTGTCTTCCACTTCGCGCTCCGCCCGGGCGGCGCGCTCTTCCTCGGCACCTCCGAGAACGTGTCGCGCCACGCCAACCTGTTCACGCCGGTGGAGAACCGCTCCCGCATCTTCTGGCGGCTGGAGACCCACGCCCGGATTCTTCCCGACTTCCCCTTCACGGCGGTGCGCCGGCCCGGTCCCGCCGGAACCACGACGGACGAGCGCCCCCGCCACATCGAGGCGGGTCTCGCGCGCCGGGCCGAGCGCCTCGCCGAGCGCCACGCCCCCGCCTACGTGATCGTGGACGAGGCCTGCACGGTCCTGCACTTCTCGGGCCGCACCGGGCGCTTCATCGACCCGGCGGGCGGCACCGCGACCCTGAACCTCCTCCAGCTCGTCCATCCCGACCTGCGCCTCGACCTCCGCACGGCGCTGGAGCGGGCGATGGCGGACCGGAGCCCCGTCCGGACCGAGGGCGTGCGGATGGGGGTCAACGGACACCGCATCATGGTCGAGATCGTGGTGGAGCCGCTCCAGGACGAGCCGGGCCGGCCGGCGAGCTACTTCGTGCTGTTCAAGGACGGCTCGGCGGCGCGCGACGCGGATGCGGATTCCGGTGGCTCCGCCTCGGGCCAGCACGCCTATACCCGCGGGCTCGAGGCGGAGCTGCGCACCACGAAGGACCGGCTGCAGGCGACGATCGAGGAGCTGGAGAGCACCAACGAGGAGCTGAAGGCCTCGAACGAGGAGTACCAGTCCCTCAACGAGGAGCTGCAATCGGCCAACGAGGAGCTGGAGACCTCGAAGGAGGAGCTGCAATCGGTCAACGAGGAGCTGACGACCGTCAACGGCGAGCTCGGCCACCGGGTGCAGGAGCTCGGGCGCATCAACAGCGACCTCAAGAACTTCCTGGAGAGCACCCAGATCGCGACGGTCTTCCTCGACAACGACCTCCGGGTGACCAACCACACGCCCGCGGTCACCGAGATCTTCCACCTCGTCGAGTCCGACGTCGGCCGGCCGATCGCCCACATCAAGTCGCGCATCGCCTACGAGGAGCTGCAGGACGACGCCCGGCGCGTGCTGCGCACGCTCGCCGCCGTGGAGCGCGAGATCACCGGCTCGACCACGGGCGCGCGCTACATGGTCCGGGTCCTGCCCTACCGCAGCGTCGACAACTTCATCGCGGGCGTGGTCGTCACCTTCGTTGACATCACGGCCCGCAAGCTCGCGGAGGAGCGCCAGCAGGCGAGCGAGCGGCGCCTGCGCGCCCTGGTGGAGGGCATGCCGCAGCTCGTCTGGCGGGCGGTCGATGGCGGGCGCTGGCAATGGACCAGCCCGCAATGGTGCGCCTATACCGGCCTGACGGAGGCGGAGAGCCGCGACCACGGCTGGCTCAAGGCCCTGCATCCCGACGAGCGGGCGGCGGTGCTCGCGCACTGGCGCGAGGCCGAGGGCACCGGACAGCTCGCGGTGGAGAGCCGGATCTGCCACGGCGGGACGGGCCTCTACCGCTGGTTCAAGATGCGCGCGACCGCGGTGCGCGACGAGCGCGGCGCCATCGTGGAGTGGCTCGGGACCTCGACCGACATCGACGACCTGCGCCAGCTGCAGGAGAAGCAGGAGGTGATGGTCAACGAGTTGCAGCACCGTACCCGCAATCTGATCACGGTGGTGCGCTCCATCGCCCACCAGACCATGGCGTCGAGCGCGACGTTCGACGACTTCCGCACGCGCTTCAACGACCGCCTCGGTGCGCTTTCCCGTGTGCAGGGTCTGCTCTCGCGGGCGGGCGACGAGTCGATCATGCTGAGCGCCCTGATCCGCAGCGAGCTCGACGCGCTCGGGGCGGCGATGACCGAGCGCGTCAGCCTCGAAG
The DNA here is from genome assembly GCF_003173735.1 of Methylobacterium radiodurans. Classification (NCBI taxonomy): domain Bacteria; kingdom Pseudomonadati; phylum Pseudomonadota; class Alphaproteobacteria; order Hyphomicrobiales; family Methylobacteriaceae; genus Methylobacterium; species Methylobacterium radiodurans. Next base: position 2,027,496 of record NZ_CP029551.1, on the reverse strand, counting down.
GACCGGACGTCTGCCTGCGCAAGGCCAGCGTCCAGACCCTGGCGCTGGCGCTCCACGAGCTGGCCACCAACGCCCGCAAGTACGGCGCGCTGGCCTCGAAGGACGGCCTGCTCCGCGTGCGTTGGCGGACCTATGCGGACGAGGCGGGCGAGCGCCGCCTCGCCCTGGAATGGACCGAGGAAGGCGTCGTCCGGACGCCTGCTGCGGAGGGCGCGGTGAATGGCGGCTACGGCCGCGAGCTGATCGAGAAAGCCCTGCCCTACGCGCTCGACGCCCGCACGCACTACGAGCTGCGGGATGGCACCGTGCACTGCACGATCGACCTGCCGCTCGAGCGGCGGCGGCGGGACGGTGCCGGTCCGGGCTAGGGCCAGTCTGGCAATCATTCGAGCGCGGCGGCGAGGTACAGTCTACAGCGGAAGGCGTGGCTTGTTTCGTCGTCGCGCGTGGCGAGGGCGCACCATTCGTTGAGCTGCGCCCAGAGGTTCTCGACCCCATGCCACAATCGATCGGCTGTCCGGTACAGAGGGCAGCGTTGCGGTGGGTCGGATGAGCGGGCACCACCGGCTAGGCCCCGATCCGGCGGATCGTCTCGCGCCACGCATCGGACGAAGAGCCACGATCGCAGATCACCCGCTGGATCGGCCCAAGGCGTCTGGCAGCTGCGGGCACGCTCGGGGCTGGGCGAGTTCCGCCGCCGGCCCGGGGATCCGCGAGACGGCGAGCGCCTTGCCGCGACCCTCGCAGACGACGCACTCTCCGGTGCCGCATCCGCCCCGTGAACGGTCAAGCGCCGTAGCGCCCCCGTTTTGCCTGCCGCCTCGGGGCGGGTGATCCGCATCTTCGTAGTCGCAATGCTCGCCGGTATGGCGGCGCACGGGCAGCTCGGCCCACGGTCTAGACGTTCCAGATGAAGCAGGACAGGCCTCAATCAGGCGCATGTGTAGCCAGGGCGTGCGCGGGCGTAGGACGGATGCCTACAGGCGCGGCTGTCTCCAGCTCACAGATCACAGCCGTCGCCGCCGACTTCGCTGCACAGACGGCTCGACAGCTCCATGTCAGGCCCGATCTGGATGGAACTGCAATGCTTGGCTGGTGCAGCCGGCGAAAACGCCCTGACGGTTCTCGGCCACGCGACGGCTCCTCGACCGGGCAGTTGACCTGGGCCGGCTTTGCCCCTAAGTGAGCCGCACCCGAGCGGATCGCCCCACGGCACCGCGACCGGGATCAGCATCGCCGCTGCCGAATCTTGGGCGCGTCGCGATTGGGGGATAGTTTAACGGTAGAACGGTGGACTCTGACTCCTCTAGTCCTGGTTCGAATCCAGGTCCCCCAGCCATCTAATTCAGCCCGCTAAGTCAACGACTTGGCGGGTTTTTCAATGCCTAAACGCCTGCTCGAACGGCTTGCAACACGCCGCAACACGCCCCCTGCTTTTACAATGGGTTACGCTGGGCGGTCGGCGGCTCCGTGCAACACGGATGGAACACGGGCGCCCCTGAAATCGGCGGCCTCACCCTGGCTCCGGAGGGCACTTCTTCCGTGACGATGCGGGCGCCTCGCTGACCATCGGCAAGGACCGATTGAGAACGGCGAGGAGGGCCACTTGAGCAGCTGCGAAACGCTCTTCGGCGGGCAGCTCGATCTGTGGAGGAGAGTGGGGAGGTGCGGTCCGCGGCATGCCTCCCGCATCGCTCCGATATCCCGGAGGGTCGTGAACTCCTTCCCTGCCACGATTTCGGTTTGCAGTCGGCAGGCGTCCCTCTCTCGACGCAAGCCACTCACGGTCATGCCACCGCCAGGGAAGGCGATGGCCGCGGCGACCGCAAGGCGGAGCGGCGTATCCTCGGTGATCACCACTTTCGCTTGAGGACATCCTGCAGCATGGAGCAGTCCAGCGTCAGGTCGGCCACCAGTCGTTTGAGCTTGCTGTTCTCGTCCTCCAGCTGCTTCAACCGCCGGATCTCCGGCACGCCCATGCCGACGAACTGCTTCTTCCAGCGGTAAAATGTCGGCTCAGACACGCCCATCTTCCGGCAGACCTCGTCCACCGTCGCGCCGCTCTCCGCCTGTCGCAGGGCGAAGGCGATCTGCTCGTTCGTGAAGCGTTTGCGGGGCATGGCATCCACCCTCCTTCAGGGTTCAGGATGCCCAAAAACTTGCGCTCAGCGCGGACCAGCTTGCTGGGTCAGGGTCACGGCCTTTGCTCCACGGGTAGCTTGGCCGGCGGAGCCGGTCGGGTGAGCGCAGCCGGCCAAGCGGACAAGGTGGGCACGAACACCTCCGGGGCCGGTGGTCGGTAGCCGAGCGAGGCGTGCGGGCGCATGCCATTGTAGTGTCGTCGCCAACTCCCGATCACGATCTGCGCCTCCTTGAGCGTGTAGAAGATCTCGCCGTTCAGAAGTTCATCTCTCAGGCGCGCGTTGAAGCTCTCGACGTATCCGTTCTCCCACGGCGAGCCGGGGGCGATGTAGGCTGTTTGGGCGCCGACGCCGGTGATCCAGGCCTGCACCGACTTGGCGACGAACTCTGGTCCGTTGTCCGAGCGGATGTGGCCGGGCACACCGCGCAGGATGAACAGGTCGGACAGCACGTCGATGACGTCCGCCGCCTTGAGCGTGCGCGCGACCCGGATCGCCAAGCACTCCCGCGTCAACTCATCGACCACGTTGAGCATCCGGAACTTGCGCCCGTCATAGGTGCGCGCTTCGACGAAGTCGTAGAACCAGACATGATCGCGACGCTCCGCCCGCAGTCGCAGGCACGAGCCGTCCTCGTCCCAGATGCGGCCACGCTTGGGCTGTCTGGCCGGGACCTTCAGCCCCTCGCGCCGCCAGATCCGCTCCACCCGCTTGTCGTGGACCAGCCAGCCGGCCGCCTTCAGCACTGCGCTGATCTTGCGATAGCCGTAGCGGCCATCCGCTCCACCGCAACCACGTCTGGAGCTTCGACTTCGTGCAGGGGCAGACTCACGACGGGCGAAGCCTGCGCATCCTGACGCTGATCGACGAGCACAGCCGGGCTTGCCTCGCGCTGAAGGTGGCGCGGCGCATCAACAGCCTCGGTGTGACCGAGGCACTGGCCGACGCCATGTGCCTGCACGGCATCCCCGAGCACATCCGCTGCGACAATGGCCCTGAGATGATCGCGAAGGCCCTGCGCAAGCGGGCCGCCAAGACAGGCTCGCAGATCCAGTACATCGCCCCGGGCTCACCGTGGGAGAACGGGTACTGTGAGAGCTTCAACGGCAAGCTGCGCGACGAGTGCCTGCGCCAGGAGATCGTCTACGCGCTCCAGGAAGCCCAGGCTGTAATCGCCCTGTGGCAGAACACCTACAACCGCGTCCGGCCGCACGCGTCCCTAGGCTATCGGCCGCCCGCGCCCGTGAGCTTCCCCGATCCGGCCTTCCGCCTACCCATGGCAGCGGCCATGCAGTAGCCTCTCACGCGGCTCGGTCCAAAATACCGGTCAGGTCAGGGCCATACCTCAGGGCGGACCACTTCGGTCGGGGCGGATCAAGGTCGGCGGATGCGCGCTGCATCATGGCTCGGATGGTCGGTGCCACCGCTCTGGAGCCGAGGCTGAAAGCTAAGCAGACGAGGGCGATCAGGAGCAGGTGCTGGATCATCGATCTCGTCGGCGGTCCGCTTGCGTCCGGCCGCCGCCTGGCACGCGGCGCCAGCCTTCTGTCCCGGCGTCGAGATCAGGCTGCGAGCTGCCGGAGCCAGGCACCCAGCATCGAGCCCGGATCGCTGTGCATCGGAAGAACCGCCCGATCGGTGGCGGCGTCGCGCGGCAGGAAGCCGAACCGCCGCTTGAAGGCGCGGCTGAAGGTCTTCTCGTCCGTGAATCCCACCGCGTAGGCGATGCTCGACACGCGCGGCCGCCCGTTGCCCGGGCGCGTGAGCAGCGTCATGGCCCGGGCGAGGCGCCGGTTGCGGATGTGGTTCTGCACCCCGTCATCGGCCGCGAACTGCCGGTAGAGCGTGGCGCGGGAGAGACCGAAGCGCTCGCAGATCATATCCGGTCCGAGGTCCGGTGCGCCGAGATGCGTCTGGATGAAGGCGCGGATCTCGATGCTGACCCGGCGCTCGGCCATGACGGCGTCGCCGGCCGCGGCCGGAAGGGCCGCGCAGCATAGCTTGGCCGCCGCCTCCGCGATGCCGGGATGGTAGGACGCCGCGAGCTGCTCGCTGTGGGCGACCACGTCCTGCAGGTAGGCGGAGAAGATCCGCGTGGCCGCATCGCGCCCGCCGTTGAAAACGCAGCCGTGCAGGCCATCGATCGAGGCGATCCGCTCCCCGAGCACCGCGCGGGGCAGCAGGATGTTCGTCGCGGTCACGGCCGAGGCCGTCATGCTGATCGGCTGGGCGAGGTCGTAGACCACGAAGTCGGAGGGGCGGACCTCCGCCTCGCCGCGCTCCGTGCGCACCACGCTCGTTCCGCCGCGATAGTACTGGACGAGCACATGGTCGAGGCCCTGCGCCGCGGCCTTGCGGGCACTGCGCTCGAGGCTCTGGGCCGGCGCAGAGACCTCGCCGACGAGGACGGTGCCGAGATTGTAGCTGCGCATCCCGATCGACGCGCCGACATGGGTGTCAGCAACAGGCCGGGCGTCGAAGATCGGCGCCAAGTGTTCGGTCCAGGCTTTCCACGCCGCGACAGGATCATCGCAGGGGACGAATTGGGCAAAAGGTGTGTCCGACATCGTCAAGCTATGCAGGAAACAAGTCCAGCCACACGTCGAAACGGCATCCGTTGCTGGACCAGGCCGAAACCCGCTTCAACACCGAGCAGCGTTTCCTAATCGACGCTGGTTGATCGGCGAAAATTCTTAGACCCGACTTCAGCGGCCGGCAATCGGACCGAAATGTCAAAATTTGCGACGATCTCGGTCTCGGAGTTTGCCGCCCCCCCGTGACCGCCGAACGCCTCGGTATATCCGTACTGATTGAGACGAAAAGCGAAGAATATGCGACGTGACGATCCCTAATAGTTCTTTGAGACTCGAGAGCACTTTATTGATTTTCTGTGCGACCAATATCGGATCAATCCGATCAAATCTTGAGAACGGGATTAATTCATCGGGCGCCTGATGGTGACGTCGCCGACGTGCTCGGCCTCTCGCCCGACTGGATCTCAGAATGTCATCCATCACGCTCTCGGCCGCGACGCGGCAGAACCTGCTCTCGCTGCAGGACACCGCGAACCTGCTCTCGACCACCCAGTCCCGTCTCTCGACCGGCAAGAAGGTGACCTCGGCGCTCGACAACCCGACGAACTTCTTCACCTCGCAGAGCCTGACCGCGCGCTCGTCCGACCTCTCGGCGCTGATGGACGGCATCTCGAACGGCATCCAGACGATCCAGGCGGCGAGCCAGGGCATCAGCTCGATCCAGAAGCTGATCGACACCGCCAAGTCGACGGCCCAGCAGGCGATCGCCGACAAGACGGGCGGCGGCGGCGGCGTGAAGGGCGGCGCCACCGCCCAGGCGGCCAAGGCCGCGGGCACCGCGACGCTCGACAATCTCGGCACCAAGGGCCTAGACGGCAGCACGACCTTCGACCTGTCGAGCCCGACCAAGGACGCCTCGCTCGACATCTCGCTCGACGGCGGCACGACCAAGACCACGATCCGGCTCGACTCGACCGCGCTCGCCAATACCGGCCTGACGGATCTCTCGAAGCTCTCGGCCGACGACCTCCTCAAGGCGATCGACTCGCAGATCGCCGGCAGCGGCCTCGCGGGCAAGGTCAAGGCCAGCATCGGCGACGACGGCCGCCTCGGCTTCGCCACCACGGCGACCGGCTCCTCCGCCAAGGTCTCGGTGGCGGCGTCGGGCAACGCGACCGTCGATATCGGCTTCGGCGTGGCCAAGACGCCCCCGAAGGCCGCCACCGTCACCGCCAACGCCGCGCTCGGGCCCACGGCCGATTTCGGCAACGGCGGCAGCGCGAGCTTCACCGTCTTCGACGGCAGCAAGACCGTGACGGTCAAGCTCGACAAGGACACGGTGCTCAACGACAGCGGCAGCCGCAAGCTGGTCGACGCCGCGACCGGTCAGGCCCAGAAGGCCGACATCGTCGACGCGATCAACTACCAGCTCGGCAAGGCCGGCTCGACCGCCACGGTGCGGTTGGGCACCCAGGCGCTCGACGGCTCGGCCAACGTCGACAAGCTCGTCTTCGTCTCGGGCGATACCGGGCCGGACGCCCAGCTCTCGGTCACGGGCGGCACCGACACGACCACCGGGGGAGCCAACGGCACCGGCATCGGCTTCAACACGTTCACGGCCGGGACGAACGCCGCCAGGGCGCCGACCGATTTGCCAAGCTCGGCCTCCACGGCGGGCGCGGGCGCGAGCTTCGCTGCCCCGGCGGGCGGGACGCAAGGGTCGGCCGCCTTCGGCAAGATCCTGGGCGCCCCCACTGCCAACACGGCGATCGTGGCCGGTCTGAGCACCACCTTCACGGTCAACACCAAGCAGATCACGATCGATTCCACCTCGGCGAAGAGCGGCGGCGGTCAACTCGGCAACGCTCCGGCCAACAGCGACATCATCGGAGCGATCAACAAGCAGCTGGCGGATGCCGGCCTGGGCACCGTGACGGCAAGCCTCAACGGCAACAACAGCCTGACCTTCACGGATGCGAACCGGGCCAACCCGGCGCTCGCCATCTCGGTCGCCAACGACCAGATCGGCCTGATGTCGACGCCGTCCACGGTCACGTTCGCGGCCGACTTGGATGCGTCGACCAACCTCAGTTCCAACGGGGCGGAATTCACGATCGGCGGCAAGACGATCAAGATCGATGCCAATTCGCCGGCTGGCCCTTCGGGAACGCTCGGGGCCAACGGGAGTGCGGTCACACGCGAACAGATCGTCGCCTCGATCAACGAGCAACTGCGGCAGACCGGTACACCGACAAATCCGACGACGATCAAGGCCTACCTCACCGGCGCCAAGCTGACATTCGTCGACGGCGAAGCGAGTAGCGGCACCGCTCTCGCCTTCACCTCCGTCAGCAACAGCACCCCCAATCAGGGCCTGACCGCGACCGGAGCGACGCAATCCTCGGACGGTGCCGCAGCGGGGACGCCGACCACCACGCCTCCGGTCAAGGCGTCCATCACGGCGACGAACGCGTTGCCGACGCTGAGCACCCTGACCTTCGGCACCGGCCAGCAGACGACGTTCAAGGTCGGAACCGCGTCCGTCACGCTGGACGGCAACAGCAGCTACAACGGGTCCGGCGGAAAGCTCAGCGATGCCTCGCTCGATGGGTCCCGCCTTGCCAGTGCGATCAATCTGCAATTGCAGGCCCAGGGCTCGACTGCCGTCGCCAGCGTGAACGGCAGCAATCAGCTCGTGTTCAGCGACGGTACCGGCAGCGCGACGGCTCCGAGCGTCGCGACGTCCGCCTCGCCGACCAATCCAGGACTGAAGGACCAACTCGGGCTCTTCGGCACGCCCGCGAAGACGTCGCTCGGCACCAATCTCAACACGGCGTTCCCGGGCGGCAACCTCGCCTTCGGTTCGGGTCAGGCCGCCAGCTTCACCATCGGCAGCACGCAGGTGACGATCAACGGAACGACTGCGAACGGGAGTGGCGGCACCCTCAGCCAGACCCCGACCCTCGCGGCGGCCGTGGGCGCGATCAACAGCCAACTCAGCACGAGCGGCTACTCGGCCTACATCGACTCCGCCTCGGGCAGGCTGACCTTCGTCGGTCCGAACAGCGCCTCGGCGGCTCCCACCCTATCGGGTGTCAGCGACACGATCGGTTTCGGCTTCGGCACCGCCGCCACGACCACGGCCGGCTCCGCGGCGGCCTTCGACGCCGTGAGCGGCAAGATCGACCTGTCGGGCGGGAAGTCGGCAAGCTTCACGATCGGCGACGGAACCACCACGTCCCGCACCATCACGATCAACGCAGCCAGCGTCGGCAGCGATGGGCTGACCAAGATCGGCAGCACCGGCAGCGCCACGAAGGCCGATGTCCTGGCGGCGATCCAATATCAGCTCGACAACAACAGGAACGCCACGACCAACGCCCCGGCGGCCATCCAGGCACGCGTCTCGTTCGACCAGAACGGCGCCCTCACTGTCACCTCGAACGCGGTCGGCGCCTCCGCCTCCGTGTCGCTCAACGCGCTCAGCGACGACATGGGGCTCGGCCTCGGCCGGAACACGGCCGCCAACGGCACCTTCGCGGCCGGCAGCGGCACGGCGGCCGACGCCGTGACCTCGTCGGGCAGCGACGCGACCGACGGCTCGTCCACCGCGACGATCGTCGGGGGCACGCTGAACACGGTCTCCGCCCTCGGCAGCCTGAACGCCGGCGCCAACGCCTCGTTCGACCTGAAGCTCGGCTCCAACCCGGCCAAGACGATCAACGTCTCGACCATCGCCGGGACGACGCTGACCGCGGCGCAGCTCGTCACCACGATCAACCAGCAGATCGCGGCCGATACGGGGCTCGCCGGCAAGGTCCAGGCCAGCATCAACAACGGCAAGCTGCAGATCTCGACCACGACGGCCGGCTCCGACCAGAAGCTGACGCTCCAGGCGAAGGGCACCGACAATATCGGGTTCGGCACCGCGACCTCGACCGCGATGACCTCCACCGGCACCGATGTCGGCGGCAGCAAGGGGGCGAGTTCCGTGCGGCAGACGCTGGCGTCGCAGTTCAACGACCTGCTCGGCCAGATCAGCCAGCAGGCCCGGGATTCGAGCTACAACGGCATCAACCTGCTGTTCCGCACGGGTAACAACAGCAACGACAACACGCTGCACATCGCGCTCAACGAGAAGAACACCTCGGCGGTCGACGTGAAGGGCGTGCGTTTCGACGCGGACGGGCTCGGCCTCAACACCGTGACCGGCGGCTTCCAGACGGACGACGAGATCACCTCCATGATCGAGAAGCTCAACACGGCGACCAACACGCTGCGCACGCAGTCCTCGACCTTCGGCGCCAACCTCTCGGTGGTGCAGAACCGGCAGGAGTTCTCGAAGGCGCTGATCAACATCCTCGACACCGGCGCGGCCAACCTCACCAACGCCGACATGAACGAGGAGGCAGCCAACTCCCAGGCGCTCTCGACCCGCAACTCGCTGGCGGTCTCGGCGCTGTCGCTCGCCAACCAGGCGCAGCAGGGCATCCTGCAGCTCCTGCGCTGAGCGCGCGACGCGACGCGACGCCGGCCGGTGGGACGACCGGCCGGCGTCGTGCAACGGGCCGCCGGCCCGTCCTCAGGATCACGGAGCGGTCCTGGGATCGCCCGTTTTTCGTGGGGCAATCCCAGGACCGGTCACGTGGGCGACGCGCGAGACTGCAGCGCCCGGTCCAGCACGCGCGCGACGTGCTCGGCCCGGCGTCCTAAGCCGTCGTGGATCTGGTGGCGGCAGCTGGTGCCGTCGGCCACCACGAGGTCGTCCGGCCCGGCCTCCCGAAGTGCCGGGAACAGGGACAGCTCGGCCATCGCGAAGGACACGTCGATCGTGTCGGCGCGGTAGCCGAAGGCGCCGGCCATGCCGCAGCAGCTCGATTCGATCACCCGCAGGTCGAGGCCCGGGATCTGGCGCAGGACGGTCTCGACCGCCCCCATCGCGCCGAACGCCTTCTGGTGGCAATGCCCGTGCAGATGGGCGACGCGGCCGCCCTGGTCGGCGAACCTCAGCGCGATCCGGCCGGCCGCGAGGTCGGCGGCGAGCAGTTCCTCGAAGAGCACCGCGCGCTCGGCGAGCGCCCGCGCCTCCGCACCGGGCAGCAGCGCCAGGAACTCGTCCCGGAAGGTGAGCAGGCAGGAGGGTTCGAGCCCGACGACGCGGGCCCCGGCCCGCACGTAGGGCAGCAGCGCGTCGAGGGTGCGCCGCGCCTCGGCGCGCGCCCGCTCGGTCTGGCCCGAGGCCAGGTAGGTCCGGCCGCAGCAGAGCGGGCGCCGCCCCCGGGGCGGGCCGACGCGGTGCAGGCGGTAGCCCGCGGCGCGCAGCACCCGCTCGGCCGCCTCCAGGTTCTCCCGCTCGAAGGCCCGGTTGAAGGTGTCGCCGAACAGGACGATGTCGCGGAACTCGCCCGCGACGTCCTGCGGGTGGGCGAACTCGCCCGCCTCGCGCCAGGGGCTGCCCCAGCGGGGCAGCGAGCGGCGGGCGGAGAGGCCTGCCACCCGCTCCGAGAGCTGCGCCAGCCCCGGCACCCGGTCGCGCAGGTTGAGGAGCGGGGCGAGCGCCGCCGCCGCCCCGGCGTAGAGCGGCAGCTCGGCCACCAGCCGTTCGCGCAGGGGCAGGCCGTGGCGGGCGTGGTAGTGGTGCAGGAACTCGATCTTCATCCGGGCCATGTCGACGCCGGTCGGGCATTCCCGGCGGCAGGCCTTGCAGGAGACGCAGAGGTCGAGCGTCCGCTTCATCTCCGGGCTGGTGAAGGCATCCGGCCCGAGCTGGCCCGAGATCGCGAGCCGCAGGGAGTTGGCGCGCCCGCGGGTAAGGTGCTGCTCCTCGCGCGTCGCCCGGTAGGAGGGGCACATCGCCCCGCCGGCGAGCTTCCGGCAGGTACCGTTGTTGTTGCACATCTCGACCGCAGACCCGAACCCGCCCCAGTCCGACCAGTCGAGAGCGGGTTTCGCGGGCGCCGAGACGCGGTAGTCGGGCTTGAAGCGGAACAGGCTGCGGTCGTCGAATTTCGGCGCGCGCACGATCTTGCCGGGGTTGAGGTGATTGCCCGGATCGAAGGCGTCCTTCACGCTCTCGAAGGCGCGGGTCAGGCGCGGCCCGAACAGCGGCTCGACGAATTCCGAGCGCGAGAGCCCGTCGCCGTGCTCGCCCGAGTAGGAGCCGTGATAGCGGCGCACCAGCTCCGCCGTCTCCTCCGCGATGGCGCGCATCCGGGCGACGTCGCCCCCCTGCTTCATGTCGAGGATCGGGCGCACGTGCAGGCAGCCGACCGAGGCGTGGGCGTACCACGTGCCGCGGGTGCCGTGCTTGGCGAACACCTCGGTGACGGCGTCGGTGTAGTCGGCGAGGTGCTCCAGCGGCACCGCGCAATCCTCGATGAAGGAGACGGGCTTGGCGTCGCCCTTCATCGACATCATGATGTTCAGGCAGGCCTCGCGGACCTCCCAGACGGTGCGCTGCCGGGCGGGCTCCACCACCTCGACCACCGCGTCCGGGAAGCCGTGGTCGCTCATGCAGGCGTCGAGACGCCTGAGGTCGCGCTTGAGCGCCGCGAGGTCGTCGCCCGCGAACTCCGTCAGCAGCAGGCAGTTCGGCTGCCCCCGCGTGATGTCGGCGAGCGTCGTGCGGAACAGCGGGATGTCGGCGCCGAGCACCAGCACGTTGTTGTCCACGAGCTCGACCGCGACCGGCGCCAGATCGACGATGGCCTTCGTCGTCTCCATCGCGGCCCGGAACGAGGGGAAGTGGCACACGCCCATGACCCGGTGGGCCGGCAGCCGCGAGAGCTTCAGCGTCACCGCAGTGGTGGCGGCCAGCGTGCCCTCCGAGCCGACGAGGAGATGGGCGAGATTGGGCCTCGCCTCGATCAGGCTGTCGAGATTGTAGCCGCCGACCCGGCGCTGAACCCTGGGATAGACCCGCTCGATTTCGTCGCGGTGGGTGCCGGCCAGCGCCAGCATCCGCCGGGCGAGGTCGGCGGCGCGCTCGGGGCCCGCGACGCCGTCCGCGTCGTTGCCGGTGAGGCCGAAGCCGAAGGGCGTGCCGTCGTGCAGGAGCGCCTCGATCGCCAGCACGTTGTCGCTCATCTTGCCGTAGCGCAGCGAGCGGGCGCCGCAGGAATTGTTGCCCGCCATGCCGCCGATGGTGCAACGGCTCGCCGTGGAGGGCTCCACGGGGAAGAACCAGCCGTCGCCCTTGAGCCGCGTGTTGAGCCGTTCCAGCACGAGGCCCGGCTCGACCGTGACGGCGCCGCCGTCCGGGTCGTAGGCGCGGACGCCGTTGAAGTGGCGCGAGCAGTCGAGGACGAGGCCCGATCCGATGGGCTGCCCGTTCTGCGAGGTGCCGCCCCCGCGCATGACCACGGGCACGCCCTGGTCGGCCGCGACCGATAAGCAGGCCGCGACGTCCGCGGCGTCGCGGGGCAGAACCACGCCGGCCGGCATGATCTGGTAGATCGAGGCGTCGGTGCTGTAGCGCCCGCGGGTGAAGGCGTCGAAGCGCACCTCGCCCTGCACGGCCCCGACGAGGCGCCGCTCCAACTCCGCGGCCTCCGCCGCCGGAACGGCCTTCGGCCGGACGCTTGCTCCCATGGTCATGCCCTTTTTGTGTTCGGGCCGTCGCCGGGGCGGGCGCGGCCGGAAGAGTGTTCTATAAGACCTCGGCCGGGCTCGGTCTGCCCGGCGCCATTGCCGCACGCGCCGGCCGCATGCCCCGGGAGTGACCGTGACCGTCGACCTGTTCAGCGATACCCAGACCCGCCCGACCCCCGGCATGCGCGAGGCGATGGCCCGGGCCGAGGTCGGCGACGAGCAGTCGGGCTCGGACCCGACCACCAACGCCCTCTGCGCGCGGGTGGCCGACCTCCTCGGCATGGAGGCGGGCGTGTTCATGCCGTCCGGCACGATGTGCAACCTCGCCGCGATCCTGGTCCAGACGCGGGCGGGCGACGAGATCATCGTCGACGACCAGTCCCACATCTACAACACGGAGGCCGCGGGCGCCGCGGCGATCGGCGGCGTCTCGGTGCGGGCGCTGCCCACACGGAACGGCCTCTACACGCCGGAGCAGGCGGAAGCGGCGATCCGCGCGCCGCAGCGCACGGCGCCGCGCTCGGCCCTGATCTCGGTCGAGCAGACCACGAGCTTCTCCGGCGGCTCGATCTGGGACCTCGCGGCGATGCGCCGGATCCGCGACATCGCCCGGGCACGCGGACTCAAGGCCCATATCGACGGGGCGCGGCTCCTCAATGCGGTCGCGGCCACCGGCATCCCGGCGCGCACCTACGCTGAGGGGTTCGACAGCGCCTGGATCGACCTGAGCAAGGGGCTCGGCTGCCCGGTCGGCGCGGTCCTGTGCGGGTCGCATGACTTCGTCACCGAGGCGTGGCGCTGGAAGTACCGGCTCGGCGGCGCCATGCGGCAGAGCGGGGTCCTGGCGGCGGCCGGGCTCTACGCCCTCGACCACCATATCGACCAACTCGCCGAGGACAACGCCAACGCGGGCCGCCTGGGCGCGGCGCTCGCCGGAACGCCGGGCCTCGCCTTCGAGCCGGAGGCGGGGCAGTCGAACATCCTGAGCTTCTCGGTGGCCGGGCTCGGCGTCCCGGCCGCCGCCTTCGCCGATGCCTGCCTCGCGCAGGGCGTGCGCGTGCGGGCGCTCGGGTCCGAGCAGATCCGTGCGACCACCCATCTCGACGTGGATCGCGCCGGCATCGCGCGCGCCGCCGCGGTGATCCGCGCCGAGGCCGAGCGCATCGCCGCGGAGCGCGGGTGAGGATCCCCGTTTCCTCTCCGTCATGCCGGGGCCCCGCAGCGGAGCCCGGGACGACGGCGGGGCAGGCCGGATCGCCGGACGCGATCGCTCCGCGCCGATCGGCAGATTCGGGTCAGGTCCCGGTCCAAGCGGGCTTCTGCTTGGCCAGGAAGGCCTCGACCCCGATCCGGAAATCGCGGCTGCCGTAGCACTCCGCCACCAGATCGTCGCCGTCGGGAAGACCCTCGCCCACCACGCGCCGGATGCCCTCCTTGACGACGCGCATCGTCACGGGCGCGTTGGCGAGGAGCTTGGAGACCATCGTGCCGACGCGCGCATCCAGCACGTCGGGCTCGGCGATCTCGGCGACGAAGCCCGCCGCATGGGCCTCCTCGGCGCTCAGGATCTCGGCCAGCATCAGCATGCGCTTGGCGCGCGCGGCGCCGACAGAGGCGACGACGCGGGCGACGTTGGCGATCGACAGGCAGTTGCCGAGTGTGCGCGCGATCGGGATGCCGAACCTGGCGGACGGCGTGGCGATGCGGAAATCGCAGGCCGCCGTGATCGCGAGGCCGCCGCCGATCGCCCAGCCGTCCACGATCGCGACGGTCGGTACCGGCAGGCGCTCGATCTGGCCGATGCGCCGGTCGATCACCGCCTCGTAGTCCAGCCCGTCCTGCCCGGTCTCGAAGCCGCGGAACTGCTCGATGTCGGTGCCGGCGACAAAGGCCTCGCCACCCGCGCCGCGGAAGGTGACGGCGCGGACATCGCCCTCGCGGACGATGCGCTCGCAGATCTCGCCCAGCGCGTCGTACATCGCCCAGGTCATGGCGTTGCGCGCCTCGGGACGGTCGAACACGACCGCGCCGACCCCGTTCTCGACGGTGTAGTGAACCTGCCCGCTCATGCGCCGAACGCTCCCCGCGCCTTCAGTCCCGCGATCTCGCCCGCATCCATGCCGATCTCGGCGAGAACGCCCTCGGTATGCTCACCGAGCAGCGGCGGATGCCGCCGGATCTGCTGCGGCGTGCCCATCAGCTTCACCGGGAAGCCGATATTGGGCACCGTGCCTTCCAGCGGATGCGGGATCTCGAGGCGCATGTTGCGATGCCGGCCGTGCTCGCTCTCGAACGCCTCCGGATAGGTGCTCATCTTGCCGGCTGGGATGCCCACCGCGAGCAACTCGTCCACCCACTCGTCCGAGGTCTTGGTGGCGAAGGTCGTCTCCAATTCGGCGATCAGCGCCTCGCGGTTGCGCAGGCGCAGCGGGTTGCTGGCGAAGCGCTCGTCCGCCAGCAGATCCTCCCGGCCGATCTGACCGCAGAGCTGAACCCAGAGCTTCTGGTTGGTCGCCCCCATGACGAAGTAGCCGTCCTTGGAGGCCACCGCCTGGTAGGGCGCGCTCATCTTGTTGGAGGTGCCGACCGGGCCCGGCACCACGCCGGTGCCCCAGTACTCGGACGTGTCCCAGATCGAGAAGGCGAGCGCCGCCTCGAACAGGGAGGCGTCGATGTACTGGCCGACGCCGCTCGTCTGGCGACCGATATAGGCGCTCAAGAGCGCGTAGGTGCAGAACAGCGCGCAGCCGATATCGGCGACCGGCACGCCCGCCTTCACCGGCGGCATGCCCGGATGGCCGGTGACGCTCATCACGCCGGACATGGCCTGGGCCATCAGGTCGAAGCCGGGGCGGTCCGCCCAGGGCCCGGTCTGGCCGAAGCCGGAGATCGAGGCGTAGATCAGCCTCGGGTTGATCGCTTTCAGGGTCTCGTAATCGACGCCGAGCTTCTTCACCACGCCCGGCCGGTAGTTCTCGACCAGGATGTCGGCCGTCTCCACCAGCCGGTAGAAGGTCTCGCGGCCCGCCTCGCTCTTCAGGTCGAGCGTGATGGAGCGCTTGTTGCGGTTCATGTTGAGGAAGCCCATCGAGTCGGGCCCCTTCATCTTGAAGCCCATCGCCGAGCGGGTCTGGTCGCCCGTCGGCGGCTCGATCTTGATCACGTCGGCGCCGAGATCGGCGAGCAGCATGGTCGAGAACGGACCGGCCATGACCTGGCTGAAATCGAGCACCCGCACGCCTGCCAGCGGCAGCGCCGCCGCGGCAGTGACGGAGTCGGTCCGGGCTTCCGCCTCCGGGCGGGTCCCGGGGTGGTCGAGACGATCGGTCATGTGTCCTCCAGTTCCGACGGGCGCGGCACGCCCTAATCAATAATTAAATGGGCTCGGGCGCGCGATCCTGGCCGGCGCCCCGGCGTGTTTGGGTTCAGTTCGGGGCGCGACCTGCGCCGAGGGGCTGATCAGCGCCGTTCGCTTCCGCCTTCTGCCGGATGTAGTCCCGGGCGATGCCGACCGTGGTGCCCGTCACGTGCCGCTCCAGCAGCGAGCCCAGGGTCTCGCCATCGCGCGCCTCTAGCGCGGCGATCATCTGCTCGTGCTCCAGCACCGCGGCGCGCCAGTGCTCGGGCGTCTTGCGCATGACGAAGCGGCAGGAATGGATGCGTGTCAGCACCTGCTGATAGTAGGCGTGCAGCGTCGCGTTGCCGGCGATGACGAAGAACGCGTCGTGGATGCGGCGGTTGGCGGCGAGATAGTTCGGCTCGTCGCCGGCCGCGTAGAGGCGCATCATCTCGTCGTGCAGCGCGCGCACGCGGGCGATGTCCGCGTCGGTGGCGGCCGCGCAGGCGAGCTTGCCCGCCAGCCGCTCCAGCGCGGCCATGATCGGGAACAGCTCGTTGACCTGATCCTCGGTGATCCTCGCGACGATGGCGCCGCGATGGGGCATGATCTGCAGCACGCCCTCGGCGGCCAGCACTTTCAGCGCCTCGCGGATCGGCGTGCGCGACACCCCGAAGCGCTCGCAGAGCTGCTCCTCGGGCACCTTCTCGCCCGCGCGGAGCTCGCCCGAGAGGATCATCTCGCGTAGCGGCGCGACGAGCGACTCGTGCAGGCTCTGGCGGATCAGCGTGCTGGAGGACATGGGGCAGCTCCACCGTCTCGCCCGCCCGGCCGGGGCATCGCGGGACAGGACCATTCTCTCACAACCGCGCTCATGTCGAGCCGATCTCCCGCTGCGGCGGCAGCGCCTTCCGGCGCAGGCCGATGCCCGTTTCGCGCAGCAGCTTCGAGATCAGCGGCAGGCAGAGCAGCAGGACGCCCAGCGCCATCATCGTCCCGACGAGGCCGTTCGACCAGAAGATCGAGGCCGAGCCGCCCGAGGTGAGCATCGCCTGCCGGAAGGCGTCCTCGGCCTTGTCGCCGAGTACCATCGCCAGCACGAAGGGCGCCAGCGGGTAGTCGAGCTTCTTGAACACGTAGCCGGCGATGCCGAAGACCAGCGCGAGCCAGATGTCGAAGGTGTGGCTGGCCACCGTGTAGGCCCCGATGATGCAGACCACCGTGATCATCGGGCCCACGATGCGGAACGGCGCGCGCAGGATGTAGGCGAAGAGCGGCACGGTCGCGAGCACCAGCACCACCGCGATGATGTTGCCGAGATACATGCTGGCGATGAGGCCCCAGACGAAGTCGGGGCGCGTGGTGAACAGCATGGGCCCGGGCGCGAGGCCCCAGATCATCAGCCCGCCCATCATCACCGCGGCGGTGGCCGAGCCCGGAATGCCGAGCGCCAGCATCGGCAGGAGCGCGCAGGATCCGGCCGAGTGGTCGGCGGTCTCCGGCGCCACGATGCCCTCCGGCGCGCCCTTGCCGAAGCGCGTGCCGTTCTTGGCGAAGCGGGCGCCGATCGCGTAGCTCATGAAGGAGGCCGCGGTCGGACCGCCGGGGGTGATGCCCATCCAGCAGCCAATGAGCGCGCTGCGCACGACGGTGGCCCAGTAGCGGGGCATCTCCAGCACGGCGCGCGCGATCTCGCGCAGACTGAGCCTGGCCTTCACGCCGTGGAACTGGAGGTTTTCCTCCATCGTCATGATCAATTCGCCGAGGCCGAACAGGCCGATGACCGCGACGAGGAAGCTGACGCCGCCGATCAGCTGATCGAAGTCGAAGGTGAGCCGGCTCTCGCCCGAGATGGTGTCGGCGCCGATGGTCGCGCAGGCGAAGCCCAGCATCATCGAGACCAGCGTCTTGAAGGGCGAGCCGCTCGACATGCCGATGAAGCTCGCGAACGCCATGAAGTACACGGCGAAGTACTCGGCCGCGCCGAACCGGAGCGCGAAGTTCGCCACCCAGCCCGACAGCAGCGTGATGACGATGACGCCGGTCAGCGCCCCGATCCCAGCGGACGAGAAGGCGAGCGTCAGCGCCCGCACCGCCTCGCCCTGCCGGGCCATCGGATAGCCGTCGAAGGTCGTGGCGACCGAGGATGGCTCGCCCGGGATGTTGAACAGGATCGAGGTGGTCGAGCCGCCGAACAGCGCGCCCCAGTACATGCTGGTGAGCAGGATGATCGCCGAGACCGGGTCCATCGAGAAGGTCAGCGGCAGCAGGAGCGAGACGCCGTTCGGCGCGCCCAGGCCGGGCAGGACGCCGACGACGAGGCCGAGCAGCACACCGCCGACCATGATCAGCACGTGATGGGTGCTGAGGGCGACGCCGAAGCCGTCGAGGAGCAGGCTGATGTTGCTCATGGTCCGCGCCTCAGTAGATGCCGACGGCGTTCAGCAGGGGCCCCTTGAGCAGGGGCACCATGAACAGCTTCTCGAAGATGACGAAGTTGACGGCGGCGACGGCCAGGCCCGCCGCGATCGAGGTCGCGAGCCGCAGCCTGCCGGGCACGTACATCGCGTAGACGATGTAAATCGCCATCGCGACGTAGAGGCCGAGCCAGACCGAGAGCGCCGCGAAGGCCACGATCGGCAGGAAGAACAGGATCGCGGCGCGGGCGCGCTCGCCGTCCAGGAAGGGCGGCTGCACCCGGCCTGAGCGGAGCAGCGCCTGCGCGCCGGTGACGGCGCTGCCGAAGACGATCAGGCACCCGACGCAGAAGGGGAAGAAGCCGGAGCTCGGGCCCGATTCTTCCCAGGCGATCCCGTTCTGCAGGGCGCCGTAGCAGACGATCAGGCCGACGAGCGCGGTGGCCGCGGCGGTGGCGATCTCGCTGGACCGGCGTGAGATTTCCATGGGCATGATCCTGCCGTTCCGTCCCGGCATGCGGCGCGGGCGGTGAGCTGTGGTGGCTTCGGTCCCGGATGGACGGCGGCGCCGAGGGCGCCGCCCCGCACCTCAGTCGACGACGCCCTTCAGCCAGCCGTTGTTCTTGTAGTACTCGGCGTAGGTCGCCCGATGCTGCGCGATGAAGGCCTTCAGCTCGTCGCCGGTGAGCGTGCGCGGGATCTGCGCGCCCCGCGCCATGTAGCCCTTGAACTCCTCGGTCTGCGCGACCTTCCGGAACAGGTTCGTGTAGTAGGCCAGCGCCTCCGGCGGGATGCCCTTGGCCGCCCAGATGGTGCGCGGCTGCGCGAAGGACTTGATGTCGAGGCCCGCCTCGACGCAGGTCGGGATCGCGTTCCACGACAGGCCGTCGGCGATGACCGTGGTGTCGGCGAGACGTTTCTCCTCGAACACGCAGAGCGGCTTCTGCACGCCGGCCCGCCACTGCTCCACGCTCTCGCTCGGATTGTTGACGTTGGCCTGGATGTGGCCGCCCGCGACCTGCACCGCGGCCTCGCTGCCGCTCTTGTAGGGGATGTAGGAGAGGTCGATGCCGGCCGCCTTCTCGATGAGCGTCATCAGCGTCTCGTCGGCTTCCTTGGCCTTGGCGCCGCCGACCTTGATGCTCCCGGGCGCCGCCTTCGCCTTCTCGATGAAATCCTTCACGTCCTGAATGCCGGAGGCCTTCGGGTTCACCCAGAGGATGAACGGGTCGAAGGTCATCGCCGCGACCGGCTCCAGATCCTTCAGGCTGTAGGACAGCTTGTTGGCGAGCGGCAGGGCGTAGGCGTCCTGCGTGCCGAAGAAGAGCTTGTAGGGATCGCCGCCCGAGGTCTTGGCGTAGATGAACGTCTCCGCGCCGCTGCCGCCGGCCTTGTTGGTGACGATGACGGGCACGTCGAGCAGCTTGTCCTTGGACAGTGCCGACTGCACGACCCGGGCGAAGAGATCCGTTCCGCCCCCGGGGCCCGCGGCTGCCACGAACTCGACCGGGCGCTCCGCCTTCCAGTCGGCCGCGGCCGGAGACGCGACGGCGAGGATCGCGGCCGACAACACGGCGGCGATCGTGCGCGAATTCAGGGGCATATGCCCTCCCTATGGATAGTTTTTTATCGGCGCCGCGCATCCCGAACGATCGGCCGCGCTTCGCATCAATAATTATAGATACATCTTTGAACGGCTGACAAGCGCGCTGCGGCTGTGCACAGGGCCGGCGGGCTCGCATGGCCGTCCCGGTCGGCTCCCTTGGGCCTGACCCTCGCAGCCTCGATAGCACCGGAGGAGCCATCCTTTCGCCTCGTGTACTCACCGGCGCTTGGGGTTTGGCGATATAGTTCAGCCCCCCCACGATGCGCGGCGGTGTCGCGCCGCGGTCAAGTCGCTTTGGCGTGTCCGGTCACGTTCCTGCCCACTCAGGAGCGTGCAAAGCCATTCATCTGTCGCTTCGAGCCCTTGCGCGCTCTTGCATCATAATTCAGTGTTTGGTCGACCGCCGGCTCGTTCCCGAGGCTGTGCGCCCCGAGGTCTGTCGATGTCCGGTCCCGGCCTACAGCCGAGCATTCGTGTCGTGATCCCCCGGAATTGCCCGCTCCGATGGACTGTACGTGCGGCCGGAAGATCCTGATCAATCAGAATGGAACGGGTGCCCGGAAGAGCACCGCGAGAGGAAGCGCCATGGGATGTGCTGTGCGAGCCGCGATCGGGGCTCTGTTGCTGACCGCTACCTCGGCCCAGGCCTGGGAGCCCACGAAGCCGATCGAGATCATCGTTCCGTTCCCGCCCGGCGGCGCGTCCGACCAGATGGCGCGCACCATCCAGGGCGCGATCCAGAAGGGCAACCTCGTCAAGCAGCCGATCATCATCGTCAACAAGCCCGCGGCCGCCGGCGGCGAGGCGATGCTCGACATCCAGAAATCGGCCGGTGACCCGCACAAGCTCATCACGACGTCGAGCGGCATCTACATGACGCCGCTCGCCACCAAGCTTCCGGTGAGCTGGAAGGACTTCACCCCGGTCGCCATGATGGCGCAGGACGCGTTCGTGCTCTGGGTCAACGCCGCCAAGCCCTACAAGACCGCGCAGGACTTCATCGCGGCCGCCAAGACCGCGACCCCGCCGCTCAAGACCGGCGGCAACGGCTCGAAGCGCGAGGACCATCTCATCTCGGTGACGATGGAGCAGGCGACCGGCACCAAGATTACCTACGTGCCCTACCAGGGCGGCGGACCGGCCTCGGTGCAGCTCGCAGGCGGGCATATCGACGCCAACATGAACAACCCGGCCGAGGAGATCGCCAACTGGCGCTCCGGTGCCGTGAAGCCGCTCTGCGTCTTCTCGCCCAAGCCCATGGAATACACGCAGAAGATCACGGCCGACATGGCGTGGTCGGACATCCCGACCTGCCCGTCGCAGGGCGTGACCGTCACCTACCAGATGCTGCGCGGCATGTTCATGCCCGGCAAGGTGACGCCGGAGCAGCAGGCCTTCTACGTCGACCTGTTCCAGAAGGTCACCCAGACCCCCGAATGGAAGGCCTATCTGGAGCGCAACGCTCTGGTGCCCGACTTCCGCGCCGGCCAGAGCTTCGTCGACTTCCTCACGGAGGACGAGCGCAAGCACAAGGAGCTGATGACCAAGGCCGGCTTCATCGCCACGAACTGAGCGCGGCCCCCGGCCGAGACGCTGACCGATCCCGGAAGGATCCACCATGGCGCAAGCCTCATCCCCGCTCCCCGAGCGCGGCCTGTCGCGCCGGCTCGTCGAGATCGTCGTGGCGCTCTTGCTGATCGGGATCGCAGCGCTCGCCCTCTGGGATTCCTACGGGCGCGGGGCAGGCTGGGACAACGGGCCCGAGAACGGCTTCTTCCCGGCCCGCGTCGCCGCGATCCTGGCGATCGCGGCCGGCGCCGTGCTGGTGGGGGCGGTGCGCCGGGAGGACAGCGTCTTCGTCACCTACGGCCAGCTCCGCCTCGTGGCCCAGGTCTTCGTGCCCCTGTTCCTCTACGTGCTGGCGATCGCGTTCTTCGGCATCTATCTCGCCTCGGCGCTATTCATGGGCCTGTTCATGGTGATGCTCGGCGCCTTCCGCTGGTGGCAGGTCGCGCTCGCCGTCGTGCTCACGCCGCTCGTCACCTTCTGGGTGTTCGAGCTGCAGTTCCGGGTCCCGCTGCCGAAGGGTCCCGTCGAGGCCATGCTGGGCTTCTGAGCCCATCCCGAGGCGGCCGGTCGACGGCGGAGAGATCAGATGGACGACCTCAACCAGCTCCTGCTCGGCTTCCAGGTCGCGCTGACCTGGCACAACGTGCTGTTCATGGTCGTGGGCGTCTTGCTCGGGATCGTGGTCGGCGTGCTGCCGGGCCTAGGGGGGCCGAACGGCGTCGCGATCCTGCTGCCGCTCACCTTCGGGATGGACCCGACCTCGGCGATCATCCTGCTGTCCTCGATCTACTGGGGTGCCCTGTTCGGCGGCGCCATCACGTCGATCCTGTTCAACATTCCGGGCGAGGCGTGGTCGGTGGCCACCACCTTCGACGGCTACCCGCTGGCGCAGCAGGGCCGGGCCGGCGAGGCCCTGACCGCGGCCTTCACGGCCTCGTTCATCGGCGCGCTCTCGGGCGTCGTGCTGATCACCTTCGTGGCGCCGCTGGTCGCGAAGTTCGCCCTGCGCTTCGGCCCGGCGGAGTTCTTCGGGGTCTTCTTCCTGACCTTCTGCTCGTTCATCGGCATGGGCCGGGAGAACAAGGCCAAGATCGTCGCCTCCCTGGCGCTCGGCTTCCTCCTCGCGGCGGTGGGCCTCGACACCATCTCGGGCGACCTGCGCCTGACCTTCGGCTCGCCCGAGCTGATGAAGGGCTTCGACTTCCTCGTCGTGGTGATCGGCCTGTTCGGCGTCTCCGAGATCCTGCTCACCATCGAGGAGGGGCTGCACTTCAAGGGCAAGCGCGCGGCCATCGATCTCGGCGTGGTCCTGCGCACCTGGGCGGGGCTTCCGCGCTACTGGGCGACCCTGATCCGCTCCTCGGTGGTGGGGATGTGGATGGGCGTGACGCCCGGCGGGGCGATCGCGGCCTCGTTCATGGGCTACGGCCTCGCCAAGCGGTTCTCCCGCCAGCCCGACGCGTTCGGGCGCGGCGAGATCGAGGGCGTGCTGGCCCCCGAGACCGCCGCGCACGCCGCGGGCACCTCGGCGCTGCTGCCGATGCTGGCGCTCGGCATTCCGGGTTCGGCGACCGCCGCGGTCCTGCTCGGCGGCCTGATGATCTGGGGCCTGCAGCCCGGCCCGATGCTGTTCATCGAGAAGAAGGAGTTCGTCTGGGGGCTGATCGCATCGATGTATCTCGGCAACCTCGCGGGGCTCCTCATCGTGCTCGCCACGGTCCCGGTCTTCGCCGCGATCATGCGCATCCCCTTCGCGCTCGTCGCGCCGATCATCCTCGTGGTCTGCGCCATCGGCGCCTTCACGGTCGAATCCTCGCGCTTCGACATCTGGCTGATGCTCGTGTTCGGCGTGGTCGGCTACGTGTTCAAGAAGCTCGACTACCCGCTCGCCCCTCTGGTGCTCGCCCTCGTCCTCGGCGACCGCGCGGAGGACGCCTTCCGGCAGGCGCTGCTCGGATCGGGGGGGGACCTCTCGGTCTTCTTCTCGAACGGCCTCGTCTCGACCCTGATGATCCTCGGCCTGCTGCTCCTGTTCTGGGGACCGCTCGGCAGCCTGCGCCAGCGCCTCAGACGCAAGGGCGGCATCGATCGGCCGAACCGGGAGGTTGCCGGTTCCGGAGCTTCGTAAGAGCCTCCCTCCCTACGCGCACGACGCGCAGGGGCGTCGTGCGGGCGGGATCTTCCCACGTCATCGCCTCTGGGCGGATCAGGCTCTTGATAGCGCGCAGCCACCCTTTCAGTTCTCCGGCAGCGTGAGGTCTTTGCGCTCTGCTCGCTTGGGCGATGCGATCATACCGGCTTGACGAGCGCCGAAGCGTGACCATACGTCGGCTGAATGCGGATCGCTCTGCCACGATGGGCTGCCTGCCGCGTGGTCATTGCCGTGGCCGCGCTGTACGCGCTCGCGCTTCAGGCGATCCTGGGCGGCATGCTCATGGCGGGACCGCTCGGACCGGCCCACGCGCTCTGCCTCCAATCTGCCGGATCGGCCGACGCGGATCCCGAGAAGGTTCCGGTCGCCCACGACCATCTCGCCTGCTGCACGGCAGCGCCGCACATCCCCGCCCTGCAGGCTCCGGCGACGACCGCGCTGCCGATCGTCTGGCCGCAGCGCCGAATCGCGGTCCTGGCTTGGCGGCCCGAGGTCGTCGCCGTCCCGCGGGCGCCCCCTCGTTTCCGACACAGCGCCCGCGCCCCGCCCGTCGTCTGATTGATCGCACCACCCGATCTCTTCAGACCACGGACCTATTCCATGCACCGGATCCCACGGGCCGATTTGTGCGCCGCCCTGTCGCTGGCGCTGCTCGCCTCCACGTCGACCCTCGCCCAAACCGCCGCATCCTCGGCCGTCACCCTGCCCGAACTCAGCGTCTCCGGCGCCGCCATCCCTAGTGCGGGCCCGTCATCCACGGCCGGCGAGAACTCCGGCTCCGTCACCGTGCCGAGCGTCGCCCGACAGCGCGCCGCGGTGAACGGCACCGTCGGCTCGGTCGCGTTCGTGGATGCCGCGAGCTTCCAGAACCGCTACGCCAATACGCTGCGGGACGTTCTCAAGGACACGCCCGGCGTCTACGTGCAGGAGCGCTACGGCCAGGAGCTGCGCCTCTCGGTGCGCGGCTCCGGCATCAGCCGCGGCTTCCACCTGCGCGGCCTGGAGATCCTGCAGGACGGCATCCCCTTCAATCTCGCCGACGGCAGCGGTGACTTCTACCAGATCGATCCGCTCGCCCTGCGCTCGGTCGAGGTCTACAAGGGCGGCAACGCCCTGACGTTCGGGGCCACCACCCTGGGCGGCGCGGTCAACTTCGTCACGCCGACCGCCTACACGGCCTTCGCGCCGAACATTCTGCGCCTCGACGGCGGCTCGTTCGGCACGATCCGGGAGCACTTCCAGGTCTCGCGCATCTCAGGGCCCGTCGATGTCCTGATCAACGGCACCGTCACGAACGCGAACGGGTTTCGGATCCACGAGACCCAGCGCACGCAGAATTTCAACGCCAACATCGGCTACCGGCTGGCCCCGGGCGTCGAGACCCGCTTCTATATCGGCGCCTACCTGACCGACCAGAAGCTCCCCGGCAGCGTCACGCTCGGCAGCGCGCTGACGACTCCGCGCCTGCCCAGCCTCGCGGCGATCACCGGCAATCAGTCCCGGCAGGTCGAGACGGAGCGCGTCGCGAACCGCACCTCCCTCGTGCTCGAGGTGGGCAAGCTCGACATCGACACCTGGGCGATCCACAAGTCGCTCTACCACCCGATCTTCCAGGTCATCGACCAGGACGGCTGGACCTACGGCATCTCGCCCCACTGGGCCGGGACCTTCGAGGTCGGCGGCTTCCGCAACGACACCGTCCTGGGCCTGCGCGCCTTCGCCGGCCAGAACTCGGCGTTCCAGTTCGTCAACATCGCCGGCAACCGCGGGGCGCAGACGCTGCGAGCCCTGCAGAGCGCCTCGAACTACGAGGCCTACGGCGAGAACCGGTTCTGGTTCCTGCCGGACGTCGCCCTGATGACGGGCGCCAAGCTGTTCTCGTCGAACCGCACCTACAGCAACAAGGGGGGCTTCGCGGCCAATCCGCGGGTCCAGTTCGGCAACGTCACCTATGAGGGCGTGAACCCGAAGATCGGCCTGCTCTGGCAGCCGCTGCCGGACATCCAGGTCTTCGGCGACGTCACCCGCTCGCGCGACGTGCCGGACTTCTCCGACCTCGTGCAGCAGAACACGCTCAACACGACCTTCGTGCCGTTGCAGGCCCAGCGCGCCTGGACCTACGAGGCGGGCTCGCGCGGCCGCGTCGACCGGCTCTCCTGGGACGTGACGCTCTACCGTTCCGAGATCCGCGACGAGTTGATCAACTTCTCGATCAATCCCGGTCTCAACATCCCGGCCGCGACCTTCAACGCGCCGCGCACCCTGCACCAGGGCGTCGAGGCGGCCGTCTCGCTCGACATCGCCCGCGACCTGACCGGCATCGGCGACACGCTGGCGGTGACGCAGATCTGGACGCACAACGACTTCCGCTTCGTGCGCGATCCGGCCTTCGGCAACAACCGCATCGCCGGCATCCCGGACGACGTGCTGCGCACGGTGCTGAGCTACGTGCACCCGAGCGGGTTCTACCTCTCGCCCTCGGTCGATTGGGTGCCGCGCGGTGCTTTCGCCGACCACGCCAACACGCTGCAGGTACCCGGCTACGCGCTGTTCAACATCCAGACCGGGATGGAGTTCAAGAACGGCGTGGCGCTGTTCGCTGACGCCCGCAACCTCACGGACGAGCGCTACATCTCGGACATCTCGGTCGTCACCAACGCCCGCGCGACGGCAGGCGGTGCAGCGGCCCTCGCAGCCTTCTACCCCGGCAACGGCCGCAGCGTCTTCGCTGGCATCCGGGCTTCCTTCTAACGCCCCCAAGGGCGGCCGATACTCGGCGGCCCCAAGAGCGGCGACCGCTGAGCGGCCGGCCGCCTCACGCGCCACCTTCGATCCCGATCTCAACGGAGTCCGCCATGACCGCGACCAACCGCGCCGTGCTCGCCGCCATCCTGGTGACGATTCCCGCGGCCCAGCCTCTCGCGCACGCCGTGCTCGACCGCAAGGAAGCCTCGCCCAACGCGCCCTACCGCGGTGTCGTGCAGATCACCCATGGCTGCGAGGGGGCGGCCACGACCCGGGTCAGCGTGACCATCCCGGAGGGTGTCGTCGGCGCGAAGCCGATGCCGAAGCCGGGCTGGCAGGTGACGACGACGAAGGGCCCCTACGCCAAGGCCTACCCCTACTACCACGGCCCAATCTCGGAGGGCGTGAAGACGATCACCTGGACCGGCTCCAGCCTGCCGGACGATCAGGTCGACGAGTTCACCTTCTTCGCCCGGATCTCCGACGCCTTCGTGCCCGGCCAGATTGTCTACTTCCCCGTCGAGCAGGACTGCGAAAGGGGCAGCTATCGCTGGAGCGAGATCCCGTCCGCGGGCACCTCGGCCCACGCCCTGAAGCAGCCCGCCCCCGGTGTCCGCATCGTCGCCGCACAGGCGCCCGCCGTGATCGCGAGCGGGGTCAAGGCGGGCGCGCTGTCGATCCAGACGCCGTGGGTGCGGGCCACGCCCGGCGGGGCCAAGGTCGCGGGCGGCTACGTAACGGTCAGCAACACGGGGACGGAGCCGGATCGCCTGATCGGCGGCACGTTTGCCCAGGCCGCACGCGTTGAGGTGCACGCGATGTCCATGGACGGTACCACTATGAAAATGGCGCCCCTCGAGGAGGGCCTGACGATCAAGCCCGGCGAGACCATGAGGCTCGCACCGGGCGGCTACCACCTGATGCTGATGGACCTTAAGGCACCGCTGAAGCCCGGCGTGTCCGTTCCCGGCACGCTGACCTTCGAGAAGGCCGGCAGCGTCCCGGTCACGTTCACGGTCGAGGCGATCGCGGCTCAGACCCCGGCCGCCGGCCATCACGATCATCAGCACTGAACCTCGTCGCAACGCGGTCCTGGCGCCGGATGTCGGCGCCCGGTCGATGCTCGAACGATCGTCGATCCGGCAAGCGTGACGTTCCGAGAGGCCGTACTTCTCTCGGATGCCAGCCACCGCCTGCCGGCGTCGCTCGGGGGCGAACCAAGGTTCCCGAGGCGACGTCCGCCAGCACCTGCTTCTCCAGGGACAGGTCAGCTACAAGCCACCGCAGCCGAGCGTTCTCGCGCTCCAGATCCTTCATCTTCCTGGCCTGATCGACCTGGAGGCCGCCGTACTCCTTGCGCCATCGGTCGTAGCTCTGCTCGGAGATCTACGCCTCCTGAGCTGAGCCAAAGCCA
This sequence comes from Methylobacterium radiodurans, assembly GCF_003173735.1. Classification (NCBI taxonomy): domain Bacteria; kingdom Pseudomonadati; phylum Pseudomonadota; class Alphaproteobacteria; order Hyphomicrobiales; family Methylobacteriaceae; genus Methylobacterium; species Methylobacterium radiodurans. Next base: position 1,999,991 of record NZ_CP029551.1, on the reverse strand, counting down.
AACTCTTGCCCTGGGCGGTCTGGACCTCGATCTGGCGCAGCGTCAGCACGACCTGCTCCGCGCGCGTCTTCTGACCTCGCCGCTTGTCCGACGCCTTCGATCCCAGTTGATCCTCTCAATCAGCCCGGTCCAAAACCAGCCGGTCAGGTCAAAGGCGGCGGCAGGAGAGCTGAGGAAGCCGACAACGGCCTGACGCAGCCGTCAGGTGGTCGCGATCCTATTGGATCGGAGATAGCACAGGGTAGGCGACGGCGGCGCTGGCACGCTGGACGGCTTGAGGTTGGGAGGCACCCGCTGGCCAGCAACCGGGGTATGAGAGAAACCCGGCGGGTGCATTAGCCGGGGGATCGGACCCCGACGAAAACGACGCTAAGGGCGCATCATGACAGCCGCGAGACGACCTATCATGTGCCGTGCGGTTTAGCGGCTGCTTCCGCCGCCGCCCTGGGGCGCCACTCGGGAGGGCTGGCCCGCGTTCCCGGCCGCGGAGGAATCGTTGGAGATCGAGTCCGCGGGACGGCCGGTTGGAGAGTAGCTGCCAGCGGCTGGGGAGCCGGTCGCGTTGGTCGTGGGAGCAGCCACGCCCGAAGTTCCTGGAGCCGGAGCACCCGGAGCGGGCGCTACACTGGTTTGAGCCACAGCCGCACCGGCAAATGCCACAGCCAGCGGTAGGGCGAATAGGACAGAACGCATTCGGAGACCTCTCTTACGGTTCGGGGGCAAACGTTCGGGAGGGCAGAAGGGTTCACGAGACCGCGAGATGGAGCGGAGCTTGACCAATCGGAAGCTGGTCAGCCTGTCCTTGTAAGGGAACACGTGCCCACCGTGTTCGCGAAGGCGCTGCGCAATCGCATGCCGAGATCGGGCTGCGGACCCAGTAGATCGCGCCCATCACCTCACCGGATCCGGCCCTCCGGCAACCCATGCCTGCCCTCACGCAATGGCCTCTCGGGTGGCTCGGTGCAAAAGTTCGGTGACGCCACAGATCGATGCTGCGCTCAGGGCGCTTATGGGAAGGTGGGTGTCATGGATCAGCTCGAAGAGATGCGAAAGCGCCCGGCATCAAATTTTTCGGCATGAGATGTTGAATAAATCAATCAAGCAATACGACGCTTGGCAGCGTTTTCGGCGCAGCCCAAAATTTGGACAGAAGCTCAGCGCGCCAACCCGGCTGCCGATGCGCGCGCACCACAGGCGGCACATATCGAATGACAAGACCTGTCGATCGAGGCGGCCGTGCTCGCCGGGCTGCAGACAAGCTTGCCGGCTCACGATAGATGGACGCACCCTCACGGTGCTGCTTCGATGCCCCTACTATCCGCCGTCTTATTCCGTATCATCCTAGCCGCCGTAGCGACGGGCGGTCTTTCGCTGCTGGCCGACAGCGCGATACAAGCTCAGTTAGTGCGGGCAGTGGACGAAGAAGCATCGCCTCCACAATACCTACGGTTAGCCGAGAGCGTTGCGATCCGCTGAGGGAGCATCGGCCGCTCACCGAACGTCTGATGCACTGACAGCACCGGTTGCGGCGGCCGCCAGGGTGACGCTCAGCATGCCGAGAAACGCAATCGTAACCATTGGGCGAAAGCCTCGTGCTGTTTGGGGTAGCACGAGCATCGAAAGGTTAACGCCCTCTTAATATTGAGCGGCCCACCGCCGTGAATTTTCACCGAGCCGTTGGCCAGTACAGAAAAGGCAGGGCATTGCTGCCCTGGCCATGCCCCTCGAATGTCGACCCGCTCAACGCCTGGTTCCCGCCGGCCCGGCAGCGTCCCCGCTGCCACTGCTCATCGGGCTGGATCCGTTGCTGTTCATCTGCTTGCTGGGAGCGGTCCCGGTAGTGCTCGGTGAAGCAGAAGGGTCTGTCGAATCTCTCATCGGACCTGCGGCGTTGGACTCCGATAATGAAGAGCCCACGCCTGTGACCGTGCCAGCTTTGTCCATCGCTGAAACGCCCCCGGCGGGGTTCTCCGCAGCAAGCGCAGCACCAGTCATAGCCAAGGTGCTGGCAAGCACGATCATCACCCGCTTCATCGACTGATCTCTCATGGTCATGGTTTACCTCTGAGGAACGTGAGCACGACACTGACGTTCCAGCATTTTTCGATCGCTGAAGCCAAATTTTTTGGGATTATTTCCGCACTAGATTGCTCAGCTTGGCCTCTACGCTACGTTTGGCGCCAACAAGCAGGCTCGGCCAGGATCTGCGCCGTTATGGCCGAGACTTCGCTGCGGTCGGGTTGAGCGGTGCACTGCGCTCGGGCCCCTAGTTCTTATGGCCGCCATCCTCAGGTGGGGCCGCCACCGTTGCAGGATCGCGCCGCCGTTGCGTGCCCGCGTCACGCCAGCGCATACGCGCGCTATCCTCGTTTTCCACAGCGCCTCAACAGCGCTTGCAGCGAGGCTTGAACCACCGCCCACTCCGAGCTTTGTTCATGCTTCGTTCCAACGAGGCAGGCCATGCAGGCGAACCAATCCGATGTGCTTCTCACGGAGGCCGAGACGATCGCGTTGGCCTATCGCAAGGCCGCGCACGGCGACGCTTGGGCCGCGCTGGTGCGAGCCATAGAGGATGCCCTGTCGGATCTCGCAGAAGCCGAGCGCCGATCCCTGCGGAGGGACCGCCTCATCTCGCGGGGCTTCATCCGTGCCGGCTTGCTCGATCAGTGACCGAGCAACTGTGCGACTTGCGAGGGCGTAGATTCGTCATCGCCTGCGATCCCTGCGGCCGGCGTGGCTCATACGGCCTTGATCGCCTCCGCGCCCGCTTCGGGGGGCGTGTCCCCTGGCCTGGTGTCGCTTCGGCATGGCCACCACGATTGCCGACTTGGGCCGGGAGGATCAGGCTGCCAGGGTGAGCGGGCTGATGCGGGGATCATCGCTGATGGGGCGATGCTTTTCTGGGTGATGTAGCGGGAGCGCTGGACGGCCCACTTGTCGCTCTGTTCCAGCAGGATCGCTCCCACAAGACGGGTGATGGCTGCCTCGTTGGGGAAGAGGCCGACCACCTCGGTCCCGTGTTTGATCTCGCCGTTCAGGCGCTCCAGCGGGTTTGTGCTGTGGAGCTCGACCCGGTGTGCGGCCGGGAAGCCCATGGCAGCCAGCACGTCCGGCTCGGCCTCGTCCATCAGCGCGGCGAGTTTGGGCACCTTAGGCCGGAGCTGATCGGCGACGCGCCGCCACTGGAGCCGGGCCGGCTCGCCGTCATCCTGGGCGAGGGCCTGGCGCTGCAGGCGGAGACGACACGCCGCCCGCTGCGCCCAGCATGGGCGAGCACGTTGGGTATGAAGTGGACGCGGCAGCGCTGCCAGGTCGTGTCCATGACCTTGGCCATTGACACCTCGACGCCCTCATGCGCATCCGAGATGACCAGCTTTACCCCGCGCAGACCCCGGCGAGCGCGCTTGCGGAGATAAGTCCCTCCAGAACGTCTCGGCTTCAGAGGGACCGACATTCATGCCCAGCACCTCGTGACGGCCGTTGCCATTGACGCCCGCCGCCACGATCACCGCCACCGAGACGATGCGTCCGTCCTAGCGCACCTTCACGCAGGTCGCATCGATCCAGAGATATGGCTACTCGCCCTCGATCGGCCGGTCGAGGAGCACGCCCAAGCGCTCGTCGATCTCCTGGCAGAGCCGGCTGACCTGCCTCTTCGATACGTCGGTGCCTCCCATGGCTTGGACCCAAGTCGTCCACGGACCGGATCGAGAGGCCCTGGATGTGGGTCTCCTGGATCACCGCTGTGAGCGCCTTCTAGGCCATGCGTCGCGGCTCCGGGAAGCCCGGAAAGGAGCTGCCCTTGCCCAGCTTCGAAATGCGCAGCTTCGGAATGCCCAGCTCGACCGTGCCGGCGCGCGTCTGCCAATCGCCTCTTCGTCATCGGATGCATCGGACGGATGGGCTTTCCGGGACAGGCTCAAGGCCCATCATCTGAGCCACACGGCCGACAGGTCCATAACAGCCTTTCGGTGGCGTATCATCTGACCTCGGTTTAGCGGGCTCTCGCCGAGCGCCCCTGCGAGGCCTTCGTTCCAGGAGCCGCTCAACTTTTTCGATAAGGCGATTGCAGCCGAGTCATGGAGCCAACTCAACAGGATCGCCGCGTGGCATGGCTGGCATGCGAGACTACGCGCTACACGACCGCGCAAGCCGACATTCGCGGAACCCAAACGTCCCGGGGCGCAACGCGCTCAAGTCAAGCGATACGGCTTAATCAGCCGGCCCGGAAAGCGGCTCACGTAAGGCACATTCCCCTCGACCGGGTCGCACGCCGGCCGCAGCTGGGGGCACCGGCAGTGCACCCACGATCCCGCATCCCCTACGATTCGAATCCGCGACCTTTGTCTATGGACAATGGGGCGAGGATCCCTTGAAGCGCAATCTCTTCCACTGCCCCGTTGCACGGCGCAAGCAGTTCGGCTAATCAGGCTCCCGAGCAGCACCCGTAGCTCAGCTGGATAGAGCGTTGCCCTCCGAAGGCAAAGGTCACACGTTCGAATCGTGTCGGGTGCGCCAATCTTCTCAATGACTTAGCTAGTTTGCAGCCCGGCTGGCAGCAGGGTTGCGGAAGCGCTGCGGAAGCAGCGTGCGATCATACGATGATTCGTGTGGTCGAATGCCGCATGCCGGCCAGCGGCCAAGGTTAGAGACCTCGGCCAGCCCATCTGAGCGCCGAGCTCGCCTCTCCAGAGAAGCTACCGCGCATGCCGATCAAGGCCCTGAACGATCGCAAGAAGCTCTCGTCCGACTTCAACGAGGCCAACGACGCCTTCATCGACGTGGTGCTCAGCGCGCTTCAGGCCGGCGAGATCCCGCTCGACCTAGCCCGGGCCTATCTCGCCCATCCGGTCGCCATGATGCACGCGGACGGGGCGCAGGCGGTGGCCAACTATTTCGAGCGCATCCTGTCGCAGAGGCCGAAGATCGACTGGACGCCGGGTGGCTGAGCGGTGGCCATGACGAAGCTGCCGCTGGGCATCACCCCGCGCGGGCTCACCCGCGAGCAGGCCGCGGAATACTGCGGCTGCGAGACCCTGGACGCTTTCGACAATTGGGTCCGGCGCGAGATCGTGCCTGGGCCTATCCCGGGGACCAAGCGCTGGGACCGGCGCGCGATCGATCGCGCGCTGGACCGCCGGTCGGGGCTGACAGCCGACATCGGCCCGTCGATCGACGAGTGGCTGGCCAAGCATGGTTGATCGCGCTTTCTGGAACAGCTCAATCGTGGTCCGGGCTAGCCCCGCGCGATCCAAGCCGTAACGCTCCTTCGAATCGCGGGAGAGAACGTCCGCCGATGCTATCTGGGTCGTAATCTGCAGGTTCTGCGCACACCCAAGTTCGGTCTAGCCGAGCGTGCACCTCGACAGTGGCTACGTGCAACGTAGGATCATCCGAACGCCGCCGGACCGCTCCCCATGCCGCCGCTCTACACGCTCGCCGGGATCCTTGTCTCGCTCGGTGGTTTCGGCTTGGTCGTGGGGCTCCGCAGACAGCGCGCCAAGCAACGCGGTCAGATCCTGGCATTCGCAGGAGACGCTTCCGACACACTGCTAGAAGTTGAGGCGCCGCCCGCTGCGCTCGTAGCACTGCCGGTCGCGGAACCCGCGCCGACACAGATCATCGAGCCGCCACCTGCTCCAGTGCCGAACCTTCCCGCCTTGATGCCGAACCTGCTGGCGCCGAGGCAGGGGCCGCCGCCTACAGCGTCATGGAGAAACGACTTCACGCACCGCTTCCCGCCCCTCCCCAGACCGCAGGCGCCCTCGGCCGCTCCGCCGGCGCCGACACCAGTGCCGGTCGTGATGGGCGTGCCCGTGCCGACACCGCCGCCGCCGCCGCCCACGCAACCGATGCACTATGTGCCACCACCGATGCCTGAGCCGCAGCGGTTGACCTCGAAGGATTTGCTCCGCGGCGCGCGGGCAGCCGCAAAGTTGCCGAGCCGGGGCGCGACCGCGAAGGCGCAGTCCCCGTCGGCCCCGCCCGCTCAGACAGCGTCCGCGCCGATCTCTATCCGGGCGGCTCAGCGGCCCCGCAAAACGCCTGCTCGTGGCGGACACTCACTGCGGGGCTCGAAGTACCTGCTGCTCTACGCCGATGCATGGGGAGGAGTGACGGAGCGGCAGATCCGGCTCGAGCGCGTGACGGAGGATGCGGATTGCGTGCGGCTGCACGCGCACTGCTACCTGCGGGGAGAGCGCAGAGAGTTCCGCACGGACCGAATTCTGAGCCTCACGGACCTTGGGACTGGGCTGCGGATCGCAAACCCGGAGGTGCACTTCACGACCTTGCATTGACGCTACCCTTGCAATCACCTGGCTCGTCGCGATATAGAACAAACGACGAACAAACAGGGGCGGACAGACAGGACGGCGCTCGGTCACGGCAAAATGCTGGCGCGTAGCGGTAAGGTTGAGAATTAGCGGGAAAAGACGGGTTGCTCGCTGACTCCGCTCTCGATCCGTGATCTCTAAGCTCAAAGCTAGAGATGGGATCGTGAACGTGGCTCGCGGTATCAACGTACTTTACTCAAAGGCAAATGTTCGCAGAGGTGATCTAAACTTCCCAAGCTTGGAGCAGGCGCTGAGAGCAAGCTTGGGCAGGCGAATTGGTGGTGTTCAGGTAAGCACGGACGCGAGTCATAGGCGGTACGATCAGTTTCAAGACTACGGAAGTCTTGTGATGAACTCTGCGCAGGTCATGCCACGCGGCATCTTCTTGGAAATCGTCCGCTTCGCGCCGGGGTCGCGCATCCCGCTGATCCAGACGGGTGCCGGCGGCAGTGAGTACCAGCTGCGCAATGCGAACACGCCTCAGGGCACCGAGCTGATCCGCGGGTTTCTATACGCACTGCTAATCGGCGACCACTTCCTGTACGTGAACCGCGAAATCGCGATGAACCGGAACGAGGCCTTCTTGGAGTGGATGCTGGGCACTAAGACCGGGATCTCCACCCCCGATCTCTCGCTCCGGTTCACGCCGACCGTCAACATCGAGGAGTTGCCCTCGGTGCAGCGGATGGTCCTTCGCCCGCGCGAGGCAGCTGATGCAGCGGAGATGCGCGCCGGGCCGGGACAGGTGCGGACCGCCGAAACTCGGGCCGACACCGAGCGGCTATCCGGCTCGACCGTGTTCGGGATACTGAAGGCGGCGCATTTCACGGACGAGCGCATCGCAGCCCTCGAAGCGGAGGGCGTCGACATAGAGCTCAAGCTGGAGGTGTACTTCAAATCTGACGGCTCGAAGTATGAAATTTCGAGGGATCAGGTCTCTGACTTGATCCGAGACGTTCCCGAAGACGAATTGACCCTATATTCTCATGCGGGCCGCGAGCGGTCGGGCCACATCAAGCGGGTGGCTTACCCCGCGCAAGTCGAGACTGAAGGCGAACTTTTCGATCGGCCAAGCATCTCCGGCGCCCTGTGGGACGCCTTCAACCATTTCAACAGACAAGGTTACGTCTAGACGTGAGCAGGGTTCGCAAGCTGGTCGGCAGATGGAAGGGCTTGACGGTCGCCGCCGTCATGGCTGCCGCTGCCGCGCGGTTCGCGCCTCCGGACTTTATCGCGACGGTGAGCGGCGAGCTGATCAACCTCTTCGGCTTCGTGATCGCGGCCGTCCTGCCGGCCATGGCGCTGACCGCCACATCCCTGCGCGGCAGCGGCATGTCCATCAAGCGTCTGATCCAGCTACGCAAGAACCTGGAGCAGCAGATGGATTTCTGGGCCGGGCTCGTGATCATGAGCTTCGCCGGGGTCGCCTTCGTCGTCATGCTCAAGCCGTACGTGGCGTGCCCGCCGGGCGGCGGCACCTGCGCGCCTGCCGTGGCCTTCTCTTACGAAGGATGGGCAGTCGATGCGCGCTGGGCAAACGCGGTCCTCGGCTACATCTCCGGGCTGATCCTATCGCAGCTCATGAACGTGCTGCGGGGCCTGCGCGGGCTGCTCGTCGTGAACTCGGAAGCGGCAATGGGTGAGGCGCAGCAGCGCTTCGATGACCAGATGGCCGAGACTGGGCGGCACATCGCGCAGATACGCAACCCGCCGGGCTACGGGGACACCTTCGAGCTGCCCGAGATGACGGACCAGCGGTAGCCGATGAGGGGCTAACCGCGGCTGCTGCAAATGCGTCGTGCTTTCATCATTTGCAAGGCGGCTGCTCAGGCGCACAGAGCGGCCTCATGATTCACCCACCGAGGGCGAGTTCACGAACGCCTGCGCGATGCGGCCGGTGCTGACGCAAGGCGCCTCCACTGTCAGACCTTCCCACCCGGGATCAGCCGTAGCGCCGGACCGGGCGCCCCCTTCTCCGCTGGTGCCTGACGGGTCTGCCCGAGCAGGCTGCGCAACACGCTATCCCGCTCCGGATCCGAGCCCATCTCGGCCCGCATCGCAGTCAGGGCGGTCTCGACCAGCTCAGCGCGATCCACACCGCAGCGCTCCTCCATCTCGCGGGAGAGCCCCGCCACGCAGCTCATCAGGGCGGTGATCTGCCGGCCTTGCATCTCGACCGCGCGGGTGGCCTGGGTAGCCGCCTCGGTCAGCTTGGCGCACATCCTCCGAGGTCGAGTGAACGACGCGGCCGAGGCGTGCAGTGGCCCAGGCGTCGAGGAGGTCGACCGGGTAGAGCGGCACGCGCCCGGCCTTCTGGAAGGGCGGCCCGCCGCCGAGGCAGGCGAGCTTTGCCAAGGTGGAGACCGCCAACTCGATCCCGTGGCGGTCCCGGAGATGCCGGCTCGCCTCCCAGCGGCGCAGCCGAGGCTTGCCGGCTGCAGGCTTTGGGCAAGGCTCCGCCGGACCCCTCGAGAGGGGCTGTTCAACGCTCGTCATTTTGCAGCTCCTAAGAATTCAGTGCTTCAGGCAGGCCCGAAGCCGCGAGTACGGCCCTAGGACTCGGCGTCGTGTTTCAGGTGCTCACCTTCAGCAATGAGCTTCTTCATATTAGTAATCCCCGCCCAATCGGTCCGAGCGCGCTCGCGGAAGGAGAATGGTGTCGACCAAAACTCTTCAGGGATCTCGATCTGATTGTTGAGCGCTCGCCTAATGAGGGTGGCAAGCGCGTGAGAGGCGCTGGATAAGGTCAAGCGTGCGTTCATCTTGCCTGAGGCCTTGAGCTTCTGCGCAATCTCGTCATGAGTCCCGCAGATGGGCTCGGCGCGCTCCGGTCCGGCCGACTGGCACCGGCCGCACATAATCGGATCGACACCTGCTCCATCGCGTTCGAATAGCTTTTCAGCTGTCTCGACAACGCGTGACCACTCCGGCTCCAAAACCGCCGGGACCGCTGCAGCGATTTCGGCAGCTCGCGTCAAATTGACCCCGTGCCCCTCAACGAACTCGTTCGCCAGGATCATCAGGAACGCCTCGAACAGGGTGTAACCGCGCCCTGAAGCTTTTTGGTCAACCATGAACGGGATCTGACCTCGCCGGGTCAGCGACTTCAACGCGTCCGGCGAGAGACACGTGATTTCGCAGAACTGGCTGCGGGACAGATCGGGCATAGGGCACTCCGATTGGGTGCGGGCTGACACCTTAGTTCCACCATAGTAGAACGATGGTGTCAACACGCACCCTTGTAGATTCTCATGGTCCTACTTCGAGATCCCGATCGTTGCCGGCTGCCCAGGCCCGCTGGGACGGACCGCCGGCAGGCGCACCCAGCGACGGCTCGGCATCACCACCGTCTTCGGCATCAGGATCACCGTCCGCCTGATCGAGCAGCAGGACGATCCGGTCGACCACATCGAGGGCGAGCTCGGCCAGCCGCTCGAACTCCTCGCGCGGGATGGTGGCGGCCGGCATGCGGCGGCCATGGGGGAAGCGGACAACGGTTGTCATCGGGCCCCCTCCGCATCAAGCATCGAGAGCGGGTCGCACCGCGTTGGCAGGTAGCGCCTCACGACCCCTGCATCCCGCTTTTCGCCAGTGATTGCGCAGAGTGCGGCTGCGATGGAGAAAAGGCAGCGCTGCGCGATCTCCTCACCTGACCGCCGTATGGTGGGGTTGCTTCCGTTGGCTGCGGAGTCGAGGCCGTCAGATGCCACGGCGAGTAGTGTGAGGATTCCTGCGGGTGAGGAAGCACGTGCGAAGCTGATCGCGATCTCTCGCGCCCGAATCTGTTCGAGGGTCACATCGGACATGAACCCTAGGACCGCCCGATTGTCTGGCGTGATTTGCTCGTCCCACTTCTCGTGCTCGACCCAAGCTTGATCGAGAAGGTTGCCGAGCGCCGCGGCTGGGCAGCAGTCCGGCTTTTTGCGAGGCACTCGCGTGATTGACTCGCGTGAGGCACTCGCCCGCTCGCGCAGACCCGCATGTTGCGGCGAGTAGGCGGTCTTGCGTGCTGCTGACATGCTCCCCTCCCCTCACGCGACTGGCAGGTGGCCGTAGGCGAGCACGCCCCCGGCGACGATCGAGAAGCCCACCAGCAGTTCGCCGGCCACGTCTAGGAAGCGCGGCGCGCGGGCATGAGCAGTGTCCGGCCGGATCGGCGCGATCGCCTCCCAGGCCTCGACGGTGCCAGGCGCAGCCTCGTCCGGCTCGATGACCGGCTGAGGGCGCGAATAGAGCGCTGCGGGCGAGCGGGAGCGTTCACCGGCGCGGGCCGGTGCTGTAGAATGTCGGATAGCCATGTTGCGTCATGCCTCGACGTGCGTGGTCAGGCTCGGCTGGAGGCTCCTAACCCTCCTGCCGGGCCGTTTCGTTCTTGCGAACGCACCTCGATTTACCTACAATGTCGGAACGATGTCAACGTCATTGTAGGTAAAAGTTGGAATGGCGAAGACGCCGTCGCTCGGGATCCGGGTGCAGCCCGAAACCAAGGTCGCCCTCGAACAGGCGGCTAAGGATGATCTGCGTTCAGTCTCATCGTTGGTTGAGAAGATCCTTGTCGAGTGGCTCCGAACCAAGAACTACCTGAAGTGACGGACGCCAGCGGCCAGCCTGAACGAATGGCTGAGGTCGCGCGGCTTGCGGCGATGATCGCCGACCGCATCCTTCAGCTGAATGCAGCTGGCGAGCCCATCCCACCCGAGCAGTTCGTCATGCTGGTCCGTGCTGCGCGGGCGCTCCTAGACAATGACGTGCCGTGGCCGCTTTCGGTGGAGTACGTCATCACGGAAGTCGCCAAGCGGGTCGAGCAGCCTCATGCTGCTGGGCAGACCGCATGAGGATCTTCCCTATGCACGTCAGCCCACCACCGAGTCGCACCTCCTGAACGAAGCCGCCGGCCCACGGCTTGGCACTTCGTATGCCGAGGAGCTCCGCCATGGTATCCCGTTCCGAGACCCAACCACCGCCAGCCAATCTGCTGGTCGACACGCCGCCCGCGTCCGACAACCCGACGACGGCCATGCTGAAGGCGGACATCGATAGCGGCGCCACAGGCGACAAGGTCGAGCACTACGATGTCGGGATGGTGCAGCTCGGCACCTGCGATGAGGCTGCCGGCACACCCCCTACGCCCGAGCGGATCGCCCTGGCGCGAAAGACTGCGGCCGCAACGCGCGCGACACGGGACGCGGCTGACCCGCATGGCCAGCGCAGTTGGGTCATGCCCGCCTTCGCTGGCTTCATTGTCGCCACCGCCATGGTTATCGGTGGCGCATTTTGGGTGGGGTTGTGAGGAGAGCCGCTTCCTGGCTTCCATCGATGAACGGGGTTGCTCCCTGCTGGGTTGAACCTGTCTGGCATATTGGTGAACTGAAGAGCTTGAGCAATGGAGCAGGACACGCCTGAGGTTGATCGGACGGCACGCACGATCGCCGAGAACGTCTTCGCGGCGTACATGCGCCAAGCCGAGGGCGGCAGGCATCCCCAGAGCGAGCAGACGCTGGTGACCCGGCTCGTCGAGGCGATCCGGCCCGAGGTCCCAGGTGGCACGCCTCGCGATATCATCGATGCGGCCAACGGAGCCCTGGATGCGTGGGAGCAGTTGCAGGGCGGGGGCGGCGGTCCACGCGTCACCGCGCTCAACCGGGCTGACGGCTCAGTGGGATTGAGCACGACCTGAGGCCAGCTCACGCTGAGATGGTGCTCGCCGTCAGACGCGAGGCATCAGCAAGCCTCGCGCAGCGAGCCGGCCGCGTCGGCCCGCTCTTGCAGCTGCTCGATCTGCCCCTCCATGTGGTCCGCGATCACGCTTGGCGCTGTCGCCCACGTCATTGCAGAGGACGAGCCGCCTGGCCGGGCCGGACTTGCGTTGGCAGCCACACCTGTAGCGCTGGGGGATGTCGGCAATCGGGTGGACGCGCTCGGCAACCGCTACCGGATGTGGGCAGCTTGGTAGAAGGCCGCCGCGTCGCCTCAAGCGGCCTGCACGCTAGCTTGGCCTTCAGCGAGCTCCTGCTCGACTCTTGCGAGCTGCTTGCAGACTTTTATGGCCTTGTGGAAGTGCCCCTCCGTAATCGCACTCTGCATTTGCGCCATGAAGGGTGCCGCCTCCGGCATCATACTCATGATCGCAGTCGCTTGCTTGTAGAAGAGATCTTCGACCTCCGCGCGGTGGTCGGTCAAATACATGACCTGCAACGTTACCCAGAGCTTTTTTGAAGGCGTATCGGCTTCACTCTCATGCAGGATCTCGCTCTCTCGCAGAAACTTGCTGTGCGATTCAATGAGGAAGTCGCTGTTCCGATTGCCGTTCCGAATTGAAGCTCCATTGATGATGAGCCTCTCGTTCGGCTTTAGCGTGATGCGGAGCCCCATGGCCAATCCTCTGTTGGACGTCCATCGGTTTTATGAGGGATTTGTTAACGATCTCGAAACGGATCGACAGGCTCTCGGAGCGGCTTAGGAAATCGGCAAGGCGCACGGCGCATCTTGGGCGTGGCCGCAATATGGCGGATCACAAACCGTAGAAACGGACCATCGATGTCTAGCATCACCCTCTCTGCCGCGACGCGGCAGAACCTGCTCTCTCTGCAGGACACGGCCTCGCTGCTGTCGACCACGCAGAGCCGCCTCTCAACCGGCAAGAAGGTGACTTCGGCCCTCGACAACCCGACGAACTTCTTCACCTCGCAGAGCCTCACGGCGCGCTCGTCGGATCTGAGCAACCTGCTCGACGGCATCTCGAATGGCATCCAGACCATCCAGGCTGCGAACCAAGGCATCACCTCGATTCAGAAGCTGGTTGATTCGGCGAAGTCCACGGCGAGTCAAGCGCTTGCCGACAAGAGCGGTACGAAGGGTACGATCGTCGGCGGCGTTCCGGCCCAGGCTGCTATCGTGACGGGCACGAGCACGCTGAGCACGACATACGACCTTTCAAGCCTCGACAAGGACGCATCGCTTGATATCTCGCTCGACGGCGGCGCCACCAAAGCAACTATTCGCCTCGACTCTTCGACGCTCAAGAATGTGACTAACAATACTGCTAACGTTACACAGGATCAGCTTCTTACGGCAATCAATGGCCAGATTGCAGCTAGCTCGAATTTGTCTGGCAAAGTGACGGCATCGATCGGAACCAACGGCCGCTTAAGTTTCACCACTACAGACACCGGCTCGACCTCGCAGGTTTCTGTCAATGGCTCCGCGAATGCCAATACAGACATTGGTTTTGGCAAGTCGGCAACGACCACTGCAGCAAAGATCGTTGCAGGCGCGGCTCTCGCTACAGCTACCGACTTTACAAATGGCAAGACCGCAAGCTTTACGATCGGCGACGGCTCGAAGTCTGTAACGGTAACTTTAAATGCGAATTCACCAACGGATAACATCGGAGGCGTTCTCGGAACAACGGCAGGTACGCCCCCTGTTACTTCGGCGACCAAAGACGACATCATCAAAGCCATCAACAAGCAGCTCTCGGATCGTGGATCGTCGGTAACAGCTCGGCTCGGCACGACTGCTGCAGACGGCGCCGGGAACGCTGACAAGATAGTTTTTGTTACTGCTGACAAAGGCCTTGATGCCCAGCTGTCGATCAGCGGCATCACCGATACTACAACAGCTGGTACGGGTGCATCAGCATCGGGAACTGGGCTCGGCTTCGAGACAGTGGCGTCGAACGCGCCAACGTCCAAGACGACAGGCAACGGAACCTCGACTTTTTCCAGCATCACAGGAGCAGCAACCCTGCTCGCCAACGTGGATCTGAGCTCTGGAAAAAGCGCCAATTTCAGCATCACAAATACAGCCGGCGTTGCGACCGATATCAAGATTGATTCGACCACAACAGCAAGCGGCAATACGCTCGGCCCTAATCCGACTCAAGCTCAAGTGGCTCAGGCTATCCAAGATCAGCTTACGGCCGCAACTGCGGGCATCAACGTAACTGTTGTTGGTAACGCCTTGAAGTTCACATCGACCGCAAATACCGCCACAGACCTTCTTATCTCGACGACTAACGATTCGATCGGTCTTGGCTTTAGCTCAACCAATGCCACAACGGGAGCTTTTACCGCAGGCGGTGGTACTGCCTCAGCGGTGATTACCAACACCGGCGCTGATGCTTCGGACGGGTCGTCCAAAGCATCCATCACTGGCTCTGCTCTTGGTTCGATTTACAATACCAGCACTAAAGCTTTCGACTTCACGACGCAGGTCAGCGGTCAGGCGCCAAACGCGTCATTCACCCTCAAGCTCGGAAACGGCAACGATAAAACCATCAGCCTTGCTTCCGGAACTGTCATCGACAGCAATGGGACGACACTCGGGGGTTCTCCGAGTCAGGCCAAGCTCGCGCAGGCCATCAACTACCAGATTTCCCAGGATACGGGGCTCAGCGGTAAGGTCAAAGCTTCCTTCGTTAACGACAAGCTGACCGTTCAGACGACGGCATTTGGCTCCGATCAAATGCTCACGCTCAAGGCTGGAGGAAACATCGATATAGGATTTGGCACCTCTGGAACTGCTGCTATTCCGAGCACTGGAACTGATATCGGAGGTGCCAAGGGCAATAGCTCCACAAGGGCGACCCTTGCGGCCCAGTTCAACAACCTACTCGCTCAGATCACCCAGCAGGCTCAAGACTCTGGGTACAACGGTATCAATCTTCTGTCGCGCACCAGCTCTGACGTGAACGAAAATAGCCTGAAGGTAACCTTCAACGAAAAAGGAACCTCAAATCTAAACATTGCCGGCGTGAAGTACGATGCGGACGGACTTGGATTGAAGTCAGTCGTCAATAACTTCCAAAACGACGACGAGATCAATGTTGCAATGCAACAACTTACGGACGCAACTGCCAAGCTTCGTACGCAGTCTTCGACGTTCGGCTCGAATCTTACGATCGTGCAGAACCGGCAGGACTTCTCGAAGCAGATGATCAACATCCTCGATACAGGCTCGGCAAACCTTGTCAACGCCGACATGAACGAGGAGGCAGCCAACTCCCAGGCGCTCTCGACCCGCAACTCGCTGGCCGTCTCGGCGCTGTCGCTCGCCAATCAGGCGCAGCAGGGCATCCTGCAGCTCCTGCGCTGAGCGGACTAGCACTGACGTACTGAGCGGCCGGGCGAAAGCCCGGCCGTTTCTCGTTCTACGGCCCGCCAGCCAAGCAGGTGGCCACCCGGTCCGCCACCCGATCCGCGGCCGCGATGAGCACCGCATCAAGGTGGTGAATGTACCGAGAGGTCACGCCATGCCCAGCGTGGCCGAGCATCGCCCCGATCGTCGAATCACTGTAGCCGAGGTCGCCGGCCGTAGAGGCGAAGGAGTGGCGCAGGGTGTGAGCCGTGACGCCCTCCAGGCCAGCGCGTTCTGTGATCCGCTCAAGCGCATCGGGCAGGCTGGTGAAGGCGCCGATACCGCGGGCCGCCGGCAGCACGTAGGGCAAGCCAGGAACGCGCTGCAGCCGCTCCAGCACCGCCGCGGCGGCCTTGCCGAGCGGTCGCACCGAGGCGCCCTCCTTCGTCTCCTCCAGCCGCAGACAGGACCCGGCCGCATCGATCTCCGACCAGCGCAGCCGCACGATCTCCCCAAGACGGCAGCCGGTAAGAGCCAGAAGGCGGATGCCAGCCACGGCCTGCCAGCGCTCGGATCCATCGCCCTCGGCCGCCAGCAGCACCTTGCCTAGGGCGGCGTACTCCTCGGGTGCTAGCCGCCGCTTCCGCTTCTTGTCAGCCGGCCGCTTCACCCCGGCGGCCGGGTTCGCGGTGATGATCTGCTCGCTGATCGCGAAGCTCAGGATCCCGCCCAGCAGGCCCACGGTGCGAGCTGCCGTGCCAGGGCCGCCCTCCACCACCGCCTTGCCGCGGAAGCCCGTCTTGATCACGCCAGCCGTCTTGCCGGCTTGGACGTCCCGCACGAAGCGCTGCACGTCCGGCTGCGTCAACTCGGCGACCAGGCGCCGGCCGAGCAGCGGCTTGATGTGCCGTTCGATCCGGCCGCGATCGACGTAGAGGGTCGAGGCCTTCTTCGCGGCGCCGCGCTTGCCCATGATCAGTCCCTTGTCGACGGCGTCGAGGTAGCGGTCGCAGAGCTCGGCGATGGTCAAAGAGGCGCGACGCGTGGCGCGCTCCTCCGCGGGATCCTCCCCGCGCGCGACCTGACCGAGAAGCGCCTTGGCCTCGCGACGCGCCTCGTCCGCCGTCAGGGCTCCGTGCAGGCCGATCGTCGCGCGCCGGCTGCGTCCGTTGGCCCGGTACTGGACGAGGTAGCTGCGTCGTCCTGAGGCGAAGATCCGGATGCCGAAGCCCGGCAGCTCGTCGCACCAGATGAAGTAGTCCCGGCCGTTCGGCTCGGCGGCCTCAACGAGCCGCTTCGTGATCCTTGGCATCCCCCATCCCCTCGCGCTGCGGAAGCACTGCGGAAGCACGCGGAAGCAAATCGCCGCCGCCGGCCGCAAACGAGGGAAAAGCCGATCCGGCAGATTTCACAAGTTAGGTCAGAGGCTTAGCAATCACGGGAAAACTCGCGCAATCACGCGAAAACCCCGTTCCACAATCCTCCGAAGGCAAAGGTCACACGTTCGAATCGTGTCGGGTGCGCCACTCTAAGTCTCTGAAAGACCTCAAGGTTTTAGGCTTAGCTGCCAGACGAAGGTCCCTAGTAGATCAGCCTGTCACGCTGCTGTCACAAGCACCGAGGCAAGGCACGGATGGCGACCATACGCAGGCGAGGCTCGTCCTGGCAGGTTCAGGTCAGGCGAGACGGCTACCCACCAATCTCAAAATCCTTCAGCACCAAGGCTGACGCACTCTCCTGGGCGAGGGAGAAGGAGCGAGCCATTGAGAGGGCTGAACTCCCGGCATGCCCAAGGCAGGCAGCGGGTCTGACCGTAGGGGATCTCCTCAAGCGATACGAGGCGAGTGTCACACCGGCCAAGCGAGGGGCCAGGGCGGAGCAATCACGCATCAGGACCCTCCTATCCCACGCCATATCGGAGGCTTCCCTGGTCAAGCTCTCCCCTGGGCTTGTTGCTCGCTACCGTGATGACCGGCTGGCTGTCGTAAGCGGCGATTCGGTGAGGCGTGAGCTGACCATCCTGCGGCACTGCCTGACCGTGGCTATGCGAGAGTGGGATGCCCCGCTGTCCAGCAACCCGGTTCTGAGCATCGGCCTGCCTAAGCCATCCAAAGCCCGAGACAGACGCCTTGAGCAGGACGACGGTCAAAAGCTGAGTGCCGCCATCAGGTCAGCCCATGCGTGGTACCTGCGGCCGATCATCGAGCTTGCCATCGAGACAGGCATGAGGCGGGGCGAATTGCTCAGCCTTAAGTGGGCCCATGTCAGCCTTGAGCGGCGAACGGCACACCTCCCAGTCACCAAGATTGGTCACGCTAGAACGGTAGCACTCACCCCCAGGGCCATTGAGGTACTGAGAGGAATCGCCAGGGAGGATGCCAGGGTCTTCCCCGATCCGGACCTTCGGAGCGTCCGCTTTTAGGCAGACTGATAGAACGGACGCATTTACCGGAATGGATGTTGATAGGGCTGGAGATGCCCTATCCCGCTTAAGGTCTGATGCGCCCTAACACCTCAAACCCAGAGTCTGCCTTAGGTCGAAGGACGGCGATCTCGCCCTCTGCCGGGACGAGCCCGGTGAGCGCAGTGATGTTCACCTGATGTGTCACGAGCACGAGGGTACCCGGTCGGCCCAACCAATCCCGAATGCGGTCGCGGAGGGCTGCGCTCTGGTCCGACTCGGTTTTGCGATCGGCAAAGAAGCTGTCGAGAGCCGGATCAGCCTCGACCGTGACGTCGGGAAACGCGAGGGCGGCGGTATCGCGTGCGCGGCACCAGCGGCTGGACCGAACCGCGTTCACGACTACGAACTCACGTCTCAACCGTATGCCGAGCGCAGCGGCCTGTGCGCGGCCCGCCTCGCTGAGATTGCGCTGCGTCTCGCAGGCACCGAGCCTGAAGCCTGCCGGATCGCCGAAGCCTGGAGCGTTGGCGTGCCGCAGCAACATCACCGTCCCGCCAGCCCGTGCTGCCGCCCAAGCCGCCTCGGTGGCGGATGCAGGGGTAGCGAATAGGACCAGAGCGAGGCCGAAAACGAGATGTGCGTGCATGGAGGAAAGCTCAATCTCAGCCTGCCTTGCCACAGGGCGCCTCCGCCTAGCACGCAAAAACGCGCGCGACTTGGATGGCTGAGCGCGACGGTATCGAAGGCAGCCCCCAAGTGTCGGGCCGGCACCTCTCTTGCGCGTAGCCTCCGCGCTATTGAGCGGCGACGAGCGCGCTCGTCGACCGTACGGGCTCCGCACCGAAAGTCTTCCG
This sequence comes from Methylobacterium radiodurans, assembly GCF_003173735.1. Taxonomy (NCBI): domain Bacteria; kingdom Pseudomonadati; phylum Pseudomonadota; class Alphaproteobacteria; order Hyphomicrobiales; family Methylobacteriaceae; genus Methylobacterium; species Methylobacterium radiodurans. Next base: position 1,981,320 of record NZ_CP029551.1, on the reverse strand, counting down.
GCAGTAAGCGACCAACCGGTCGGCCCGGTCGGCGTCGCCGCGGAAGGCGATGTGCCCGTCCGGGCGAACGAGCACCAAGGCCGGCCGACCTTCCAGCCCGTAGGCCCCTTGCGCCTTGCCGTCCATGTCCGAGAGGACGGGGACGCCCGCACCATCGACCATGGCGCCGGCCAAGACGAGGCGCGGCCGCACCCAGGTCCAGGGCGTCACGGCCTCGACGGCGTCGAGCAGCGAGGCACTCGCATCCGAGGACCGACCATCGAAGCACAAGAGAGCCCAACCGGTCGTGTGGCTGTCCGGGTTGTAGAGGAACCGGAACAGGCTCGTGGTCTCTCCGCCGTGCGTCACCTCTGCGTCTGGCGCACGCTCGCCGGGCTTCGGCCCCGGCCGGAGCAAGCTCGCCAGGCCCGACAGGCGGTCCTCGTTCAGGAGGCTCTTCGGGTACTCGACCCCTATCTGCTGCATGTCGTCCGTACCCTGCAGCAGCGAACCCAGGTTCGGCAGAGCCTTCGCGGCCAGCCCCAACACCGTGTCAGTGACCGGACCGCGGTAGACGGTCCACCGGAACCCGCGCGCCTGCTGGGCGCTCAGCCGGGCGTGCTCGCCACCCCGCTCGCCGTCGTAGGAATCGAGGATCACCGGCGCCGCCTCGCCGCGCAGTGTCATGGCGAGCCGCCACGCGATCTCCACCGCGTCGTGCAGGCCCGCGTTCATGCCATGGCCGCCGATGGGCAGGGACAGGTGCCCGGCATCGCCCGCCAGGAAGACGCGGCCGCGGGCGTAGCGGGGCGAGACCCCGTACTGGAAGCGGCTATGGGTGAGCCATTGCGGGTCCGACAGGGTGAGGGTCTCGTCGCCCGTGACCTCGCGCGCCACCGCCTGCATCTCGTCGAGCGTCGGGTCACGGTCCGGCACGCCGGTGTCGTCGGCCAGGAAGAACAGCCGGTGATAGCCGCCCCAGACCGGCAGGATGCCCGCGAAACCCCGCTCGTAGTAGAAGAACCAGAGCTGGTCGGGCTCCTGCGAGCGGCGCCAGGACAGCCTGGCGTCGACCTGCCGGTTCATGCAGTTCGGCAGCCGCACTGGCTCGAAATCCAGGTCGAGCATCGGCCGGATGGTGCTCTTGGCGCCATCGGCGGCCACGAGGTAGCGGCAGCGGCGTTGCTCCTGCGGCCCGTCCTTGCCTCGCTGAAGCACCACCGTGACGCCGCTCTCGTCCTGGACGACGTCGGTCACGGTGCAGCCTCGGTCGAGCCGGCCGCCCCGCCGCTCGAACTCCGCGGTCAGGGTCCGCTCGATCACGTCCTGCCCGCTGTAGAGCACCTTCGGGTAGGGACTGACGACGTCGGAGATGGGGATGGCTGTCGTCGGCCGGCCGTTGACGAAGAAGTTGATGGTGTCGATGGCGTAGCTGTTCTCGGCCAGGGCGTCGCGAAGCCCGATACCGGCGAGCAGCTCCTGCGGGCGTGCCCAGAGGTTGTTGGCCCGCGAGTACGCCTTAGGGCCGGTGCGCTCCTCCAGGAGCAGGCACGAGACGCCGTGGTGGCGCAGGGCATTGCCGGTCGTGAGGCCGATGGGCCCGGCGCCGACGACGATCACGTCGGCATCGTACTCCTGCGAGGCGTCGGCGCGGTTCATTCCTGTCTCTCCTTCCGGGTGGCGGCGGCGATGGATGCGATGTGGCCGTGGGAGGCGCCGATCCGCTGCTGAAGCGTGCGCAGCACCGTGCAGGCAGCCTCGATGTCTTCGGACGACAGCCCCTCGGTCAGCACGTCGGCCCAAAGGTCCTTGCGCGCCATCGCCTGGTCGTAGGCGGCCTCGCCCCGCGGGGTCATGGCAACGAGCGGTGCGCGGCGATGGTGGGGATTAGGTTCGGTTCGGACCAACCCGTCGTCGCGCATGTCATCGACGATGCGCTGCACCGACTGGCGAGCGAGGCCCATGTTGCGGGCGATGTGGGCGACCGGCAGCGGAACCGGGGAAAGGGCGACGGCACCCAAGACCTGCCAGCGGGCGCTGGTCAGGCCGAGGTCCTGCACAAGGGCGTCCCCCCCTTCGATCAGGTCGCCGTTGAGGCGGAACACGTCGACGACGAGACCCGACCATGCCCGGCGCAGGCGGTCGGTGTCCTTCAAGCCTTTTCTCGCCACGGTACCGATGATGAGCTCCGATTCGCCAACTCACTGCGCTAACGACAGCATGCTGTCATTAGCGCAGTTAACTCAAGTTGGAGCAGTCAGTTCCGGCCTCAAAGGGTCACACTCAGCCGCTCAGGGCATCGGGCAAACGACTGCATCTCAGCCCGGGACGAAGTTGCCAGATGGCTGAGGAATGGCAGCTTCCGAGAAGCGCCAGCAGCGATTTGAACGACCGGCGTGGGTCGGAGACGGAACGTCCGCTTCAAGGCAGAGGTCCAAAGCCCGCTTCCCACCCTGAGCGGTCCTCGACCATCAATTCGATCTGCGTGGTCGGTGGCTAATCGCTAGGCTGCGCCAAAGCCGATCAGAAGACCACCGGTGAGCTGCGCAAAGCCGTCGAGATCAACGACGCAGTGGATGCGGCGATCGCGAAGCCGGACATAGGATCGTACTCGATCGGAGGTGGCCACCACGCCCAACGCAATGAAGTCATCCAGCGCCTGTCCCGGGCCGACCGAGGGCAGTTGATCCACGTCGCTCACCACCAGCGGCGCAGCGTGCTCGGGCACGGCCTTCGGCAGGGCGTTCATCAGCGGCACGTCGGGCATCGACGCCTCGTCGTGCACGAGCAGGTCGCAGTTGAGCGGGTTCTCCTCGTTCCGCGAGAAGCCGCCGTGCTTCGGGTCGATCTCGAGCAGGCGGTGGACTCTTCGCCTCCAGCCCGGTCTGCTCGGTCATGCGCTTGGCCGCCCGGCCGGCGGGGGCGGCGAGCAGTACGCGCACGCCCATGGCCACCAGGATGCGCAGCATCGTGTCCAGCGTCGAGGTCTTGCCGACGCCCGGCCCGCCGGTGACGACGCTGAGCTTGGCCCCAAGCACGAGGCGCACGGCCTCGGCCTGCGAGGGCGAGAGCGCTCGGCCGCTCCTGCCCTCGACCCAGGGCAGCGCCCGGTCGAGGTAGATCGCCGGCCAGGGCGGGCAACCGGTGACGCGGGCGCGCAGGCGCTCGACGATCATCCGTTCGGCCGCATGCAGGCCCGAGGCGAGGCCAGGAGCCGCCTTCTGCACCACCCGATGCTGCTACGGGTGCCGGCCAAAGAGCGAACCCGCTGCGCAGGATGACGCAAGCGGTGAATCGAAGTAAGGCTGGCCTCTCGCGTGGCGTTTGAGGCTCGCCGTGTAGAGCCGCGTCCGTCCATATCGCGACCAGCCACGCCGTGCACTTCTTGCGAGATCAGCGTCAAGCCTTTGCGGCCGACCCGTACCGATATGTGCCGCCCGGAGTTTCACCTCAGGCGGGCCTTATGGTGTACCTCAGCCCGCCGTAGCCAGCGTCGCGATTTCGGCCTGGGATCGTCTCCGGCGGCATTCCCTCTAGAACATGCCGCGCATCGGCCATGACTTCTTTCGAGAGACGAAAGTACTGATGCCCCAAGGTTAAGATTATCGAGTCTGCCACCTCGGTGCAGTTTAGCCAGAACGCGTTCGTCAAAGTCACCCCGTTCTCATCTTGAATCGGGAACGAGTAGGGCCCGTGTTGTCCCAGTTCTGGGGTGCCGTCATTCGCGAGTTGCCCCGCTGCCAATGCTCCATCATTTCCGTTGGTGTATATATTCAAGCTGCTCTTATACATCTTCAATACGGGCTGTAGCTTGCTCGGTTTTTGAAAGGCCTCATAATCCTCGTCGGCGGCGAACAGCAAGATGTGCTCGAAGTATGGCTTAAGGTACTTCGGGTCTTTCAGAGCTTGAGCGATCGAGCTCATCACTCTATTGCCCATAGAGTGGCAGACGAGGCTAAGTCTGGGAGGATTCGCCAGGGCGGCAACCTCATCCAGCAGATCCCGTAAGAATTGCCCGGCGGCCGTGCCGGATCCATAGGCGTGGTCGCGATCCTCCGGATACTTGAAGTGGTCTCCGTACGAAGGCCAGGAGAAGAACAGGTTGTTCGGGCAGCCATAGCCGTTGACGATGGCGGCCTCGACGGCAGCGATCTCCACGAACTTGAAGGCATAGCCGTGGATGAATACTAGGGAGTGCTTCCGCCTTACAGGCTCATCCATCTCACGACCGGACGCATTATCCAGAAAGTCGCGAATGACGTTCTTTGGCTCCTGCGCTAGATTGATCTGCCCGTGAGAGGCCGCCACTGTGGCATTCTCATGCACCAGGGCCCCTTCTTGAAGTGGCTTGGAGAGGGAGATCGTTCCCGCATGATAGCGAGGGTCGTTTGGCCCCCACTCGAACCTCGATCCGAATTGGTCGGGTGGACCAACGCGATTTCGGTTTGTCCCGAACCGGATGGTTGTCGTGAAACCCGCCGAAGTTGGCTTGGTCCCGCGATTTGTTACGGGAGTGGCGGCCTTGTCATGGGCGCTCATGCGAACGGACCCTCCGCTGCCTGTATCTTCGCCGATTTTGATTCGCGACAACACTGACCGTCAAATCCTGCGCCAGAATGTCAAATTCAAATTGGGATGTACGGGCGGAAATATTGTCTGAGTCCGATATTTCTATTTTGCAGTGCGGTACATTCAGCGCGTTGTGGTGGACCGTTTGAGGCCTCCAGGACGTAGTGTATCTCGCGCATGTTTACACCCTCATGCAAACCACACGCAGTAATTTTCAGTTCTGATAGACAGCTTCGAATTTGCCGTTCAAGCATCAAACCAGCATCAATAAAACAGATTGATTGGGTCTTTCGGACAACATGGGTAGAGACATATGATCATCGGAATTTTCGAGAACGCACCTGAATCGGCGGTGCATCTGTAGCCGCCCGCAGCCCATCGAGATGCAGGTCCGGAATGAGAATGTCCCGCGAACGCGCAAGCGACAGATCCGGCGGTACTGCCGAACGGGACGGGGTAATGCGCTGATCAGGGGAGCCACGGTGCCGGGCCTCGTCGCCGCGGCCCGTCGCCAGCGGAAATCCCTCGTCTCCTCCGACTCGACCCAGCCACGACGACAGGTCGACGAGGTGCTCGGCGATTAGGTGCAGGACCTTACCCTGCCGCTGTACGCGACCGCGGCAGCCGAGCAGCCCAGCGCGCAATACCAGCGCCCGCTGCCGCTCGAACAGGCCGGGCCAGATGATCAGGTTGGCGATGCCGGTCTCGTCCTCCAGCGTGATGAACATGACGCCCTTGGCCGAGCCCGGCTTCTGGCGAATCAGCACCAAGCCGGCGACCGCGACGCGCCCACCGTCCCGCGTCCGTTCGAGGTCCGAGCAGCGGGCGTAGCGCTCCGCGGCGAGGTCGGCGCGTAGAAATGCCAGGGGGTGACCGCGTAGGGACAGGCTGGTGGCGCGGTAGTCCTCGGCGACCTCGCGGCCCGGCGTCATGGGCCGGAGCCGCACCGGCTCCTCAGCCAACTCCCCTTGCGTCGCGCTTGTGCGTGCGTCGGCGGCCGCGAACAGCGGCAGCGGTGCCTCGCGCAACGCCCGGATCGCCCAGAGCGCCTCGCGCCGCGCCAGCCCGAAGGCCGGCCCGAATGCGTCGGCCGCCGCTAGGCGGCGCAAGGCCGCGACCGGCACGCCGGCCCTGCGCCACGCGTCCTCGACCGATGCGTAGGGCTCGAGGGCACGCACCAGCACGAGGCGCGCGCCGTCGTCGTTGCGGAGGCCCCGCACCGTGCGCAGGCCGAGCCGGACCGCGTGCCGTTCCGCACGGCCGGTCGGCTCGAGGGTGCAATCCCAGGCCGAGGCGTTCACGCAGACCGGGCGCACCTCGACACCGTGGTCGCGCGCGTCCCGCACGAGCTGGGCCGGTGCATAGAAGCCCATCGGCTGGGCGTTCAGGATCGCGCAGCAGAACACGTCCGGGTGGTGGCACTTCATCCAGGAGGAGGCGTAGGCGATCAGAGCGAACGAGGCCGCGTGGCTCTCCGGGAAGCCATAGCTGCCGAAGCCCTCCAGCTGCTTGAAGGTGCGCTCGGCAAAATCCGGGGCGTAGCCGTTGCCGACCATGCCGGCGATCAGCTTGTCGCGGAACTTCGACACGCCGGCCGTGAACTTGAAGGTCGCCATGGCGCGGCGCAGCTGGTCGGCCTCCGAGGGAGTGAAGCCCGCGGCCACGATCGCCACCTGCATCGCCTGCTCCTGGAACAGGGGCACACCCAGCGTCTTGCCGAGCACCCGCCGCAGCGCCTCGGTCGGGTAGGTCACGGCCTCGCGCCCCTCGCGGCGGCGCAGGTACGGGTGAACCATGTCGCCCTGGATCGGGCCGGGGCGCACTACCGCCACCTCGATAACGAGGTCGTAGAAAGTTCGGGGGGCCATGCGCGGCAGCATTGCCATCTGCGCCCGGCTCTCGATCTGGAACACGCCGAGCGTGTCCGCGCGCCGGATCATCGCGTAGGTGGCCGGGTCCTCCGCCGGGATCGTCGCTAGGTCGAGCCGCACGCCCTTGTGCTCGGCCAAGAGGTCGAAGGCGCGGCGCATGCAGCCGAGCATGCCGAGGCCCAACACGTCGACCTTCATGAATTTCAGCGCCTCGATGTCGTCCTTGTCCCACTCGATCACCTGTCGGTCGACCATGCTGGCGGGCTCGACCGGGACGAGTTCGTCGAGGCGGTCGTTCGTCAGCACGAAGCCGCCGGGATGCTGCGACAGGTGGCGTGGCGTGCCGATCAACTGCCGAGCAAGATCGAGGGTCAGGCGCAGCCGCCGATCGGCGAGGTTGAGATTGAGCTCGGCCGCGTGCTTCTCCTCGACGCCGTCGGCCGACCAGCCCCAGACGAGACCGGCGAGCGCGCCGGTGACGTCCTCGGGCACGCCGAGCGCCTTGCCGACCTCGCGCACCGCGCCGCGGGCCCGGTAGCGGATCACGGTGGCGCAGAGGGCGGCGCGGTCGCGTCCGTAGGTCTCGTAGACCCACTGGATCACCTCCTCGCGCCGCTCGTGCTCGAAATCGACGTCGATGTCGGGCGGCTCGCGTCGCTCCTCGGAGATGAAGCGCTCGAAGAGCAGTCCCTGGCGCACCGGATCGATGCTGGTGATGCCGAGCACGTAGCAGACCGCCGAGTTCGCGGCCGAGCCCCGGCCCTGGCAGAGGATGCCGCGCGAGCGCGCGAACCGCACGATGCTGTTCACGGTGAGGAAGTACGGCGCGTAGCCGAAGCGCTCGATCAGGGTGAGCTCGTGGCGCAGTTGCAGCGCGACCGCGTCGGGCAGGCCATCCGGGTAGCGGGCGCGCGCGCCGGTCCAGGTCAGCTCCTCCAGCGTCTCCTGCGGGGTCCTGGCCGGATCCTCGCGCTCGTCCGGGTACTGGTAGGTCAGCTCGGCGAGGGAGAAACGGCAGCGCTCGGCGATCTCGAGGCTGCGCGCCACCGCGCCGGGATGGGCGGCGAACAGGCGCGCGACCTCGGCCGGGTCCTTCAGATGACGGTCGGCATGTGCGTCGAGGCGGAAGCCCGCGGCATCGACCGTGCAGCCCTCGCGGATGCAGGTGACGACGTCCTGCAGGATGCGTCGCGTCTCGGCGTGGTAGAGCACGTCGCCGGTGGCGACCGTCGGCACCCTCGCCGCGCGGGCGACGCCAGCCAGGGCGTCGAGCCGGGCGTGATCGTCCTGCACGAAGCGGCGGGTGAGGCCGCAGTAGAGGCGATCGGCGAACACGGCGCGCAGCCGGCGCAGGTCGGCAGCGACCGTCGCTCCGTCCCTGCCCTCCGTGAGGGCGACCGCGACGAGGCCGCCGCTCCAGGCAAAGACGTCCTCGAGCGTGAGCGTGCAGCTGCCCTTGCCGGCCGCGCGCTTGCCGATGGTGAGCAGGCGGCAGAGCCGGGCATAGGCCGCGCGATCGGTCGGGTAGACCAGCAGCGGCGGCCCGTCGGTCGGGTCGAGGCGGCAGCCGACGATCAGGGGCAGGCCGGTCGTGCGGGAGGCCGCGTGGGCGCGCACGATGCCGGCGAGCGAGCCACGGTCGGTCACGGCCATCGCCCGCAGGCCGAGCAGACGGCCGGCCGCGAACAGCTCCTCGGGCGAGGACGCGCCGCGCAGGAACGAGAAGTGGCTAGTGACCCGGAGTTCGGCGTAGGACATGGCCGGTCCCACCGTTCAGGGCACTGGGCCGGTGGCCGGAGGCGGCCGGCTCACCCGAACACCCCCTGCAGCCACCAGCGCGGTCCCTCCGCCATCGGCGCGTCGCGGTAGATCCAGTAGCGCGCGCCATCCTCGGTCTCGACGCGGTAGTAGTCGCGGAGGCTGGCGAGCTCGCCCTCGGCCGCCCACCACTCGCCGCGGACGCGTTCGGGCCCGTCGGCGCGCACGACGCGGTGGCGCACGCCGCGCCAGACGAACAGGGCCGGCGGCGCGTCGGGCAGGAGCGCGGTCGCCTGCACCGGCTCGGGCGGCTCGAACAGGCGGGCCGGCCGCGCGAGGTCGGCGGGCCAGGAGCGGCCGTCCGCAGGCGCGAGCGGCGGGGCCCGGCGCTGGCTGCGCTCCGGCACCCGGCTCTCGACGGGTACCACCCGGAACACCCGGCGCGCCCCGGCCCGCGCCGCGAGGCGATCGACGAGCACGGCGAGATCGACCTGCGCCGTCTCGCCAGTATCAAGACCCTCCCCCTGCACGGCCGCCAGAGGCTCGGTCCGGCCGGCAGCCAGGGTCGCCTCGTCGAGGCCGAAGCCCGGATCGACCTCCGCGAGGCGGGCGCAGAGCAGCCGGGTGAGATGCGCGGCGTCGCGCGTGGCGGAGGCCGTGCCGACGCAGATCGCGTGGACGCCGCCATCGACCCGTCGAAAGGTCAGGTCGAGGCGGCGCGCACCGAGGCCGCGGCGGGCGAGCAGTGCGACCAGATCGCCCGTCAGGTCCGTGGCCACCCGCTCCAGTGTACTGGGTGCCGAGATCGGCTCCGGGAACGCGCGGCGCACCACCACGGCCTCGGCGGGCATCACCCAGGCGATCGGCTCCGGGGCGTGCCCGAGCACTTGGTCGAGCCGCTGCAGCACGGCGCGACCGACGCGCAGGCTCAGCGGTCCGCGCGGCAGCGCCGCGAGTTGCGCCACCCGCTCGATGCCGAGTTCCACCAGCCCGGCGACGGTCTCGGGGGCGAGCCGGAGCGCGCGCACGGGCAGACTCGCGACCGCGGCCGCCATCTGGCCCGGTCCGACCAGGGGCGAGGTCTCGCGCGGCGCGAAGCGAGCCACGGCCCAGGCCGCGCCCGGGGTGTCGGCGACGGCGAGGCGCACCGTGCAGCCGCCATCACGCAGGCGGGTGAGCAGGGTGCGCAGCATCGCTGCCTCGCCGCCGAACAGGTGCGCCGAGCCCGCGATCTCGATCCAGATGCCGTCCGGCGGATCGGGGGCAGTGAGCGGGGCGCACCAGAGGCACCAGGCGGCCAGCCGCGCGAGCGCGTCCGCATCGGCGTCCGGGGCCGCCTCGCGCACCGTGATGCCCGGCACCATCGCCTGCGCCTGGGCCACGGCCATGCCAGCGCGGATGCCCAACGCCTGCGCGGCCCGGCAGGCGCTGGCGACGACCCGCGACCCGTTGGCCGCGGTGGCGGTGACGAGCGGCTTATCCCGCGGCGGCGCGGCCTTGTCGCGCCTGCGGATACGATCGCTCGGCCAGGTCGGCAGGTAGAGCGAGACGACCCGCCTCATCGCAGGCCTCGACGAGCCAGGAGGCCGGCTCCGCCCCGAGCGCCGCGCCGCGGCAGCGCTGCAGCCCGACCCGCCAGCGCCCACGCCCAAAGCCCGCCGCACTGCGCGATGCCGACACCGCCTCGACCGACCAGCGGCTCGTCGCCGCGCTCGCCGTCGTACCCCCACCATCCGAGGCAACGGGCGCGCGACGGACGAGCAGGACGGTGACGCCGCTCTCCTCGGCGCAGAGCTGAAGCCGGCGCGAGGCGGTCAGACCCGTTCGTGCGACCTCCCCAACGACGCCGGCCAGTCCGCGGAAGCGCGCGCCTTCCTCCACCAACGGCAGGAGTTCGGCCTCCCGGTAGGTCTCGACGTAGATGATCCGGTCGGGATGCAGGCCGACCCGGGCGAGCGCGGGCGCGAACAGATCGCGCGCGGCCAGGCACCAGAGGATGGGCCCCCGCGTCCGCGCTAGGATGCCGGCGGCGAACAGGGTGCAGGCCGCCGCGTGGCTGATGGCCGCCTGGGCGGGCGCGACCTCGTGCAGGGCCCCGAGCTGCAACCCGCGGCCGGGCAGAAGGCTGTCGATCGCGGAGAGGCCGAAGGGCAGGTAGGAGGCCTGTGCTGGCGCGCTGCCCGATCCCCGTTCCAGGGAAGCGATGCGCGTGCGGAGCGTGCCGAGGACCGATCGAGGATCGCTGGACGTCATGCACGGGACACCCTCCCAATCGACTGTCTGTTCATCTTTTGTTCTATCTGCGCTTGAGCGAGTGACCGGCAACTCAGCCGCTGGGATCGTCCTCGTTATCCACATGTGACGAGAAGCGCAGCCGCAGTACCGCAGGTTGAGCTTGACTGCGGCGGAGGGGCTTTGCGCCGAAAACCGAGCTGAGGGGCCTCGGTCGCAGCTCGCTCGGTCTGAGACCAGGCAATCAGCACCCTGTCGCTGGGCAACCTGTTCGGCGTGCTGGTGTTGCGTCAACCGGAGGTGAGTCCCGCATGAGCCGTCGCATCTTGGTCACTGGCGCAAGCATCGCCGGCAACACCGCCGCACGGTAGCTCGGCCATCATGGCTTCGACGTCACAGTGGTCGAACGTGCGCCCAACTTCCGGGACGGTGGGCAGAACATCGACGTCCGCGGTGTCGGTCGTGACGTGCTGCGCCGCATGGGCCTTGAGCGAGCCGCCCTCGACAACGGCACCGGTGAGGAGGGCACGGCGTGGATCGACGATCGGGGCCGGGTCGACGGACAGCTTCGAGGCAGCGCTCATCGAGGCCGTCAACCTCGCCGACGATGCGGATACGGTCGGCGCGGTGACCGGCCAGCTCGCAGGCGCCCTGTATGGGCACTCCGCCATCCCGGATCGCCGGCTCCGCCCATTGACCTGGCACGAGAGGATCGGCGCTTTGGCCGACGGTCTCTCCTGCGTGCGCGAAGGCGCCACTCCGGCCCAACCTAGATAGCACTCCCAGACGTGCGGGAGGGCCGCGGGCGCCGGGTTTCCTGGACCTACAACACCGACCGGTCCGGCCCGCGCTCGCGTCGACAGCGCTACCGGGGACCCGGTGCCGCCGCACGGACATCTGTGCCGTCATGAGCGCGGCGTTCCGTCGCTCCTCGTACGAAGCGCATTCTCGCCCCCGGTGCGCTTGCCCTGATGCGGGGGCGTTCGAGGGGAATGCGTACGTCCGATCATCGCAGCGGGCCGGGACGCTCGAATATAGCACACTTAAATCTCTTAAACTGTCCTCAAGACTTATCTGATAATCTTCTGACAGCCCGAAACCTGTCAGGCCGCTTACCGATATGAGCAACAAGAGACGCGACGAACTTGCGGACATTTCCGCTGCAATGGCGTCTCACGACTTCAAGGCGGAAATCGAGACTCTCATCAAGGGCTCCATCCGCAAGATGCGCCCGACGGCAGCCACTATGAAACTCTATAGACGAGTATCCTGGCACGGTCGGGCAGCGACCGCACGCGCGTGGCTGAAAGTCATCACGCTAATCAATGTGCTGGTGATCGGAATCGATTACATGATGGCCGCCTCGATGCTGGCGCCCGCAATTGCCCTGAGAGGTCTCGCGATCCCGTTGGTCTATCTCGCAGTCGTCAAAGCTTGGACGACCGAGCGTCCCGCCTGGATCGAAGGCCTCTCGATCATCCTGTTCTCGCTCAGCATGATGATGCTGGCCTGCATGCTCGGGCTGGTCGCGGGCGGACCGATCCACGAGCGCTACGCGACGGCCTGCTTCATGGTGATCTCGACAAGCATTGCCGTCATACCGCTCGGTCGGCGCTGGATCATCCTGTCCGGTCTCTGCAACTGCCTCGCCTATGCCGGGGTGCAGTGGCTCAACCCGAGCGTATCCGGCTTCGACGTGGGATTGATGACAGCGTTCTTCGCCGCCGTCACGTCCGCGCTGATCCTGGCCCGCCTGACAGCCAACCGGGTGCACCTGCGCGCAGAGATGCTGCGCCTGCACGATCTCTTTCAGATGCGACAGCTGCGCGCGGCGAACCGGCAGCTTCAGGAACTCGCGATCACGGATGCCCTGACCGGCATCCTTAACCGGCGCGCGATTATGGAGCGATTCCAAGCCTCATTCGACGACCCGGCCAGGGCCTGCCGCCTTGCTGTCGCACTCGTCGACATCGATCACTTCAAACGTCTGAACGATACCCGCGGCCACCAGGAAGGCGATCGGTGCCTGCGCGCCGTCGCCACCTCGCTGGCAGCGTCGGCGACCGCCTGGAGGGGTGAGGTCGGGCGATACGGCGGCGAGGAATTCCTACTCTTGCTGCCGGACGCCGACATCGATCGGGCCCGGGTCGCCTGCGAGCAGATGCGCCAAACCGTACAGACCATGAACCTGCCGAGCTCCCTCGCGGGCGATGCCGGGCCGGTGACCGTCAGCATCGGCGTGGCGGCCATATCCACCGGACCTCATTCACCGACCATGATGAGCGAGCTCCTCCGTGCGGCGGACGAAGCTCTGTACGCGGCCAAACGCGGCGGCCGGAACCGCGTGCAACTCAGTGGAGGGCGGGACGAGCTGCAGGGCGTCGCGGGGGCAAACCTTTCGCCCAGAGCATTGCACAGGGTGGCTTGAGGACACGATGTGTCCAGGGAACTTAACAACCCCGGCTGAACCGCCTCCGCCATGGGATGAAACCTGAACGGCCCGCACAGCAGCCGGATCGGTGTTCCGTCACTGCGCCACCTTGCATGATCCATTGGGGCGAACGCGATGAACGCGCCAGGCGCCCACTGACAAACCATCCGTTGCCTTGCGTGTCACCAAGCCCAGTGCAAGGGCATCATTCAGGTCGTGGATGCCGAAGCCCATATCGTCGGCGACGTCCATGATGCTGCAATCGAACGACTTCTGCGGCGGCTTGTTGTGCGTGCCCTCCTGGGGACGGACCTGCATCAAGAGTTCATGGTCGGCCTCACTGGGCGGGAGGAGGCTCCAGTCGACGACGTCCTGCTCGCAATCCATGTAGCATTTCGGGGCTTGGAGGCCGCACGGTCGATGATCCGAATCTCCGGGCCGACCTTGAGGGCCAGGCGGATCTCCTCATTCATCGAGCGGCTCAGGGCACGGATTATTTCAAGATCCCTGATGCGATCGGCGGCTGGAACCGCCGGTCGCCGTGTCGGCTTGCCTTACTGCATCGTGGGCATCACGAAGTCTGCGCCCGCCCGGATCCCGGTCGGCCAGCGGGTCGTGATCGTCTTCAGGCGGGTGTAGAAGCGCACGCCCTCCGGCCCGTGCATGTGGTGATCACCGAACAGCGAGGCCTTCCAGCCGCCGAAGGAGTGGAACGCCATCGGCACCGGGATCGGCACGTTGATGCCGACCATGCCCACCTCGATCTGGTGCGCGAACTCGCGCGCGGCGTCGCCGTCCCGGGTGAAGATCGCGGTGCCGTTGCCGAACTCGTGCTCGTTGATGAGGCGCGCCGCCATCGCGTAGTCGGGCGCGCGTGTCACCGCGAGGACGGGGCCGAAGATCTCCTCCTTGTAGATCGTCATGTCCGGGGTGACCCGGTCGAACAGCGTGCCGCCCAGGAAGTAGCCGTTCTCGTAGCCCTGGAGCTTGAGATCGCGCCCATCCACCACGAGCTCGGCGCCCTCGGCCACGCCCTGGTCGATGTAGCCGCGCACCTTCTCGTAGTGCTGCCTCTTGACGAGGGGCCCCATCTCGGCCTCCGGATCGGTGCCGGATCGGATTCGGAACGAACCCTGGTCATGAACGGGGGCAAACAGGAGGCAAGGTGGGCGCGACGGCCGGCGGCCGGCAGGAAACTGTCCGCTTTCAACGGAGCGGGAAATCGGACTTACGCCTCGCATGCCTTAGAATGGGAGGAGGCGCCGAACGCGGGCGATGTTCACGAGCGACACGAGGGACGAGGCAACGTAGGTGAGGGCCGCGGCGCGCAGTACGGTGCGGGCGCCGCGCATATCGCCAGCGTCGAGAAAGCGACCCGTTTCCAGGATCGGCAGGGCCCGGCGAAAGCTCGCGTCGAGCTCGACGGGCAGCGTCAAGAGGTGGAACACGAGGCGGACACCGAGGAGCGCGATGCCGACACCCACCTGTAGGGCGAGCAGGACAGGCGACTTGACGACGGCGACCATCAGGGGCGCGGTCGTCATCACCACGGCTGCGGCGAACTCGAAGCCCCGCACGACCGGAGCGAAGGTTACCCGCGCCGCGAGAAGCCGGTCCCCGGCCGCGTGCTGGAGCGCGTGGGAGACCTCGTGCGCCGCGACCGCGACCGCCGTGATCGAGCGACCGTCATGGTTCTGCGGCGACAGGCGCACGACGTTTGCGACCGGGTCGTAGTGGTCGGCTGGCGCGATCTCGACGGGAACGTGCTCCAGCCGGGCCAGGTCGAGCAGATGGCGGGCGAGCTCGCCTCCGGTCCCGGGTAAGTCCGGCCGCTCGGCGGCGTGTTGCTGCATGACCCGGCGTACCCACCACTGCGGGCCGAACACGAGGCCGAGCAGGAGGGCAACGCCGAGCGCTAGCAGGACAGGCATGGCGGGTATGTAGGCGCGGGGCCATGTCGGTGAAAGCGCGATGCCTGACGCCGCCTCCGGTGTTCCGGCGCCACCAATCCATTCCGAACGCGCGCCGACTTCGAACGGCAGATTCTCAGAGCATCGTCGGCAGGCAGCGCCTTGGCCGGACTGCGGCGCGACCGAAGGAGCCGTCCGCCCAGAGCACGTCGACCTCGACGGTCGGATCGCCCCGGCTGTCCAGGATCTCGCAGGCGCCGATGTTGGTGATCGTCGTCATAGGGCTGCCTCCACGGGCAAAGCTGTTGTAGGTCGCCGCTCAGCTTCGAGCCGCCTGGGGCAGCTCGAAGCGAGGATCAGATCTGGATCAGACGGATGTTGTTGGTGTTGCCGGTGGTGTGGAACGGGATGCCCGCGGCAGTGACGACGATGTCGTTGGGCTTGGCAAAGCCCTCCTCCTGCGCGTGGTGGCAGGCCTTGGCGGTCATCTCCTCGTAGGAGTCGACGTCGTCCGTGCGGACGCTGTGGGCGCCCCAGAGCAGGCTCAGACGGCGAGAGGTGTCGACGTTGGGGGTGAGCGCCAGGATCGGCACGGCCGGACGCTTGCGGGCCACCCGTGCGGCTGTCGTACCGCTTTCCGTGTAGGCGACGATCGCGGTCGCATGGATCGCCTCGGCGAGAGTCGCGGTGGCGGTGGCCACCGCATGGGGCGGCGTCTCCTCCTCGCCCGGCTCCAGCGCAGCGATGATCGAGTGGTAGAGCTTGTGCCCCTCAACGCTGCGGATGATGCGGTCCATCATCGATACGGCCTCGACGGGATAGCGGCCCGTCGCGGACTCGGCCGAGAGCATGACGGCATCGGCCCCGTCGTAGATCGCGGTCGCCACGTCCGAGGCCTCCGCTCGGGTCGGTGCTGGCGCATTGACCATCGAGTCCAGCATCTGGGTCGCGACGATCACCGGCTTCACGGCGAGCCGGCAAGCGCGGATCAGTTCCTTCTGACGGGCGGGCACATCCTCGTGCGGGATCTCGACGCCGAGATCGCCGCGGGCCACCATCACGGCATCCGAGAGGCGGATGATGTCCTCGATCCGATCGAGCGCTTGCGGCTTCTCGACCTTGGTCATGATGCCGGCCTTGTCCCCGATCAGGCCGCGCGCCTCGATCACGTCGGACGGCTTCTGCACGAAGGACAGCGCCACCCAGTCGACGCCGAGCTCGAGCCCGAAGGCGAGATCGGCGCGATCCTTCTCGGTCAGCGGCGAGAGGTCGAGCAGGGTACCGGGGAGGTTCACGCCCTTGCGGTTCGAGATCACACCGGCGGTGATCACCTCGGCCTCGATCACGGCGGCCTCGACGCCGACGACTCTCACCCGCACGCGACCGTCATCGATCAGGAGGTCCTGGCCGGGCACCACGGCCGCGAAGATCTCCGGGTGATGCAGCGGGATCGCGTCCTTGCCACCTTCCGAGCCTTCGAGGACGAAGCGCACGCGCTCGCCGGAGGTGAGATCGAGCCGCCCGTCCCGCACGGTGCCGACCCGGATCTTGGGGCCTTGTAGATCCTGCAGGATGCCGATGGGCCGGCCGACCTCTTTCTCCAAGGCGCGGATCGAAGCGTGGACCTTGGCGTGGTCCGCCTGGACGCCGTGGCTGAAGTTCAGGCGGAAGGTGTCGACGCCGGCCAGGAACAGGGCCTTGAGCATCTCCGGTGTGTTGGTCGCCGGCCCGACGGTGGCGACGATCTTGGCGTAGCGGTGACGGCGCATGGTTGGCTCGGCCGCGGACGGCCGCCTCTGTAAGAGTTATGTCAGACCACCAGGACCGCCCGGAAGTCGTTCACGTTGGTCAGGGTCGGTCCGGTGATGACTGCGTCGCCGAGTGCCTCGAAGTAACCGTGACCATCGTTCCGATCCAGAGCGTCGGCGAAGGATAGACCTCTCGCCGCAGCGCGGAGTGGCGTGTCGGGCGCGAGGACAGCGCCCGCGATCGCCTCGATACCGTCCACCCCGTCCGTGTCGCCGGCCAGGGCGTGAACGCCGGGATGGCCTGCCAGCGCGGCGCCGAGCGCTAAGAGGAACTCGACGTTGCGGCCGCCGCGGCCCTGACCGCGCACGGTGACAGTGGTCTCGCCCCCGGCGAGCAGGACACAGGGTGCGGCAAACGGCAGCCCATGAGCGGAGACGCTCTTGGCGATCCCGGCCATGACCCGGCCGACCTCGCGAGCCTCCCCTTCGATCGCATCGCCTAGGATGTAGGCCGGCACACCCTCACGCTGTGCCAAAGCAGCGGCAGCCTGCAGTGCCATCAGCGGGGTTGCGATCATGCGTAGATCCGGCGTGCCCAGCCGCGGATCACCCGGCTTCACCGTCTCGCCAGCCCCGCTCTCCAGGTGCTCCCGGACCGCCGGGGGCACGGCGATGCGGCGATAGGCGAGGATCGCCAAGGCATCGGAGCAGGTCGTGGGATCACCGATCGTGGGTCCCGACGTGATGTCGAGTGGATCGTCGCCGGGGATATCCGAGATCAGCAGCGTCACGACCTTGGCCGGGTGACACGCGGCTGCAAGCCGCCCACCCTTGATGGCCGAGAGGTGCCGTCGGACGCAATTCATCTCGCCGATGGCGGCGCCCGACTTCAGCAGGGCGCGGTTCACCGCCTGCTTGTCGACCAGAGTCAGTCCTGGCGCCGGCAGGGAGAGCAGGGACGATCCCCCGCCGGATATCAGGCAGAGAACAAGGTCGTCGGGCGTGAGCCCGGCGACCAGATCGAGGATACGCCGTGCCGCTGCCTCACCGGCAGCATCCGGCACGGGATGGGCTGCCTCGACAACCTCGATGCATGAGGTCGGCGTGCCGTGCCCGTAGCGTGTGACCACGAGCCCGGAGAGCTCGCCCTGCCAGGCCGTCTCGACGGCGCGGGCCATCGCAGCGGCCGCCTTGCCAGCCCCGATGACGATCGTACGTCCGCGGGGCGGGCCCGGCAGATGCCGAGCGAGGCTGACGGCGGGATTGGCCGCCGCCACGGCGGCTGCGAACAGCCGCCGCAGGAAATCGCCGGGCTCGGTCACACCACCGGCCTTACTCGTTGTCGCCCTGGATCGCGGCGATCACCGCGTCCGTGACCTGGCGCGTCGTCGCCTTGCCGCCGAGATCGGGCGTATGCAGGTTCGGGTCGGCGGTGACGCGCTCGACCGCGCGCATCAGGCGGTCGGCGGCGGCCTTCTCGCCGAGATGCTCCAGCATCTGGCAGGCGGTCCAGAAGGTGGCGATCGGGTTCGCGATCCCCTTGCCGGTGATGTCGAAGGCCGAACCGTGGATCGGCTCGAACATCGACGGGAATTTGCGCTCCGGGTTGAGGTTCGCGGTCGGCGCGATGCCGAGGGAGCCGGCGAGCGCGGCGGCAAGATCCGACAGGATGTCGGCATGCAGGTTCGTCGCCACGATGGTGTCGAGCGTCTCCGGCTTCATCGTCATGCGCATGGTCATGGCGTCGACCAGCATCTTGTCCCAGGTCACGTCGGGAAAGTCCCGCGCCACCTCGGCCGCGATCTCGTCCCACATCACCATGGCGTGGCGCTGCGCGTTCGACTTCGTCACCACCGTGAGGAGCTTGCGGGGCCGGCTCTGCGCCAGCTTGAAGGCGAAGCGGATGATGCGGTCGACACCGCTGCGGGTGAACATCGCGACGTCGGTGGCGACCTCGTTGGGATGGCCCTGGTGCACCCGGCCGCCGACGCCCGCGTACTCGCCCTCGGAGTTCTCGCGCACGATCACCCAGTCCAGCTCCGGTCCGGTGACGTGGCGCAGCGGGCTGGTGATGCCGGGCAGGATCCGGGTCGGACGCACGTTGGCGTACTGGTCGAAGGGCTGGCAGATGGCGAGCCGCAGACCCCAGAGCGTGATGTGGTCCGGCACGTCCGGCGCGCCGACCGCGCCGAAGAAGATCGCGTCGTGGTCCTTGATCTGCTCGCGCCCATTGGCCGGCATCATCACGCCGTGGCGCTTGTAGTAGTCCGAGCCCCAGTCGAAGTGATCGAACTTGAAATTGAAGCTTCCCGACTTCGCGGCGAGCGCATCCAGAGCCTCGATGCCGGCCGCGATGACCTCGACGCCGATGCCGTCGGCGGGGATGGCGGCGATGTTGTAGGTCTTCATGGAACGTGTCCTCTCTTACTCTGTGAAGGATTTGGGGGAGATCAGCGCGCGACGACGCCGGTGGGCTCAGGACGCCGCCCAGCACGGGCGACGATGAGAGTGACGAATGCGGATAGGACCAGCAGGCCTGCGACGAAGATCAGGCCGCCGGTGAAGCTGCCAGTCTGATCCTTGATCCAGCCGATCGCCCAGGGCCCAACAAAACCACCGAGATTGCCGATCGAGTTGATCGTGGCGATGCCCACCGCCGCGGCGGAGCCCGACAGGAACATCGTCGGCATGGCCCAGAGCGGGGGCTTGGCCGCGCTGATGCCGACGTTGACGAGGCTGAGCGCGGCAATCACCGCGACGGTCGAGGATGCGCCGCCGGCCAGCATCAGGCCGACGGAGGCGACGAGGCAGGCGATGACGACGTGCCAGGTGCGCTCACCCGTTTTGTCCGAGTGGCGGGCCCACAGGATCATGGCGATGATCGCAATGGTCGGCGGCACACCGTTGAGGAAGCCGACCGCCATATTTGACAGGCCAAAGCTCTTGATGATTTGCGGCGCCCAGATGCCGAGCGTGTAGAGGCCCGCTGAGGTGCCGAAATAGACGAGCGCGAGGGCGAGCACACGGGGATCGGCCATTCCAGCCAAGATGCCGTGCTTTGCAGAGACCTGCTTGCGGGCATGCTCCTCGTTCATCTCCGCGACGAGCCAGGCGCGCTGCTCGTCGGAGAGCCACTTCGCCTTCTCCGGGCGATCGGTCATGTAGACCAGCACCACGAAGCCGAGCACCACAGCGGGCGCGGCCTCGATGAGGAACATCCACTGCCAGCCGTGGAGACCCATGATCCCTTCCATCTGCAGCAGCGCGCTGGAGATCGGTGAGCCGAGCACCACCGAGATCGGCGCCGCCGCCATGAAGAGCGAGACGACGCCGGCGCGATAGCGGGTTGGGAACCAGTAGCTCAGGTAGAGAATGATGCCGGGGAAGAAGCCGGCCTCGGCTGCGCCGAGCAGGAAGCGCAAAGCGTAGAAGCTGTACTCGCCTTTCACGAAGGCGAAGGCGCCCGAGATGATGCCCCAGGTGATCATTACCCGGGCGATCCAGAGACGTGCACCGACCTTGTCGAGGATGATGTTCGACGGCACCTCGAACAGGAAGTAGCCGAAGAAGAAAATGCCCGCTCCGAAGCCGAACACGGCAGACGAGAAGCCAAGATCCTTGTTCATCGTCAGGGCCGCGAAGCCGATGTTCACGCGGTCGATGAAGGCGATGAAGTAGAGAAGGCAGATAAAGGGAACCAGGCGCCACGCGACCTTGCGCATGGTCGCCCGCTCGAGCGAGCCGTCCATCGTTTCCTCCTGGGGCATCAGCATGCGTTGGTCTTTGTGCGCCATCTTGCATGCAAGGTGGCACTAACTGAGCCCGTCCTTGCTTTCCTGTCAACCTCTTATTGCACCTTGCATGGAAGCTGATACGACAGAATGCGGAGTGGAGGGTGCGATGGCGCGGTCCCGGTCAGCAGCGAAAACGGCGGACGACCAGGAGGTTGAGCGGCGACCTTCACTCGTGGACGATGCCTACGCGGCGATGAAGCGAGCCATTCAGGACTCGAGCTTCGCACCGGGCTACCAGGCCTCGGAGCAGGAGATCGCCCTGAGGCTCGGGATGAGCCGTACGCCCGTGCATGAGGCGGTAATTCGTCTGCAGGAGGATGGGCTGGTGCGGGTTCTGCCCCGACGCGGGGTCCTGATCTGCGCCCTCGCGCCGGAGGATATGCGCGAGATCTACGACGTCATTATCGCGATCGAGGGACGCGCTGCCGAATTGCTCGCAGCCCTACCCAAGGCAGAACGCATGTCGGTCGCCGCGGAACTCGCTGGCTTCACCGAGACCATGGCCAAGGCTTGGACGGAGGGCGACCTGCCCACCTGGGGACAGGCCGACGCCAGCTTCCACCGGACCCTGGTTGAGGGGGCGGAGAATGGGCGAATGACCCGGATCCTGCAGACCATCAATGACCAGTCACACCGCGCTCGGATGCTGACGCTCAAGCTTCGACGCGAACTCGGTGCCTCAGTCGCCGAGCATCGCGCGATCATCGACGCGATCCGGCAAGGCGATCCGGCGACCGCTCAGGCCTGTGTTCACGATCATCGCGTGCGGGCCCGAGACGAGCTTCTGCCTCTGCTGGAGAGCTTCGGGCTAAAGCACCTCTGATCCGTCTGCCCCTTGGCGGACGTCTGCTTCATCGCCCCGCAACGCTGGCCGGCTTCAGTTGAAAAGCGGGCGTTTCTTCGCTCGAACACAGAGGTCCGTTGATCGCGCGAGGCAGCCTCCAGCGCGAGCGCTACGTTTTGCGTGTCGATGCAATGGAATCATCACTCGCACAGAACCAGAGGCACAGGGCGATGCCACTGAATAATGCACCGACCCCGCAGACGCCGCCCCAACCCGCAAGGGCATAGGTGATCGTCGCCGCAGGGCCGCCGATACCGCTTCCGACCGAATAGAACGCCATGTAGCCGCCCACGAGCCGACTGCGCGCCTGCGGATACCGCGAAACGATCACGCTCTGGTTGGTGACATGCACGGCCTGCACAGCGAGATCCAGAGCAAGGACGCCGCCGATCAGGGCAGCCATGGAGACGGGCAGCAATGCAATCGGTGCCCAGGCGGCCAGCAGCAAGGCGAGCCCCAGAGTGGTGGTCCTGTGTCCCAAGCCGCGGTCCGCCATGCTCCCAGCCTTGGCCGCCGCCAAGGCGCCAGCGACGCCCACGATCCCAAACAGGCCGATCTGCGAGTGCGAGAAGGAGAACGGTGAGGCGCTCAACGGCAGCACGAGCGCTGTCCAGAACGTGCTGAAGGTCGCGAAGATCAGAAGCGCCAGCATACCGCGCAGGCGCAACACCGGATCCTCGATGAACAGCCGGGGGATGGAGCGAACCACCGCGAAATAGCTACCGGCAAATGAGGCAGATCCGCGACGGGGAAGCAGGTGTGCTAGCGCCAAGGCCAGGACCGCGCTCAGGCACGCGGAGACCATGTAGACGGCTCGCCAGCCGCCGAGGTCCGAGAGAAGCCCGGCAACGACCCGCGCGCTCAGGATGCCGATGACAATCCCGCTCGTGACCGTACCGATGGCCTGCCCGCGTCTGGCGGGCTCAGCCAGCGCGGCCGCGTAGGCGACCAGAACCTGGACGATGACCGACAAGAGGCCGACCATCACCATCGCAGGGAACATGACGGCCGCCGATTGCGACGCTGCCACGATCGTGAGCGCGACAGCCGATGAAGCGGCTTGGGCAACCGCAAGTTTGCGCGGGTCGATAAGATCGCCAAGCGGCACCACCAGGATCAGACCCAGCGCGTAGCCGATCTGCGTCAGCGTCACGATAAGGCCGATGGCCGCCGGCGGGATCTCGAAGTCGTGCGCCATCGCGGCGAGCAGGGGCTGAGCGTAGTAGATGTTGGCCACCGACAAGCCGCAGCCGATTGCGCACACGGCGAGGGTCGCCGGCCTTAGGCCTGTCTCGCCAACGCTGGGCACGGCCTCGACGGCGTTTGAAGGACAGGCGATCTCCACAGGCATAGACCTTCTCCCGGCTTGGTCTCATGATGAGACCACTCGCCAGGCAGCAGATCCAGTTCTAAGTTAGAACCAGATCTGATGGGATGTTCGGAGGGCGGTTGTGGTGAAGCGGGTCAGCTTTATGGGGGCGGATTGTCCGGTCGCCCGAGCGCTCGATGTGATTGGCGACTGGTGGTCGCTGCTTATCATCCGAGACATCTTCGATGGGCGGCGCCGCTTCAGCGAACTTCAGTTGGGTCTCGGGATCGCAAAGGGTATGCTGGCGACGCGACTGCGCGATCTTGTGGAACGTGGCGTCCTGACGACCATGCCTGCGTCGGACGGATCAGCCTACCGAGAGTATGTCCTGACTGAAAAGGGCAGCGGGCTGTTCTTGGTCATCGTCGCGCTGCGCCAATGGGGGGAAGACCACCTTTATCGGCCGGACGAGCGACATTCGGCTCTGGTCGACGCCGAAACGAACCGTCCCGTCGATCGCCTGTCGTTGCGATCAGCAGACGGTCGGCGGCTTGAGTGGCGCGATACGTGGATCCGCCCGAGAGGTGTAGCCTGAACTCAGCCGTTCATGACCGATTCCGTTGAAAAACTCGGGATCGCCCCAAAGCAGCACCACTAGTTGCGACTTCTGAAGAAAATCCTGCTTTCCGATCGCCCAAGATGCGCGATTACTTTGGTGTTTTATCGCTGACGAGAGACAAATGCTCTCCGGCGACCTATGCTGGGTGACGCTTGGCGCGTTGCCCCGGAGTTTTTCAACAAAATCGACCCTTTGCGGACATTCGACCAGCTTCCGTCGAAGGTCCGAATGGGGTGGGAGTCGGACCCAGCCTTCGATCAGGAAACAGACGTTCCGCCTTCAGCCCGACGCAGTCTTGCAAACGACTGTCAGCGGTCCCCGAAAGCAGCCATTCGTCGGCTGTCCAGCAACGCTCGTCCCTCAACCTGATCGGCTGTCTTCGAACAAACTGCCGACCCGTTCCGACGCGAAGCGCTCGCGAAGCCATGCCGCAGCGGGGCCATAGGGGCGCTGTTTGTGCCAAACCAATTCCAGGGCGATGGGCCAGTCACCTTCGTCGAACTGCAGGTCCGGGGTGACGAGGTATGGCGCGGTGAGGGACGCGGCGATGACGTGATCGGTGACGAAGGCCCAGCCAATCCCGTGTTTCACCATTTCCAGAATGACCCAGTGGCTCTCCACCCACCACACCTCGGCGGCCACCCGCAAACGGCGCTTCTCTGCTCCGTCGCTGCGTGCGGCGACGAGGATCTGGCGATGGCGCTTGAGCTCCTCCCACTCGACCCGCGCCTTCGCCAGCGGATGGTCGCGCCCGCAGACGAACTTCAGGGGCACCCAGCCGATGGTCTGAAAGCCTAGCTCTGTGGGCAGCACCTCCTGACGCCACATCACGCCAAGGTCGGCGGCTCCGGACTGCACCATGCGACTGACATCCTCCATCAGCGGGAAGAGCAGCTCCAATTCGACGAAAGGGAAGCGCACGGCGAAGTCGGCGAACAGGGCGCCGAGGGCATGCTCAGGATAGAGTTCGTCGATGGCAACCACCAATCGGTTCTCCACCCCTTGTTCCAGGCTGCTTGCCACGCCGATAAAGTGCTCCCGCCGGTCGAGCACGACCCGGGCCTCCAGCAGCAGGCGTTCCCCCGCCGGGGTAAGCACTGGGTTCCTGCCCGTCCGATTGAACAGGTTTAGTCCCAGATCCGCCTCGAGGTTCGCTACTTGTGTACTGACGGCTGACTGCGCCTTGCGCAGCACGCGGGCGGCCCCGGAAAACGATCCGGCCTCGGCTGCCGCGACGAAAGCCTGGAGTTGGTCGAGAGAGACGGCCACCTATCTGATTTCCAGATGCTTTCCAACTTGCTGGCCTTATTATCATAGATAGAAGGCGGCGCACCAGAGACGCTTTCAGGCAACCCCATGCGCAGCACACGCGACCGTATCCGCCACGCCATCCTGTTCGAGGTTGTCGGGCTCGCGCTCATCATTCCCCTCGGAACCATGCTGTTCAGCCTGCACGCCTCCGACATGGGTGTGATCGGCGTGGGCAGCGCCCTCGTGGCGACGGCGTAGAACTACGCCTACAACCTCGGCTTCGATCGAGCGATGCAGCGGCTGATCGGGCACACGCGCAAAAGCTTGGCCTTACGGGTCGGTCACGCCGTGCTGTTCGAAGCGGGGCTGCTCTTGATCCTGCTGCCGCCGATCGCCTGGTACCTCGGTATCAGCCTCTCCCAAGCCTTCGTCATGGATATCGCGATCGCGGCCTTCTACGTGGCCTACGCCTTCCTCTTCAATCTGGCCTACGACCGAACCTTCCCCCTGCTGGACTGGAACGAGGTGGCAGCAGAGCCCTCTCGATGAGCATGTCCGAACGGTGCCTCTGCCTTCGGGTGTTCGGCTGCATCGACCGGATAGAGGGAGCGCGTTTGCGGCCGGATGCTTGCTTCTGCCCGTCGTGCCAACCGCTGCTCTCGATCCACAGCCGACCTCTGCGCGGTGGGTGAGTGGCAATCATTATGTTGCGACAAACTCTCCGATAGCTGGCCAAGGGACACGCTTGATGTCTCCAGGAAGAGCCAAAATCACTGCATGTGATGACCTCGGGGTCGCTCAGCGTATACAAGACGCGCATAGCCCCGCAGGCCGACATCTTCTGAGTGCATAGGTTCTGGATGAGCCGAGGACGCGATGCAGTGAAACTCCCTAGCCGCTCCATTTCAGCTCAGGGTACCATCCTGCTCTGACAATTGCGGAGGAGGCCGATGGCCGACGATCGCATGCTGGGATGGCCCATGGGAAGCGGCGAGATGGCCGGGCTGATCCGTCGGCACGATTGGGCCGCCACGCCGGTCGGGCCGATCGAGGCGTGGCCGCAGAGCCTGAAGGTGATCGTCGATCTGCTGCTGCCCTGCAGCTTCGCCATGGTCGCGCTCTGGGGCCCGCACCTGATCCAGATCTACAACGACGCCTACCGCGATCTCATGGGCGCCAAGCACCCAGGCGGCCTGGGGCAGTCGGCCTCCGAGTGCTGGCACGAGATCACCGCCATCACCGCGCCGATCTACGAGCGCGTCCAGGCCGGCGAGACCGTGACGGTGCAGGACGCATCCTTTCCCATCACCCGGAACGGGCAGCGGGAGGATGCGTGGTTCAGTCTCTCGTACAGCCCGTTGCGCGACGAAAGCCGCTCGGTCGCGGGAATCCTGTTGACCGTCGCGGACGCGACCCGCCAGCATCGTGCCGAGGGCGCCTTGCACGAGAGCGAGGAGCGGCTTGCCGCCATCTTCACCAACGCGGCCGTGGGTCTATCCGAGCTGACGCAGGACGGCCGCTTCCTCCGCGCTAACGACGAGATCTGCCGCATCCTGGGACGGCGCCGCGAGGACGTCCTTCGCCTGTCCTTCCTGGACGTCACCCATCCGGACGATGCGGCGCCGAGCCTGAGTGCCGTCGCGGAGGCGCTCCGGACCGGTCAGCCCGCCTCGCTGGACAAGCGCTACCTGCGCGCCGACGGCACAGTCCTGTGGGCCAACAGCCGCGTGCAGCCGCTGCACCACGGCCCCGGCCAGCCAGGTACCGTCCTGGCCGTCACCGCCGACCTCACCGAGCGCCGTGCCGCGGAGCGGCGCCTGCGCGACAGCGAGGGACGGCTCCGGGCTTTGGCCAGCCTCGTGCCCGTCATCCTGTGGCGCTCGGACGCGAGCGGGGCGGTGCACGCGCAGAACCAGTCCTTCCTCGACTATTCCGGGCTGACCCTGGAGAAGGTTCAGGGCTTCGGCTGGCTAAACTGCATCCATCCCGACGACCGCGAGACCACGCGTGAAGTTTTCCATGCCGGCTTGGCAAACCGTTGTCTGATCGAGGTCCAGCATCGGATCCGCCGTTATGACGGGCAGTATCGTTGGTTCCTGGTACGGCAGGTGCCGGTTCCCGATCCGGGCGGACAGGTCGCGGAATGGTTCGGCGCCGCCATGGACATCCACGACATGCACGAGTTGCAGACGCGGCAGGCGGTGCTGGTCGACGAACTCCAGCACCGCACCCGCAACTTGCTGACCGTGGTGCGATCCATCGCCCAACAGACCATGCTGCGCACCGGCCCCACGAAGCTCTTCCGCGAGCAGTTCAACGACCGGCTCGCCGCGCTCTCGCGCGTGCAGGGCTTGCTGTCGCGCTCGGACCAGCAGCCGATCACCATCCGGGCGCTGATCCAGGCGGAGCTCGACGCGCTCGGAGCCGAGGCCACGCGCGGGCGCATCGCCCTGGATGGTCCACCCGTCCGCCTGCGCAAGGCGAGCGTGCAGACCCTGGCACTGGCCCTGCACGAGCTGGCGACCAACGCGCGCAAGTACGGCGCGCTGGCCGGCGACGGCGGCGAGCTCTGGGTGAGCTGGGACACTTACAGGGGGGAGACCGACGAGGACCGGCTTTCCCTGATGTGGCTGGAGGAAGGCATCGCGCCCTCCGGCGACGAGGTGGGGGCGGTGCAGAGCGGCTACGGGCGCGAGTTGATCGAGAAGGCGCTGCCCTACGCGCTGAGGGCCAGGACCAGCTATCAACTGTCGGCCGGCGAGTTGCGCTGCTCGATCGACCTGCCACTCGACGACCCTGGAAAGAAAGATTAGAGTTGCATCTATACATGCTTATGGTGGTGCAATTTCGCACGTATTTAAAAGCAATTGGCTGCGCAATCTGAGCCTTCGCAACGATCTTGTAAGGGCGAGAAATAGATTTCGTGATCTTTAAGAGCAGGCCTTCGGGATTTACCCTTCTAGGACCGCTGACCACCGAGGCTGTGTGAAGACGCAGCTCATCGAGAGTTTGGAGGCACAGGCGCCGTAGCGCGGCAGCTCGAACTGGTGGGCCTCAGGTCCGGATGGCCGCCATCAGCGGATCGACCCCGACGATCTGGATCATCCGCTTCATGTTGTAGGCCAGAACCTGCAAGCTCATCTCGGTCCTGACCTTCGCCAAGGTTCGGGTCTGGAAGTGGGCGGCGCCCATCCAAGCCTTCAACGTGCCGAACGGGTGCTCCACGGTCTGGCGACGGATCTTCATCGCATCCGGCATCCGGTCGAGTCGCGCCTGCATCGCATCGAGCACGCCCTCGTGCACCCAGCGCTTGACCCGCCGCGTCTCCGTCGGCGTGCAGCGGGGCTGCCCGATCCAGCGCCGCGAGATACCGGCCGATGCTCACCGCGACCTGCGCCAGCCGGGCTTCGACCTTGGCGGCGGTGAAGTTCTGGTCGCGGTTGTTGACCGCCTTGAACTTGCTGCCATCGATCGCGGCCACAGCCTTGCTGAACAGGTTCAGCCGGCGGCACAGCACCACGAACTGCGCGCAGGCGGCCTGGATGGCCGGGCCGTTATCCCTGCGGAAGTCGGCCAGCGTCTTGAAGCCGGGCATCAGCCGCCCGGTGAGCCAGATCAGCGCGATGTTGCGCTGGCTCTCGCGTTCGAGCCGGCGGCTCGACGGCACGCGGTTGAGATAGCCGTAGCGGTAGATCTTGAGCAGCGTTGCCGGATGGTAGGCGGGCCGCCCCGTCGCCTCCGGCATCGCACCCGCAAAGCCGAGCGCGACCAGACCGAGTTCATCAGCGAACACTTCGATGAGGCGAACCGGGGTGTCGGCGGTGATGTAGTCGTCCAGGCAGTCGGGAAGGAGCGTGATCTGCTGACGATCTTCGCCTGCGATGAAGCGCTTCATCCCGACCTCCCCAGATCGGAACTTACTCTACCAGATCACGGCGTTTTCACACAGCCTGGACCCATTTCGGGTCCTCGGAAAGTCGTGCTTACTGGCACTCTGATTCGCTCAGGACGACCAATCCTGGCCGCAATCCGCCTGTCTGCTTATGAGGTCAATGACTGCCAGAGCGGACGAAGCAAAAATCTATCAAGTTGCGCGAAAGACCTCAGCTCGAGATCATTTGCTCCTGGCCTCATACCGCGCCGACCCGGTCAGCCGGCGCGGAACGTTCAGTGCCGTGGCAGGGTGTGCAGCGCCCGCAGGAACGTGTCGACGTCCTCGCGGGTGTTGTAGAAGGCCAGGGAGGCGCGCACCGATTGATCGACCCCGAACCGGCGCAAGGCGGGAAGCGCGCAATGGTGGCCCGAGCGCACGGCGATACCATGGGCGTCGAGATGATGGGCCACCGCCTCGTTCTCCTGCCCTTCCACCGTGAAGGACATAACGCTCGCCTTCTCTCGCGCCGTGCCGATCAGGCGCAGACCCTTCACCTCGGCGAGACCTGCTTGCGCGTATTCGAGCAGGTCGTGCTCGTAGGCGGCGATGGCCGGCAGGCCGATGCTCTCCAGGTAGTCGAGGGCCGCCCCGAGGCCGACGGCGCCCGCGATGTCGGGGGTGCCCGCCTCGAACTTCTCCGGCGCGCCCTTGTAGACCGTCCTCGCGAAGGTGACGTCCTCGATCATGTGGCCGCCGCCCTGCCAGGGCGGCATCGCCTCGAGGAACGTCGCCTTGCCGTACAGGGCACCGATCCCTGTCGGGCCGAACACCTTGTGGCCGGAGAAGACGAGGAAGTCGGCGTCGAGCGCCTGCACGTCGAGCGGGATGTGCGGCGAGGACTGCGCCGCATCGACCAGCACCGGCACGCCGTAGGCGTGGGCGAGCGCGATGATCTCCCGGATCGGGTTCACGGTGCCCAGCGCGTTGGCCACATGGGTGACCGAGACGATCTTCGTCCGTCCCGAGAGCAGGGCCGCGTACTGCTCGAAGATGATCTCGCCGCGGTCGTTGACCGGGATCACCCGGATCGTCGCCCCCGTGCGCTGCGCCAGCAATTGCCAGGGTACGATGTTGGCGTGGTGCTCGATCGTCGAGAGGATGATCTCGTCGCCGGGCCCGATATGCGCCCCGCCATAGGAGGCGGCGACGAGGTTGATCGCCTCGGTCGTGCCGCGCAGGAAGACGATGTCGTCCTTGCTCGGCGCGTTGAGGAAGCGGCGCACCGCCTCGCGCCCGCCCTCGAACAGGTCCGTCGAGCGCGCCGCGAGCGTGTGGGCGGCCCGGTGGATGTTCGAGTTGTGCTTGCCGTAGAAGTCGCTCGTCGCGTCGATCACGGCTTGCGGCTTGTGGGTCGTCGCGGCGTTGTCGAGCCAGACCAGCGGATGGCCGTTGACGCTCTGGTGCAGGGCCGGGAAGTCCCGGCGGACGCGCTCCACGTCGAAGGGCGCCGCGACCGGGCTCGACCCGTGCGCGAGCGCCCGCGGGGCGGGGCCGGGCGAGCGGGTCGGCTCGACGCGGGGGCTCGCCGGGGCCTTGCGGGCCGGGCCGGGGCCGAGGTTCAGGAAGTAGTAGTCGGACAGGTTCGACGGCGCCGGCTCCGGTGCCCGCGAGAGGCGACCGGTCCTGCGGAAACTTTCCTGCGCCTCGTCCACGCCCGCGCTTGACGGATCCGCCGGCACGAGATGGGGCGCGAGCGCGTGCGCGAAGGCGTTGGCGCGGGGATGGTCCGCCGCGATCTGCCGGTGCAGCTCCGGGCCGCCGGGCAAGCCCGCCGCGAGGGACGGGACGCTCGGGAACGAGAAGTCCGGCAGCACCGGCCGCGGGCTCGCCGGGTGGACCGGCGGGACCGCGCCGACATCGGCGAAGGCCGGGCTCGCGGGGGCGAGGTTCGGCACGGTCGGGCCGGTGAGGCCCGGCAGTCCGACCCGCGGCGCACCGAAGGAGCGGGCGCCGAGCGCCGAGACATCGGGCTGGAACCCGGCGGGCAGGCCGCCCGAAGGGGCCGAGGGCACGCCGAGCGAGCCGCTCGGCAGCGCCGCACCGCCGAAGCCCTGCGGCAGGCTGTCGAGGGCCTGCGGCGCTTGTGGACCTGCCGGGAGCGTCGGGGCGAAGGGCTGGCTCGCGGCCTGCCCCTGGCCATAGATCTCGCGGGCGAGGCGCCCGACGAGATCGGCGTGCGCGAGGTCGCCCGCGTTCCCCGTGGGGAGACCGGAAGCCTGCACCTCACGCATAGTCATGGTAGTTGCCGAGCAGCACGTTATCGAGACGGGCGATCGCGTCCTCGACCAGCACGGCGGCCGAGAAGTAGCGGGTCACGAGGTGCGAGGCGATGGAGTGATCGTTGGTGCCCATGTAGCGCACCGACAGGCCCGGCTCGATCTCGCCGGTCACGCCGGACTTCTGCAGGCCGACGACGCCCTGCTCGCCCTCACCGACGCGCAGCAGCAGGATCGAGGTGGTCTGGGCGCCGGTCACCGGGTCGATGTCGATCGGCAGCTTGTCGCTCGGCACCAGCGGCACGCCACGCCAGGTGATGAACGGCGCGCCGAACAGGTGCACCACCACCGGGGGCACGCCGCGGCGGGTGGCCTCGCGGCCGAAGGCGGCGATGGCGCGGGGATGGGCCACGAAGAAGGCGGGCTTCTTCCACACGAGCGTCAGCAGCTCGTCGAGGTCGTCCGGGGTGGGCGGACCGCCCCGGGTGGGGATGCGCTGGCGCCCGGTCACCTCGTTGAGCAGGCCGAAGGCCGAGTTGTTCAGAAGCTCCCACTCCTCCCGCTCCTTCACCGCATCGACGGTAAGGCGGATCTGCTCGCGGAGCTGGTCGATCTCGTTCGAGTAGAGGTCGGTGACGCGGGTATGGGTGTTGAGGATCGTCTGGATGGTCGAGAGGTGGTACTCGCGCGGATCGATCTCGTAATCGACGAAGGTCGTCGGCAGCCGCGGCTCGCCGGTATGCACGGCCAGAAGCTCGATGCCCTGCTCGCCGTAGGCATTGGTGTGGCCCTTCAGCCGGTCGCGCTCCTCGCGATACTGGCCGATGCGCGAGCGGATGCTCTCGTCGTCCAGCGCCGCGCGATCGAGGGTGAGCAGGGTGACCGCCGAGAGCGCCTTCACCGCCGGGACCGGCGCGCCCTCGTCGAGAAGGTCGCCGTCGCCGAAATAGTCGCCCTTCGTGGCGAGCCCCTGGCGCAGGCGGCCCTTGTAGGGGCCGGACAGGGTCAGCTCGACGGTGCCGTCGGCGACGACCACGAGGGTGCGCTCGGCGGCGCCCTCCTCGCGGATGACCTCACCGGCCGCGTGCTTGCTCTCCTTGAACTTGCCCGCCAGCGCCGCGAGCTCGGCGTCGCCGAGGCGGCTGAACAGCGGCACGGAGCGAAGCGAGCCGGAACGGACGACCCGGCCCTTGTCCTCGGTCACGAGGTCGATCCGGCCGCCCTTGGCGAGCACCACGGCACGGCGGTTGACGCGGTAGACGCCGCCCGGGACATCGACGAAGGGCAGCAGGCGGAGGAGCCAGCGCGGCGTGTTGGCCGCGTTCTGGACCGAGGTGACGGTCGCCGTCGCAAGATTGCGTGCCGCTGTGGCGCTGACGCTCAAACCCGGTCCGCTCATCGTGTCTCGTCTCCAGCCATTGTGCAGGCGCGCCGCATCGGCCCGCGCTGAAGCGGGCGGTCGTACCGCCGAGGCGGACCGGGCGCGTATGTTCTCAAGTGTTCAGTGGATCGAACGGGGCCGAAAGCCACGGACGATCCGGCGAATCATGTGTTCGCGAGCGATCTTGCAGCCGCTCGGCGTTGTCTCACGCGACTCGGACATCGAGTCGCATCAGCGATACTTCACTAGGCGGTGCACTACCCGTCGGTCAACGAAATGATCTTCTTTTTCTCGGGCTTCTTTGGAAGATCGATCTGATTTCCCGCAATCGGGCAGAATACGATTCAGCGCGCACCGCGGATTGAGAGAAATCCATTCTACGAGCGCCCGCCCCGATAGGCGCTGGATGAGGAAATTGTTTCAAGGGAAGGATTTTTTCCGCGGTCGGGTCAGATCCCGTCCCCGAAGCCGAAGGACTGGTCCATGCTGAGGGCCGGCTCCTCGCCGGGCCGCAGGTGCGACACGACGCGGGCGGGGACGCCCGCGACGGTGGTGTGGGCTGGCACATCGCTCAGCACGACGGCGGCGGCGCCGACCCTGGCGCCCTCGCCGACGCGGACATTGCCGAGCACCTTGGCGCCGACGCTGAGCAGCACCCCGCGGGCGATCTTCGGGTGCCGGTCGCCGCTCTCCTTGCCGTTGCCGCCAAGCGTCACCGACTGGAGGATCGACACGTCGTCGGCGACCACCGTCGTTTCGCCGATGACCACGCCCGTGGCGTGGTCGATGAAGACGCCGGAGCCGATCCGGGCCGCCGGGTGGATGTCGCACCCGAAGACCTCTGAGATGCGGCTCTGGACGTGCAGCGCCAGCGTCACCCGGCCCTGCTGCCAGAGCCAGTGCCCGACCCGATAGGCTTCGAGGGCGGCGAACCCCTTGTAGAAGAGGAACGGGTCCAGGTAGCGCCGGCAGGTCGGATCGCGCTCGCGGATGGCGACGAGGTCCCGCACCGCGTGGGCGCTCGCCTGCGGATCGGCCTCCAGAGCATGGAGACAAAGATCGCGCATCGACAGACGGGCGAGGTCGCCATCGCCGAGTCGGTGAGCGAGGCGGTAGGCCAGGGCCTGGGTGAGGCTGCGCTGGTCGAGGATCGTCGCCTGGATGATCCCCGCGTAGAGCGGTTCCTCGATGAGGCCGGCCTCGGCCTCGGCGCGCAGTTCCGCCCAGACGTCGGACTCGGTGGTGCTGCGGCTCGTCGCGCGAAGCGGCGGCTGAAGGGCGGCGAGGGCTGAGGCCATGGTGGCGCCGATCAGTGCACGCGACGGAACAGGTCCGGCAGGTAGCCTTCGAGAAGTTCGTGCCCCTCGAAGGCGACATCGACGGTCGCCGGGCGCTCGCCCTGGCCGTGGATGCGGACGATCCGCCCTCGGGCGTGACGCCAGATCCCCAGCGTTTCCGCGAGGTCGAGGCGCTTGAACACCACCTCGTCCCCTCGTCTGATGGTCGATGCCGCCATGGAATCCTCCTCTGCCCGCCGGGAGAGACCGGCCCGATTCCCGGTCCGCGGCCCTGTCGGCCAGCTCGGGAAATGCCCTTCCGCCCCTTCGTGGTCGGAGGAGAAGGTTTCGTTCGCGGCTTGCCCGGGTGAGAGCATGATTTTCGCTAACCCTTTGTTATAGCTCGATAATTATCGACAAAACCCGGTTTGACAAGGGTTGTTCCGACGCAGCCCCGGAGATATTCCGGCACGGACGACACCGGGATCACCTGCCATGGACGCTTACCTTCCGGCCCTCGGAGGCGGTCTGTTGATCGGCCTCTCCGCCGCGATGCTCCTCCTCCTCAACGGCCGCATCGCCGGCATCAGCGGGCTCGTGGCGGGGCTGGCCCGGCCGGGGGAGCGCCGGCTCGCCGATCTCGCCTTCCTGCTCGGCCTCGTCCTCGGGCCGCCGCTCTTCGCGGCCATGGCGGGGCACTGGCCCGCGATGCGGATCGAGGCGTCCTGGCCGGTCCTCGCCGTCGCCGGGCTGCTGGTCGGCTTCGGCACCCGGCTCGGCTCCGGCTGCACCTCCGGCCACGGCGTGTGCGGGCTCGCCCGCCTGTCGCCGCGCTCGCTCGTGGCGGTGCTGGTCTTCCTCGGCACCGGGATCCTGACGGTGGCCCTCGTGCGGGTGGTGTCGTGAGCGGCGGAGCGCGGGCTGCCGCGGCGCTTGCCGCCGGGCTGCTCTTCGGGCTCGGCCTCGCCCTGTCGGGGATGCTCGATCCGGCCCGCGTGCGCGGCTTCCTCGATGTCGGGGGGGCCTGGGATCCGAGCTTGGTCTTCGTCCTCGGCGGGGCGGTGAGCGTGTCCGCGCTCGGCTACGCCCTCTCCCGCCGCCTGGCGCGCCCGGCCCTCGCCAGGACCTTCGACCTGCCGACCTCCCGGCGGATCGACCTGCCCCTCGTGCTCGGTGCGGCCCTGTTCGGGATCGGCTGGGGCCTCTCGGGCTTCTGCCCCGGCCCGGCCGTGGCCGCGCTCTCGACCGGCGCGGCACCGGTCCTGGTCTTCGTGGCGGCGATGCTCGTCGGCATGGCGGCGCACGAACTTCGGGCGCGAGGAAACCGACAGACGGCGGCGGCAAGGTCGTGAGAAATCCGCTCAGGCGGAGATCGCGTGCCCTGTGGCGGCGTGGCGGCTCGCGGGCCGCGCGAGACCCAGATGATCGCGCAGGGTCGCCCCGGCATAATCGCGCCGGAACAGGCCGCGGCGCTGAAGGATCGGCACGACCGCGTCCACGAAGGTCTCAAGGCCCTCCGGCAGCACGTCCGGCATCAGGTTGAAGCCGTCCGCGGCGCCGGCCCGGAACCATGCCTCGATGTCGTCGGCAACGGCCTCCGGCGTGCCGACGACGATGCGGTGGCCGACCCCGCCGCCGAGCGCCCGCAGGAGCTGGCGCACGGTCAGCCCGTCCCGCCGCGCGAGGGCGAGCGTGCCGAGGAACATCGTGTGGTTGGCGTCCGGCGGCAGGGGCAGCGGGTCGGGCAGCGGCTTGTCGAGGTCGAGCCGGGTGGGGTCGATCCGCAGCGTGCCGGCGAGCCGGGCGAGGCTGTAGGGCTCCGGCACGAGATCCCAGAGTTCGTCCTGGCGGCGGCGCGCCTCGGCCTCGGTGGAGCCGAGCACCGTGGCGAGGCCCGGCAGGACGACCAGCGCGTCCGGGCCGCGCCCGTAGCGCGCCGCCCGCGCCCGCAGGTCCCGGGCGTAGGCCGCGCCGTCCTCGCGGGTCTGCGCCAGGGAGAACACCGCGTCGGCGGTGGCGGCGGCGAGCTCGCGCCCGTCCTCCGAGCCGCCGGCCTGGAAGGTGACCGGGCGCCCCTGCGCGCTCCGCGGCACGGTCAGCGGTCCCGCGACGGTGTAGTGCACTCCGCGATGGTCGACCGGGCGGACCTTGGCCGTGTCCACGAACCGGCCGCTCGCCTTGTCGCCGACGAACGCATCGTCCTCCCAGCTGTCCCACAGGGCATGGACGAGATCGGTGAATTCCCGGGCCCGGGCGTAGCGGGCGCCATGCTCCGAGGCGCCCACGAAACCGAAGTTGCGGCCGGCGGCGGCGTCGGCCGTCGTCACCACGTTCCAGCCGGCCCGGCCACGGCTCACAAGGTCGAGGCTCGCGAAGCGGCGGGCGAGATTGTAGGGCTCGTTGTAGGTTGTCGAGGCGGTGGCTACGAGCCCGACATGGCTCGTCGCCGCCGCGACGGCCGCCAGCACCACGGTCGGTTCGAGGGCGTTGAAGGGCCGGTAGTCGATCCTGTCGGTGATGGCCGGTGTGTCGGCAAGGAAGATCGCGTCGAGCTTGCCGCGCTCGGCGATGCGGGCGACGCGCACGAAGTGGTCGATGTCCAGGAAGGCGTCCGGCCGGCTCTGCGGCAGCCGCCACGCGGACGGGTAGACCCCCGCATGCAGCAGGTTGACGTTGAGGTGCAGGTGGCGGCCGCTCATCGAAGCCCTCCGGGTCAGCGGATGCGGGGGATCACCTGCTCGGCGAAGCGGCGCATCTCCGCCTCGAAGGGCTGGAATTGCAGCATGAACAGCGCGATGCCGGCCGCATGGAAGGCGCGGATGCGCTCCGCGACGGTCTCGTAGCTGCCCACGAGTCCGGCCGCCGTCCCGCCATTGGTCCCGACATGCCGAGAGGCCGCCGCATCGGTCTTGGCGAACATCACGCTCGCCGCGTCGGTGCGGGCGCGGGTGTCGGCCCGTAAGCCTGCATCCCGCTGGGCGAGGGCGAGGAGCCGGGCGTGCTCGGCTTCTGCCTCCGCATCGGTCTCGCGGGCGATCACGAAAGCCGAGAGGCCGTAGCGCAGCGGCCCGTTTGCCGCCGGACGCCGGGCGACGTCGGCGATCAGGGCGGCGACCTCCGCCAGAGATTGGCCGTTGATGAACCAGACGTCGGCGTGATCCGCGGCGAGCGCCCGGGCCGGCTCGGATTCGCCGCCGAGATAGATGGTCGGTCGCGGCCGGAACGTGCCGGCGGGACGGAGCTGGTAATCCGCGACCCGGAAGTGCTCGCCCTCGAAGGTCACCCGCTCGCCGCGCATCAGCCGGTCGACGAGGCCGATCCATTCGCGGCCGTAGGCGTAGCGGTCGTCATGGGCCGGGAAGGGCAGGCCGGCCCGCTCGAACTCGGCCCGGTTCCAGGCATTCACGAGGTTCAGGGCGAAGCGACCGCCGCTGATATGCTCGATCTGCAGCGCCATCTTGGCGAGCACCACCGGGTGGTAGAGCCCCGGCTTGATCGCCGCGATGATCTCGATCCGCCGGGTCAGGGCCGCGAGGGCTGCCGCGCCCGTCCAGGCTTCGAGTTGGTCGCGGCTCTGGTCGTAGGGGTTCATCGTGTGCTGGGCGACCAGCACGGAGTCGAAGCCGAGCGCCTCGGCCTCAAGCACCAGGGCGCGGTTGCGCTCCCAGCTGGCGTCGTCCGGCTCATCGGGATCGTGGTGGGAGGCGCGGGAGCCGTGGACGGCGGCCCAGATGCCGAAGCGGGGAGCGCTCGCCACGGGTTCAGCCCCGGCCCGTCGGCGGCTGGAAGATCTTGACGTCGGTGGCGTCTATCCGGCGGGGGATGAGCTTCGCCTCGTGGAAGACGTCGGCGATGGCCTGCTGCTCGCCGAGCTGGCCGCGCTCCACCGGCTCCACCGCGTAGGTCCGGCGGCTGTTGGCGGCGGCGACGACGGCCGGGGGCAGGTCGCCCCAGATCGGGGCCAGGAGCGCGACGGCCTCCTCCGGGTTCGCCTTCATCCAGGCACCGGCCTCGACCAGGGCGCGGTACACGGTCGCCACGACATCCGGCTGGGCGGCGACGAAGCCGTCGTTGACGAGGTAGTAGCGGTGATAGCTCGTCAGCCCGCTGCCGTCGGCGATGACCCGGACCGGACGCTTGGCCTCCGCGAAGGCCAGGAACGGATCCCAGATCGACCAGGCATCCAGGCTGCCCTGATCGAAGGCCACGGCGCCTTCCGGTGCCTGGAGATAGGCCGGCTTGATGTCCGCGAAGGTCAGCCCCGCACGCTTGAGTGCAGCGG
Source organism: Methylobacterium radiodurans (assembly GCF_003173735.1). Lineage (NCBI taxonomy): Bacteria > Pseudomonadati > Pseudomonadota > Alphaproteobacteria > Hyphomicrobiales > Methylobacteriaceae > Methylobacterium > Methylobacterium radiodurans. The sequence continues at coordinate 1,943,915 of NZ_CP029551.1, read as the reverse complement.
CGAGCACGTAGTGGCTCCCCGATCCCCGTGAGACGCCGACCGTCCTGCCCCTGAGGTCGGCGACGGTGCGGATCGGGGAATCCGCCGGCACGATGATCGCCTCGGCCGCGGGGGCGCCGCGCTCGCGGGCGTAGAAGGTCAGGGGCGCCTTGGCGGACTGGGTGAAGATCGGCACCGCGTCGGCGACGTCGGCGTGGATGTCGACAGCCCCGGCATTCATCGGCTCGATGACGCTGGTGAACAGGTGCCAGCTCGGCGCGAAGCCCAGCGGCGCCAGCCGCTCGACCAGCGTGCCCTTCACCTTGAGCACGGTGAACAGCACCGACGAGCGCTGCATGCTGATCTTGACCTCGCGAGGCGCCGCGAGCACGGCCGGAGCGCCGAGCGCCAGGGCGGCCGCCCCGCCGAGGCCGCCGCGCAGGAGCCTGCGGCGGGAGGGGCCGAACCGGCCCGTCGTGTCGTCGATCATCGGATGCTCGGGAATCGTTGGGGCGTGCGGGAGGGGGCGGGGCGTCCGCCAAGCGCATCCATTGAAGGCCGACAGGGTGCGTCGGATCAATGAAACGTGTTTTCGATTTGGCGCGCGCTCAGAGCATCGCATTCCTCAAGAGATGACTTCGAGAACAATTCGTTCTTCCCGCCAGCCCCTGCGCAACGGAGCGCGGGCAGAATTGTCATACGTTAAGGGAGAGAATACTTTTTTGCGCGAGGCGATACTAGGGCACGAAGATTCTCGCGCGGAACGTCTCGCGATATGTCGGTTCTAAAGACGACGTACGACACCGAATCCGGCTTGAGATCGTGGACAAGCTCATCGATTCCTCTGGCAAACGCCCCCGGGCGGTGTCGGAAATCGAAAGGTCGAAGCCATGTCGCAGACGGATGCGGGCTGGGGTGCGGGGCCGAGCACGCGCTACGAGACCCTCGCTGAACGGTTCCGCCCGGTCTTCGCCGAGATCCGCGCCACCGCCGTCGAGCGGGACAGGGCGCGCCGCCTGCCGCACGCCGAGATCGGGTGGCTGCGGGAGGCGAACTTCACCACCCTGCGGCTCGCCCCCGAGGAGGGCGGCCACGGTGCCAGCCTGCCGGAACTCTTCGCCCTGCTGATCGAGCTGTCGGCCGCGGATTCGAACGTCACCAACGCGCTGCGGGCGCATTTCGGCTTCACGGAGGACGCGCTGTGCTCCTCCTCCCCCGCGTGGCGCGCGGCCTGGATCGCGCGGATCGGCGCGGGCGAGACCGTCGGCAGCGGCGTCTCGGAGACCGGGCCGGCCAAGGTCGGCGCCTTCGACACCGTGGTGCGGCGGCGCGACGGCAACCCCGTGCTCGACGGGCGGAAATTCTACACCACCGGCTCGCTCTTTGCGGACTACATCCACCTCTCGGCCGAGGACGAGGCAGGCGGAGCGGTGACGGCCGCCGTCCCGGTGCGGGCGCCGGGCGTCACGGTCGTGGACGATTGGGACGGGTTCGGCCAGGCGCTGACCGCGAGCGGCACCGCGACCTTCGAGGGCGTGGCGCTCGACCCCGCCCTGATCAAGCCCGATCCGGCCCGCTTCCCCTACGCCATGGCGTTCTTCCAGCTGGTGCATCTGGCGACGCTCGCGGGCATCGGCCGGGCGGCGGCCGACGACGTGGCGCGGCTGGTCGCCGAGCGGACCCGCGTCTACAGCCACGGCAATGCCGGGCGGACGGCCGACGACCCGCAGATCCAGGCCGTCGTCGGCCGCGTCCGCGCCAACGCCTACGCGGCGGGCGCCATCGTGCTGAAGGCCGCCGAGGCGCTCCAGAGGGTCCACGACACGCACCGGGCCGGGTCACCGGACGCGGAGCGGCAGGCGACGCTCGCCGATGTCGAGGTCAACCAGGCAGTCAGCGTGGTCACCGACCTGATCCTGAGCGCGACGACCTCGCTGTTCGACGCGCTGGGCGCCTCGGCGGTGAAGGTCGGCACGGGGCTCGACCGGTACTGGCGCAACGCCCGCACCATCGCCTCGCACAACCCGCGGATCTACCGGGACCGCAGCGTCGGCACCTTCGCGATCTCCGGCGAGGCGCCGCCCCGGCAGTACCGCGTCGGCTCGGCGTGAGGGACGGGGCATGGCACGACGCGACCGCATGCGCCTCGGCGCCTTCCTGTATCCCGGCGGCCACCACGTCGCCGCGTGGCGGCATCCGTCCTCCGACGCCGATGCCGGGATCAACGCCGCCCATTACCGGCAGCTCGCCCGCACGGCCGAGGCGGCGAAGTTCGACCTGATCTTCCTCGCGGACGGGGTCAGCATCCGGGGCGACGACCTCGATGCCCTGAGCCGCACCGCGATCCGCTATGTCGGCCAGTTCGAGCCGCTGACCCTCCTGTCCCACCTCTCGGCGGTGACGGAGCGGATCGGCCTCGTGGCCACCGCCTCCACCACCTACAACGAGCCGTTCCACGTCGCCCGCAAGTTCGCCTCCCTCGACCATCTGAGCGGCGGCCGGGCGGGCTGGAACCTCGTCACCTCCGCCGACCCGCGGGAGGCCTGGAACTTCAGCCGCGAGAGCCACCTCGCCCACGCCAACCGCTACGCCCGGGCCGAGGAGTTCGTGGACGTCGTGCGCGGCCTCTGGGACTCCTACGAGGACGACGCCTTCGTGCGCGACCGCGAGGGCGGCCGCTTCTTCGATCCCGACAAGCTGCACCTGCTGGCCCACGAGGGCGCGCATTTCTCGGTGCGGGGTCCGCTCAACGTCCCGCGCCCGCCACAGGGGCACCCGGTGGTGGTGCAGGCGGGCTCGTCGGAGGCCGGCAAGGCGCTCGCCGCCCGCACCGCCGAGGTGATCTTCACCGCCCAGCAGACCCTGGAGGACGCGGTCGCCTTCTACGCCGACGTGAAGGGCCGGATGGCCGCTCACGGCCGCGATCCGGACCACCTCAAGATCATGCCTGGCGCCTTTCCGGTGGTGGGGCAGAGCGAGGCGGAGGCGCAGGACAAGTTCGCCGCGCTGCAGGCGCTGATCCACCCGGTGGTCGGCCGCTCGCTCCTCGAACAGCTCACCGGCGCCGACCTGTCCGCCTACCCGGACGACGCCGCCGTGCCGGAGTTGCCGGAAACCAACGGCGGCAAGAGCCGTCAGGACCTCTTCCTGCGCCTCGCCCGGCGCGAGGGCCTGACGATCCGCGAGTTGTACCTGCGCGCGGCCAGCGCCCGGGGCCACTGGACGATCGTCGGTACGCCGGCCCAGGTCGCCGACGCCCTGCAGGAGCGGTTCGAGGCCCGCGGCGCGGACGGCTTCAACATCATGCCGCCGACCCTTCCCGGCGGGCTGGACGATTTCGTCGCCCTCGTCCTCCCGGAGTTGCGGCGCCGGGGCTTGTTCCGGGACGCGTACGAGGGATCGACCCTTCGGGAGAATCTCGGTCTGCCCCGACCCCCGCACCGCATTCCATCGGCCGCGCGCGGCTCTCCCGAACGAGGAGCCGCGTGACGACCGTCCCGCGAAAGCTGTCGACGAGAGACCGGCAAGGGATCAGACTGTGACGCCATGAGCGACAACGACCCGACGATCTCCGCCCGGCGGCGCTTCCTCGTACAGGCGGGGGCGGCGGCGGTTGGCGCGGCGGCCGGCACCGCCCGCGCGGAGGAGTCGACGCCGCCCGGCATACCCGAATGGATGAAGGTGCCCGGCGCCGACACGGGCAGCCAGCCCTACGGCACGCCCTCGCGCTTCGAGGCTGCGGTCATCCGCAACATCTCGAAGGGCCTCAAGCAGTACACCTCGGCCTCCACCCGCACGCCGCTCCAGGATCTCGACGGTATCGTCACGCCGAACGGCCTGTTCTACGAGCGCCACCACGGCGGCATCCCCGACATCGACCCCGCCCAGCACCGGCTGCTGATCCACGGGCTGGTGGAGCGGCCCCTCGTCCTGACCATGGAGGACGTCCGGCGCTTCCCATCGGAGTCGCACATCTACTTCCTCGAATGCTCAGGCAACCCGGGCTTCGAGGCGATCAAGGGCAAGACTGCCTCGGATCTCGTCGGGCTCGTCAGCTGTGCCGAGTGGACGGGCGTGCGTCTGGCTACCGTGCTGCGCGAGGCCGGTCTGAAACCGGAGGCGAAGTGGGTCGTGGCCGAGGGTGCCGACGCCGCGGCCATGACCCGCAGCATCCCCATCGCGAAGTGCCTCGACGACGCGCTCCTGGTCTACAGCCAGAACGGGGAGCGCCTGCGCCCGCAGCAGGGCTATCCCTTGCGGGTGTTCCTGCCCGGCTTCGAGGGCAACATGAGCGTGAAGTGGCTGCGCCGCCTCAACGTCGCGGCCGAGCCCGGCTACACCCGCGAGGAAACGTCCAAGTACACGGACCTGATGCCGGATGGGACGGCCCGGCAATTCACCTTCGTCATGGAGGCGAAGTCGATCATCACCCGGCCCTCCGGCACGCAGCGGATCGGCCCCGGCTTTCACGAGATCACCGGCATCGCCTGGACCGGCCGCGGCCGGATCCGGGGCGTGCAGGTCACGACCGACGGAGGTAAGAGCTGGCAGGAGGCGGCGTTGCAGGAGCCGGTCCTGAACCGGGCGCTGACCCGCTTCCGCCTGCCCTGGACCTGGGACGGCCAGCCGACCACCATCGCGAGCCGGGCCATCGACGAGACGGGCTACGTTCAGCCGAGTTTCGAGGACCTGACCGCGGTGCGCGGCGTCAAGTCGTTCTACCACAACAATGCAGTCGTGCCGTGGCGCATCGCGGCGGATGGTGAGGTCGCCAATGGCTACGCGTAGGGCTCGAGCGCTCGCGGCCGCCCTTCTCGTGCTCGGCATCGGCGGCGCAGCGCGGGGCACGGAGCGCCTCGGCATCGGCCGCCTGGCGAGCGAGGCCGAGATCGCCGCCTGGAACATCGACATCGACCGCGACGGCCGGAAGCTTCCGCCGGGCCGCGGCAGCGTCGCCCACGGCCGCGCGGTGTTCGAGGCGCAATGCGCCTTCTGCCACGGCAGCCGGGGCGAGGGCGGCACGGGGGAGCGGCTCGTCGGCGGGGTGGGGACGCTCGCCACCGCCAAGCCGGTGAAGACGGTCGGCAGCTTCTGGCCCTACGCGCCGACCCTGTTCGACTACATCCGTCGGGCGATGCCGATGAACGCCCCGCAATCGCTCAGCGACGACGACGTCTACGCGGTCTCGGGCTACGTCCTTCACCTGAACGGGCTCGCCCCTGAGGACGCCGTGTTCGATGCCCAATCGCTCCCGGCCATCCGCATGCCGAACCGCGACGGCTTCGTCCCGGACCCGAGGCCGGACGTGAAGCCCTGATTAGCGGTGCGAACCTGACGCCGGGGTGCCCCGGCCGAAGCCAGGGCGGCGGGCGTGAGCCGAGATGTTCGCGCAGCGTCCGTCCCTCGTAGTCCTGCCGGAACAGGCCGCGCCGACGGAGTTCCGGCAGGACAAGTTCGATGACGTCATCGAGGCCTCCCGGCAGCGTCGGCGGCATGATGTTGAACCCGTCGGCGTCCCCCGCCCGGAAGCGCGCTTCCATCTCGTCGACGATCCAGGCGGGGGTCCCCACGATCTGCGAATGCCCGCGCGCACCGGCGATCCGCAGGTAGAGCTGACGCAGGGTCAGCCCCTCGCGGTGGGCGAAGTCGAACATCAGCTGCTGGCAGAATTTGGCGCCGTTGGCCTCCGGAAATTCGGGCACCGGCCCGTCCGGGTCGAAGCCGGAGAGGTCGAAGCCGCCGATCATGCGCTCCATCAGCGCCAAGCCCACCACCGGGCAGATCAGGTCCTAGAGTTCCTCGAACTTGGCGCGGGCCTCGGATTCCGTGCGCCCACCACCGGGAACAGGCCCCGCATCACCTTCAGGTCGTCGGGCGCGCGGCCGAAGCCGGCCATGCGGGCCTTCAGGTCGCCGTAGACCTCCACGGCTTCGTCGAGGGTATCGACCTCGGCCGCGATCGAAAGGGGAAGGTGACGACCGCCCCGATCGCGGTCCCCGACACGACGACGATCGTTGCCTTCGAGATGACCGACGGCACGAGCGTTTCCCTGGGCAGCAAGAAGGGGCCTTCGCGGGGCGCCAAGGTGCTTCACAAAGTCTCGAAGAGGTTGGGGAGGATCATCCGAACGGTCGGCATGCCGTGGCCGTTGGCGATCTTCGCAAACGCCTTCGCGAGGAGTTCGGCGGGCCTAACGTGCGACCCGACTCTCTTGCGACGATGAAGCGACGCGAGTTGAAGAAGCTGATCGATAAGGGCGAGGTCGAGCGCATCGGCGAATGGCTCATGCTTCCCGAATGAAACTGAGAAGACAGGAAGAGGCAATGGGTTGGGTCACGTGAACACCGAACAGCGAACAGCCCCCTTTAGGGGGTGTTCGCTGTTCGATGTTCGTTTCACATGGCGAGCGAACATGAAGGCGAACAGTTTGAAATTGTTCGCAAGATTTCTATGATCTCCCTCATCAAAGCCATTGACAGACGATAATGCCACACATTTAGAAGTTTTGGGTCCTCCGGGGGGGGATGCGGGTGACGCGCGATCTCGGGAGTTGGATAGACGTAAATCAGTTTTTGCTTATTTTTGACTCCTGCTGAGAGGCGAGACGAGGCAGTGATGAACTTCAATGAAGCGGGCGTAGAATATCAGATACTGACCCAGAAAATCGCCTCACTACCGAGCGGGGGCATGAAGCAAAGAGGAATGGAAGCTTACCTCAAGCTTAGAGAAGAAATATCTAAAGCCTACAAGCTCAGTTCTCGCAGCAGCAATATTCTAGACAATGTATACGTCTACATGCATCACTTTGAAACCTAATTGCAGCAGAAAATAAGGTTTCTGTCACACGTCGATGTAATTGATAATATTACGAATATCAGCTTATCGCCCGACTACCCTGTAGTTATCCTGCAAAAGAGTAGTGCCTCGACAGATCTCGAAGAGCACGGTTGGGATGCTTTGCGCCAACCGCTGGCGATTGGACTAGTAGCGAGAAGTGTGGAGTACGACTTCGCCTTATTGCGGCTTTCTGCTGTAGCAACCCTTGACAGAATTTCTGCCTTCGTCTCCCAAGAAATCCTCGGGAAAGAGCTAAATTTTTATAGCTTGAGGCTCCAAATCGGAAGCTCCACCGACGCGAGAGCCGTGAAAATCGCAGCTGCAATTGGCGGCGCCCTTCCTTTGATAGAGCATGTGCTGATAACAACCGATCAAAATCGCAAGAGCCTTCGAAACCGCTTAGCGCATTTGGCATCCTTCCCCGAAATGCTTGATGGGACACGGACAATACATCTACTAGACAACGAAAGATCTATAGTTTTTGACCACGACTTAGCAGTTTTCCCCTATTTGCCACGGCTTACAACATTGGCCATGCAATGCCATATCTAGCAATTCCCATGATATCAATAATGCTCGTATTTGACTCGCAAGGAGCGCCTCTTGACGGGACTGAAAATCTGCGCAGCATAAACATCGAAGACTTTGAGCCTGATTGGGTTAACCCTGCAATTAATAGAAACAATTTTATTGATACTACGGGCTCAGGAAACGTTGCAACCTTCTTCAAGCCGGGACTACACGAAACAAGGGTCGAAAATGTATTCCTGACTGATGAGATTTTTGATCATGCGAGGTTGCGGAAGCAGCCGGCATAAAGGCTACTCAAATACCCTCCCTTGCGTGGCGGCGATCGTCACAATCGTCGTCATGCCCGCCCCCTTGAAATATAGCCGCCGCAACCCCGAGCCCCGGCGACGCCGACCCTCGACCGTCACGGTCCCCGAGGGTGTCAGCCCGCATGTGAAGCTGCTCTTCGCCGAGATGCGGCAGCTCAACGTAACTTACGATGAAGTTGAGGAAGGCTCGCGCGTGCGCCGGGCCGCGCTGAAGGCGTGGCGGCATAAAAACCGCCCGAACCTCGGCTCGATCGAAGCCGCACTCGGCTTCGTCGGTTGGGACTTCGTGCCAGCCGAGGGCACAAATCTAGTCGTCTGCTAGTCGTTGCCCTGCCGCAACGCTTTGCCCTCAATCGCCTGGGGCTGCGCTAAGTGATTGCAAAGATGAGAGAATTTAGTGGCGCGCCCGAAAGGGGGGCAAGGCCAACCGAAATTCCGCAATAAAAACAGTGCGATGCCGCCGCTGGTGTGGGCAAGATTGTAGGACTTGGCGGCAGGACCGGCAAGGGGCCACCTTCGGGCTGTTGGCGCGTTGTGTCGCCGGGGCGGCTGCACAAACCCTCTTCAGGCCCGCATGAAGAACCCTGCTCTGAGCGTCTGGCTCTCAGCCGCCAACCGTGCTGCCGGGTGGTGGATCGGCACGGCCACTTCCATAGCTCGTCGTCAGCAACAGTTGGCCGCTGCCGAGATGACCAGAGCCATCACGGGCAAGAAGCCGGCGAGGAAGCGTAAAGCCAAGCCACGGCGCCGGACCTGAGGTGGCCTGTTATCTACCAGTAAGAGCGCTCCGCGCAGCTGTTTGAGACCGTCCTCCCAAACGGCATGCCCGCGAAAATCCCCGACACGCGTACGCTCGGGGTTTCAGAGATGCTCTTTCGCATCCGCTCGAAGATCGCGTCGATATCGCCCACCGTAGTTAGACAGGCCGCATCACATCGAACCCGGCTCACCAGCGCCCGCAAATCTTGCCTCATCCGGTCTTCCCCCCGAAGTAAGTTCGCAACGTACTTGTTGTGCAGCCATGCGAGCATATCGGCTGCCTGGATCGGGCCACCGTCAGACTTGGGTATAAACGAGTGCGTCACCCTTTCCAGATTTCGGAATAGAAAGACCATCATCTGATTTGTGGTGGGCTGATTCCTGTGCCCCTCCTCGAAGAAGTATGTGAGGTTTGCCTCAAGCTTTCGCTCTCCCAGAGTCTCGACAACCGCCAGAAGACATAGATAGCAGCAGAGCGCATATGGGTTTGGGAGTGCGCTATCGCTCAAGCCTGATCTGTTGAAGGCTTCCTTACTCACAGATATGACAATCCCGCACATCGCCGCATCATGAAGAATGGCGTGAAGCTCGCGTTGGATCTCTATACGCTTGTCTTTTCCGAGATGCCGGTACGGACCGCCACCAGCAGCGAATTCACTCATGTGCAGGTACGGCATCTTGTTCTCATCAAGAACCTTCTGCCAGCGGGTCCGCATCTCAGACGCCTTGTGGCTCTCAAAGATGAAGCCGGCCACGCTTAAGACCGCAGCGCCATCGTGTGAGCCGGTTTCATCGAAGTAGGCTTCGAACACAACTATCGCTCCCGCCAGCAGGTATGCTCTAAGATTAGCGGATCGCCCTGTTGCCGCAGCCTAAGTTCAATCGAAAACCCAGACTGTCCACAGGGGTCACTCACGCGACACGCCATACCTGAAGACGAGCGCCAGGATTTCCCCCCGGTACCCACCCTGGGTTCCTCTCCAAGCAAACGCGGGGCCGGGGTGGGCGGTCTCGGCCCCGCGGTCTGGCACACCTCATGCTGACACACAGATGCCCCTCGCTCATCCCCAGGCTTAGGGGGCCGCGGGCCGGCCGGAGCGGGTTCGTCTCCTCTTCCGGCTGGCCCGTTGCGGGGCTTAGTGCTGGAAGAGGTGCGTGCCTGCGTCCGCTATGGGCACGTGATGGCGGCTGCCGTGGGTGAGCAGGCCCGCTAGCCCCAGAAGCGCTATGAAGGCGAGGTGACGGACCATGCGGGGTTAACGTGCGGTTACGCTCTAGGTTCGACGTAGAGGGGCCGTCCGAACTACCCACTGGGGTCATGAATTTGAGAGGTCACCCTCTTAGTGGCGAATTGGATTTCCCCCCGTATACCCACCCTGAGTTCCCCTCCAAGCAAACGCGAGGCCGGAAGTGGGTGGTCTCGGCGTCCAGCCTCAGGACGACGGCAGGAGGCGAAGCGCGAAGACCGCCAGCGCAGCCGTGCTCATTGTGGCAAGTCTGAGGGCTGACACGGCGAGGCCCGCAGCGCCCGGAGCTTCCCGCCTGTTCTCGTTGGCTGCCCGGCAACGTGGCCCGCGAGACCGGAAGTGCACCTCGGGGAGCCGGCGCCCATAACCTGACTGCCCCGACCTCCTCCCGCCGCCCGCACACATGGTCTGGCCCTCCGGCCTGCGGCGCTGAGATGGCGCCGAATCTACAAAGCGCGGAGGACGTGAAGGCTCCGGTGTTGCCGGTGCATAGGCTTGGCGTTCCAATAGGGCTTGCTCTAGCGGAACGTTCCAGAGGGCAGGCAGGGCGGTTCCAAAAGAAAGGTCTTGCATTCTGGAACGGTCCGAGGCTCTATGTCTCAGACCTCAGTGGAACGCCTAGTCTAGGACCGCCGCCATGCTCATCGGATACGCCCGCACATCCACCCTGGAACAGGAGGCCGGGCTGGATGCCCAGCTCCGAGACCTCACCGCCCTCGGGTGCGAGAAGGTCTTCCGGGAGCAGGTGTCATCGGTCGCCCCGCGCAAGCAGCTCGATGCGGCCCTGGAGTTCGCCCGCCAGGGTGACACGCTGGTGATCACGAAGCTCGACAGGCTGGCCCGCTCGGTGACCCATATGGGCAGCATCCTGGCCGCTCTGGAGGCTAAGGGCGTGGCGCTGCGCATCGTGAACCTCGGGGTGGATACCTCGACGCCTACCGGCAAGCTGATGTTCAACGTCCTCGGGGGCGTGGCGCAGTTCGAGCGGGAGATGATGCTGGAGCGCCAGCGCGAGGGCATCGCCAAGGCGAAGGCGGAGGGCGCCTACAAGGGCCGCAAGCCGACAGCACGGGCCAAGATGGAGGAGATCAAGGCCCTATCAGCGGAGGGCCTGAGCATGGGCGCCATCGCGGCTAAGCTCGGGATCGGGAAGGGGTCGGTGCATCGGGCGTTGAGCGGCGAGAAGGCCACCACGCCGGCAGTGAGCTGAGGGGGCGCCGCCAGGGGCTTGAGTCGGCAGGCGGTCTATCGGATTAGAGGCCATCAGGCGGAGACTGAGGTGTCGCTGGCGCGGTGGGCGGCTTGAGCCTTGATCCCACTGCGGCACAGCTCAGAATCGTAAAGCGCCCCCGCATCGGGTGTTGAGCGCGAGCAAGACAGATGCAAACACTGCGACGAATTACTGTCGGAGAGCGCAGGAAAGTGCGCCATCCAGCAGCTCACCACTCCTCGCTCATGTTAAGCTTTTGACACATTGAGCCTTGATCCCACTGCGGCACAGCTCAGAATCGTAAAGCGCCCCCGCATCGGGTGTTGAGCGCGAGCAAGACAGATGCAAACACTGCGACGAATTACTGTCGGAGAGCGCAGGAAAGTGCGCCATCCAGCAGCTCACCACTCCTCGCTCATGTTAAGCTTTTGACACAATACCTGTACTCCGGTGAAGCACCCAACGCATTGCCTCTCATTGTCGCTCCAATTCTTGACTCCGCTGACGAAGTAACCTTTTGGGCACACAGATGGCGCTGGTGTGCGACCCCCGTTGGAGCTGACCCTGTTGCCCTCCCCATCACCTCCATAAGTTGAATTTTTTAACGTCCTCATCTGAGCTTCGATTCTACCTATTCTGTGTTCGAATTTGCTGTAAGCTACGCCTGCTCCAAAAATTGCGGATATAATGACAAATACTGCTGCGCCAATAATCTTCAAGTTGCCAATTGTGTTTGCGGTTTGAGGCAGTCGGCCGACTGCCGAGTCGCCGCTAGCAGCTGCATTGGAACCTGTCATATGCCCTCCGTGCTCATATCGCCGTGCAAACTTTGATCAGGACGATATGTAAGCCTCGATTGTTTCGGGTGCATCCGAGTGCTGCATCAGCGGGGTAAGAAAGCGGTGGAAACTCCCGAAACTGCGCACTATCCCCGTCTCGGTCACATCAATTCCGCCGCTGAAGTTCCGCCATGACAGCATCGCGCATAGGCTTGGCGTGGGTGGCAAAAGGTCCTGACTCCTCATAGGCTCCGACCGGCATTCCTTCCCTTGCCTCACACCCGCATAGGTGGCGCCATGCTCCCGAAGCCTATCGATGCGCTGGCCTTTAGCGACGTGGCGGCGATGGTGGACGCGGGGCTCCGCGAAGGCCGTACGCTGGACCTGAAGCAGGCCCCTGTAGGCGGCAAGGACGACGACAAGCGGGAGTTCCTGGCCGACGTATCGGCCCTCGCCAACACGGCCGGCGGTGACATCGTGTTCGGCATCATGGAGGCTCAAGGCGAGGCCACGGGTGCGCCTGGCATCGAGCTGCCCGACCCGGACGCGGAGGTCTTGCGCCTGGAGAGCATCCTGCGAACCGGCCTGGAGCCGCGCCTGCCCCGCGTAGAGCTGCGGTGGCTGCCGGGACCAGACGGCAAGGGGCTCCTGATCCTCCGGGCGCCACGGAGCTACCTAGGACCGCATCGGGTGACCTTCCGTGGTCACGGGCACTTCTACGGCCGGACGAATGCCGGGAAGACCCAAATGGACGTGGCCGAGCTGCGGAGCGCCTTCCTGGCCACTGAGGGGCTTCACCAGGGCATCAGGCGCTTCAGGAATGAACGACTCGGCATTATTGAGGCTGGCGAAGGGCCAGTGGGCTTGAGGAGCGGCGCCAAGGTCATCCTCCATGTCGTGCCGCTGGAGGCGTTCGCAGCGGAGAGGAATGTCGGGATCAACCGCAACCGCGACCTCCTCCTCCCCGTGGGATCCTCAAGCGGCGGACTGAACACGGTGCACACACTGGAGGGCTACGCGACGTTTACAGGGCGGGAAGACATCGAGGAAGGGACCTTCAACTACGCCCTCCTTTTCCGCTCAGGCATCATCGAGAGCGGCTCAACTGTCGGCTACAGCAATGAGCACGGGCCTTTCATCCCCGCCTCCGCGGTTGAGTGGAAGGTGCTAGAGGCCGTTGGTCGATACCGTGAGAAGCTGACGGAAAAGGGCGTGGAGCTGCCGCTTTACGTCTTCCTCTCGCTCATCGGCGTTCGCGGCCACCGCTTGGAGGCCTCCCAGCATCCTTTCGGGCTCTGACGTGACCGGCTGGCTTTGGACCGAGCTGATTGAGAGGATCAGCCAGGACCGAAGGAGTCGGACATGCGACGAGGACAGAAGACGAGCGCGGAGCAGGTGGTGCTGAAGCTGCGCCAGATCGAGGTGCAGACGGCGCAGGGCAAGAACTTAGCGCTAGCGTGCAAGGAGGCAGAGATCTCTGAGCAAAGCTACTACCGCTGGCGCAAAGAGTACGGCGGCCTGCAGGTCGATCAGGCGCGGAAGATGAAGGATCTGGAGCGCGAGAACGCTCGGTTGCGGCGGCTTGTGGCCGACCTGTCCTTGGAGAAGCAGGTGTTGGCGGACGTCGCGGCGGGAAACTTGTAGCCCCCGAGCGACGCCGGCAGGCGGTTGACGGCATCCAAGAGAAGTACGGCCTCTCGGAACGTCACGCCTGCCGGATCGTCGGCCAGCATCGGGGCACGCAGCGCTACGTGCCCACCGTGTTGGCCGACGAGGATGGGCTGACCCGCGCCATCGTCGCCCTGGCATCCGAGTACGGGCGCTATGGCTACCGCCGCGTCACCGCCCTGCTGCAGGCAGCGGGCTGGCAGGTGGGCAAAGATCGGGTTCAGCGTATCTGGCGTCGTGAGGGGCTGAAGGTCCCGCAGAAGCACCGCCCGCGCAGCCGCCTCTGGCTGAACGACGGGTCCTGCGTGCGCCTACGGCCGCTCCGCCGCAATCACGTCTGGAGCTTCGACTTCGTGCAGGCTCAGACCCACGACGGGCGGAGCTTGCGCATCCTGACGCTGATCGATGAGCACAGCCGGGCGTGCCTGGCGCTGAAGGTGGCTCGGCGCATCAACAGCCTGGGCGTGATCGAGGCGCTGGCCGACGCGATGTGCCTGCACGGCATCCCGGAACACATCCGTTGCGACAATGGTCCGGAGATGATCGCGAAGGCATTGCGCAAGTGGGTCGCCAAGGCAGGCTGCCAGATCCAGTACATTGCGCCCGGCTCGCCGTGGGAGAACGGGTACTGTGAGAGCTTCAACGGCAAGCTGCGCGATGAGTGCCTACGGCAGGAAATCTTCTACTCATTGAGAGAAGCGCAGATCGTGATCGGGCTGTGGCAAAACACTTACAACCGCGTCCGGCCGCACTCGTCCCTGGGCTACCGGCCGCCCGCGCCTGTCAGCTTCCCTGATCTGGCCTTCCGGCTACCCATGGCAGCGGCCATGCAGTAGCCTCTCAATTGGCTCGGTCCAAAATACCGGTCAGGTCAAGGTTATTCAAGATTTGCTCGCGCAAGAATCATGAGCGCACAATCTGAGGGTGTTGCCGACATTCACGCTTTCATCAAGGGCATTTCGTTTAGAGATGTGCTGGATGATGCTGGGCGAAAGCAATTATTTTCCCAAGCTTATAAATACATACATGCGTTACTTATCTGGAACGAAGCGATAAGCCGCCCCCGTAAGCCCGCAATCGATGCGCAGGCGGCTCTACAGTTTCGTGAACTGCTTTCAGACTTAGCCGCGTGCCAAGTCCTGCTACTGTTGGGCATGTACAAACCATCCCGCATGATGCTGCGCAGTGCGATTGAGAATATGCTCAGAACAGTGGCGCACGAGCAGGGCTTCCTAGCGTCAGGGACTAAGTTTACATATGAACTTATAACATTGGTGCGGTCCTCCAAGCTCGGCGCCGAAGGTGCTCCCGCAAAAGCCGATCTAAACCATCTCATTCAGGCATACTCCCATTTGTGCTCCTATGCGCATGCTGCAGAGGAAGGAAAGTTGGCGCTGCGAGTGCCTCTAGAAAGTGTATCTCGCTTCGAGGAAGCAGAGCACGAAAGTCTAAGCGCCGAAATCAAAGCTGTTGCTCAACGTATGAATCGCATTATGTTTGTGATGTACGCAGAAAAACTGCGTCCTCTGCATCACTCCCACAAGGATTTCGTGCTCGACTCTTTGCCGAAATCCTTAAAGGCTGCTATTCTCACGCCTTGATGCTCATGGTGGCCGAGATGCACCGTTGTGTGCGACTATCCCCACCTCAGGCCCCGTACCGCGGCCGGCGCCTCAATCCGTGCCAGCTCCTCCGCGAGCACCTTCAAGCCGAACCCGCCGTATTTGCGACCCACGCCCCCGCCTGTGTGCCCGGTGAGGGCATCGTGCACGTCCTCCCCGAGGCGTGCCGCCCGCGCTAGCTCCTTGAAGCTGTGCCGGAAGGAGTGGAACACCTTGGTGCGGTCCTCAATGCCTGCCTTGTCGCGCAGGTATCGGTTGAACCATTTCGACCATGGCCCGTTCTGTCGGCCTCGACGTGCGGCCAGAGAGAGGCATCGGGCTTGGCTCCGCTGTCCAAAAGGGATTGCCGGTAGCGGAGGAGGCCGATGCGCTCCAGCTCAGGGTGCACCGGGATCTTCCGGCGCGAGGAGGCGGTTTTGATGCTCCGGCCGCCCGCCGTGCTGATGTCGAGGAGCCAGACCCCCACCTCCCGGTCCTGAGCCAGGTCCATGATGCGGAGCTGCGCCAGCTCGCCTTGGCGGGCGCCTGAGAGCAGAGCCAGGAGTGGGAGCCAGAAGGCCGCCTCACCGCCGCCACCGCGTGGTCGCTCGCCGCTCTGGTAAACCCCCGTCCCGAAGATGGCCTTCAGGTCCCCAGGACTGAACGATTGCCGCTTCTCCTCCGCCCTCGCATCCACCACCAGCTTGGTGCCCTTGCCGAAGGGATTCTTGAAGTCTGGCACCCCGTCCAGGCTCCCTGCTGCCTCCGCGTGGTTGGCGATGGCGGCGAGGATGTTGAGGGTCTTGTTGATCGTGGCCGCGTGCTGCGGGGCGTAAGCGCCGAGGTCTCGCTTGAGGAGATCACGCATCGGCAGGCGCTTCAGGTCGCCGGGCAGCCGCGTGGGCACCCGAGCGAGATTGTCCCTGAAGTCCCGCGCCTTCTCCCGCGTGAGGTCGCCCAGGCGGATGTCACCGTGCCATTCCGTGAGGCGCCGCACAGCATAGTCCGCCTCAAGCAGCGTCCGCTCGCCCGGCTTCTTGCTGCCCCGTGCGCCGCTCCCGGACCTCCAGGCGGCGTACGCCTCGGAGAGCGTTGGGCCCCTCCCCCGGCGCGGTGCTGGCGTGGCGATGACCTTACCGCGGTGACGCTCCAGCTTCGCCTCGTAGGCCCGCACATGGGCCCGCAAGACCGCTAAGGCCGCCTCGCGGTAGTCGCCCGAGTCCGGCTCAATCGGGAGGCCACGGCGGCGGAGGAAGGCTCGGCACTCCGCATCCACGGCCTGAGGGTTCTGCCGCGCGAGCGCTCTGGCGTAGTCGCCGTGCAGCAGCTCCAGTTCCTCGCCGTAGCCCTCAAAGAAGTCCTCTTCCATCCACCGGCCGCCGAGCGCGATGGCCTCAAGGTGCGGAAGGCACGCCCTCTCCTCAGCGGTCTGAAGCTGCTTGCGGGCGTCGCCATCGGTCCGAGCCGCATCGTCGGCGGCCAGAAGCTCGGCCAGCACGTCCGCCTCGATCTCCTCAAGGGGCGGCATGGCGGATCGGCGGTGAGAGGCAGCTATCGGTTTCTCGCCGCGCTTGGCTCGCTCGGCCGCCGTAAAGTCCGCCTCGCAGTCGCTCAGGCAGCGGGCGTAGGGCTGGACGGCCTTTCGCGCTTCCTTCGTCCCGAGGCTCTTGGTCCAGTTCGCCTTGCCCGTCCACGGGGCTGGCATGAAGGGCCGCAGCTCCGCGGGGATGACCCTACGGAAATAGAGCGTGCCGTTCCGATCCGTGGTTCGGTAAGCCATGCGTGCCATAGCGTTTTGCATCACCGGTTTGCAGGACCGGCGGTCGCGTAAGGCACTGATCTAAGGGGAATTTCAGGCCAAGCAATGGCTTAGCGTAGTGATGGCGCGCCCGAAAGGATTCGAACCTCTGACCCCCAGATTCGTAGTCTGGTGCTCTATCCAGCTGAGCTACGGGCGCCTAGCGTACCGGGCTGGCATGTGTGCCGCCCCGGCCGTGAGCGGGTGTCTAAGGTGTCGGTTCCGGCTTGGCAAGCCCCTTTTCGCAGCCCGGGTCGATGCCGTTCCCCACAAGGGCGGGCGGTGGGTCGGGCGGGTGGGTGAGGAAACCGCATCCGGGCCCTGTCGACGCCCGCCACCATGGGCCGGACCGATGATGAGGCGTGCAACGAGCCGTTCGAGCCGGGAGCCGTCGAGCAGGCGCACGCCGCCCCGCACGATCGGAAAGACCGTCTCGCGCGCGTCGCGTTCGACCGACGGCCTCGATGACGAGCCCGGCGCGCGCCGACCCGGAACCATCGGTGCGCCCCCTCTCTTGCCAAGCCGTCAGCCCCAGCAGAGGACGGCTTCATGGCCAAGGACGTGACGACCTACACCATCAAGGAAGCACTTGCCGCGCGCGTGGACGACCATGTCGAGATCGCGGTCGAGGCGGAGGACGGCACGAAGCTCAAGCTCAAGGCCAAGCCGGACCAGCTGGACGCGCTGGTCGGGGATCTGGAAGCCATCCTCGACGCGGACGACGGCGACGCGGCCTGATCGCCGTCGCAGGCCCTATCGGCACCGCCGGGGCCTGCCCCGCGGCCATCCGGGCGCGGAGTGCGGACGGCCGGTCCGTCCGCTCTTCCCGGTAGGGCCTCCGGCGCTCAGCCGGAGCCGGCGCCCGGAAGGATGCAGAAGCTCCGGGTCCGAAACAGGATATCCGGCGGGCTCTCCCCGGCGCAGCGCTCGACCACATAGGCTATGCCGTTCGCCGTGGCGTAGGCCCTGCGCTCCGGAAGCGTGCGGAGGGCCGCTACCGCCCGCGTCCGGCTCCGCCACTCGGCATGGTAGCCGGGGTGCCACATCACGGCGGCGCCGCGGCCGAAATCGACCCAGACCCGCCGGTGCGACGCGTATTCGAAGCGCGATGTTCCGGCTTCCTGAATCTCCCGCGGCACGTCCCGCAGGACCTCGGCGAGGTCCGGCGCGCCGATGACGGGAACCAGGAAGATCGCATCCGGCGCCGTCCCGCTCCGGGCCCAGCGGCCGAGCGCCTCCCATTCCGCGGCGACCTGCGCCACACGTCGGTTGTGGGCCCAGCCCTTCAGCGTCAGCCCGCCGATCAAGGCCGCCGCGCAGGCGAGCGCCGCGAGGCCGGCGGCCCCGGCCGCCCGCGCCGGAACCCGACGCCGGAAGAGATCCAGCCAAAGGCGCGGGGGACGGCGTGGCAGGAGCAGGAGCGGTGCCAGAAGGGTGAGCGGCCGCAGGGTGCAGAGGAGGCAGAACAGCAGCAGGGCCGTCGCTCGCGCATGGAGCGGCATGCGCCGGTGCAGCATTCGGGTCAGCAGGGCGAGGCTGCCGAGCGCCGCCAGAAGATGGAAGACGGTGCTGACACGCAGGAGGTGCAGGTTCAGGACCGCCGGACTGCTCGTCAGCAGGGGCACCACCATGCCCAGAGCGTACACCGCCATGTAGCCCCAGAGGGCGGCGAGGAACGGCGCGGACCGGGAGCGCAGTCGCCAGAGGCTCAGATTGGCTAGAAGCAGCAGGGCCGCGACCGAGACGAGCTGCCCGGCGGGGACCTCCCCGATCAGGAAGTGGTGCGGGTAGAAGTCGCGCAGGAAGGTCGGGTAGTCGAAGCCCGCGGGCCGGCCGAAGCTCGGATTCGCCAGGACGTTGAGCACGACGGGAAGGACCGGAACGGCCGCGAGGGCGAGGCCGAGCGCGGCGGAGCGGACCAGCCCGGCCCGGTCGAGGCGGCCGGTCGCCAGGCCGTAGCCGCAGATCAGCGCGATCGGCACGGCGTTCCACACGGCCACGAAGGCGTTGACGAAGAAGACGAGCCCGTTGAGCGCGAGGCCGGCCGTGATCCGGCCCGTGACGAGGCACCAGATCATCAGCAGGGAGAGGCCGTTGGCGATCTCCGAATGCGTGAACACGTTCAGGAACAGGCCGCCCGCGCCCGCATAGGAGACGCCGCGCAGCATCGGCGCGAGGCAGACCAGGGCGGTGAAGAGGATCTTCTGGTTCCGGCCGCGGATGCCGAGCTGCCCGGCACAGAGCAGCAGCCCCAGGATCGTAAGGAACCGCGACAGGACGTGAAGGGCGAGGAACAGCCAGTAGGGATCGACCTGGGCGGCCGAGCCGCGCAGCAGCAGCCAGATCCCGGAGGCGAAGAAGCGCAGGGACTGGACGAAGGCGTCCGCACCGAATTGCGGCTCGTCGGCCAACCCCGCCACGATCGGCAGGTGGAACAGGTTGTTCGACGCGCCGAGCACGAAGCCCGTGAGTGCCACCGAGACGAGAGCGCCGGCGGCCGAGAGGACAAGGGTATCGCTGCACAGGCCCTGCGCGGCGCGGCGCAGGCCATGCCCCGCCCGCACGCGCATGCTCCACGGAACGGGGCTGGGACGGCCGGCGGGCAGGCCGAGCGAGGCATCGAGGGTCATCGGATCACGTCGTCTGGAGCTGCAGGTCAGCGGGCGGCACCGAGGTCCGCCAGCCCGGCGAAGGTCACGAAGCGGTGGCCGAGGTAGTTCGCGACCGCCCCGGCTCCGATGCCGAGGGCGTGCCCGATCCCCTCCGCGACCGGAACGGTGAGGCCGAGGCCTCGGACGAGCGCCGCGGAGGCCGCGAGGCTCACTGCCAGGACGATGACGGCGCTCGCCGCGTTCACGCCCAGGAAGGCGGGGAGCTGACGCCGGAGGGAGCCGCCCGCGGCCCGGAACACGAAAGCGCGGTAGAGCCAGAATCCCGCCACCAAGCCGATGCCCTGGGCGACGATCAGGGCCGCACCGAACGGCAGGACCGGGGAGAGCGCGAGGCGCGCCAGCCAGTTGATCGCGGCGGCCGAGCCGCCGGCGATCAGGAAGCGGATGACGGGATGGTCGATCATCCGGCCGCTCGTCTGGCCGCTCATCCGGCGATGCCCGGGATGCCGAAGGCGGCGAGCGCGAAGGCCAGGCCCGCCGCGCCAGCGAGCCCCAGGCTCGCCCGGTCGCGGATCGCGAACGCCACCGGGTCGTCGTTGAGCTCGTCCCGCCCCGCGAGCAGCCAGACCCGGCTCATGAACAGCGCCAGGATCGGCGGGAAGCTCCAGAGCAGGAACGGGGCTGCCAGAACCGCGTGCCGAAAGGCCTCGTTGGCGAGGTAGAGGATGAAGATCACGATGCTGGCGAGCCCGGCCGCGATGCCGAAGGCCAGCACCACCGGCTCGTCAGCCGTGTGGTAGCCCCGACCCGAGAGCTTGCCGCTACGCATCCGCTTCACCGCGCCGCGCAGCTCCGTGTGGCGCTTTGCGAAGGACAGGGAGGTGAAGAGGAACATCGAGAAGGTGAGAAGCCAGGGCGACCACGCCACCGCGACCGCGGCGACACCGATGACGAGGCGCATCGTGAACAAGCTGCCGAGCATCAGGGCGTCGAGCATCGGCACCCGCTTCAGCGAGAGCGAGTACGCGAGGGTGAGGGCCAGATAGGCGAGCACGCCGGCCAGCACCGCCGAACCGACCCAGGTGGCGAGCCCGAGCCCGAGCGCCAGTCCGGCGGCGATTGCGGGGACCGCGAGGGCCAGCGGCAGACGTCCGCTCGCGAGCGGACGGTCGCGCTTCGTCCAGTGCGCCCGGTCGTGCGGGAGGTCCCAGAGATCATTGACGAGGTAGGTGGCGGAGGCGATCAGGCCCAGGGCCAGGAAGGCGCCGAGCGCCGCGAGCCAGGCGGCGGGCTCGCCGACCCGACCACCGAGCACGAGCGGCACGAAGACCAGCGCGTTCTTCGCCCATTGGTGCAGGCGCAGGCCCTTGAATAGCGCGCGGAGGCGCGAGGGCCTGGCGCTCGCGCCGATCTCGTCCACGGGCCGCCCGAGGGCGCGCACGGCCTCCACGATCGCCGGCCGCCCCCCCGTCACGAGGGCGCGGCGCGCGGCAGCCCAGACGGGCATGTCCGCGCCCGCGGAGCCCGCATAGTCGAAGCCCTGCGGGAACAGCTCGGCGAGGCGCGTGGCCCGCGCGGCCGCCGCCGGGCCGGACGCGTCCCCCGCGGCGATTACGCCGTCGACCATGGGGAACCGCTGCGCCGCCCGGCGGGCGACCGCGGGATCGAGCGCCGTTGCCAGGACGATCATGCGCCCGGAGGCCTTCCGGGCCGCCAGGTCGGCCAGGAGGTCCTCGTCGACCGGCACCGTCGCGAGGTCGAGGGCCGGATGCGCGACGACCCGGCGGCGGAGCGCGGCGCGCCCGGCGAGGAGCCAGCCGAGCAGCCGGACGATCGCGAGGGCGTCGCTGCGCAGCAGGGCGAGGATCCCCTCGTGGATGAGGTTCGTGCGCAGCAGCGTCCCGTCGAGATCGACGACGAGCGGCACCGGATCCAGGCCGGGGGCGCCGACCGGAGCATCAAGGTTGCCGGCAGCATCCAGCGGAGCACGAAGGGCCACCATCCGTCAGGACTTCCCAAATCAGAAGACTTAAACTTTGAGACATCAGGTAACATCGGCCTGCGCTTCTCAGCAATACAACGTTTAGAATGCGCTTAATTGGTTACTGTCATTGGTTACCCGAGCACCGCGCAGCCGCCGGCCTCGAACCGCTTCGCGACACGAGGCGAACGGCCCGGGCGCCGATCCATGCGCCGGACCGCACAGGGCGGGGACGCGTCGCCCCTCCGCCCACCCCCCGATCCCGGCTACGGGCGAGTGTTGCGGTGGGGCGACAAGGACGGCTGTCATGCTGCGTTAATCATTTCGCTCCGTCGCAAGTCGGGGCTGGGACAGCTATGAAGATCCACGGATCAAGCCAGTTTCCCGCCATGTCGCCCTCCCCCGAAAATCTTCTGCTCCAGCATCGCGAAGTCGTGGCCGTGACGGTCACATCGGGGGCCTTCTTCGCGGCCCTGTTCTGCCTGACCTGGATGATCTCCTAATCGCGACGGGCCGGCGGTTCGTGGCGCGCACGCGCCCGATCGCGGACGTGGCTGCCCGGCGGGATCGGGCGCGTGCGCGCGCGGTGCCGGCCTCGTTCCGGAATGAGGGCCATCGCGCCCGAGGATGACGCCGCCAGCCCAGGCAGGATACGGGCGCGAACGCGCCAGCAGGTCGCTTCTTTCGGCCTACTTGTTTGGCGAGCGGCGTACGGGCCACTCCGAACCGATCGCGTCGAGATCCCGTGGTATTCGCCAGTGCGGACGCTGGGCCGTGGACGGCGTGCAGGTTCGCGTCGCGCCTCGCGCCCTGCTTCCGGCGCCGCTCAGCTAGACGAATCCGCGGCTCTGTCACCCCAGCGCTGGCATGCCAATTGACACCCCCGGCGAATCGGCACAGTCTCGCCTGGTATACAGTAGACCAAATCGAGCTATGACGGCCGCGTGTCGCGGCATCCGGGTCTGAGCGGGGTCGCAGCCGGCAGGACGGATGTTCACTGCCGATCCCGACCTGGTCAAGACGGGACATGAATCTCGCTTGCCCACCTCGATGCTTCACGAAGATTCGGTCGGCGTAGGCGCCGACCGTGCCCGACCAACCCGACCAGACCGCCCCGAAGGCGGCACCGCGGACGAGACGCAGGAGGAAACCATGGACCGCAACGCCCAAGATCCGATCTCCCGAGATCCGACCGCCCACGACCGGATCCCGCTCGACCGCGTCGAGGAGCAGGCCGACCACATCGAGAGCCCCGCCGCCGCCGAGCCGGAACTCACCGATGGCTTCAACCTCGTCATCGACGCGCTGAAGCTCAACGGCATCGAGACGATCTACGGCGTGCCCGGCATCCCGATCACCGATCTGGGCCGCCTCGCCCAGGCGCGCGGCATGCGGGTGGTCTCCTTCCGCCACGAGCAGAACGCTGGCAATGCCGCCGCGATCGCCGGCTATCTCACTAAGAAGCCGGGCGTGTGCCTCACGGTATCGGCCCCGGGCTTCCTCAACGGCCTGACCGCGCTCGCCAACGCCACGACGAACTGCTTCCCGATGATCCTGATCTCGGGCTCGTCCGAGCGCGAGATCGTCGACCTGCAGCAGGGCGACTACGAGGAGATGGACCAGCTCGCCGTCGCCAAGCCGCTCTGCAAGGCCGCGTTCCGCGTGCTGCACGCCTGCGACATCGGCATCGGCGTGGCGCGCGCCATCCGCGCGGCCTGCTCGGGTCGTCCGGGCGGCGTCTATCTCGACCTGCCGGCCAAGCTGTTCTCGCAGGTGATGGATGCCGCGGCCGGTGAGAAGTCGCTGGTCAAGGTGATCGACCCGGCCCCCGCCCAGCGCCCGGGCGCGGATGCCATCGCCCGCGCGCTCGACGTGCTCAAGACCGCCGAGCGCCCGCTGATCGTGCTCGGCAAGGGTGCGGCCTACGCCCAGGCCGACGACGCCGTGCGCGCGCTCGTCGAGCAGAGCGGCATCCCCTACGTGCCGATGAGCATGGCCAAGGGCCTCCTGCCCGACACCCACCCGCTCTCGGCGGGCGCGGCGCGCTCGACGGCGCTCAAGGATTCCGACGTCGTCCTCCTCGTCGGCGCCCGCCTGAACTGGCTCCTGTCGCACGGCAAGGGCAAGACCTGGGGTGCGCCGGGCTCGAAGAAGTTCATCCAGATCGACATCGAGCCGAAGGAGATGGACTCGAACGTCGAGATCGTCGCCCCCGTCGTCGGCGATATCGGCTCCTGTGTGCAGGCGCTCCTCGACGGGATGGGCAAGGACTGGAAGGCTCCCCCGGCCGCCTGGCTCGACACGCTGAAGTCGAAGAAGGAGACCAACGTCGCCAAGATGGAGCAGAAGCTCCGTCGCAACGTTGCTCCGATGGACTTCCACGGCGCGCTGGGCGCCCTCAAGACCGTCATCAAGGAGCGGCCCGACGCGATCCTCGTCAACGAGGGCGCCAACACCCTCGACCTCGCCCGCGGCGTCATCGACATGTACCAGCCGCGCAAGCGCCTGGACGTCGGCACCTGGGGCGTGATGGGCATCGGCATGGGCTTCGCCATCGCGGCGGCCATCGAGACCGGCAAGCCGGTGCTGGCGGTGGAGGGCGACTCGGCCTTCGGCTTCTCCGGCATGGAGGTCGAGACGATCTGCCGGTACGAGCTGCCGGTCTGCATCGTGGTCTTCAACAACAACGGCATCTACCGCGGCACCGACACGGACCCGACCGGGCGCGATCCCGGCACCACGGTCTTCGTGAAGGATTCCCGCTACGACCGGATGATGGAGGCCTTCGGGGGCGTGGGCGTGAACGTCACCACCCCGGACGAGCTGAAGCGCGCCGTCGACGAGGCGATGGATTCGGGCCGCCCGACGCTCATCAACGCGGTCATCGATCCCCAGGCCGGCAGCGAGAGCGGCAATATCGGCAGCCTCAACCCGCAGAGCCAGCTCAAGAAGAAGGCCTGATGCGCCACCACGCCTGACACGCATCCACGCGCCGCGGCCCCCCGGGCCGCGGCGCTTCTCGTTTCTGCGGCAGTGAGTTCCCGATGCTCGACGGCCTGTCCCTCGATCCCGGCCTTGCCGGGCGCCTGAGCTTCCGTCCCCGCCTGCCCGATCAGGCGCCGCTGCCGCCCGGCCGGCACGATCTCGGCCTGTTTCCCGAGCGCGACGCGGTGCTCGTGGTGCCGGAGGGGGTCGATGCCAGGGCCCCCACGCCCCTCGTGGTCCTCTTCCACGGCGGCGGCGGCAGCGCCGAGCGCATCCTGCCGATGCTGGAGGCCCACGCCCGGGCCCGCGGCTTCCTGCTGCTCGTGCCCCAGTCGCTGTTCCCGACCTGGGACCTCGTGATCGCGGGCAACGGCCCCGACCGCGAGCGGCTCGACGCGGCCCTGGCCTTCGTCGCCGCGCGCTTCCTGATCGACCCGGAGCATCTCGCCTTCGCGGGCCATTCGGACGGGGGCAGCTACGCGATGTCGATGGGGCTCACCAACGGCGATCTCGCGAGCCATGTCATCGTCTCGTCGGCGGGCTTCCTGACGGTGCAGATGCAGGTCGGCGCGCCGCGCCTGTTCCTCTCGCACGGGACCCAGGACACGCAGATCCCGATCGACCGCAGCGCCCGGGTCCATGCCCGCCGGCTGCGCGAGGCGGGCTACGACCTGATCTACGTGGAGTACGACGGACCGCACGCCTGGAGCCCGGATGTGGTGGCCCGCGCCGTGTCGTTCTTCCTCGACGCGCCCGCATCCGTGGGGGCCGAAGCTCGGACGGATTGAGGCAGCGCCCCGGGACCCGATTGCGGCATCGATCCCTGTCCGGGGCCAAAACCCGCTCGGCTGGATCACGCGAGCGGCCGCTCACGCCCCTTAGCGGAGCGATGGTCGTTCGCATCGGCACACACTCATCGGCGTGTTCCAGCACCGGGGGTCGATCACCTACATTGCGGGTGATCCGAGGGCCGCACCGATGCCGACGGACACACCCGCCAAGCCGAAGCCGGCGTCGGAGCTCGGCGCCGAGAAGCTGACGCCCGAGGAACAGAAGCGCTGATTCATAGAGGCCGCGGCGAGTGAGGACGAAGCCGTGTTCGACTTGGTGTTGAAGCGGATCGCGAAGTCAGGTCGGCCGCCTCAAGGCCAGCATCTAGCCTTCGGGACGTACTGCGCCCTCTGGGCGGGGCCCGACGCGGAGGCGCTGTTCGCCCCCGTCCGGCGCAACCAAGTGGTGCGCAACATCGACCGCCTTCTTCCCTGGAGCGCCTACGACGGCCGCGCGATCTCGCTGCGGCAACGCAAGGGCAAGCGGCACGTCTACGTGCCGGTGACGCGGGCGCTGAAGGCCGCGCTGGACGCGGCGCCCCGCCGGGGCGTGATGATCCTGCTGGCGCCGGACGGCGCGCCGTGGCCGAAGCGGAGCTTTCACGAGGTCTGGTCCGACACGCACAAGGCGGCCGGCATCGTGGACGACCTGCACTTCCACGACCTGCGCGGTACGGCGGTGACGATGCTAGCCGAGGCCGGCTGCTCCGTGCCCGAGATCGCGACGATCACCGGCCACTCGCAGGCACACGCGCAGAAGATCCTCGACCGCTATCTCGCCCGCACCCTCGCCGAATCGGCGATCGCGAAGCTGGACGAACACCACCGGAACCGCAACACCTATGATTCTTGAGAAAGCTCTAATGCCATCTGATAATCTAGGAACAGGCGTGGCTAGCGACTGTATTGATTTCATCAACCCAAGTATCCCATAAATAACCATTAGTCAAGGGATCAATCCAAACGCAAGCATCCGTTGGGTGGAGGAGCTTTGTGTGAGTGTATCGCACTCGGCTTGCTTTAAGTTGTGACAATGAACCTAATCCAAAATGAGAAGTGGCATTTCTACAAATCTGCAGATCTGGTATTGATGCAGCAAAAGACAGAGCTGTTGATAATTGACCTGAGTTTGAAAAGCCCATTCCGTTAGATATATTCAATGCCTTGTTGATGTCACCCCACGTTGGCTCAAGGTGATGACCTGCAATAGATCTAATCGAACTGACATTTGCATTGTTTGACAATTGCTTTGCAACGAACAGCAATTGCGGCTCTGAAAGCCCTGGATAAGCTGAAGTTATAGCCACACCCGAGCGCGTTACACCACCGCTCGCTGATGTTAATATTACCGAACGGAAGAAACGACACCATACTTGCCATAAAGAAGATATCAAGCCTTCTCGTACTGCTGCACGATCAAGCACACGCTGACTAGCAGCAACTGTCAAGTGGCGATTAAACCCACTAGTTAAAGTCTGTAACTGGATTGCAAGTTTGATGTGATGCGAGTCAAGCGAGTTCGGCATCAACGTGCTGCCCGACATTCAGACCAAGCGCACGGAGTATTGCAGATACGCGCGCCAAACGGCGGTTGACGCGATTGGTACCTGCGGTTGCCCCCCAAACATATTGTCCATACGGACCATCGACTTCTTTTGCTTCATGCGCCTGGGCAAGAGCAAGAAGTCCTTCTGCAGCACCTCTGGGATTAACTGCAAACATTCCTATAGGCTGAACATCCATCTGGCGAGCTATCGCAGGAATACCGTACCGGGCATGGATCAACGCGGTGAGCAATGAATGCAGCGCATATGGCTTCATCATGTGCGTGCCGCGAAGATTGGCAAAATCGGCAATTATGTATTCCGCAGCCGAAATTATAAAATGACGATGTTCGTCTGAATTGGGGTATTCATGATCGTACCGATGATACAGCGCTGCGAGGTCTTTTTCGCTCGTACTGACGACACCATTTTCGATAGAAAGAATACAGTCAGATATCAATTCCGCGTCACTCATGCGAACGATCTGCCGCGCTGTGAAGACACCATACTCTTGAAAAAAATCATTCAAATGATCAGTTATGCTATTAACTGTCCATTTGAATGCGCCCTGGTAGCTCGAATGCCTCTTTTCCGCAGCATTCAGAGGAAGCGTATAAGCATTCATTCTCCGAAACATCTGCAATATTTCTGCCGGTCGTGCATTTCTGATCACATCCGCCGACATTGTATACGCCAGAAACGAATCTTGCACTTCCGGATCTAAGTCATCGAACCTTGAACCCGCGTAAGGTGATTCTCCGCGAATGGCAAAGTCGTTGTTCACAAACCTTTGTATGGTGCCGATCCGTTGCTGCCCATCCACTATTTCTTTTCTTGGAGTTCTAGTCGCGCGGTCCATGTATTCATACAAGTATATTTTTGGAAATGGGAATCCTCCCAGGATCGTATCAATGAAATAACTGCTAGGTCCCTCCGGCCATATCCCTGATCCGCGTTGATAGCCAGAATTGACCACCAATTCACGGCGATCTAGCATTCCCAATATTTCTGCGACACTGTAATTACTATTCGAAATGTGCATAAATGCCCGGTCCGT
Organism: Methylobacterium radiodurans; assembly: GCF_003173735.1. Taxonomy (NCBI): domain Bacteria; kingdom Pseudomonadati; phylum Pseudomonadota; class Alphaproteobacteria; order Hyphomicrobiales; family Methylobacteriaceae; genus Methylobacterium; species Methylobacterium radiodurans. Next base: position 1,916,189 of record NZ_CP029551.1, on the reverse strand, counting down.
CGCGCTTGGGTGCAGAGGCGCGACATTACTACACCTATTGGCTTGCCAAATCTAGGAAAAGAAGAAAAAAAATCATACGCCTAATTGAAGCTTCACCAAAATGCCAACATTCAATCACTGCATTATTTTAGTTCACTATTGCTAAGGCAATCGAACTTTCCTGCAGTGATATCAGATTGTATTTTTCACTCAAAGTCACGAGCAGTAAAGCTTTTATCTTGCAAATCTCCCCGAAATCACAGGTCATTTAATTGATCTTAGAAACGTAGTCTTTTCTGACGGCTTTTATGATATGCTCTGCATTGAACACATCCGAACGACGAGGGCAGACTATAGGACTTTTACCAGGCATTCCGCTAACCTTCGGGGTCTGACAAGGAAGCGTCTATCGCCAAGGTCCGGACAGCCGGCTTAGAAATCTCCGAACTCCTCCCAAGCGGCCAAGATGCAGGCTTTCCACAAGCCCCAGAGCGAGGCGGCGGCGGATGAGCGGTTGGTCGAGCGGGATGTGATTCGGGCGCTGAACGGAGAGCCGTGAAACCCACGTTTCTCAAAACGTTCTGCAAAATGGCCGAAGCTGACGAAGCGAACGGGGGCTAAGTCACTGATATTTATGGTCGGAGCGAGAGGATTCGAACCTCCGACCCCTAGTCCCCCAGACTAGTGCGCTAACCGGGCTGCGCTACGCTCCGACGCCCCTGCGGGCGAGCCGGGATGTAGCGGCCGGCTTGAGCTTGCGCAAGCCCCTTCGTACGTCAGGATCCGAACGCTCTGGCCCTTCCGGTGCGGCGCGGGTAACCCGGCGGCTCGCGGGTCCTGCGAAGCCGGAGTTCCATGACGCCCCTCTCAACGCGCCCCGTCGCCGTCGACATCACCCGCCTCGTGACGCGGCTGCGGCACGCGAGCCCCTCGGGAATCGATCGGGTCGATCTGGCCTATGCCCGCCACCTGCTCGCGCAGGACGGGGAGCGCCTCGGCCTCGTGACGACAGCCCTCGGCCCGCGCGTGCTCGACAGGAAGGAGGCCGCCGCCATCGTCGAGGCGGTCGCGGCGGGCTGGGCGGAGAACGGGACGGCCGAGACCGATCCGGTCTACCGCACACTCGCCGCGCGGATCGGCGGCACGGCGGCCCCGGAGCCAACACGCCCACGCGCCGCGGATGTGCGAGCGCGCCGGCTGATCCAGATGCGGGCCGCGCGCACGATCCTCGGGGGCAAGCCCGCGCGCGCGTTGCCGCCGGGGACCCTCTACGTTCACACCTCGCACCTGCGCCTCGACCGGCCGGAGCGGTTCGATTGGCTCTACGACCGCCGCGACGTGCGCGCCGCCTTCTTCGTACACGACCTCATCCCCCTCACCCACCCGGAATACGGGAGGCCCGGGGAGGCTGGGCGGCACGCCGAGCGGCTGCGCACGATCGGCCGGCATGCCGCCGCGATCCTGGCGAACTCCCGGGACACGGCCGAGCGCACCTGCGCCCATCTGCGCGGGACGGGCTTCACCCCGCCGCCGGTGGCGGTCGGCCATCTCGGCGTCGAGCCGGCCTTCGGACGGGACGGGCCTTCGGTCGCGATCGACCGCCCCACCTTCCTGGTCTGCGGCACGATCGAGCCGCGCAAGAACCACCTGCTGCTGCTGCACCTGTGGCGTGCGCTCGCAGAGCGGCTGGGCGAGCGCACGCCGCGTCTGGTCCTCATCGGGCGGCGCGGCTGGGAGGCGGAGAACATTGTCGATCTGCTCGACCGCTGCGCTGTGATCCGGCCGCACGTGGTCGAGGTCTCGGGTCTCTCGACGCACGGGCTCGCCGCCCTGATGCGGGGCGCGACCGCGCTCCTGATGCCCTCCTTCACCGAGGGCTACGGCATCCCGATCGTGGAGGCGGCGGCCTCCGGCCTGCCGGTGCTGGCCTCCGGCATCCCGGTCCACCGCGAGATCGGCGCCGGCTTCTGCGACTTCATCGATCCGCTCGACGGAACGGGCTGGATGCGGGCGATCGAGGCGCTGGCCGAGCCCGGCTCGGCGGCGCGGGCCGCGCTCGCCACCCGTCTAGACGGCTACCGGGCGCCGGGCTGGCCGGACCATTTCGCGGCCGTGTCGCCGCTGCTCGATTCGCTGTGAGGATTCGCTGTGTGCGCTTGCGGCGAGCCTGCGCGCCTGTGGCCGGGCCGCGCTCGCCATGGACGGAAGCAGGGGCTAGAAGGGGCGATCTTTCCCGGCCCCGCGCCGGCCCCGGCCCGGCCGGCGGAACTCCCTCGGACCCGAAGCGCGATGCTGCCGACCCGTGCCCTGACGCTCCTCGCCGCGATCGGCCTCGCGCTCACGGTCTCGGCCTGCGGCCGGCGCGGGGCGCTGGAGGCACCGGTCGCGAGCGCGGCCCCTGCCACCGGTCCGTCCGGCGGAGCGACCGCGAGCCCCCGGCAGCTGCCGGGCAGCATCGGCCTGGGCGGCGGCTCCGCGACGCCCGATCCCGACGCGGTGCAGGCCGGCGACGAGCTCAGCCTCTCGGCCGTGCCGGCGGGCGGCAGCGAGGCGCCGATCGAGACGAGCCGCGGCGCCAAGCGCGGCTACCGGGTGCCAAAAACCCCCTTCATCCTCGACCCTCTCCTGTAAAAGGCCCGGACGGGCGCAAAGATGCACCATTTCCACTATCGCGACGGCCGCCTTCACGCCGAGGCCGTCGACCTGACGCCGCTCGCCGACGAGATCGGCACGCCATTCTACTGCTACAGCAGCGCCACGCTGGAGCGGCACTACCGGGTCTTCGCCGAGGCCTTCGCGGGCGACGACGCGCTCGTCTGCTTCGCCATGAAGGCGAATTCCAACCAGGCCGTGCTGCGGACGCTCGCGCGACTCGGCGCCGGCATGGACATCGTCTCGGAGGGCGAGCTGCGCCGGGCACTCGCGGCGGGCGTTCTGCCTGAGCGGATCGTGTTCTCGGGCGTCGGCAAGACCCGCGCCGAGATGGCGGCCGCGCTGAAGGCCGGCATCCTCTGCTTCAACGTCGAGAGCGAGCCAGAACTCGCCGCCCTCTCGGAGGTGGCGCAGAGCCTGGGCGCGCGGGCGCCGGTCTCGATCCGCGTCAACCCGGACGTCGATGCCGGGACGCACGCCAAGATCTCGACCGGCAAGTACGAGAACAAGTTCGGCATCCCGATCACGCGGGCGCCCGCCGTCTACGCCGAGGCCGCCGGGATGCCGGGCCTCGCGGTCCACGGCGTCGACATGCATATCGGCAGCCAGATCACGGATCTGGCGCCCTTCGCGAGCGCCGCCGGTCTCCTCTGCGGGCTCGCCCGCGACCTCATCGCGGCCGGGCACCCGCTCCAGCACATCGATTTCGGCGGCGGGCTCGGCATCCCCTACCGGGACGACAACGCACCACCGCCGGACCCGGCCGCGCTCGCGGCGACGCTCCGCCCGCATTTCCGCCCGCTGGCGCTGCGCCCGGTCTTCGAGATCGGCCGGATGATCGCCGGCAATGCCGGCATCCTGGTCACGCGGGTGATCTACGTGAAGCACAGCGAAGGGCGGACCTTCGTCATCGTGGACGCGGCGATGAACGACCTGATCCGCCCGACGCTCTACGAAGCCTTCCACGCGCTGCGCCCGGTGATCGAGCCGGCGCCGGACGGGCCCCGTATCGTCGCAGACGTGGTCGGGCCCGTCTGCGAGACCGGCGACTACCTCGCGCTCAACCGCGAGATGCCGGAGGTCAAGCCGGGCGACCTGATTGCCGTGATGACGGCGGGCGCCTACGGCGCGGTCCAGGCCGGCACCTACAATAGCCGCCTCCTCGTGCCGGAGGTGCTGGTGCGGGACTCCGACGCCGCGATCGTGCGCCCGCGCCAAACCTACGAGGAGTTGATCGGCCTCGACCGCGTACCGGACTGGCTCGCCTGAGAGGTCTCGGTTTCGAAAGGTCCGAGACCTTGCGCGGGTGCAGGGCGGAGCCCTGCGGCAGAGTTCAGCCCTCCGAGTCCGCCGGCAGACGCCCTATCCGGCCACCGCCCGCACGTCGCGGATCAGCGCGTCGATCCGGTCCGGGTCGGCGTCCCAGGCGAACATGAAGCGGGCGCCCCCGCCGATGAAGGTGTAGAAGCGCCAGCCGAGCGCGCGCAGGCGCTCCATCGCCTCGGGTGCCATCGCCAGGAACACGGCGTTGGCCTCGACGGGGAAGAGGAGGCGCAGGCCGGGCAGGTCCGCGACGGCGTCGGCGAAGCGGCGGGCGCAGGCGTTGCCGTGTCGGGCGTTGCGCAGCCACGCGTCACCCTCCAGCATCCCCACCCACGGGGCCGAGAGGAAGCGCATCTTCGAGGCGAGCTGGCCCGCCTGCTTGCAGCGGTAGCCGAAATCCTCAGCCAAGGCGGGATCGAAGAACACCACCGCCTCGCCCGCGTGCATGCCGTTCTTGGTGCCGCCGAAGCAGAGCACGTCGACACCCGCCCGCCACGTCATCTCGGCCGGGCTGCACTGCAGCGCCGCGCAGGCATTGGCGAAACGGGCGCCGTCCATGTGGAGCTTCAGCCCGAGATCCCGGCAGGTCGCGGAGATCGCCCGCAACTCGTCGAGGGTATAGACCTGCCCCGTCTCCGTCGGCTGGGTCACGGTGACGACCCGCGGCTTCGGGAAATGGATGTCGGTGCGGCGGGCGAGCGCCCGGATCGCGTCCGGCGCGAGCTTGCCGCCCTCCGTCCTGGCGGTCAGCAGCTTCGAGCCGTTGGAGAAGAATTCCGGCGCGCCGCACTCGTCCGTCTCGACATGGGCGGCGTCGGCGCAGATCACGCTGTGGTAGGATTGGCACAGGGCGGCGAGCGCGAGCGCGTTGGCGGCGGTGCCGTTGAAGGCGAAGAACACCTCGCAGGGAGTCTCGAACAGAGTCCGGAAGGCGTCCGCGGCGCGCGCCGTCCAGGCATCCTCGCCGTAGGCCGGCGCGTGGCCCGCATTGGCGGCGGCCATGGCGGCCCAGGCCTCGGGACAGATGCCCGAATAGTTGTCGCTGGCGAATTGCTGCGCGTCGCTGGTCATGCTGCCCGTCGTTCTGCCGTCGCTGTCAGGGTATCCGGCGCTCCCTTCCGGCGGAACAGGTTGGAAGTCGGTCGGACTTGGTGTAGATGCACCCGCAAGGTGCGGACCACGCCCCGAATCGTGATGATCGAGACCGCGTCCCGCCCGGGCGATCCCCGGGCCTGGGGCGTTTGCCGGTTTCATCGTCCGACGCGGTGAATGGCCGAACCAACCCGATCTGATTGCAAGTTCCAGAGGATCCAGTCCGTTGCAGGTACTCGTTCGCGACAACAACGTCGATCAGGCGCTCCGCGTCCTCAAGAAGAAGATGCAGCGCGAGGGCATCTTCCGCGAGATGAAGCAGCGCAAGGCCTACGAGAAGCCGTCCGTGCGCAAGGCGCGCGAGAAGGCTGAAGCCGTCCGCCGCGCCCGCAAGCAGGCCCGCAAGACCGCGATCCGCGAGGGGCTGATCGCCGCCCCGAAGCCGAAGCCCCGTTTCCCGGCCCGCGGCGGTCGTCCCGGCGGTTTCTCGGCGAGCCCCGCCCAGCCGCAGCAGAACGCGGCCGCCCCGGCCATCGCGTCGTAAGCTTCCGCGCGCCCGGACAGGGCGCGCCCGCGAGAACCTGCAATCAGGCCCGGCCGCCTGCGCGGCACGGGCCTTTTTGCGTTTCGCTGCCGGATGGCCCTTCCGGCGAGCGGATCGCCGTCGCCACCCCGGTCGGACGGCTCATCCGCACCTGTCGTTTGGCGTCCGCCTGCGCAGATCATCCCGCACTATAGCCGAGCTTTCGCATCTCCCTCCTCACGCATCCGTGCGCGAACCTGGCGCGATATGCAGTGCAACCATTCCGCACCGCCAGATGTTGGAGCGCCAATGCAACGCATACAGGAGATGACGAATGCGTAAGCTTGCTGCCATCTCGGCTGCCGCCCTCATCGGTCTCGGCACCGTGGCCAGCACCGGCGCCGAGGCGCGCGGGCGCGGCGGCGCGGTCGCCGCGGGCGTGATCGGCGGTCTCGCCGCCGGCGCCCTGGTCGGCGCGGCGGCCTCGAACGCCTACGGCTACGGGGCGCCCGCCTACGGCTACGGCTACCCCGCCTACGGCTACGGCGGCTACACCGATGTCGGCTACGCGCCGGTCTACCAGCGCCGCGTGGTGCGCAGCTACGATTACGGCTACGCCCCTGCCGGGTACGGCTACTCGGGCTATTCCTGGGGTGGCCCGGCCTACGGCTACGGCTGGTAAGCGCACGGTTCGCGAATCGTGACGGGCGGCCGGTCCCTCGGGGCCGGCCGTTTCGCGTTCGGTCGCAGCGACCCACCTGTGGGGCACCGATCTCAGGAACGGTCCAGGCGCACCGCCACCTCGTTCCGGCGCAGGAACGGGAGCGCGAAGGGCGGATCGTAGCCCATGAACATCGGGCTCTGGCTTGCCCGCAGGCCCGCCGCGGCGAGCACCCAGGTCAGGATGCGCTCCTGCTCGTCCCGGACCTCGGGCGTGACGCGGCCTGAGAAGCGGAGCGCCGCGATGCGCTCGGCCGGCACCGCGACAAGGCGGACGCCGGCCTCGGTCGGCTCGGGCGCCGCCTCGGCCACGGCGCGCGGCAGGAAGAAACGCATCGTGCCGCCCGCACCCTGCTCGACAGGCACGGTCATGGCGATCCGCTGGCCGCCCGTCTCCACGGGCGCTGTCATGGCGATGCGGCTCCCGGCGCGGTTCGCGCCGGTGATGTAGCGGAACAGCCGGCCGAAGGCCTCGCCGTCACCCTGGCCGCGCGCGTCGGTCTCGACCGCGAGCCGCGGCGCGTAGGCGCGGATCTCGACGCCGCGGTCGTGGCGCTGGACGACCGTATAGGCGGGCTGCTCGTAGAGCCCTCGGATGCCGAAGATCCCGAGGACGGATTCGACCACGGTCACGAGGTAGTAGAGGAACCTGTCCATCGCTGAGGCTTCCGGTTCGAGAGGTCGAAGCTGTGGATTCCGCTGCGCGACAAGCCATCCCGCGCAGACGGGTCAGGCCCCCGTCAGGTCGGGGATCGCGCGTTTCAGGCGGAAGAAGCCACGGGTCGAGAGGGGCCATGCCCGCTCGTCCCAAGGCCGGCGCACGCGTTGGCATCGGCTCGGCAGGACGTCGGCGGAGGGGCCGACCGGGGCCCAGGCCGCGACCACCGGCACGTCCTCCGTCCAGCCCGCCGGGGCCGGCTCGGCCGGGCAGCCGAAATGCGCGGCGGCCCGGCCGAGCCCGTCCGCCATCGCGGCGGCGTCGGCCGCCCGGACCCGCTCCATCGCGCCATCGGCATGGGCGAGGAGGCCCCAGACGCGGACAACCTCGGCCCGGCCCAGCGGCAGGCTCTCGGGATGCAGGTCGTCGAGGTGCATGAGCAGGGCGACTGGCCCGTCCGGCGGCGCGTCAGCGCGGGACAGCGGCACCTCGCGTGGAGGGATCGTCTCCTCCAGCGGCCCGGCCTCCTCGTCGAGGCCGGCCGGCTCGTGGCGGCCCTGCGTATAACGCCGGATGTTCTCGCGCCGCGCCAGGTAGTGCTTGCCCCGGGTGTGCAGGCCGGCCACCCAGCGCCAGGACAGGGTGTTGCTCGCCGGGTCGCCGTCGAGCAGGTGCCGCAGGAAGTGATCGGCACCGAGTTCCCAGGGCAGGCGGAGCGTGAAGATCCAGATCGAGGCGAACCACATCCGAACGTGGTTGTGCAGCCAGCCCGCCTCGACGAGCTGGCCGGCCCAGCTGTCGAAGCCGTCGATTCCGGTGCGCCCCTCGACGGCACGGTCGTAGGTCCGGCGCAGGCCGGGCTCGGCCGCGAGGCGAGCCCGCGCATCCGCCAGCCCGACGCGGTAGCGGCTCCAGGCCTCCGGGTGGGTTTCGAGGTGGCCCTTGAAGTAGGTCCGCCAGAAGACCTCCGCGATGAACGCCTCCGAACCCCGCTCGCCGAGGGCATCCAGGGCGGCGCGGACGACCTCCTCCTCCGTCAGCAGGCGGCGGCGCAGATAAGGGGACAGCGCCGAGGTGGTCGGCTCGGACCCGGGATCCGTGTTCCGGTCCGCGGCGTAGGCCGCTCCCCGGCCGGCGAGGAAGGCGGCCAGGGCATCGAGTCCCGCAGAGCGGGTCAGGACGGGCAGGTTCGGCACGGCGTCACCCTCGGGCACTGCGGCGGACGATCATCAGAGCGGGAGGGCACGGTCGATCAGGACGACGGCCTTGCCGATCCGGCCAGCATCCGCGACCTGCGCGACGAGGAAGTGTGCCACGTCCGCCCGCGCGATCAGCCCGTTGCGCCACGAGGCGGGATCATCGAGGACGCGGTAGCAGCCGGTCGCCGCCCCTCCGGTCAGCACGCCGGGGCGGACAAGCGTCCAATCCAGGCGGCTGCGGCGAATACGGATCTCCTGGGCGTCCTTGTCGTCGTAGGCGCGCCCGAACACCAACCGGAACGGCAGGCGCTGCAGCGGGCCGATGACGTCGCGGCTGTCGCCCGCACCGAAGCCGGTGACCGCGATCAGCCGGCGGACGCCGGTCTTCTCCATGGCAGGGACGAGGATACCCGTCGCTTCCGAGAAGAGGCGGACCGGGCCGATGAGGTCGCGCACGGGCACGCCGAGCGCCTGCACCACGGCGTCGATCCCGTCGAGCGCCGCCCCGATGTCGCACCCGTTCAGGGCATCACCCGGAAAGCGCTCCAGGTTTGGGCCGGGCAGATCGATACGGCTCGCCGAGCGGGCGAAGGCCCGCACCCGATGCCCTGCGGCCAGGGCTGCGCGGACGGTCTCCAGGCCGATGCCCCGGCTAGCCCCGATGACGAGTAGGTGAGCCATGTGAGATCCCTGGATGCGAGAACCCTGGAAGGGGGCCTGAGCGTAGGAAAGATTGGGCGCTCGCCGCAGCGTGCCATGCGACCGCTTGCTCCCGGCTGGCCGCGCTCTGCCGGCCTCTGGCCCTTACCGCAGGCCGTGCCGCCGCGGCCGCGAGGAACGACGCTTCCGGAGTAGATCTTTCAGATTCCGGACTTGATCAACAACGCCGATGTCTTCATCTGCGGCATATGCTTAGATAAGTCTCATCGCACCAAGCGAAATATGTGCGATATCCCAGGAGGGCCGCTTCAGTATGCTCGAAGCTCTTCGGGCGGACGCTTTCGGCGTACCGCTGCGGGACGGCGCACGCGCGGCGTGCAGCGTCACCGTCAGCCAGGATCTCGCATCGCTCCGGGAAGCCTGGACCGCACTGGAGGCCCGCGCGGGCGGCAACGTCTTCCAGAGCTACGCCTGGTGCCGGACCTGGGACGAGGCCGCGCGGCGCGCCGGATGCGATGCGGTGGCGCGCGTCGTCACGGTCCGCGAGAGCGGGCGGCTCGTCCTGCTGTGGCCCCTGGCGATCCGCCGGCTCGGCCCCTTGCGTATCCTGCGAAGCTTCGGCGAACCGGCGACGCAGTACGCCGACGCGCTGGTCGCGCCGGGCGGCGAGAGCGGGCTCTGGCTCGCGGCGGCGTGGCAGGCGGTGCGCGAGATGCGAGACGTAGACGCCGTGTTCCTACGGGGCGTTCGCGGTGATGCAGTCATCGCCCCGTTGCTGGCGTCGCGCAGCCGCTTCGTCACCCGCACGGCGGAGGCTCCGTTCTGCGATTTTCGCAACGCTCAGGCGCGGCGCCGGTCCGGCCGGACGCGCAACACCCTCCAGCGCAACCTGCGCAATCTCGCCGAGGCCGGGCCGGTGCGATTCGAGGTCGCCGCCGGGGCCGAGGAGCGGGCGGAGGCGATGACCGAAGCCGTGCGCCTCAAGCAGGCCTGGCTCCGGCGTACCGGCCGGTTCAGCGCTGGCTACGCCCACCCGGCCAACGCCGCCTTCCTGCGGGGACTCGCAGATTGTCCGAACGCCCTCGTGCTCCGCCTGCGCGTCGGCGACACCACCGCGGCGGTGGAGGCGGGGCTGATCCATGCGGGCGCCTACGCCTCGCTGGTCCAGGCCTACGACGCCCGCTACGCCGCGCAGGGGCCCGGCCGGCTGCTGTTCCGGCACATGGTCGAGAATGCCGCGGGTCTCGGTATCGACCAGCTCGACTTTCTGGCGCCCGCCTGCCGGCACAAGTCGGAATGGGCGACGGGCGCGATGCCGGTGCGCGACTACGCCCTGCCGCTGCGCCTGCGCGGCTGGATTCTGTTGGGCTACGTCCGGCACCTGCGGCCGTGGGCGAAGGCGTGTCGCGAGCGGCTCGGCGCCGCGCTCACCGGCTGGGGCATCCGGCCATCCGAACGCGAGGCGGGGCGCGGGCAAACGGAAAGGGCCGGCCCCACAGAGGCCGGCCCCGATGAGAATGTGCGCTAGAGGCGGTGCGCGCTCAGCAATCGTCGCCGCTCTTCTTGCCGAGCGCCTGGTCGGCGCCGGCATTGTTCATGGCGCCGACCGTGCCGGGCGAGGCAGGCTGCTGGCCGCCAGCCAGGTTCTTGGCAGCGGGATCCGCCTTGTCGTTGGTGTTGGGCGAGGTTGGGTTGGCCGCGGTCATCTGGTTGGCGCCGACATTGTTCATCGCGCCGACCGTACCGGGTGAGGCAGGCTGCTGGCCGCCAGCGAGGTTCTTGCTCGACTTGTCGACGTCCGAGCTCTTCTCGTTCATCGTCTGGTCGGGAGACTTGCCCTTGGTCGAACCTGTATTACAGGGGGCGGCCAGCGCCGTGCCGGCGGTGAAAGTCAGAATGGCGAGCGCGCCAGCGATACCGGTGACCTTCATTGCGTTTTCCTCCGATCTTCTGCGGCAGGATAAGTCCGGCACCACCGCGAAGGTTCCTATGGCATTTCTCAGAGGATAGTTCGGCAATTCGACAGCCTCACTCCGTCACAGCCCGCCGCCCTACCCCTCAGCGCGCCGACGCTCCGCTCGGAGCTCGCGCTCGGCGAGAAGCCAGAACTGGATCTCGAGCCCCTCAGGCCGGTGGTTGCGCTCCCAGAGTTCGTAGGCCCGCTCACGGATCTGCTCGAAGCTGATTGGGTCGGACTCCGTACCGCTCCGGTCCGGCACCAGTCTCGTCTCCGGCGGATCCACCGGAGCATCTCTGATCCCGGACGGCGCGTCCGGATCGGAATTCGCGTTGTCGCGTGACACCCGTTCCACCATCGTCGGGACAGCCGCTGCCGATCGCGGCTCCTCCGGCGCCCGAGGCCGCGGCGCGTCGCCGCTGTCGGCCCGGGAGTCGGAAGGAGAACCGCTCCTCCTCGGCGAACTCGCGAGGAAGGCGGGGGTTTCCGCGGCCGCTCAGGGCCGCCGCATCAACCGCGCGAGAACCGGCCAGTAGGAGGCGGGCATCAGGCGCTCCAGCAGCGCCAAGATCCGTGCATCGCTGCCGACCAGCACGCGGGCGCGCCGCTGCTCGACCGCCGCCAGGATGATCTCGGCCGCGCGCCCCGGCGGCAGCTTCAAGTAGCCGTTGGCGAGCGCCCGGCCGCGGGCGGCCTCCTCCGGCGCGAGGTCTGCCGGAAGCCGCGCACTGTCGGCGATGCGCGTCGCGACGCCTCCCGGATGGACCAGCGTGAGGCCGACCGTCGAGCCGGCCAGCTCGTGGGCGAGCGCCTGCGAGAAGCCCCGCACCGCGAACTTGCTCGCCGCGTAGGCGGTCTGGCCGGGCGGCGCGATCAGCCCGTAGAGGCTCGACAGGTTGACGATGCGGGCTTCCGGGCTCTCACGCAGGAGCGGCAGGAAGGCGCGGGTCATCCGCACCACGCCCCAGAAATTGATCCCGAGGAGCCAATCGAAATCGGCCTCGCTCACCTGCTCGAAGCTGCCGCCGAGGGCGACGCCCGCGTTGTTGACGAGGAGGTCGAGGCCCAGATGTGCGGCGCGGATCTGGGCGGGAAGCGCGGCGACCGCCTCCCGGTCGGCGACATCGAGCCGGTGCCGGCTGACTCGCAGACCCGCCGGCAGGCGCTCGGCCGTCTCGGCGAGGCCGGCGGCGTCGATGTCGGCGAGCGCGAGATGGCAGCCCCGCCGGGCGAGCCCCAGGGCCAGGGCCCGGCCGATGCCGCTGCCCGCGCCGGTGATCAGCGCCGTGCGGCCGGCGAGTTCGAAACGCGCGCCCATGTCCCCCTCAGGCCGCCCGCCGCGCGTCGGCAACCGTCTCGCCCGCCCGGCCGAAGGTCATCGCATCGTCCTCGACCCGGCCGTAGCGAAGACTCAGCACGTCGAGCACGTAGTTCTGGTAGAGGCGCCAGGGCTTCCGGACACCCTGCTTCGGCAGGAGGTGGCGTCCCCGCTCGATATAGCCCGAGGTGAAGTCGATCGTCGACGCTTCGCCCTCGCTGCCGTCGCGGCGGGCCATGCACCACGCGTCGCCCCGCCCATCCATGCGGCGGATCAGGCGGCAGACATACTGCGCCGTCAGCTCGCATTTGAGCGTCCACGAGGCGTTGGTGTAGCCGATCGCGATCGCGAGGTTCGGCACCTCGCTCAGCATCATGCCCTTGTAGAGCCAAGTCCGCTGCGGATCGACCGGGCGGCCCGCGACCGAGAGCGCGAGGCCGCCGAGCATCTTCAGCTTCAGCCCCGTGGCCGTGACCACGATGTCGGCGGGGATCTCGCGGCCGGAGGTGAGGCGCAGGCCCGCTTCCGTGAAGGTCTCGATCGTGCCGGTCTCGACCGAGGCGCGGCCCGCGCGGATCGACCGGAACAGGTCGCCGTCCGGCACCATGCAGAGGCGCTGGTCCCAGGGCTTGTAGCTGGGAGTGAAATGGGTCGCGACGTCGTAGTCCGGCCCGAGCTGCTTGCGGATGCCGCCGAGGATGCGGGCGGTCATCGCCTCGGGCTTCCGGCGAGCGTACTGGTAGAACAGGATGCTGATCAGCACGTTCTTCCAGCGCGCCAGCCGGAGCGCCAGCCGCTCCGGCAGCCGGGCGCGCAGCCACTCGGCGGCGCGATCCCGGGCGGGCAGCGCGACCACGTAGGTGGGCGAGCGCTGCAGCATGGTGACGTGGGCGGCGCTCTCGGCCATCGCCGGCACCAGCGTCATCGCGGTCGCACCGCTGCCGATCACCACGACCTGCTTGCCCGCATGGTCGAGGTCGTCCGGCCAGGCCTGCGGATGCACGAAGCGGCCCCCGTACCGCTCCGTGCCCGGCCAGTCCGGCAGGTACCCGGATTCGTAGTCGTAGTAGCCGGCGCAGACGTAGAGGAAGCCGCAGGTGAGCCGCTGTCGCCGGCGCTCCGGCCCGACCTCCAGGTCGAGCACCCAGCGGGCGGCGGCCGGGTCCCAGTCGGCCGCGACCACCCGGTGGCCGAACCGGATCTGCCGGTCGATCCCGTATTCCGCGGCGGTCTCCCGGACATAGCGCAGGATCGAGGCGCCGTCGGCGATGGAGCGCTCGCCGCTCCAGGGCCGGAAGCTGAAGCCGAAGGTGTAGAGGTCGGAATCCGAGCGCAGTCCCGGATAGCGGAACAGGTCCCAGGTGCCGCCGATCGCGTCGCGCGCCTCGAGGATCGCGTAGCTCTTGGCCGGACAGCGCCGCTGCAGGTGGTAGCCGGCGGCGATGCCGGAGATGCCGGCGCCGATCACCAGCACGTCGAGATGGGTCGCGCCGTCGGCGCGGCCGGGCGGGGCGGGATCCATCGGGGCTCCGGCAACCGGGAACGGGCCGGATGTCTAGGGTGTTCGGCCGAGGAGCGTCAACGGAGCGTCGACGCGGCGCGGCCGTCTGCGACCTTCCGCGCCGGCCTTCCGCAGGCGCGCGCGAGGGACCATATTCGGACCATGGCGAAACCCCGCAAGCCCCGCAGCGCGACGGCGAAAGGCCCGAGCAAGGCCGACAAGCCCGAGCTCCAGCCCCTCGACCCCTTCCTGGCCGACCTGCTCAACCCGGCGCTCAACCGCAACCGGGTGCCCGAGCCCGAGCGGCCCGGTCAGGTGCCGGCCCGGCGCGGGCGCCGGAAGGCGGACGCGGCCTCCGCGCCGCGGGGATTCGGCGAGGCGCCGCAGGCGGGCTTCACCGTCGCGCCCGGCGCCGAGGTCGATCCGCGCCTCGCGCAGGCGCTCGGCCTCACCCCACCCGAGGACGGTCCGGCACCGGAGGGCCAGCCCGATACCGAGCCGGTCGATGCGGGCGGCGCCTCCGCCACGGTGGCGGCCCTGGAGCGGCTGCTCACCGAGGGCAATCCGCTGTTCAAGAACGGCGCCGCCTGGGTGCCGCACCGGCCCGAGCGCCCGAAGAAGTCCGAGGCCGGCATCCGCTTCGTGATGAAGTCGGAATTCGAGCCCGCCGGCGACCAGCCGGCCGCGATCGCCGAACTCGTGAAGGGCGTGCAGGCCAACGAGCGCGATCAGGTGCTGCTCGGCGTCACCGGCTCGGGTAAGACCTTCACGATGGCCAAGATCATCGAGGAGACGCAGCGCCCCGCGCTCATCCTGGCGCCCAACAAGACGCTGGCCGCGCAGCTCTACGGCGAGTTCAAGAGATTCTTCCCCGACAATGCGGTGGAGTACTTCGTCTCGTATTACGATTATTACCAGCCCGAAGCCTACGTCCCGCGCTCAGACACCTTCATCGAGAAGGAATCCTCGATCAACGAGCAGATCGACCGGATGCGGCACGCCGCCACCCGCGCACTCCTCGAGCGCGACGACGTGATCATCGTGGCCTCGGTCTCGTGCATCTACGGTATCGGTTCGGTCGAGACCTACACGGCGATGTCGTTCACGGTCTCGCTCGGCGAGCGCATCGAGCAGCGCCAGCTCATCGCCGACCTCGTGGCGCTGCAGTACAAGCGCATCCAGTCGGACTTCGCCCGCGGCACCTTCCGGGTGCGCGGCGACACGATTGAGCTCTGGCCGGCCCACTTGGAGGACCGGGGCTGGCGCATCGGCCTGTTCGGCGACGAGATCGAGAAGATCGTCGAGTTCGATCCGCTGACCGGCAAGACCATCTCCGAGCTGAAGTTCGTGAAGGTCTACGCCAACTCGCACTACGTCACGCCGCGCCCGACGCTGCAGCAGGCGATCAAGGGCATCAAGCACGAGCTCAAAGGTCGGATCGAGGAACTGACCCGGATGGGCCGCCTGATCGAGGCGCAGCGCATCGACCAGCGCTGCACCTTCGACATCGAGATGATTGAGGCGACCGGCGCCTGCAACGGCATCGAGAACTACTCGCGCTACCTCACGGGCCGGAAACCCGGCGAGCCGCCGCCGACCCTGTTCGAGTACCTGCCCGACAACGCGCTGGTCTTCACCGACGAGAGCCACGTCACGGTGCCGCAGATCGGCGGCATGTACCGGGGCGACTTCCGCCGCAAGGCGACGCTCGCCGAGTACGGTTTCCGCCTGCCCTCCTGCCTCGACAATCGCCCGCTGCGCTTCGAGGAATGGGACGCGATGCGGCCGCAATCGGTCCACGTTTCGGCGACCCCCGGCAAGTGGGAGATGGAGCAGACCGGCGGCGTCTTCGCCGAGCAGGTGATCCGGCCGACCGGGCTGGTCGATCCGGTGATCGAGATCCGGCCCGCCCGCTCCCAGGTGGACGACCTGCTGGGCGAGGTCCGCGACGTCGCCCAGGCCGGCTACCGCACCCTCGTGACGACGCTCACCAAGCGCATGGCCGAGGACCTGACCGAGTACCTGCACGAGAACAACGTGCGGGTGCGTTACATGCACTCGGACATCGATACCTTGGAGCGCATCGAGATCATCCGGGACCTCCGGCTCGGGGCCTTCGACGTGCTCATCGGCATCAACCTGCTGCGCGAGGGCCTCGACATCCCGGAATGCGCCCTCGTCGCCATCCTCGACGCCGACAAGGAGGGCTTCCTGCGCTCCGAGACCTCGCTGATCCAGACGATCGGCCGCGCGGCCCGCAACGCCGAGGCACGCTGCATCCTATACGCCGATCAGGTCACCGGCTCGATGGAGCGGGCGATGGCCGAGACCGAGCGCCGCCGCCAGAAGCAGCTCGCCTACAACGCCGAGCACGGCATCACGCCCCAAAGCGTAAAGCGCGGCATCAGTGACATCCTCTCCAGCGTGTTCGAGCGCGACCATGTGCAAGTCGATACGGGGCTGGCCAAGGACGCGATCACGGTCGGCCACAACCTGAAGGCGGTGATGGCCGATCTCGAGAAGCGGATGCGCACCGCCGCCGCCGACCTCGACTTCGAGGAGGCCGCGCGGCTGCGCGACGAGCTCAAGCGACTCCAGGCGACCGAGCTCCTGGTCTCCGACGACCCGATGGCGCGCCAGGGCGACGTCGAGCGCGAGGCCGGCAAGTTCGGCCGCAAGCCGCCCCGAGGCTCGGGCGGCAGCCGGATCGCGGCACCCGACCTCGACAATATGGGTCCGGGCACCGACCGGGAGTTGCCGGTCGGCGCGCCCGTCTGGCAGGAGCGGCCGAAGCCGCGCTCGACCCAGGGGCTCGGTGGGCAGAAGCCGAAGTACAAGGGCGGTGGCGGACGGAAGCGTGGGTGAGATGGCCGCCCGCGGGTTCGCTGCCGATTGATCGCTCCGGGAGACGCCCATCCCTCTCCCCGCTTGCGGGGAGAGGGGGGGCCCTGCGGCTCGACCCGAGTAAACCACATGGGGCCCCGCGTCGGGCCGACACGACGAGGTTCACGAATGCGCCCAGGATACGCCTTCGCGCTGCTCGCCCTCATACCAGCGTCCGCCCAGGCGGCCTCGGTCGATCTCGCGGGCAGCGCGACCGTCGGCGCGCTCCGCCGGGAGGTGGCGCTGCGGGTCGCCTGCGAGCCCAAAACCCGCGCGGTCTCGCTCGACCTGACCGTGCCGGGCTTCGCGGATCTGGAGCCGGTCTTCGACTTCTCCGGGCTCGAGGGCCCGAGCGGCAGCACCGCGATGCTGAGCGAGTTCCGGGTCGTCGGCGCCGGCGGCGTGCGCACCGCCCGCGCGCGCGCCAGCGGCGCGGTCGCGGCGGAGCCCGCGACGAGCTTCCAGCTGACCGTGGAGCCGGCGCGGCGCGGCGAGACGCCGGCCAACGGGATCGCCGTCGCCCTGGTCGAGCCCGGGGCGCGGCTGGTCTGGACGCAGGGGAGCCCGCGCAAGGGCGACGCCCCGCTCGTCGCGACCGTGACGGTGCCCGAAGCCGAGACCGGGGCCCTGCGCACGGCGCTGACGCCGTGCCTCAGCGGCCCCTGACCCCCCTCAGTTCACCTCGACCTGGACCACCCCCGGCACCGCCCTGAGCGCGCCCGCGATGGCCGGCGTCGCCTGATACTTGCCGGGCAGGCGCACTTCGACCTCGCGGGCGCCGTCGAGCATCAGGATCAGCGAGACCTCGCCCTCTCCGCGGTGCGCCAGCCGCTGCTGCACGGTCTGGATCGGGCGCTCGTCGCGCAGGTAGATCCGCATCCCCTTCTGGTAGCGGGCGACCGCCGCGTCGAGCGGCTCGGCGGTCATGATGCGGGCGCGCACGTCCTCGCCCTCCAGGTTCGCCTGGAGCTGCAGAACCAGCGGCTTTCCGGGCTCCAAGATCTCCCGGTAGTGCCCGAGGCCCTCCGAGAAGATGATCGCCTCGAAATGGCCGGTCTGGTCGGAGAGCGTGACGATACCGAGCTTGTTGCCGGTCTTGGTGCGCCGCTCCGAGCGGTCGAGCACTGAGGCCGCCACGCGCCCGACGCTGGTGGTCCCCGAGCGGACCGCGCGGCAGAAATCGGCCCAGCTCTGGACCCGCAGCTTGCCGAGCAGGTCGCCGTACTCGTCGAGCGGATGGCCCGAGACGAAGAAGCCGATCGCGGCATATTCCCGCTTCAGCTTGTCCGCCATCGGCCAGAGCTCATGCGGGGGGATGCGCAGCGAGACCGTGTCCGAGACGACGCCGCCGAACATGTCGGTGATGCCGGTCGACTCGGCCTCCACCGCACCCTGCGCCAGCTTCATCATCGGCTCGATTGCCGCGAAGGCGCGGGCGCGGTCGGGCTCGATGCAGTCGAGGGCGCCCGCCTGGACGAGGCTCTCCAGCACCCGCTTGTTCACCATGCGCGGGTTGAGGCGCCGCGCGAGGCAGGCGAGGTCCTTGAACGGCCGGTCGCCCCGCGCCTGGATGATCGCGCGCACCGCCTCGCGGCCGACGCCCTTGATCGCCGCGAGCGCGTAGCGGATGCGCCCGTCATGCACCTCGAACACCTCGCCCGAGGTGTTGATCGAGGGCGGATCGACCGGGATCTTCAGGCGCTGCGCGTCCTGGCGGAATTCGGCGAGCTTGTCGGTGTTGTCGATGTCGAGGGTCATCGCGGCGGCGAGGAACTCGACCGGATGGTTCGCCTTCAGGTAGGCGGTCTGGTAGGTCAGCAGAGCGTAGGCCGCCGCGTGACTCTTGTTGAAGCCGTAATCGGCGAACTTGGCGAGCAGGTCGAAGATCTCGTCGGCCTTGGCCTTGGTCAGCCCGTTGGCGGTGCAGCCCTTCACGAAGCGCTCGCGCTGCGCGTCCATCTCGGCGCGGATCTTCTTGCCCATGGCGCGGCGGAGCATGTCGGCCTCGCCGAGCGTATAGCCCGCGAGCACCTTGGCGATCTCCATCACCTGCTCCTGGTAGACGATGATGCCGAAGGTCTCCTTCAGCATCGGCTCCAGCATCGGGTGCGGATACCAGTTCGCCTCGTTGCCGGCATCGCGCCCGAGCTTGCGCTCGCAGTAGACCGGGATGTTGGCCATCGGGCCCGGCCGGTAGAGGGCCACCAGGGCGATGATGTCCTCCAGGCGGTCGCACTGCATCTCGCAGAGCGCCTTGCGCATGCCGGCCGATTCCACCTGGAACACGCCGACCGTCTCGCCCCGGCCCATCGGCCCGTAGGTGTTCGGGTCGTCGAGCGGCAGGGCGGCCAGGTCGATGTCGATGCCGCGCTGCTTCAGGAGGTCGGTGCAGCACCTGAGCATCGTCAGGGTCTTCAGGCCCAGGAAGTCGAACTTCACCAGTCCCGCCTGCTCGACCCATTTCATGTTAAACTGGGTCACCCGCATGCCGGTCTTCGGGTCTCGGTAGAGCGGCACCAGCTGTTCCAGCGGCCGGTCGCCGATCACCACGCCGGCCGCGTGGGTCGAGGCGTGGCGGTGCAGGCCCTCGAGCTTGCGGGCGTGCGCCATCAGGCGGGCGACGACGGGCTCTTCCTCGATCGCCGCCTGGAGCTTCGGCTCGCCCTCGATCGCTTGCGCCAGCGTCACGGGGTTGGCGGGATTCTGGGGCACGAGCTTGGTCAGCTTGTCGACCTGCCCGTAGGGCATCTCCAGCACGCGGCCGACGTCGCGCAGCACGCCGCGGGCCAAGAGCGTACCGAAGGTGATGATCTGCGCGACCTGCCGCTCGCCGTAGCGGCGCTGCACGTACTGGATCACGCGCTCGCGGCCCTCGACGCAGAAGTCGATGTCGAAATCCGGCATCGAGACGCGCTCGGGGTTGAGGAAGCGCTCGAAGAGCAGGCCGAAGCGCAGCGGATCGAGGTCGGTGATCAGGAGCGACCACGCCACGAGCGAGCCCGCGCCCGAGCCGCGGCCGGGCCCGACCGGGATGTCGTGGGCCTTGGCCCACTTGATGAAGTCCGAGACGATCAGGAAGTAGCCCGGGAACTTCATCTTGACGATGACGTCGAGCTCGAAGGCGAGGCGGTCGCGGTACTGCTCGGGCGTGAAGCCGGGCGCCGGCCCGTGCTTCTCCAGCCGCGCCTCCAGCCCGGCCTCGGCCTGGCGGCGCAGCTCGGTCGGCTCGTCGTCCGAGATCGCCTCGGCGACCGCCGCTGTCGATTCCGCCGCGAGCGCGGCACCTTGCGCCTCCTGGCTCTCGGCGAGCCCTTCCTCGGCGACGCTGCCGAAGTTCGGCAGGATCGGCTTGCGGGTGCGGACCCGGTAGGCGCAGCGCATCGCGATCTCGACGGTCGCCTGGAGCGCGTCCGGCAGGTCGCGGAACAGCTCGGCCATCTCGGCCCGGGTCTTGAAGCCGTGGGTCGGGGTCAGCCGGCGGCGGCGCTCGTCCGAGACCACGCGGCCCTCCGCGATGGCCAGGAGCGCGTCGTGGGCGTCGAAATCGTCGGGCTTGGCGAAGAAGGGCTCGTTGGCCGCGACGAGCGAGAGTCCCTCGGCGTCGGCGAGGTCGATCAGCGCGTCCTCGACCCGGCGCTCGTCCGGCAGGCCGTGGCGCTGGATCTCGACGTAGAGGTTGTCCGGGCCGAAGGCGACCTTGAGGGCGGCGAGGCGCGCCCGCGCGCGCTCGGGTTGCCCGGCCCGGATCGCGGTGTCGAGGGGGCCGGTGGGGCCGCCCGTGAGCGCGATGAGCCCCCCGGCCGAATCGGCGAGCGCCTCGGCCCGCACCCGCGCCGCCTCGCCGAGCGCGTTGTCGAAATAGGCCCGGGAGGCGAGCCGTAGCAGGTTGCCGTAGCCGGCCTCGTCCTGGGCCAGGAGCACGATGTTGGCGGGCTCCACCCGGCTCCGCCCGAGTGGGTCAGCCTGTTCGAAGGCGACGGCGAGTTGCATGCCGGCGATGGGCTGGATGCCGGAGCCCGCCGCCTTCTCGGAGAATTCTAGCGCGCCGAACAGGTTGTTGGTGTCGGTGAGCGCGAGCGCCGGCTGCCGGTCGGCCGCCGCCGCCTTGACGAGGTCGCCGACCTTCAGCGCACCTTCCAACAGGGAATAGGACGAGTGAACGTGGAGGTGGACGTAACCCACCTCCTTGAGCTGACGCGCCATGACCGACCTTGTTCGTGGCCGGACAGGATCGCCGAGAGGCGTGGGGCGAGTCTGTCACCGCTTCGCCGCACCGGCGGGGATATCCACGGTTCTCGGCACCCGGCCGCGTGATCCGGCCCTGCCGCGAACGTCATACCGGCGATCCGCGCCCCTTTCCTGTGGGCAACGCGCGAGCAAGGGAACAAAAGGCGTCCGCGCAACGCGGCGCTAATTTACCGGCGCCAAGGCTACACCCCAGGCCGCAAGCGCGACCGACAGGAGCCCGAACGCCATGAACTCCGCCATGCCGGTGAGGATCATCCGCTTCAGCATCTGCCGCACCCCTTAAGAACAGGACAGGAACAAGGCGACTATTGTTCCCTTTATGTTCCAAGTAAAGCGGCGCGGTTCGGCTGTCTGGTCTTACGGTTAGCAGATCCTAAAATCCCGTTCCGATGTGTCGAAGCGCACACCGCGCGTGCAACGCAGCGATGCGCGTTCGTACTACGCGATCTATGGACACATTGCAGAAGCATCGTCGGCTGCTAGATCGCCCGGCTTCGAGCAGAAATGGCCCGGGAGCCCGGCAATTCCACGCGATCGTGTTTCCACCAGGATGGAATTCTTCCTGGTGGCCGTCGGTACGCACGGGGACGTGCTGCCTTTTATTGCGCTCGGCGCCGAGATGGCGCGGCGCGGCCACGGCGTCGCGCTGGCGGCGCCCGCACCGTTCGAGGCGCTGGCCCGGCGCGCCGGCCTGCCGTTCCAGCCGCTCGGGACGGCGGCCGACTACGAGGCGCTGATCCGCGCGCCCGACCTCTGGCACCCGCGCCGGGGGGTGCGGCCGCTGTTCGACTACGTCTCCTCGCTCACCGAGACCACGCTGCTCTGGCTCGGGGCGAGCTGGTCGCGCGAGCGCGGCGGGGTGGTGATCGCCTCGCCGCTGGCGCTCGGCGCCCGGCTCGCGCAGGACCTCTACGACCTGCCGATGGCGACGCTGCAGGTGATGCCGTTCCTGATCGAGAGCCGGATCGCCCCGCCGCGCCTCCCCGGCCTGCCGCTTCCGCGCTTCCTCTCGGGCCGGGTCCGGCACTGGCTCGGCATGGGCGCGGACGCCTACGCGATCGGTCCGGTGGCGCTGCCGCCGCTGAACGCCCTGCGGGCCCGGCTCGGCCTCGGGCCGGTGCACCGGCTCCGGCACTGGTGGAACAGCCCGACCCGGATGCTGCTGATGTTCCCTGATTGGTTCACGCCGCCGCAACGGGACTGGCCTGCCCAGGCGGTCCAGATCGGCTTCCCGCTGGTCGACCAGTTCGGCGACGCGGCCGAGATCGCGCCGGAGCTGGCAGCCTTCCTCGACGCGGGCGAGCCGCCCATCGTCTTCACCTACGGCTCGGCCATGCGGCACGGGGGGCGCTTCTTCGCGACGGCGGTGGAGCTGTGCCGGACGATGGGGCGGCGCGGCGTGCTGCTGGCGCCCCAGGCCGGGCAGGTGCCCCAGAATTTGCCGCCGAACCTTATTCACCTGCCCTACGCGCCCTTCGGGGCGCTGCTGCCGCGCTGCGCGGCGCTCGTGCATCATGGCGGCATCGGCACCGTGGCGCAGGCGCTCGCCGCCGGCATCCCGCAACTCGTGGTGCCGGTGGCCTTCGATCATTTCGACGAGGGGCGCCGGCTCACCGAACTCGGTCTCGGCGCGATGCTGAGCCGGCGCGCCTTTCGCCCCGCCCCGGCCGCGCGCCTGCTTGACCAGCTCATCCGCGACCCGGCAGTCCAGCGCGCCTGCGCGGCCGTGCGCGAGCGGATGCGCGCGGACCCGGATCACATTGCGCGGGCCTGCGACACGGCGGAAGAGATGCTGGTGGTGCCGGGCCTGCGCGCGGCGTCGTAGGCAGGCAAGGAATTCTCGGACGGGGATGTCTCCGGGAAGTCGGCGGCACGGGTCGCCCGCGCCGCCGGTGTCCCGGCTCAGGCCGCCTGCGCGAAGAGCGTGCGGGCCTCGTCGGTCGGGGCGAAGTGGGCGCGCTGGGTGCGCGGGTCGCGCTCGGTCACGGCCACGAGGCCGGCCTCGTCCAGGCGCGTGAGGGCGCGCAACACATGGGCGTGGGCCACGTCGAAGACCCGGGCGAAGCTGCGGGTGTCGGGCGAGAGGCCGAGATGGGGCGCGGCGAGCAGGCCCGCCTCCAGCCGCGAGAGGTCGGGGCGGCGCTGCTGCAGCTCCTCGACCGTGCCGATGAACTCAACTTCCGTCATGCGTGTGTCCGTGCGTCTGTGCATGCGTGGAGGGTGACGAGGACCGACTTCGAGGTCGGCGTGTCGCTCTGCGCCCCGAAGGTCGAGAGCGGCACCAGCACGTTCAGCTCCGGGTAGTAGCCGGCGAGCGCGCCGCGCGGCATGTCGAAGGGCACAAGGCGGAAATCCTCCGCCACCCGCTCGACGCCGTCCTGGTGCGTGCCCCGGATGTCGACCCGGTCGCCCAGCCGGGCGCGGATCTCGGCGAGATCCTCCGGATGTGCGAACACCACGCGCCGCTCGCCGTAGACGCCGCGGTAACGGTCGTCCAAGCCGTAGACGGTCGTGTTGTACTGGTCGTGGCTGCGGAACGTCTGCAGCACGAAGGTGTCCCCCGTGCCGGCCGCCCGCTGGTGCTCGGTGGCCTCGGGCAGGGCGTCGTCCGAGAAGGTGGCCTTTCCGGCCGGGGTCTCGAAGACGCGCTCCGCCGCGAGATTGCGCAGCATGAATCCGCGCGGCCGGCGGACCCGGGTGTTGTAGCCCGCAAAGCCCGGGATCGTGCGCTCGATCAGCTCGCGGATCCGGTCGTGGTCGTCGGCGAGCGCGGCCCAGTCGACCCGGTCCGAGCCCACGGTCGCGGCGGCGATCCCACTGATGATCGCCACCTCCGAGCGCAGCTGCGGCGAGGCCGGCTTGTTGATGCCGCCCGAGCCGTGGACCATGCTCATCGAATCCTCGACGGTCACGATCTGGGTCTTGCCGCGGCTGTTGCGGTCGATCTCGGTGCGGCCGAGGCAGGGCAGGATGTAGGCGACCGCGCCCGGCACGAGGTGCGAGTGGTTGAGCTTCGTCGCGATGTGCACGGTCAGCCGGCAGGAGGTCAGCGCCTTCACGACGAGGGCGGAGTCCGGCGTCGCGCGGGCGAAGTTGCCCCCTAACCCGATGAAGGCCTTGGCCGAGCCGTCGAGCATCGCGCCGATCGCTGCCAGCACGTTGTGGCCGTGCCGGCGCGGGGCCTCGAAGTGGAACTCGCGCTCCAGCGCGTCGAGGAGGGCGGCCGGCGGCTTCTCGTTGATGCCGACCGTGCGGTCGCCCTGCACGTTCGAGTGGCCGCGCACCGGGCAGAGGCCGGCGCCCGGCCGCCCGATATGGCCTCGCAGGAACAGAACGTTGGCGATCTCGCGGATCGTCGCGACCGAGTGGCGGTGCTGCGTCACGCCCATCGCCCAGGTGGCGATGACCTTGTCGGCGCCGAGATAGACCTCGGCCATCGCCTCGATGTCCGCGCGCGAGAGGCCGGACTGGTCGAGGATGGCCTCCCAGCTCGTCGCGTCGACGGCCGCGCGCCACGCTTCGAGCCCGGCGGTGTGCTTGGCCAGGAACGCCCGGTCGAGGAGCGAGGGGCGGCCCGCGGCGAGCGCCGCGTCGTCGGCCGCGAAGATCGCCTTCGCCATGCCGCGGAAGGCCGCCATGTCGCCGCCGAGCCGCGGTTGCAGGTAGTGGCTGGCGATCGGGCGGCTCGCGCCCCGCAGCATCTCGACGGTGTTCTGCGGGTCGGCGAAGCGCTCCAGGCCGCGCTCGCGCACGGGATTGAGCACCACCACGCGGGCGCCGCGCTCGGCGGCCCGGCGCAGGTCGCCCAGCATGCGCGGATGGTTGGTGCCAGGGTTCTGCCCCACCACGAAGATCGCGTCGGCGCGCTCGAAATCCTCCAGCGTCACCGTGCCCTTGCCGACGCCGATGGCCTGGGTGAGCGCGATGCCGCTCGCCTCGTGGCACATGTTCGAGCAGTCGGGGAAGTTGTTGGTGCCGTAGAGCCGGGCGAAGAGCTGGTAGACGTAGGCTGCCTCGTTGGAGGCCCGGCCCGAGGTGTAGAACTCGGCCTGGTCCGGATTGGCGAGCGCGTTGAGCTCCTGTCCGATCTCCGCGAAGGCCTCGTCCCAGGAGACCGGCAGGTAGCGGTCGCTGGCAGCATCGTAGCGCATCGGATGGGTGAGGCGGCCCTCGCCCTCCAGCGCATAGTCGGTCCAGCCGCGGAGTTCTGCGACGGTGTGGCGGGCGAAGAAGGCCGGCGGCGTGCGCTTGTCGGTCGCCTCCCAGGAGACCGCCTTCACGCCGTTCTCGCAGAATTCGAAGGAGGATCCGTGCTCCGGGTCGCCCCAGGCGCAGCCCGGGCAGTCGAACCCGTCCGGCTGGTTGGCCTTGAGCATGGCGCGGGCGCCCGACAGCGGCGCGCGGCTGCCGAGGAGGTGCTTGCCGCAGGACTTCAGGGCGCCCCAGCCGCCGGCCGCGGAGGAGCGCTTGGGAGACGCGACCGGATGGTCCATGTGGTTGTCTCGGGGAAAACAGCGTGTGCATCCCGAGATAAGCGCCGGACCCGTGCGCGCTCAATCGTGCGCCGGCGCAGGCCACTCATGCACAGAAAGCGTGGGTTTAGCACCGTGTTCTTATACTTGTTCGAACTTCAGGCCGACCAGAGAGCCCATCGCGCTGCTTGATCGGCCTGTCGCGAACAGTGACATGAAGGGGTTGTCGAGCGACAAATACTTTTGGTGATGCGCCGCCGTCCGGCAGAAAGTTGCCGGATCTAGCACTGGGCGGAACTTTCGTGCCTATCCGGCCGCGCGGGCTGCCGGAGACCTCCCCGGCACGGCCTCAATCCAGCTGGTGGATCAGCCCGTCCCGGATCGTCACCCGGCGGTCCATGCGGGCGGCCAGATCCATGTTGTGGGTGGCGATGAGCGCCGCGAGCCCCGAGGCGCGCACCAGGGCGAGCAGGATGCCGAAGACGTGGTCGGCGGTCTGCGGGTCTAGATTGCCGGTGGGCTCGTCGGCCAGCAACAGGCGCGGGCCGTTGGCGACCGCGCGTGCGATGGCGACGCGCTGCTGCTCGCCGCCGGAGAGCTCCGCCGGGCGATGCGGCAGCCGGTCCTTCAGACCGAGGAAGCCAAGAAGCTCGGCGGCGCGCGCCTTCGCCTCGGCCCGCTTCAGGCCCCGGATGAGCTGGGGCATCACCACGTTCTCCAGCGCCGAGAACTCCGGCAGGAGATGGTGGAACTGGTAGACGAAGCCCATCTCCTCGCGCCGGAACCGGGTGCGCTCGGAATCGCTCATCGCGGCAGTCGGTTGGCCGCCGACATAGACCTCGCCGCCATCCGGGCGCTCCAGCAGCCCCGCGAGGTGCAGGAGCGTCGATTTGCCGGCGCCAGACGGCGCCACGAGCGCGACAAGCTCACCCGGCCAGATGGCGAGATCGGCGCCTCGCAGGATCTCCAGCGCACCCTCGGCCTGAGGGTAGCGCCGCTCCACGCGGGCGAAGAATAGGGCCGGCACCGGCGGGGTGCCGGGGGCGTCGGTGCTCATGGGGCCAGTCCGGGTCTCAGCCGTAGCGCAGCGCCTGCACCGGATCGAGCCGGGCCGCGCGCCAGGAGGGGTACAGCGTCGCGGCGAGCGACAGCAGAAAGGCCGTGATGACCACGACCGTGATCTCGCCCGAGTTCATCTCGGCCGGGATCTCGGCCAGGAAGCGCACGGTCGGATCCCAGGCGCCAGGGAAGAGGACGCGCTGGATCGGCTTGATGTTGAGCGTGATGACGACACCGAGCACCAGCCCCGAGAGGGTGCCGACGAGCCCGATCAGCGCGCCGTTGATCAGGAAGACCCGCATCACCGTGCCGGGCGTCGCCCCCATGGTGCGCAGGATCGCGATGTCGCTCGACTTGTCGCGCACCAGCAGGATCAGGCCGGAGACGATGTTGAGCGTCGCCACCACCACGATCAGGCTGAGGATCAGGAACATCACGTTGCGCTCGACTTCGAGCGCGCCGAAGAAGGTGCGGTTGCGCTGGCGCCAGTCGGTGAGCAGGATCGGGCGCTCGGCGGCAAGTTCCAGCGGCTCGCGCATGGCGCCGACCTCGTCCGGATGATCGATGTAGATCTCGATCATCGAGACGTCGCCCTCCTTGTTGAAGAAGGCCTGGGACTCGGTGAGCGGCATGAACACGAAGGTCGAGTCGAACTCGGTCATGCCGATCTCGAACACCGCCTTGACGGCGTAGCTCTTGGTGCGCGGCGCCGTGCCGAAGGGCGTGGTCGAGCCCTTCGGGGTGGAGAGGGTGATATTATCGCCAGGTTGCAGGCCGAGCGCGTCCGCGAGCCGCCGGCCGATGATCACGCCGGTGCCGTCGTCGAACCCTTCGAGCGTGCCACCGCGCAGCGATTTCGAGATCGCCGCCATGCCGTCGAGATCCGCGCCGCGCACGCCCCGCACCAGCACGCCGCTGCCGCCGTAGGGCGAGGAGGCAAAGGCCTGCCCCTCGACGAGCGGGATCGCGGCACGAACGCCCGCAACCTTCGCGAGCCGCTCGGACAGGTCCTCGTAATCGGTGAAGGTGCGGTCGATGGGTGTCGCGAAGACGTGCCCGTTGATGCCGATGATCTTCGACATCAACTCGGAGCGGAAGCCGTTCATCACCGAGAGCACGATGATCAGGGTGGCGACGCCCAGCGCGATGCCGAGCACCGAGAAGAAGGCCACCACCGAGACGCCGCCGCCGCGGCGACGGGCCCGGAGATACCGGCCCGCGATGATCCACTCGAAGGCCGAGAAGGGGGCGGTCGAGCCGGCGCGCCCCAGGAGGGCGGCGAGCCGCGCGGTCCGCCCGCCCGTTTGCGTCGCGCTGCCGGCCATCGCGCGCCTTCAGATCCGCCGGATGCGGCTGACGAGATCGACGGGCGCGACCGTCTCGCGCTCGCCGCCCGCCCGGCGCTTCAACTCGATCTTGCCCTCGGCGAGACCTTTCGGCCCGACCACGACCTGCCAGGGCAGGCCGATCAGGTCGGCGGTGGCGAACTTGGCGCCGGGGCGCTCGTCGCGGTCGTCGTAGAGCACCGTGAGGTTGGCGGCCTCGAGCTGCGCCTGGATCTCGGCGCAGGCGGCGTCGGTCGCGGCGTCGCCCACCTTCAGGTTGATCAGTGCGACGTCGAAGGGCGCCACCGCGTCCGGCCAGATGATGCCGCCCTCGTCGTGGCTCGCCTCGACGATCGCGGCGACCAGCCGGCTCGGGCCGATGCCGTAGGAGCCCATATGGACCGGCCGCTCGATGCCGTCCGGACCCGCCACCTTGGCGCCCATCGGCTCGGAGTACTTCGTGCCGAAGTAGAAGATGTGCCCGACCTCGATGCCGCGGGCGGCGAGGCGATCGGCCTCCGGCACCTCCGCGAAGGCGTCGGCCTCGTGCATCTCGTCGGTGGCGGCGTAGTGCGAGGTCCAGGCATCGACGATGCCCTGCAGCGCCGCCACGTCCTCGAAATCGGTGTTGGCCGGCGGAATCGGAAAGTCGAGATAGGCACGGTCGCAGAAGACCTCGCTCTCGCCGGTCTTGGCCAGAATGATGAACTCGTGGCTGAGATCGCCGCCGATCGGCCCGGTGTCGGCGCGCATGGGGATCGCCTTGAGGCCGAGGCCCGCGAAGGTGCGCAGATAGGCCACGAACATCCGGTTGTAGGCGTGGCGGGCGCCGGCTTGGTCGAAGTCGAAGGAGTAGGCGTCCTTCATCAGGAACTCGCGCGAGCGCATCGTGCCGAAGCGCGGGCGCACCTCGTCGCGGAACTTCCACGAGATCTGGTAGAGGTTCTTCGGCAGGTCCTTGTAGGAGCGCACGCTCGCCCGGAAGATCTCGGTCACCACCTCCTCGGCGGTCGGACCGTACAGGATGTCGCGGTCGTGCCGGTCCTTGATGCGCAGCATCTCCTTGCCGTAGGCGTCGTAGCGTCCGGATTCCCGCCAGAGGTCGGCCGACTGCACGGTCGGCATCAAGAGCTCGACGGCGCCGGCCCGGTCCTGCTCCTCGCGGATCACCGCGCAGACCCGGTTCAGCACACGCAGGCCCAGCGGCAGCCACGCGTAGATGCCCGCGGCCTCCTGGCGGATCAGACCGGCGCGCAGCATCAGGCGGTGCGAGACGATCTCGGCCTCCTTGGGCGTCTCGCGCAGGGTGGGCAGGAAATAGCGGGAGAGACGCATGGCGATCCGATCGCGGTCCGGACTTCAACGGGCGCGGCGGGAGCGTTCCGCGCCGAGCGCACACAACACATTGCCTCGGGAAAACACAAGCGTTGGACGGACCCTACACCTTCCCCGGCGCCGCGCGCTTTTCACACCGTGCGGGCAGCCGGCGATGGTTCGTTCCCGGCTGTGGCAAAAAACAGCACTTTTCGCCCCCAAGGGGCGTGACAGCACGAACTGTTGTTCCTATAAGCGCTCTCGCGATGTTTGCGACGCCCGGCAGAGGTGGCGCAGGGTCCGAGTCTCGGGAGGAAAAACCGACCGCCGCGCAGGCAATGCGTAGGTCAATCAAGGTCGACCCATCTACGCTCTTCGAAAAGCAAGGCCTCGGGCCTTGCTTTTTTGTTTTGTGCAGAGACTGCCTGCGACCCTCGGACTCTGGACGGTCCGGCTTGTGCCGGGCTTGCCTACAACCCGGCGAGCGGAAAGATCGCGAGCGCCGCGAGGAAGACCGCGCCGGCGAACAGCGTGGTCCAGACCGCCTTCTCGCGCAGACGCGGCGCCGCGGGCGCGCCGGGATCCTGGCCCTGCACGATGTGCTCGGGTCGGGTCTCGGGCTGGTTGCGGATCGGCAGGATCGCGAAGAGCAGCGTCCACCAGACCACGAAGTAGAGCGCGGTGGCGCCCACGATCGTCAGCTTGAACAGAGCGACCGCCGCGGCGACGAACGCCGCGACGAGCACGACGACGAGGGCGAGCGTGCGCCCCGTCGACCGCGCCACCTGTGCGAGGAAACCGCCCACGCCTCAGACCTGCTCCAGCTCGACCAGCGTGCCGAGGAAGTCCTTCGGGTGGAGGAAGAGAACCGGCTTGCCGTGGGCGCCGATCTTCGGCTCGCCGGTGCCGAGCACGCGGGCCCCTTCCGCCTTCAGCTTGTCGCGGGCAGCCAGGATGTCGTCCACCTCGTAGCAGACGTGGTGGATGCCCCCGCCCGGATTGCGCTCGACGAAGGCGGCGATGGGGGAATCCTCGCCCAGCGGCGACATCAGCTCGATCTTGCTGTTGGGGAGTTCCACGAAGACCACGGTGACACCGTGCTCGGGCTGGGGCAGCGGCGGCTGCACGGTGGCGCCGAGCGTGTCGCGATAGACCGCGCAGGCGGCATCGAGGTCGCGCACCGCGATGGCCACGTGATTGAGACGGCCGATCATCGTTTCCTCCGTGTGATCTCGTTGCCTCCACCCGTGAGGAGGCGGATCCTATCTCCCTATGGAAGCCGCCGCCTTCACACAACGCGTACGCCCTCCCCATCTGCGAGGGAGGGCGTGCGCCAGGCAGGTATCGCCTCAGACCTCGACCACCTGCACGTGGCAGGCGGGCTTCTTGCCCCAGGCCTCGTTGACCGCGGTCCGGACGGCCCGGTCCACGGTCTTCTCGACGCCTTCCGAGTCCTTCAGCTTGCCCTTCGACAGCCCGGCCAGGGTGTCGGTGACCGCGTCGACCACCGCCTCGATCAGCGGCTCGCCGGTGCGGCCGCGGTTCGGCAGGCCGATGATGTCGATGGCGGGCTCGCCCAGCACCACCCCGTCCTCATCGATGGCGATGGCGACCGAGACGAGGCCGGCCTGAGCGAGCTTCCGCCGCTCGGGAATCGCCCGGTCCTTGTCGTCGATCAGCACGTTGCCGTCCTTGAACAGGCGGCCGGCCTTGACGTGGGTGATCACCTCCGGCTTGCCGGGCGCGAGGCGGACCAGGCTGCCGTTGCGGGCCTTCACCACGTTCTGCACGCCCTGCGCGCGGGCGAAGCGGGCGTGCTCGTCGAGGTGGAGCGCCTCGCCGTGGACCGGGATCGCGGTGCCGGGCCGGGTCCAGGCATACATCTCGACCATCTCGTCCCGGCGCGGGTGGCCGGAGACGTGGACGAGTTCGGTGCGGTCAGTGATCACCTCGACGCCCTGCTCGATCAGGTCGTTGATGATGGAGCCGACGTCGCGCTCGTTGCCGGGGATGGCGCGCGAGGAGAAGATCACCCGGTCGCCGCCGGCGAGCTGGATGTCGGGATGGTCGCGGCGGGAGACGCGGGCGAGCGCGGCGCGGGGCTCGCCCTGCGAGCCGGTGAGCAGCGCCACGACCTTCTCGCGCGGCAGGCTCTTCCACGAATCGGCGCGGCGGAAGTCCGGCAGGCCGTCGAGGTAGCCGCACTCGCGGGCGACGTCGATGACCCGGTCCATTGCGCGGCCGACCGCGATCACCTCGCGGCCGCAGGCCTGGGCAGCCTCGGCGACGGCGCGGATGCGGGCGACGTTCGACGCGAAGGTCGTCACCGCGACCCGGTGCGGCGCCTCGGCGATGAGCTTGCGCATGGTCTGCGCGACCTCGGCCTCGGACGGCGAGAAACCCTCGCGCACGACGTTGGTGGAGTCGCAGACGAGCGCCAGGATGCCCTCGTCGCCGAGCGCCTTGAACGCTTCGGGCGAGGTGACCGAGCCCGCGACCGGCGTCGGGTCGATCTTCCAGTCGCCCGTGTGCACCACGAGACCCGCGGCGGTGCGGATCGCGATAGCGTTCGATTCGGGGATCGAGTGCGAGACGGGAACGAATTCGAGATCGAAAGGACCGACCGTCACCCGCTTACCGGGCTTCACCTCGCGCAGCTCGACCTTCGGAGCGCCCGGCTCGCCGAGGCGGCGGGTCTCCAGCAGGTTCTTGGCGAAGCGCGTGGCGTAGACCGGCACCTTGAGGCGTGGCCACAATTCGCTGATCGCCCCGATATGGTCCTCGTGCGCGTGGGTGATGAAGATCCCGAGCAGATCCTTGCGGCGCTCCTCGATGAAGCTGAGGTCCGGGAACATCAGGTCGATGCCGGGCATCGCCTCCTCGCCCGCGAAGCCCATGCCGCAATCGACCATGATCCACTTGCGCCCCTTCTCCGGCCCGAAGCCGTAAAGCGCCGCGTTCATCCCGATCTCGCCCACCCCGCCGAGCGGCAGGAAGACGAGCTCGTCCTGTTTCGTCGTCATCGTTCGTCCAACCTCACGCCGCCGTTGCGGCCGTTCCAAAATGCACCTCGCCAGCCGTCACGAGCCGGCGCGCACCGTCCGGGGCCGACATGATGAGCCGTCCCCCCTCATCGATCTCATCGAACCGCCCGCGCACGGTCTCCGTGCCGGTGCGGACCGCGATGGGCTGACCCAGCCCCGCCGCGCGTGCGAGCCAACGCTCGCGAATCCCGTTGAACCCGCGCCCGCCATCCCAGGCGCGCGCGGCGCCGGCCAAGCGGTCCGCCAGATGTTCCAGCACCGTCTCCGCGTCGGTCGCGTATCCCGCGCCCTGAAGCGAGGCAGCCCGGTCGGCGAACGCCTCCGGCACGCCGATGACGTTGACTCCGAAGCCGATCACCACTGCGCGGCGCCCGCCCAGCAGCGTCTCGGCCTCCAGCAGGATGCCGGCCAACTTGGCCTTACCGCACAGAACGTCGTTCGGCCACTTCAGACGGAAAGATCGGTCCGCGGCGCCCGGTTCACAGTCCGGCGCGGTGCCGCAGGCCGCCTCCAGCGCCTCCGCCAGCGCGATGCCCGCCACGAAGCCGAGGGTCGCGAGGCGCTCCGGATCGATGCCGGAGGCTGGCCAGAGCACGCTCGCCGCGAGGTTGCCGGGAAGCGAAGCCCAGGCATTGCCGCGGCGGCCCCGACCGGCCTCCTGGACGCGCGCCGCGATCCAGAGCGGGCCCGTCTCCCCGGCGCGCGCAAGCGCCAACGCCTCCGCGTTCGTCGAGGCGAGGCGCTCGTGAACGTGGAGGCGGTGTCCGTCGGCCCGGGCGGCTGCGCCCAGGCGGTAGCCCGTGCGCGTCAGAACAGCGACCTCGCCGCCGCCTCGGCCGCACCGCGAAGGGGCGCCGGCAGCACGAAGAACAGGATCACCACGACGCTCGACAGGGCAAGCACGATGCGCAGGCCAGGGGCCATGGCCTCGTAGGGCGCCTTCGGCTCGTCGAAATACATGATCTTGACGATGCGCAGGTAGTAGTAGGCGCCGACCACGCTCGTCATCACGCCGATCACCGCGAGGGTGAAGAGCTTCGCCTCAATGGCGGCGGCGAAGACGTAGAACTTGCCGAAGAACCCAGCCAGCGGCGGGATGCCGGCGAGCGAGAACATGATCATGGCGAGCAGGAAGGCCAGCCACGGATGGGTCCGGGAGAGGCCCGACAGGTCCTCGATCGTGTCGAACATCTCGTCGCGACGGCGCAGGGACAGGATGATCGCGAAGGCGCCGAGCGTCATGGCGAGGTAGATGATCATGTAGATCACCACGCCGAAGATGCCGGCCTCGGTCCCGGCGGCCAGCCCGATCAGCGCGTAGCCGATATTGCCGATCGACGAGTAGGCCATCAGGCGCTTGATGCTGCGCTGGCCGATCGCCGCGAAGGAGCCGAGCGCCATCGAGGCGATCGAGATGAAGACGATGATCTGCTGCCAGATCGCGGTCACGTCCGGCAGCGCGCCGATGAAGATGCGCACCGTCATGGCGACGGCCGCCATCTTGGGCGCGGACGAGAAGAAGGCGGTCACCGGCGTCGGCGCGCCCTCGTAGACGTCCGGCGTCCACATGTGGAACGGCACGGCCGACATCTTGAAGGCGACCGCGGCTGCCACGAACACGATGCCGAGCACGATGCCGAAGCCGGCATTGGCCTCGTTCAGCGCCGAGACGATGCCCGGAAACGAGACGGTGCCGGTGAAGCCGTAGATCAGCGACGAGCCGTAGAGCAGCATGCCCGACGAGAGCGCTCCGAGCACGAAGTACTTGAGGCCGGCCTCAGTCGACTTCAGGTCGTCGCGGTGGAACGAGGCGATGACGTAGAGGGCGAGCGACTGCAGCTCAAGGCCGAGATAGAGCGCGATCAGGTCGTTGGCCGAGACCATCACCATCATGCCGATGGTGGAGAGCACGACGAGGATCGGGAACTCGAACCGATCGATGCGTTCGCGCTGGAAGTAGTCGCGCGAGAGCAGGATGGTGGCGGCCGAGCCCAAGAGGACCAGCGCCTTCATCACCTTGGAGAACCCGTCCTGGATGAAGGAGCCCGACAGCGTCGTCACCTTCACGCCCGGCGCCTGAGAGACCACCACGAAGAAGGCGAGCATCAGCAGGAGGAGCGCGCCGACATTGACGCCCTCGACGGATTTCTCGCCCCGGAAGGCGCCGTAGAGGATCAGCACCATCACGCCGGCGCTGAGGATGATCTCAGGCAGGAGCGGGGCGAGCGTGGGGAGCACGGAGTGGACTGTCGGCATCTCTGAATCTCAGCGCGCCAGCGGCAGCACGTTGGCCGCGGTCTGCGTGGTCGAGAGGGCGGAGCGGATGCCCGTCATCAGGGCCTCCGTGGAGGGCGCGAAGGTGTCGAGGATCGGGGCCGGGTGCACGCCGTAGTAGATCGTCAGGAAGACGAGCGGGGCCAGGATCAGCTTCTCGCGGTTGTCGAGATCGAGGATGCCCTGGAGGTTGGGCTTCTCCAGCTTCCCGTAGATCACCCGGGCGTAGAGCCAGAGCGCGTAGCCGGCCGACAGGATGATGCCGAAGACCGAGAAGAAGGCGACCGTGGGGTTGGCCTTGAAGGCGCCCATCATGGCCAGGAACTCCCCGACGAAGCCGGAGGTGCCCGGCAGTCCGACATTGGCCATGGTGAAGACCATCATGGCCACAGCGTAGAGCGGCATCCGCTTCACGAGGCCGCCATAGGCCGCGATCTCGCGGGTGTGCATCCGGTCGTAGACCACGCCGACGCCGAGGAAGAGCGCGCCCGAGACGATGCCGTGCGAGATCATCAGGAACAGCGCGCCCTGGATGCCCTGCTCGTTCAGCGTGAACAGGCCGAGCGTCACGAAGCCCATATGCGCCACCGAGGAGTAGGCGATCAGCTTCTTGATGTCGGTCTGCATCATCGCGGTGAGCGAGGTGAAGATGATCGCGATAACCGAGAGGGCGAAGACCAGCGGCGCGAACTCCTGGCTGGCGATCGGCAGCATCGGCAGCGAGATCCGGATGAAGCCGTAGCCGCCCATCTTCAGCAGGATGCCGGCCAGGATGACCGAGCCCGCGGTCGGCGCCTCGACGTGGGCATCGGGGAGCCAGGTATGGACCGGCCACATCGGCATCTTCACCGCGAAGGAGGCGAAAAAGGCGAGCCAGAGCCAGGTCTGCATCTGCGCCGGGAAGCGGGTCTGCAGCAGGGTCGGGATGTCGGTCGTGCCGGCGTGCCAGTACATCGCCATGATGGCTAGCAGCATCAGCACGGAGCCCAGCAGCGTGTAGAGGAAGAACTTGAAGCTCGCGTAGATGCGCCGCTTTCCGCCCCAGATGCCGATGATGAGGAACATCGGGATCAGGCCTGCCTCGAAGAACAGGTAGAACAGCACCAGATCAAGCGCGCAGAACACGCCGATCATCGTCGTCTCGAGGACGAGGAAGGCGACGAAGTACTCCTTCACGCGGGTGTCGATGGAGTGCCACGACGCGCCGATGCAGAACGGCATCAGGAAGGTCGTGAGCAGCATGAGCGGCATCGAGAAGCCGTCGAGCCCCAGCTTGAAGCGGATGTTCTCGGCCAGCCAAGCGTGGTTCTCGACCAGCTGGAAGCTCGGCGAGGAAGCGTCGTAGCGGCCCCAGGCAACCAGCGAGAGCAGGAACGTGATGATCGTGGTGGCGAGCGCCGCCCAGCGGGCGTTGCGCTTCACGCTGGCCTCGTCGCCGTTCAGCGTGAGGATGAAGGCGGCGCCGCAGAGCGGGACGATCAGCAGGCCGGAGAGGATGCCGAGGCCGAACATCAGTGCGCACCCTTGGGGAGACCGGTCATCATGTACCAGCTGATCAGGCCGGCGACGCCGATCAGCATGACG
Organism: Methylobacterium radiodurans; assembly: GCF_003173735.1. NCBI lineage: Bacteria > Pseudomonadati > Pseudomonadota > Alphaproteobacteria > Hyphomicrobiales > Methylobacteriaceae > Methylobacterium > Methylobacterium radiodurans. The sequence goes on along the minus strand of NZ_CP029551.1, from coordinate 1,880,404 downwards.
AAGGCGTAGTGGTAGACGTAGCCGGTCTGGAAGCGGACGACGCCGCGGGTCACGTCGATCACCCGGGCGGCGATGCCGTCCGGCCCGGCGCCGTCGATGGCGCGGCCGTCCACCTGCTTCCAGAGGAAGATGCCGAAGCCCTTGGCCGGACGCACGAAGATCCGGTCGTAGAGCTCGTCGAAGTACCACTTGTTGAGCAGGAAACGGTACAGCGAGGGCTGCTGCTCGGCGAGCTTATGCGGGAGCTCGGGCCGGCGGATATACATCCAGAAGGCCACGACGAAGCCGGCGAGCATCATCACGAAGGGCGACAGGGCGACCCAGCGCGGCACGTTGTGGATGTCGTGCATGATGTGGTTGTCGGGCCCGTGCGCCAGGGCGTGGCCCCAGAAGGCGTCCATGCCGTCGCCGATGAACCGGTTCTTGAAGATCAGGCCGGCGAAGAGCGCGCCGAAGGCGAGCACCGCGAGCGGGATCGTCATCACGAGCGGGCTCTCGTGCGGGGTATGGGGCGCTTGGTCGTGGTGCTCCACGGCCGAGTGAGAGGCCGGCTCGACGTCGTGGCCCTTGTCGTCGTGGGCGACACCCTCGTGGTGGCCGGGCGCGCCGTCCGCCTGATGGGCGGTCGCGGAATGAGCGACGGCCGGGGCGTGAGGATCGGCGTGGTGGTCGTCATGACCGTGGGCGCCGTGATGAACCCAGCGGGCCGGGCCCTCGAAGGTCATGAAGAACAGGCGCCAGGAGTAGAACGAGGTGAAGAAGGCCGCGATCACGGTGGCGAAGAAGGCCAGCGTGTGCCCGGGCCGGGTCGACATGTAGGCCGCCTCGATGATGGCGTCCTTCGAGTAGTAGCCGGCGGTGAACGGGAAGCCGATCAGCGCGAGCGTGCCGATCGCCATCATGGCGGTGGTGAAGGGGATGTAGGGACGGAGCGCCCCCATGTTCCGCATGTCCTGCTCGTGGTGCATCGCGTGGATGACCGAGCCGGCGCCGAGGAACAGCAGCGCCTTGAAGAAGGCGTGCGTGAAGAGGTGGAACACGCCCGCCGCGTAGGCGCCGACGCCGAGCGCGACGAACATGTAGCCGAGCTGCGAGCAGGTCGAGTAGGCGATCACGCGCTTGATGTCGTTCTGCACGAGGCCGACGGTGGCGGCGAAGAAGGCCGTGATGCCGCCGATCACCGTGACAACGATGAGGGCGTTGGGGGCCAACTCGAAGAGCGGCGAGAGCCTCGCGACCATGAAGACGCCCGCGGTGACCATGGTGGCGGCGTGGATAAGCGCCGAGACCGGGGTCGGGCCCTCCATCGCGTCCGGCAGCCAGGTGTGCAGCAGGAACTGCGCCGACTTGCCCATCGCACCCATGAACAGGAGCAGGCACGCGAGCGTCAGCGCGTGCCAGTCGTAGCCCAGGAAGTGGAAGGTCGCGTCCTTGAACTCATTCACCCGCGGAAAGATGCCGTCGAAACCGACCGCGCCGAACAGGACGAAGACGAGGAAGATGCCGAGCGAGAAGCCGAAATCGCCGACACGGTTGACGATGAAGGCCTTCATGGCCGCCGCGTTCGCCGAGGGCTTCTCGTACCAGAAGCCGATCAGCAGGTAGGAGGCGAGGCCGACGCCCTCCCAGCCGAAGAACATCTGAACGAGGTTGTCGGCCGTCACCAGCATCAGCATGGCGAAGGTGAAGAGCGACAGGTAGGCGAAGAACCGCGGCCGGTGCGGATCCTCGTGCATGTAGCCGATGGAGTAGAGGTGCACGAGCGTCGAGACCGAGGTGACGACGACCAGCATCACCCGGGTCAGCGTGTCGATCCGGAAGGCCCAGTCGACCGTGAGGTCGCCGGCCGTGAACCAGGTCGCGACCTGCACGCGCACGGCCTCGCCGCCCTCGATGAAGACGCCCCAGGACAGGAGCGCCGCGAAGGCGAGGCAGGCGGTGGTGACGTACTCGCTCGCCCGCGCGCCGATGGAGCGGCCGAACAGCCCGGCGACGAGCGCGCCGATGAGCGGGAAGAAGACGATCGCGTGATACATCGTTCTCGTGCAGTCCGGCCTTCAGGCGCGCGGCATCTGCCGCGGCCCACGGGTTTCAGGTCAGGGCGAGGCGGGGCTCCGGCCGCCGAAGCGGCTCTAGCCGCCTCTAGCCCTTCATCATGCTCACGTCCTCGACCGCGATGGAGCCGCGGTTGCGGAAGAACACCACCAGGATGGCAAGACCGATGGCGGCCTCGGCAGCGGCCACGGTCAGCACGAAGAGCGCGAAGACCTGGCCGGTGATGTCGTTGAGATGCGTCGAGAACGCCACGAGGTTGATGTTCACCGCGAGCAGGATCAGCTCGACGGACATCAGGATCACGATGATGTTCTTGCGGTTGATGAAGATGCCGAGCACGCCGAGCGTGAACAGGATCGCCGCGACGGTGAGGTAGTGGCTCAGGCCGATCATGGTGCTGCCCTTCTCCCTCAGACCTCGACGCCCTGGCGCGAGGGGACCTTGCGGTTCTCCACGGCCATGGCCTGCGTGCGGGCGTTCTGCACGGAGATGTTCTGGCGCTTCACGCCGGGGCGGTCGCGCAGCGTCAGCACGATGGCGCCGATCATCGCGACGAGCAGGATCAGGCCGGCGAGCTGGAAGAAGTAGACGTATTCCGTGTAGAGCACCCGGCCGAGCGCGGCGGTGTTCGTCAGGTTCTCGGTCGCGGCCGGGTTGCCGAGCGGCGTCTGGACGAGGCCTGGGTCGATGGTCCAGGAGCCTACCACCAGCAGGATCTCGATCAGGAAGATCACCCCGATCAGCGCGCCCACCGGCAGGTATTGCTGAAAGCCCTGGCGCAACTCGGCGAAGTCCACGTCGAGCATCATCACGACGAAGAGGAACAGCACCGCGACGGCGCCGACATAGACGACCACGAGGATCATCGCCAGGAACTCGGCGCCCATCAGGACGAAGAGGCCTGCGGCGTTCACGAAGGCCAGGATCAGGAACAGGACCGACGCCACGGGGTTTCGTGAGGCGATCACCATGAACCCGGAGGCGATGGCGACCCCCGCGAACAGGTAGAAGAAGGCGGCTGGTGCGGTCATGCGCTTGTCAGGATCGGCCGCGCGGGGCGGCCCCTTCTGCCTCGTGGATGGACACGGCCAGCGCGGGCTGGCCGTCCTATAGAACCGGGGTCCCCGCCGCACAAGGCGCGGGAGACGCTTGTCCCTGTCAGCGGTAGGGAGCGTCCATCGCGATGTTGCGCGCGATCTCGCGCTCCCAGCGGTCGCCGTTCAGCAGGAGCTTCTGCTTGTCGTAGAGCAGCTCCTCGCGGGTCTCGACCGAGAACTCGAAGTTCGGCCCCTCGACGATGGCGTCCACCGGGCAGGCCTCCTGGCACATGCCGCAGTAGATGCACTTCACCATGTCGATGTCGTAGCGCGTGGTGCGCCGCGTGCCGTCGTTGCGGCGCGGGCCCGCCTCGATCGTGATGGCCTGGGCCGGGCAGATCGCCTCGCAGAGCTTGCAGGCGATGCAGCGCTCCTCGCCGTTGGGGTAGCGGCGCAGCGCGTGCTCGCCCCGGAAGCGCGGGCCGCGATGGCCCATCTCGAAGGGATAGTTGATCGTCGCCTTCGGCTTGAAGAAGTACTTCATGGCGAGGACGAACCCCGACACGAACTCCTTCAGGAGAAGGCTCCTGGCGACCTGATCGAGCTTCATGCCCGGATCTCCGATGTTTCTGTCACGCGCCCGGCGCGAGGCCGGTGAGCTTGAGGACGAAGGCGACGACGACGACCGAGATCAGCGAGAGGGGCAGGAAGACCTTCCAGCCGAGGCGCATGAGCTGGTCGTAGCGGTAGCGCGGCACCATGGCCTTCACCATGGCGATCATGAAGAACAGGAAGCTGGCCTTAAGGGCGAACCAGATCACGCCCGGCACCCAGGTGAAGGGCGCGAAGGGGATCGGCGAGAGCCAGCCGCCGAGGAACAGGACGGTGCCCAACGCGCACATGGTCATGATCGCCACGTACTCGCCTAGCATGAAGAGCAGGTACGGCGTCGAGGAGTACTCGACCATGTAGCCGGCAACCAGCTCCGACTCGGCCTCGGGCAGGTCGAAGGGCGGGCGGTTCGTCTCGGCCAGCGCCGAGATGAAGAACACCACGAACATCGGGAAGAGCCAGAGCCAGTACCAGCCGAACAGGCCGAGGCTAGTGTCCTGCGCCAGCACGATGCGCGAGAGGTTGAGCGAGCCGGCGCAGAGCAGCACGCAGATGATCACGAAGCCGAGCGAGACCTCGTAGGAGATCATCTGCGCGGCGGAGCGGAGCGCGCCCAGGAAGGCGTATTTCGAGTTCGAGGCCCAGCCGCCCATGATGACGCCGTAGACGCCGAGCGACGAGATCGCGAAGATGTAGGTGATGCCGACGTTGATGTCGGCGATCGCCCAGCCCTCGGCCAGCGGGATCACCGCCCAGGAGGCGAGCGCGAGCGTCGCGAAGACGAGCGGCGCCAGCAGGTAGATGCCCTTGTTGGCACCGGCCGGGATCACCGGCTCCTTGATCACGAACTTGATCAGGTCGGCGAAGGACTGGAACAGGCCCCAGGGCCCGACGACGTTCGGGCCGCGGCGGAGCTGCACCGCCGCCCAGATCTTGCGGTCGGCGAGCAGCGCGTAGGCGATGAAGACGAGGAGCAGCGCGAGGAGCACGAAGCTCTTCAGCGCGATCAGGAGCACCGTCCCGACGATCTCGAGAGTGGTCATGGGCGGTGCTCCTACTCGGCCGCCTCGAGCGCGCGCCCGCGGGCGAGGCTCGAACACTCGGCGAGTACCCGCGAGGCGCGGGTGATCGGGTTGGTGAAGTAGAAGTCGCGGACCGGCGACTCGAAGGCGCTGCGATCGCCCTCGCCGCTCAAGGTTGCGAGGCGCTCCAGCGCGGCGGCGACGTCGCTCTCGGCGACGCTGCCGACAGCCGCGAAGTGCGGATGCTCGGCGTAGAGCGCGCGGCGCAGCGCGTTCAGTGAATCGTAGGGCAGCTTCTTGCCCAGCACGTCCGAGAGGGCGCGCAGGATCGCCCAGTCCTCGCGGGCGTCGCCCGGTGGGAAGCCGGCGCGGTTGGCCTGCTGCACGCGGCCTTCCGTGTTCACGTAGGTCGCGTTCTTCTCGGTGTAGGCGGCGCCCGGCAGGATCACGTCGGCGCGGGTCGCGCCGCGGTCGCCGTGGGTGCCCTGGTAGATCACGAAGGCGCCCGGGGCGACCTCGCACTCGTCCGCGCCGAGGTTGAAGAGCACGTCCACGCCGCCGCCGACGATTGCCGCGAAGTCGAGACCGCCCTCCCCCGGCACGAAGCCGAGATCGAGCGCGCCGACGCGGGCCGCCGCGTTGTGGAGCACGCCGAAGCCGTTCCAGTCCGGCGTCACCGCGCCGACGTCGCGGGCGAGCTGTGCCGCCGCGGCGAGCACGCCCGGCTGGTTCGCGGCCGACTCGCCGACGATGATCAGGGGGTGGTTGGCGGCCTTCAGGGCCTCCAGGAAGCTGTGCTCGCCCCGTGCCAGGGCGGCGAGCGAATCGGGACCCGCGCCGATCTGCACGTGGGGGTAGGTCAGGTCGGCGGGCTCGCCGATCATGCCGACCGCGAGCGGGGCCATGCGCCAGCGCTTGCGGATCCGCACGTTCAGAAGCGAGGCCTCGATGCGCGGGTTAGTGCCGACGAGCAGGATCGCGTCGGCCTGCTCGATGCCGGGAATGGTCGGGTTGAAGGTGTAGGCGGCCCGGCCCCAGGCCGGATCGAGGCCGGCGCCGGCCTGACGGCAATCGAGGTTGGCGACGCCGAGCGAGCCCATCAGCTGCTTCAGCGCGAAGACCTCCTCGACGGCCGCGAGGTCACCCACCACGGCGCCGACGCGCTTCGGGTCGGCGCCCTTGAGCTTGGCGGCGATCGCCCCGAACGCCTCGGCCCAGGAGGCCGGGCGCAGACGGCCGTTCTCGCGCAGGAAGGGCCGGTCGAGGCGCTGGAGCCGCAACCCGTCCACGGCGTGGCGGGTCTTGTCGGAAATCCACTCCTCGTTGATCTCCTCGTTGACGCGCGGTTCGATCTGCATGACCTCGCGGCCGCGGGCATCGACGCGGATCGCCGAGCCCACCGCGTCCATCACGTCGACCGACTCGGTCTTCGACAGCTCCCAGGGGCGGACGTTGTAGCTCTGCGGCTTGTGCACGAGCGCGCCGACCGGGCAGAGGTCGGCGACGTTGCCCTGCAGCTCCGAGTTCATCGCCTGTTCGAGGTAGCTGGTGATCTCCATGTCCTCGCCACGGCCGATCGCGCCGAGGTCCGGCACGCCCGCGACCTCCGCCAGGAAGCGCACGCAGCGGGTGCAATGGATGCAGCGGTTCATCGCGGTCCGCACCAGCGGGCCGATATACTTCTCCTCGACCGCGCGCTTGTTCTCGCTGTAGCGCGTCGAGTCGACGCCGTAGGCCATCGCCTGATCCTGCAGGTCGCAGTGGCCGCCCTGGTCGCAGATCGGGCAATCGAGCGGGTGGTTGATGAGGAGGAACTCCATCACCCCCTCGCGGGCCTTCTTCGTGCCCTGCGAGCGCGTCAGCACCTCAGGCGGCTCGCCGTTGGGACCCGGGCGGCAATCCTTCACCGCGTAGGCGCAGGAGGCCACGGGCTTCGGCGCGCCCTTCAGCTCGACCAGGCACATGCGGCAATTGCCGGCGATCGACAGCCGCTCGTGGAAGCAGAAGCGCGGGATCTCCGCGCCCGCAACCTCGCAGGCCTGGAGCAGCGTGTACTCGGCCGGGACGTCAACCTCGATGCCGTCGACGAGAATCTTCGTCATCTGTCTTTCTCAGGCTCGGACTGCGCGGGCGCGGCGGATCACTCCGCTGCCATCGGCACGGGGTCCGTGTGCGGGTTGGCGGTGTAGCGGTCGATCCGCTTCTCGATCTCGGGTCGGAAGTGCTTGATCAGGCCCTGGACCGGCCAGGCGGCGGCGTCGCCGAGCGCGCAGATCGTGTGGCCCTCGATCTGCTTCGTGACCTCGAACAGCATGTCGATCTCGCGCTTCTGCGCGCGGCCCTTCGACATGCGGGTGAGGACGCGCCACATCCAGCCGGTGCCCTCGCGGCAGGGCGTGCACTGGCCGCAGGACTCGTGCTTGTAGAAGTACGAGATCCGGGTGATCGCCTCGACGATGTCGGTCGACTTGTCGAGGACGATGACCGCCGCCGTGCCGAGGCCGGAACCGAGGCCGCGCAGGGTGTCGAAGTCCATCTTCGCGTCGATGATCTGCTCGGCCGGCACCAAGGGCACCGAGGAGCCGCCGGGGATCGAGCAGAGCAGGTTGTCCCAGCCGCCACGCATGCCGCCGCAATACTTGTCGACGAGTTCCCGGAAGGTGATCCCGAGCTCCTCCTCGACGTTGCAGGGCTTGTTGACGTGGCCGGAGACGCAGAACAGCTTCGAGCCGGTGTTGTTCTTGCCGCCGAGTCCCGCGAACCACGCCCCGCCGCGGCGCAGGATCGTGCCGGCGACCGCGATCGACTCGACGTTGTTCACCGTCGTCGGGCAGCCGTAGAGGCCCATATTGGCCGGAAACGGCGGCTTCAGCCGCGGCATCCCCTTCTTGCCTTCGAGGCTCTCGATGAGGGCCGTCTCCTCGCCGCAGATATAGGCGCCCGCACCGTGGTGGACGTAGATGTCGAAGGGGTAGCCGTGGACGTTGTCCTGCCCGACGAGGCGCGCCTCGTAGGCCTCGTCGACGGCCTTCTGCAGGGCGTGCTTCTCGGCGACGTACTCGCCGCGGATGTAGACGTAGCAGGCGTGCGCCCCCATCGCGAAGGAGGCCAGCATGCAGCCCTCGATCAGGAGATGCGGGTCGTGCCGCATGATCTCCCGGTCCTTGCAGGTGCCGGGCTCCGACTCGTCGGCGTTGACCACGAGGTAGTGCGGGCGCCCGTCCGACTTCTTCGGCATGAACGACCACTTCAGGCCGGTCGGGAAGCCGGCGCCGCCGCGCCCGCGCAGCCCCGAGGCCTTCATCTCCTCGATGATCCAGTCGCGGCCCATCTCCAGCAGGAACTTGGTGCCGTCCCAGGCGCCGCGCTTCTTCGCGGCTTCGAGGCCGGGGGAGTGCAGGCCGTAGAGGTTGGTGAAGATGCGGTCCTGATCGGAGAGCATGTTAGGTCCTCTCAGGCTTGGTGGCGGGCTTCGGCTTGGCGCGGCCCTTCGGCAGCTTCGGCGATTCCGCGGTGGGCGTCGGCTCGGAGGGCTCCTCCTCGCCGGAGGCGGCGGGCTGGGGCGGCGGCACGTCGCGCGGCAGCGACGACTGTGCGCCGGCCTCGGCGCCCGCGGGCTCCAGATCCTTGATCGCCTTCGGCTCGGTCGCCGGCGCCTCGGACTTGCCGGCGGTCGAGTGCTCCGTTTCGGAGGCGTCCGCCTTGTCGCTGGCCTTCACCGGCTCCTCGCCGGCGGCGGCGCGCTGGGCCGGGGCATCGCTCGACTTGGTCTCGACCGGCCGGCCGGCATCGGGGCGGGCCGGCTTCGGATTCGTTGCGGCCTGCTGCTCGCTCGACGCGGCCTCGGACTTGCCCGCTTGCGCGTCCTCGTCCTTGCGCGACTCCTCGAAGCGCTTGCGCCAGGCGCCGACGCGCGAGCCGTCGTAGAGGGTCGGGTCGGTCAGCGTATTAGGGCCGCCCAGCGGCTCGGACGCGGTCCGGTCGACCTGCGGGCCGACTTTGACCGGGCGCCCGGCGGCGAGGTCGTCCATCAGCTTACCCAGCAGCTCGGGCGTCAGGTCCTCGTAATAGTCCTGGTTGATCTGCACCATCGGCGCGTTGCAGCAGGCGCCCAGGCACTCGACCTCGAGCCAGGAGAAGGTGCCGGTCGGATCGACATGGCCCGAGGGGCCGAGCCGCTCGTGCAGCATGTCCTTCAGCTCGCGCGCGCCGCAGGAATCGCACGGCACCGTTCCGCAGACCTGGATCCAGTAGCGGCCGACCGGCTCAAGCGCGAACATCGTGTAGAAGGTGGCGACCTCCAGCACGCGGATCGCGGGCATGCCGAGCTCGGCCGCCACCGCCTCGATCGCCTTCTGCGGCAGCCAGCCGCCGTTCTGCTCCTGGGCGCGCCACAGGAGCGGGATTACCGCCGAGGCCTGACGCCCCTCCGGGTACTTGGCGATCTGCCCCTTGACCCACTCGGCGTTTTCCGGCGTGAACGCGAAGCTCTCGGGCTGCTCGGCGGCGGGGGCTAGTCTGCGGTTGGCCATCGTCTCAGAAACCCTTCAGCCGCTCAGCGGTCCACCTCGCCGAAGACGATGTCGAGCGTGCCGAGCACGCAGGACACGTCGGCGAGGAGGTGCCCGCGGCACATCCAGTCCATTGCCTGGAGATGGGCGAAGCCCGGCGCGCGGATCTTGCAGCGGTACGGCTTGTTGGTGCCGTCCGAGACTAGATAGACGCCGAACTCGCCCTTGGGCGCCTCGACCGCGGCGTAGACCTCGCCGGCCGGCACGTGGAACCCTTCGGTGTAGAGCTTGAAGTGGTGGATGAGCGCCTCCATTGAGCGCTTCATCTCCCGGCGCGGCGGCGGCGCGAACTTGCCGTCGATCGAGGCGATCGGCCCCTGCCCGGCAGGCTCACGCAGCTTGGCGCAGCACTGCTTCATGATCTTTACGGATTCCCGCATCTCTTCCATGCGGATGACCTGGCGATCGTAGGTGTCGCCGTTCTTTCCCACGGGGATGTCGAATTCCATCTCCTCGTAGCACTCGTAGGGCTGCGACTTGCGCAGGTCCCACGGGATGCCAGAGCCGCGCACCATCACGCCCGAGAAGCCCCAGGCCATCGCCTCCTCGACCGAGACGATGCCGATATCGACGTTGCGCTGCTTGAAGATGCGCGAGCCCATGACGAGCGCGTCGAGGTCGTCGACGACCTGCAGGAACGGGTCGCAGAAGGCGTCGATGTCGTCGATGAGCGCGGGCGGCAGGTCCTGGTGCACGCCGCCGGGGCGGAAGTAGTTGGCGTGCATGCGAGCGCCGGAGGCGCGCTCGTAGAAGATCATCAGCTTCTCGCGCTCCTCGAAGCCCCAGAGGGGCGGCGTGAGCGCGCCGACGTCCATCGCCTGCGTGGTGACGTTGAGGAGGTGTGAGAGCAGGCGCCCGATCTCGCAGTAGAGCGTACGGATCAGCTGGGCGCGCCGCGGCACCTCGATGCCGGCGAGCTTCTCGATCGCCAGGCAGAAGGCGTGCTCCTGGTTCATCGGCGAGACGTAGTCGAGCCGGTCGAAATAGGGCGTCGCCTGCAGGTAGGTCTTGTGCTCGATCAGCTTCTCGGTGCCGCGGTGCAGGAGGCCGATATGCGGGTCGACCCGCTCGACCACCTCGCCGTCGAGCTCCAGCACGAGGCGCAGCACGCCGTGCGCCGCCGGGTGCTGGGGGCCGAAGTTGATCGCGAAATTGCGGATGTTGTGCTCGGTCATGGCCGTCTCCGCGCTCAGGCCGTCTTCTTCTCGTCGCCCGGCAGCACGTAGTCCGTGCCTTCCCAGGGCGAGAGGAAGTCGAAGTTGCGGAACTCCTGCGTGAGCTTCACCGGCTCGTAGACGACGCGCGCCTCGTCCTGGTCGTAACGGACCTCGACGAAGCCGGTGAGCGGGAAGTCCTTGCGCAGCGGGTGCCCCTCGAAACCGTAATCGGTGAGGAGGCGCCGCAGGTCCGGATGGCCCGAGAACAGGATGCCGTAGAGGTCGTAGGTCTCGCGCTCGAACCAGTTCGCCGCCGGGAAGACGTCGATCACCGAGGGGACCGGCGTGGTCTCGTCGGTCTGAACCTTCACCCGGATGCGGGTGTTATGGCGCAGCGAGAGCAGGTGGTAGACGACGTCGAAACGCCGCTCGCGGCCCGGATAATCGACGCCGCAGATGTCGATGAAGCAGCGGAAGCCGCAATTCGGGTCGTCGCGCAGGTAGGTCAGCGCGTAGACGATGTCGGAGGCCTGGACCACGAGGGTCAGCTCGCCGAAGGCGATGCCGCGCTCGACGATCGCCGGCCCGAGCGCGCCGCCGATCCGGTCGGAGAGCGCCTGGAGCGCCCCCTCGCCCGCGTCGGGCTGGGTGTGGGCGAGGATGGAGATGCCGTTCGTCATGTCCGCCCCTAGCGCTCGATCGTGCCGGTGCGGCGGATCTTCTTCTGGAGCAGAAGCACGCCGTAGAGCAGCGCCTCGGCGGTCGGCGGGCAGCCCGGGACGTAGATGTCGACCGGCACCACCCGGTCGCAGCCGCGCACCACCGAGTAGGAGTAGTGGTAGTAGCCGCCGCCGTTTGCGCACGAGCCCATCGAGATGACGTAGCGCGGCTCCGGCATCTGGTCGTAGACCTTGCGGAGCGCCGGGGCCATCTTGTTGGTGAGCGTGCCGGCCACGATCATCACGTCGGACTGGCGCGGGCTACCGCGGGGCGCGAAGCCGAATCGCTCGCAATCGTAGCGCGGCATCGACATCTGCATCATCTCGACGGCGCAGCAGGCCAGCCCGAAGGTCATCCACATCAGCGAGCCGGTGCGGGCCCAGGTGATCAGCTCGTCGGCCGAGGTCAGCAGGAAGCCGCGGTCGGCCAGCTCGTCGCTGATCGACAGGAAGGTCGGATCATCCGCGCCGATCGGCCGACCCGTGTTCGGGTCGATGATGCCCTTCGCCGCCGGGGCGATGGTGGGCGCGCGGGAGAGGTCGTGCGTGAGGGCCATGATTGCCTCAGAAGCGTGGCGTCTGCGGGGTCCGGCTCAGGCTTAGTCCCACTCGAGGGCACCCTTGCGCCACTCGTAGACGAAGCCGACGGTCAGAACCCCGAGGAAGACCATCATCGACCAGAAGCCGAGCCAGCCCAGTTCCCCGAAGGTGATCGCCCAGGGGAACAGGAAGGCCACTTCGAGATCGAAGATGATGAACAGGATGGCGACGAGGTAGAAGCGCACATCGAACTTCATGCGCGCGTCGTCGAAGGCGTTGAAGCCGCACTCGTAGGCCGAGAGCTTCTCCGGATCCGGGCTGCTGTAGGCGACCAGGAACGGGGCCACCAGCAGCGCGGCGGCGATGAACAGCGAGACGCCGATGAAGACGATGAGCGGGAGGTAATCCGCCAGAAGACCGGTCATGCGACACCCCGTGCACGATTGGGACCGCGGCGCCCGAGTCCGGTCCGGCCAATCCATCCAGGCCGATGCGGCCCGGCGAGGCCGTACCGGCCGGCCAATGGAATTGCTCCAATCCCAGAGTGCGCGTGGCCGGAGGCTTAGTCGAGGGGAACAGGCGAGACAAGGGCATTGCGCGTCGCACAACGTCCTCGTGCCACACAGAGATGGTGATGTGTCCCAGCGCCGTCAGGCGGGCAGATCCGCGCATGCCGCCGGGCCGCGGAGCGGTTGCTCAGAAAGTCGCCGGCGGCTGCTTGACAGGGCAACGCCCCACTCATAAACCCCGGCCGTCGCCGAGACGAAGGCGACGACGCCACGCGGGCGTAGCTCAGTTGGTTAGAGTGCCGGCCTGTCACGCCGGAGGTCGCGGGTTCGAGCCCCGTCGCCCGCGCCACGTTTCCCTTCAGCCTCGCTGATGATCGTCCGGGACAGCCGCATGTCGGCGTCCTCGCTGCGCCGCGCGGGCGTAGCTCAGTTGGTTAGAGTGCCGGCCTGTCACGCCGGAGGTCGCGGGTTCGAGCCCCGTCGCCCGCGCCACAGCAGACACACCCTCCTCGTCACCGTTGCACAGGCGCTGTCCGGTCGCCGCTTCGCCGCTTTGCGATGCAACCAATCCGTTCCGGCCGCGTCTCCCGGCAGCAACCGGAGCCGGACGATGGAACCCATGAAGCCGATGAAACCCATGGAGCCCATGAAGCCCATGGAACCTATGAAGGGCGCGGAGCCCTGGTGGCCCGAGGATCTCGGCAGCCCGGCGAGCAGCGGCGGCCAGAACGGGCTGCGCTACGCCTTCTTCCCCGACAAGCATCGCCTCCTCGTCGAGCGTGACGGCAAGACCACGACCTACGACAGCGGCGACCACCGCATCGGCGGGGTACAGCAGCAGAACGGCGGGTCCGTCAGCTTCTCCAGCCAGAACGGCACCGTCGACCTCGATTCGCTCAAGCAGATCGGCTGAGCGGATCGGGTGGGGCACCCGCGCGTGGACAGGGCCGGCGGCGCTCATTAAGCGCTGCCGGATGCCGGCCCGATCGCGACACCTCCGATGCGCACGCTGAGAGACCTTCTGCGCGCGCTCGAGCCCGACGAGCGGCGGCGCCTCGCCCTGATCGCACTGGGACTTGCCGGCACGGCTCTCCTGGAGGTCGTCGGCGTCGCCTCGGTGATCCCGTTCCTCACCCTCGTCGGCGATCCCGCGGCGGCCGAGCGCCTGCCCTACCTCGCCGCCCTGCGCGACGCGCTCGGTCTCGCCGACCCGCGCAGCTTCCTCATCGCGACGGGGCTCGCGGCGCTGCTCGCCATCCTGACGACGGCCGTCGCCAATGCGGGGCTGACCTACGCGCAGCTCCTGTTCACGCATCTCACCGGCTACCGGCTCGCGCGCCGCCTGCTGTTCCGCTACCTCGACCGCGAGCGGCTGTTCTTCGCGCAGGCCAACAGCGCCGAACTCGCCAAGAACGTGCTGAGCGAGACCGACCGGGTGGTGATCGGCGTTCTGACGCCGCTGACGATCATCGCCTCGCGCGCCGTCTCGTCGCTCGCCATCATCGGCTTCCTGGTGGCCTACGCGCCGCGCCTCGCGCTCGTCCTTGGCGGCGGGTTCGGCGGGCTCTACGTGGGCATCTACCTCTTCGTACGCGCCCGCCTCGCCCGCATCGGCGCCCGCTCGGTCGCCGACAACGAGACGCGCTTCCGCGTGGTGCAGGAAACGCTCGGCGCGCTGACGGAGCTGAAGCTCTATGGCCGGGCCGAGGGCTTCGCGGGCCGCTTCGACGCGCCGGCCCGGGCCTTCGCCCGCGACAGCGCCGCAAGCCACGTGACGGGTCAGCTCCCGCGCTTCGTCATCGAGGCCCTGGCCTTCGGCGGGGTGATCGTCGTGGTGCTGTTCGCGCTCGCCCAGGGGCTCGACACCGCCGGCATCCTGCCGCTGCTGGGCCTGTTCGCCTTCGCGGGCTACCGCATGCTGCCGGCGTTCCAGAACATCTTCAACGCGCTGGCGCTCTTGCGCTTCACCCTGCCGGCCGCGCGGCTGATCGTGGACGAGCTGGGTGACGAGCCGGCGCGCGCGGTCCGCTCGCCGGATCGCCTGCCCTTCCGCGAGGCGCTGCGCTTCGAGGGCGTCGGATTCGATTACGAGCCCGGCCGGCCGACGCTCTCGGGAATCGACCTGACGATTCTGGCGGGCGCCACAATCGGCCTCGTGGGCCGCACCGGCTCGGGCAAGTCGACCCTTATCGGGCTCCTGCTCGGCATCCTGGCCCCGGGGTCCGGCCGGATCACGGTGGACGGCGTTGCCCTCAGGCCCGACACCCTCCCCGCCTGGCAGAACCGCGTCGGCTACGTGCCGCAGGAGGTCTTCCTGGTGGACGGCACGGTGGCCGAGAACATCGCGCTGGGCCTCGACCAGCCGGACGACGTCCGCGTCGAGCGGGCGGCGCGGCTCGCCGGCCTGCACGCCTTCGTCGCCGGGCTGCCCGAGGGCTACGCGACCCGGGTCGGCGAGCGGGGCGCGCGCCTCAGCGGTGGCCAGCGCCAGCGCATCGGCATCGCCCGCGCGCTCTACCACGAGCCCGACGTCATCGTGTTCGACGAGGCGACCTCGGCCCTCGACGGCGAGACCGAGGCCGCGGTGATGCGGGCCCTGGGCGATCTGGCCGGTACGCACACCTTGATCATGGTGGCCCACCGCCTGACGACGCTGGAGCGCGCCGACACGGTCTACGTGCTGGATGCCGGACGCGTCGTGGCCTCGGGCACGCCCGGCACGGTGCTGCCGGGGCTCGCCGCGATGCCGGGAATCACCCCGGCGGCCTGAGAAGACCGGGTGACGGGCGCTGCCCCGGCTCCGCTATACTCCGGGCCCGAAGCCCTGACCGAGGACCCGCGATGCGCGAGACGATCGATCTGAGAAGCCCCGACGGCACCGCGGCGCGCATTGCGCTCGACGGGGCAGAGCCGGTCTCCTGGCAGGTCGGCGGCAGCGAGTATCTCTGGAGCGGCGATCCGGAGCACTGGAACCGGCACGCGCCCTGGCTCTTCCCCGTCGTCGGCGCCTCGGCGGGCGGGGTGGTTCGGGTCGGCGGAGAGTCCTACCCGATGGCCCAGCACGGCTTCGCCCGGGACCTGCCCTTCGCGCCCGTCGCACGCGCGGAGGATGCGGTGACGCTGCGCCTGACCAACGGCCCGGAGACGCGCCGGCACTATCCCTTCGCCTTCCGTCTCGACATCGAGGCCCGGGTGCGGGCGAGCGGCCTCGACTTCACCGTCACGGTCGCCAACCCGGGCTCCGAGCCGCTGCCCTACGCGCTCGGCTTCCACCCGGCCTTCCCCTGGCCCTTCGCGGGCGGCGCGCGCGCGGCCGGGGGCGGCTACGCCGTCGTCTTCGAGAAGCCGGAGCGTCCCGCCGCCCCGGAGGTCGGCCCGGGCGGCCTGCTCCTGCGGGACGAGCGGCCCGTCCCGCTGCAGGGCGACACCCTGCCGCTCGACCCGGCCCTCTTCACCGAGGCGCTGGTGTTCCGCGACGCCGCGAGCCGCACGATGCGGTTCACTGGCCCGGAGGGCCGGGCGATCCGCATGGATGTCGACGACTTCCCCCACCTCGCGGTCTGGACCAAGCCCACGGCCCCCTTCCTCTCGCTCGAGTGCTGGACCGGCCACGCCGATTGGAGCGGCTTCTCCGGCGAACTCGCGGAGCGCGATTCGCAGCGCCTGCTCGCGCCGGGGGCGCAGGCGTGCCACGCGGTCCGGCTCAGCCTCGAAGCGTGAGCCGATGCGGATCTGGGTCTCCCGGCCGGAGCCCGGCGCGGCGCGCACGGCCGCGCGGCTGACGCGGCTCGGGCACGCGCCGCTCGTCGCGCCGGTGCTGGAGAGCCGTCCGACGGGCGCGCGCCTGCCGGACGGGACCTTCGCGGGTCTGCTCCTCACCAGCGCCGCCGCCTTGGATACGCTGGGAGCGGACGCGGCGGCACGTCTCGCGGGCATCCCGGTCTTCGCGGTCGGCGCCCGGACAGCCGAGGCAGCGGTGCGCGCCGGGCTCGGACCGGTTACGGCGGGCCCGGGCGACGCCGCCGCCCTCGCCCGGCTGATCGCCGGAGCGCTGCCGGCCGGCACGCGGCTGCTCCACCTCGCCGGGGCCGACCGCAAGCCCGAACCCGCCGCGACATTGGCGCATGCCGGCTACGACCTCTGCGTCCGCGTCGTCTACGCCGCCGAGCCGGTCGCGGCCCTGCCCGAACCCGTCGCGGCGGCGCTCGGTGGGCTCGCCCCGGCGCTGCACGCGGCGCTCCACTACTCCCGGCGAAGCGCCGCGACGGCCCTCGCCCTCGCGCGCGATGCGGGGCGGGCCGAACCTTTCGGGGCAATCCGACATTACTGCCTGTCGGAAGACGTGGCCGTCCCCCTGGCAACCGCGGGCATTCCGATCCATTTCGTGCCGGAACGGCCCGGTGAGGACGACCTCCTGGCGGGCCTGGACTGAGGCCGTCACGCAGCTGTCGCGGAAGGGCTCGCGTGCTCCGAGCCCACGGTGATAGGAGGGCGGCCAAGCGTGGCCGGAACCGCCGGGAACGGCGGCGTCCGCGCGGCGACGAGGTCGCTAAGACTGGAGAGAGACGGCCCGTGAAGGCACCATCCAACGACGCGAACCGCCCGAATCCGAACGCGCCCGGCAAGGGCGGCGACGGCAAGGGCGGCGACAAGGCGAGCGGCACGGGTGGCGATGCGGGCAAGCCCGGCACCGTCGGCCAGACCTCTGTCCAGGGCGCCAAGTCCGACCCGGTAAAGCCGGAGCCGATGAAGTCCGACCCGCTCAAGCCCGAGCCGGCGAAGGATGCGGTCAAGGAGGCGGCCAAGCCCGTCGCGCCGGCCGCGCCGCTGGCCGGAAAGCCCGCTCCCGCCCCGGTGAGCGGGAGCGCTGCCGACCTGGCGAAGGCCGGCGGTGCGACGCCGGGCAAGCCGGGCGTCCCCGGGAGCGGAGCGGAGCCGCCGAAGCCGGCGAGCGCGCCGGTCGAGCCGGTCAAGAGCGGCGCACCCGCGGGGCCCACGCCAACCGGCGGGCCCGCGAAGGGCGAGCCTCCCAAGGTGGGCGCTGCCGTCGGATCCGGGACGATCAAGCCCGAACCCGGCAAATCTGAACCGGGCAAGCCCGGAGAGACCAAGATCGGCGACGCGAGGCCGGGCGACGCGAAGCCCGGCTCCGGCAAAGCGGAGCCGTTCAAGGCTGGAGCCAGCGTCACCGACGGCCCGATCATCGACATGAAGGCCAACCGCTCTCCTAACCCGGCGGAGCCGCCGAAGGGTGCGCCCGGCGCGAAGCCCGAGCAGGCCAGGGCCGAGGCATCGAAGACCGGACCGACGCAGGACGGTCCGAAGCCCGCATCAGCGGCGAGCCCCGCCCCGAAGACGACCCAAGCCGCCGAGCCCGCGCGCGGCGGCTTGGGCTTCGGCTCGGTCGCGGCCGCGGGCCTGCTCGGCGGCGTGATCGGGGCCGGCCTGCTCTTCGGCGCCGACCGTGCCGGCGTGCTCGGCCCCCGCGACGACGGACGGGTTGCAGCCCTGGAGCAGCGCATCGCCGGCCTCGCGCCGCGCGACGCTCTTGCCGCCCTCGACAAGCGCGTCGCCGGCAACGAGGCCGCCCTGAAGCCGCTGCCCGAGGCGGTGAAGAGCGCGGAGGCGACGGCCAAGCAGGCGCTCGCGCAGGCCGGCCAGCAGGGGGGTGCCCCGGCCGAGGGAACAACAAGCGCCGCGCCGGCGCTACCGGCCGATCTCGTCGCGCGCCTCGACAGCCTCGACCAGCGCGTCTCGGCCCTCCAGGAGGAGCCGGGCAAGGACGGGCAGGCGGAGGTGCAGGCCGTGCCGAACCTCGCCGCCCTTTCGGACCGGGTGAAGGCCCTGGAGGAGAAGGCCCAGCCGCAGCAGCCGGACCTCGGCGAGCGGCTCACGGCGCTTCAGACCGAGATCGAGACGCGGACCAAGGCGAGTGCCGAGGCGGACCAGACGCTCGGCCAGCGCCTCGACGCGCTTCAGCAATCCCTGGACGAGCGCGTGAAGAGCGCGACCGAGGCTGTGGAGAAGGCCACGCAGGCGAGCCAGCAGGCGGCCGAGGCCGGCCGCAGCCAGGCGCAGGAGACGACGCGGGCACTGGAGCGGGCGCAGCAGGAGCAGGCCGGGAAGATCGCGGGCCTCGACAAGGCGCTCGGCGAGCGGGCCGAAGCCGCGACGGTGCGGGCCGCCCTGAGGGTCGTCGTGGCCGACCGGGTCGCGACCGCGCTGGCGACCGGCGCGCCCTACGCCGAGCCGCTGACCAACCTGCGCAAGCTCGACGCGGGCGATGCCGGCCGCCTCGACGCGCTCGCGCCCTTCGCCGAGACGGGAGCGCCGAGCGTCGCCCAGCTCGCGGCCGAGTTCCGCCCGGTGGGCGACAAGGCCGCCGCCGCACGCCGCGCCGCAGAGGCGCGCAGCGTCGCGGAGAGCGGAGACATCAAGGCGAAGCTCCTCAGCATGGCCGACTCGATCGTCCAGGTGCGCCGGGTCGACGCCCCGCCGCCCGCCGGCGCCCAGCCCGGGGAAGATCCGGTGGCGAAGGTGCAGGCCGCCCTGGATCGCGGCGCGCTGCAGGATGCCGTGCAGGCGTTCGACGCGCTGCCCCAGGAGGCGAAGGCCGAGGCCGGGGCCTTCGGCGAGAAGCTGAAAGCGCGCGCTGCGGCGACCCAGGCCGCGCGCGGCCTCCTCTCCGACGCGTTCAAGAACCTGCCGACCGGCCCCTAGGACCGGCCGGGCGTACCGGCACCGCCGGTCTTCCGCAGATCCCGTTGTCCATCCGCGCGGCGCCCGCCCGGCGGCGCCCACTGGAGTACCTGACCGATGTGGCGTGCCCTCGCCTTCCTGGCCCTTCTCGCCCTCGCCGCCTTCGGGGCGGTCTGGATCGCCGACCGGCCCGGCACCGTGACGATCGTCTGGAACGGCTATGAGATCGCGACCAGCCTGGCGATCGCCCTGGTGGGGGTGCTCGTCGCGGCCATCGTGATCGGCCTGGTCTGGGCGGTGGTGCGCGGCATCATCGATCTGCCCGAGGTGCTGGTGCGCGGATCGCGCGAGCGCCGCCGGGCTAAGGGCTTCACCGCCCTGTCGCGCGGCATGGTGGCGGTCGGTTCCGGCGACCCGCTCGCCGCGCGCCGCCACGCCAGCGACGCGGAGCGCCTTCTCGGCTCCGAGCCGCTGACACTCCTTCTCAAGGCGCAGGCCGCCCAGATCTCGGGCGACCGCGAGGCGGCCGAGAACGCCTTCCAGCGCATGGTAGACGACCCGGAGACGCGCGTGCTCGGGCTGCGCGGTCTGTTCGTCGAGGCGCGGCGCCGGGAGGACGAGACGGCCGCCCGCGCCTACGCGGTGGAGGCCGCCCGGCTCGCGCCGAGCGTCACCTGGGCGAACGAGGCCGTGCTGGAGGCGCAATGCGCCGACGGCGACTGGGCCGGCGCGCTGGAGACGGTGGAGCGGCGCGGTGCGCTCGGCCTTCTCGACAAGGGCGCGGCGCGCCGCCAGCGCGCGGTGCTGCTCACGGCGGCCGCCCAGCGCCGGGAGGCCGGGGAGCCGGACGCGGCCCTCGAGCGCGCGGTCCAGGCGGTCAAGCTCGCCCCCGATCTCGTGCCTGCGGCCTGCATCGCCGGGCGCCTGCTCGCGCGCCGAGGTGACCTGCGCAAGGCCGCCAAGATCGTGGAGGGCGCCTGGAAGGCGAATCCCCATCCCGATCTCGCCAAGGTCTATCTCGGCCTGCGCACCGGGGATTCGGTGCGTGACCGTCTGGCGCGGGCGGAGACGCTGGCCAAATTGTCGTCCTGGCACCCGGAGGCGCGCCTCGCCCTCGCGCAGGCCGCCCTCGACGCCCGTGATCTCCCCCAGGCGCGCGACGCGCTGAAGCCGCTCCTCAGCGAGCGGCCGACCGTGCGGACCTGCCTGCTGATGGCCCGGATCGAGGAGGCGGAGCACGGTGCGGGATCCGGCCGGGCGCGCGAGTGGCTCGCCCGCGCGGCACACGCGCCGCGCGATCCCCTCTGGATCGCCGACGGCATCGTCTCGGAAACCTGGGCGCCGATCTCGCCGGTGACCGGCCGGCTCGACGCCTTCGCGTGGCGCGAGCCGCCGAACGCGATCACCGGCCCGGACGAGGCCGCACTCCAGCCGGAGCCTCACGACGGACCGGCTCAGGTCCCGACGGTGCCTGCTCAGGTTCCGTCCACGCCGGCCCAGGTTCAATCCGCACCGGTCTTCGAGGAGGCTGCACCAGCGGTGGGAGCCGGTAGCCCGGTCGTCCTGCCGGTGCCGGGCGCACGGCCCCATCCCGCGCCCGAAGCCGCCGTGCCGGCAGAGGCCCGTCGCATCGCCTGACAGCCGGACCGATCCCGCACCGTTTCTTATCCAGAGTTGTAACGTATGGCCGATTGGTACAATTAGAACGCAGACCAAACGCTCGTCCCAGGCTCAGGGCAGGATCATCAAGCGTGGGACCGGCATCCCGTCTTCTGTGCTCGATCGGCCCGGTCCGGTGACCCGTATGGTGACAGTGACCGACGAGGAGGAGCGCGCCGCGCGCCGTCAGATCGGTGCGCTTCCGTTCCAGCGCGGTCCGGACGGCGCCATCTCCGTGCTGCTCGTCACCTCGCGCGAGAGCCGGCGCTGGGTGATCCCGAAGGGCTGGCCGATGAAGGGCCGCAAACCCTACGAGGCGGCGGCGCGCGAGGCCTACGAGGAGGCGGGGCTGGTCGGGCAGATCGGCAAACGCCCGCTCGGCCTGTATCTCTACGAAAAGCGGCTCAAGAACCGCGACTCCGTCCTGTGTCAGGTCAAGGTCTTCCCGCTGGAAGTGCGCAAGCAGCTCACACGCTGGCCCGAGCAGGACCAGCGCGAGTTGCGCTGGTTCAGCCCCGCTGAGGCCGCCGAGGCGGTGAACGAGCCTGGCCTCGCCGCCATCATCCGGGCGGCACTCAAAAGCGGCAAGGCGGTCAAGGAGGCCAGGAACGCCCGCAAGGCCTCACCGCGCGGGGAATGATCTACGCGACGGGAGATGGAGCCCGGCTAGCGCGCGTGCCGGATCGAAATGTTTGAGCGGAGCGGATTGCCAAGCCGATCCTGATCCGTTAAAGCCCCCTTCGTCGTCGGCAGCGGCCCAACGCGGCGCCCGAACGACCCGCTTGCTGCGGTAGCTCAGTGGTAGAGCACTTCATTGGTAATGAAGAGGTCGAGAGTTCAATCCTCTCTCGCAGCACCATTTATCTCAACGACTTAGCCCGAAGTTTGTGAAGTGCTCGGGGGTTCACCGGAACCTGCGAACCTCACGCTCTGTCGTTTTCAGGTTCGCCACGAACCCCTCCGAACCTGTGGCTCTCGCGCGATAGCCGGCCGCCGCGCCCTCCCCTATCCCGCCCCGATGTCCGCGCACCTCGCCCCCGTCCCGACCTCCGACCTCTACACCTAGCCCCCGAGCGTCGAGAGCTAGAGCCAGGCCTGGGCACCCGGTTCAGCTCGAAACTGGGATCTTCTGAGATCACGAACTAGAGCGGCCTCTGTCGCGGCTCTCCAAACGGGGCGGGACCGGTCCGAGCAGGGGGCGAAGCCCAGCTGGACCCAGCGGAGCGCGTCAGTCAGCGATCGATGTCCAGGGTGTTCCCGAACAGGATCGCGAAGGTCTCCGGATCGTAGAAGCGCAGAATGACGAGGAGGAAGGTGCGCGCGTCCATCCCGTAGGCCGCGGCCCATGTGCAGGTCTGTTCGGGCGGCAGACGGTTCCGGCCGGTCTCGACCAGCGAGACGAAGGTGTAGGAGCTCGCCCCAACCAGGGACGCGAAGGCGCGCTGCGGGTGGCCCGCCCGCTCGCGCAGGTGCTTCAGGATGCGGCCGAGATCCTCGCGGCGGCAACGCGTGTCGGCGGCCTGCGGTGTCTCGCCAGGCTTCGTGGCCAGGCCTGTATCCTGGCTTCGCTCGTTGGGCCTGCACGCGAACGAGGCCACGATCGCGTTGGCCTCAGCAAGAGCCCTGTCGAGATCGGGGAGCGCAGCACGGCCCTCCACGGGCGGCGCGTCCCCGAACAGCAACGCGGCGGTGTCAGGCTCGTAGAAAGGCAGGATCGCGACGAGGAACGGCCGCGCGTCGAGACCACAAGCGCGCGCCCAGATTCGGAAC
This sequence comes from Methylobacterium radiodurans, assembly GCF_003173735.1. NCBI lineage: Bacteria > Pseudomonadati > Pseudomonadota > Alphaproteobacteria > Hyphomicrobiales > Methylobacteriaceae > Methylobacterium > Methylobacterium radiodurans. The sequence goes on along the minus strand of NZ_CP029551.1, from coordinate 1,858,054 downwards.
TGGTCGGGCGGGATGCGCGCCAGCCCCCGCTCGATCTGGGAGACGAAGGTGTGGATGGGGGCGCCGATCGCCGCCGCGAACGAGCGCTGCGAGTGCCCGGCCTCCTCGCGCATGTTCTTGAGGAGCTGGCCAGCTTGCTTGCGCAACGCTTGCGTCTGCGGCGAGGAGCGCTTCTGCGTGTTCGTATACATGGAGCATCGGGCCGGAACGGCTCACCAGCGACCCTAACCGCGGTGCCGGAGCCACGTCAGCCAGCGTTGGGGGGCGCTACTTCGTCTCGGGCTCGGGCGGGGTGCCGGCCTCTCCCTTCGTCACCGCGAGTTCGGGAAAGGCGGACCCGTCGGCGACGCCGGGCTCGTCCTCGAACAGGATGGCGAAGGTCTCGGGGTCGTAGAAGCGCATGATCATCATCAGGAACTCGCGCGCCTCCAGGCCGTAGGCGTTGGCCCAGACCCGGATCTGGTCGGGCGGCACCCGGCCGCGGCCCGTCTCGATCTGCGACACGAAGGTGTAGACCGGCGAGCCGATCTCGGCCGAGAACGAGCGCTGCGAGTGGCCCGCCTTCTCCCGCAGGTGCTTCAGGAGCTTGCCCGCGTCCTTGCGCAGCTCCTGCGTCTCCGGCGACGACAGCTTCTGCGCGTTCGTGTACATCGTGCCACACCCCTCAGCCGAACGAGAAGAACTCTATCCCAAACGAGGGATGAGCGCGAACCGCTTTCTCGAGCCGTCCGCAGTGCGCCCCGCCCCCGATCGCCCTCAGCGCCCGATCTTGCTCCAGTCCCAGTCAATCGTGCTGTCGTTGGGCAAGGTGATCAGCGGCGGTATCACGCTCGTCTGCTGCGTGGCCCGAGCCTCGGACTGAGCACGGATCTGGGCGAGGCGACTGAGGCGGGCCAGGTTGCCCATCGACAGAAGCTGCGCGTAGGCGACCGGCAGAACGCCGCGGCGGCGCAGGGCGAGGAAAGCGCCGTCCTCCAATGCGCCAAGCCGTGACTCGGCCACCCGATAGAGCCCCTCGATCGCGCGTGGCCCTTCCTCGCCCTGCACGGTGATCGGCCAGGGCTCGATCACGCCGGCCTCGGCTGCCGCATCACAGGCCTCGACGACCAGCGCCTCGCTGCGCGCCGTCTCTGCCAGGAAGGACCAGACGCGCTGGACGCCAGGGGCGAGGCCGCCGTCTTCGGCGAAGAATGGTTCGCCCTCGCGCCCGTCTGCAACCAAGCCATTCGCCTCATCGATGCAGAGCGTCGGCTCGCCGTCGCGGCGCGCTCCGATCAGGAAAGGATGCCCGCGGAAGGTTGCCGGAACATAGCTCGCCAGCCAGCCGCCCGCGGCATCGACGAAGAGGTTCTGACCCGGCACGAGGCCGAGGACGGCCGCGAGCGTCCAGTGTCCGTCGCGCCGGACGAAGGCGAGCGGCAGGGCGAGCGCGGCCGAGGTGAGTTCCGCCGCCGCCAGCGGCGCGAGAACCGTGGCGGCCGCGAAGCGGTAGCTCTCGATGCCCTGCCACCGCAGGCTCGCGTGGCGCAGTGGGGTGACCGGGTGGATGCGGCTCATCGTGTCGGGTCCAAAGGCTCGGCAGAGGGTATCGATCTAGATCACGCCGAGTTGGCGCCAGAGCGGGAGCTTCTCGGTGAGGAAGCCGTGCGCCTCGCCCTCGGTACGCGCGCGGATCACGCGCGGCTCCGTCTCCGGCTTGCCGTCCGTGAGGAAGGCGAGGCCGAGTGGCTGCATGCGCTCGGTGAGGGCCGCGCTCATGGTATCGGCCGTCTCGCGCGTCCCAGCCCGAAGCGCGGAGAGCATCAGGAGTTCGAGGTTCGTGGCCTGGACGCCGGAGCCGGCGAGCGGGGCGGCAAGGAAGTTGTAGGTGCGGCCCTGGCTCATCTTCTCGGCAAGGACGCTGTTCAGGCGCTGTGCGGGCGCGAAATCCATCGTGGGGGTTGCCGGCAGCGGCAGCACCTGGCCGCCGTGAACGAGCAGCGTCAGAGCCTGCAGGACGGTGCCCGCGCCGCCGGCCTGGAACACCGGCAGCGCGGCGATCTCGGAGAAACTCGCCGGCCCCTGCGCGAGGCGGTCGGCGATCGGGCCGTACAGCTCCGCCTTGCCGGAGAGGTCGCCCATCAGAGTCGGGAAGGTGAAAGTGACCTTCGCGCGCGGCACGGCGAGCGTGAAGCGGGTTCCTGCGATCAGGGCGCTCTGCTCCTGCCCCGTCAGCGCGCCGGTGCCCCGGCCGAACAGGTCGCGCCGAAACTGCTTGTTCGAGGCGAGGTCGCGCAACGTCTCCTTGAAGATGGGATCGGCCTCGGCCTCGATCCGCGTGCGCGCCCCGGCGGGCAAGGCCAGCCCGTCCGCGTTCTCGACCAGCGTCGCGGAACTGACGAAATCGAGCTTGGCGCGCCCGAACATCTCGGCCACGTCGGCGAAATGGAAGATGTGCCAGTTCGCGTTCAGATACTCGTGCGGCAGGTAGCCCCGGTCCATGCTCGCCATGCGCTCGAGGCGCTGGGCCAAGCCGGTGTTTGCGGCGAAGTACAGGGCGCCCTCCTTGGCGAGAGCTTGCGCCAGGTCAATCGCCGCGCCGACCGACTTGTCCGACCGGCCGCTGTTGCGCTTGCCGACCTCGCGCATCAGGCGCTGCATCGGCAGGAACGGGGCCCAGCCGGGCATGCAGTTGTAGGAGACGTAGAGCAGACCGCCGGGTTTCAGGCGCCTGCGCACGATCGTCAGGATGGCCTCGTGCGCCTCAGCCGAGACCCAGCTGAGGATGCCGTGCAGCACGATGAGATCGAGATCGTGCTGACCCTCCTGAGCCACGGCGGCGAGATCTTGGAAGCTCGCTTCGAGCAAGGAGATGTTGGATAGATCCGCCGCCTCCGCCAAGCCGCGAGCATGCGCGATGTGAAGAGGGTTGAAATCGATGCCCTCGAACTGCGTGGCAGGGTTCGAGGCGGCCGCAAGCACGCTGTTCAGTCCCATGCCGATGCCGAGCTCAAGCACTCGCCGCGGGCTCGCGACGGAACCGGGATGCCGGCCGACGGAGAGAGCGGCCAAGGCCAGATGGGCTGGAACAGTCTCTCGGTAGAAGCCCAAGGCGTACGGAATGTCGGCAACGTAGCCTTCGGACCAAGCAGCCATGGTGTGCGTTCCAGTGTCCCTCACAAGAAAACGGCAGGCCACCGTAGGTGGCCTGCCGCAGGAGTTGAGTGGCAGGGGCGGTAAACCGCCCCTGCCGATCCAAGTGCCGATCAGGTCGTGACGAGGAAGTTGGCGGTTTGGAGCGAGCCAACAGCCACGTTGTTGATCGTACCGACCAGTGCGATGTCGCCGGCCCCAACGTCGGTGTTCGCACCCGCGGTCGCCGAGTTGTAGGAGTACAGGTAGGCGTTGCCGGCGTCGTAGGCCACGATGTAGCCGATTTGGGCGCCACCCGTGCTGATCGCGCCGGTGTTGGCCAGGAGAGCCGCGCCGGTCAGATCGTTGGTGAGGACGTTGGCAGCACCACCAGCGTCGAAGTTGAACACCAGCACGTCAGCTGTAGCTGCCGCGGTCACGGCACCCGCAGCATTCGCCGCCTGGATGACAGCATTCTGGCCAGACGCCGTGCCAGCTGTAGTCTGCTCCGCGTCAAGCCGGACGATGTCGTTGGCGGCGGTGAAGCCGCTTGCGACAAACCGGTTAGCCGATGCGACCACACCCGCAGTGCCGGCGCCATCGTTGATGCCGATGGTGTCGGCCGCAGCGTTGGTGGCGTTCAGGGTGATGGTGTTGATGCCACCACCCGTCGCGTTCACGGTGTTACCAGCCGTTCCAGTGAAGGTGATGGTATCGGCACCGGTTCCATCCGTGACCGTGAAGGCACCCGCACCGGTGAAGGTCTGGGAGCTGTTGCCATTGGCCTGAATGATGCCGGCGGCCGCGGCCGAAGACACAGTCTGGATCCCAGCGGTAAGAGTCAGAGCAGTCGCACCAGCGTTGAGAACAACGTTCTCGACGTTGGTCACCGCCGCGCCGCCGCCGCCAGCCGTAGCGAGCGTGAAGGTGCCCGCCGAGTCGGTGAAGGTGAGCGTGTCGATACCGCCGTTACCGTTGATCGTGTCGTTGGCCAGGTTAGCCGCCGATCCGATGATGTTGTCAGCACCGGTGCCGCCGTTGATGGCCTGAGTCCCAGTCCCCCCGAGCGTGGCGGTGTTGGTGCCGTTGCCGAGGTTGTAGGTCTCGATGCCCGCGTTCAGCGTCAGGGTGCCGGCGTCAGACAGGGTGAGCGTCTGCGTACCGGTGGCCGTGATCGTGGTGAACGCGTTGTGCTGGGCGACGCTGAGCGTAATGGTGTTGTTGTTGTTGGTGGCATCCAGCGTCTCGACGCTCGAGAGCGAGAGACCTGTAATGTCAGCCGCCGCACCAGCAGTAATCGCCAGAACGTCGGTGCCTGCCCCACCATTGATGGTGCCGGTCTTGGTCCCCGTCACGTTGAAGACATCAGCACCGTCGCCGCCATTGGCCGTGGCACCGCTGGTGTTGAAGTTCACCGTATCGACGACGCTGCCGCCGTTGAACGTCAGGTTGGCCGAGCCGAGCGTCACGGTCGACGCATTGGCCGACGTGTTGTTGATCGTCGCGGCGGTTGCCGCGTCGGTCGTGAACGTAAGCCCAGTGCCGACAGGCGTGTTGCCGGTGAAGTTGACGACCTCGATCGTGTTGAGCGCAACCGTCTGGTCCACGGCCGTGGTCGTGGTGATGTTGAGCGTGTCGGTGCCGGCCGCGCCCTGAAGGGTAGCGCCGACGAGCTGAGCCGCGGTGGCGTTGATGGTGTCGTTGCCGCCGCCGACAGCGACGCCTTCGACCGAGTCCGCGGCCAACGTCGTGTTGAAGCCGACTTTGTTGGCTGTGAAGGTCACACCCGGAACGCCGAGCGCCGTACCACCGACCAGCAGGTTACCGGTGTATCCAGCGCCCGCCGTACCACCAGCGAAGCCCGAGGCAAACGCGGAGGTCGTGATGTTCGACAGCACCGCCACGTCGGTGACGTTGGTGATGTCGCCACCCACGATCTGGGCCGTCGCCAGGCGAACGTTGCCGGTCGCCGAGTTCGAGTAGGCCACGATCACGTTGCCGTAGGTACCGGAGCCGCCCAGGTTGAACAGCGCCGCGTTGAGCTGCTGCGCGTTGCCAGCCTGGAGAGCCGCCACGCTCGCGTCTAGGACGATGATCTCGGCCTGACCCGCCGGATTGTTCGCCGTAGCTGCAGCCGGAAGAGCACCGGTCAGCGAGGACACGAGCGCGACCGACACGTCGCCGTTCAGGACCGGCAGGTTCGGCACGTTCGTGAAGTCCAGAAGGTCGCCGTTGGCGCCGAGCTGGAAGTCGGTGATCGTGTCGACGACCGGGCTGGCGAGGTTCGCCGCGTTGCCGTTGGCGTTCAGCACGAACGTGTCACGGCCCGTACCGCCGGTGAGGCTGTCCGAACCCGTGCCCGCACCACCGTCGATGCGGTCGTTGCCCGAGCCGCCGACGATCGTGTCGTTGCCCGTGCCACCGACGAGGTTGTTGGCCACAGTGACGTTGTTGATGGTGAAGCCGACCGTGCCGCTCGTCGGAGCGCCGCTACCACGGATCGTGGCACCGGCGTTGGCGAAGGTCACGTTGGCGGTGTTCACGCCGCCCGTGCTGGCCGAAGCGTCGAAGGTCTGGATGGCGGCGCCACCGTTGTTCGCCGTCACCGTGAGGTACTCGTTGCCGGCGACCGTGATAGCCTTGGTGCTGGCATCGGTCGTGATCGCGACCGCGTCAGAACCCTGGGTCGTCAGAACCGAGTTGCTCTGGGTACGGATGGCGATGGTCTCAACACCCGGAGCCGAGATGGTTCCGAAGTCCTGAGCAGTACCACCACCAGTGCTCGTACCGAGGTTGACGTTCAGAACGTCGGTGGTGTTCGTACCGAGCGTCGCGTTGGTCTCGTTGACGGTGATCGTACCGCCTGCCGAGCCACCGTTACCGAAGCCGACAGTGAAGTTGGCGCCTGCGTTGTTAATGGTGGTGGTGTTGGCACCCGTCCCACCGAACACGATGGTGTCGAGGCCGGTGATCTTCGAAGCATCGAGAGCCTGACCACCGGCGGCAACGACACCAGCGACGTTCACGATCTCAACGTTCTTGATCACGTTCGCGGCGTTGACGACCGACTGGAAGGTCGTGGCCTGGACCGTGTCGCGGCCCGCGCCACCATCGACGGAGTCGAGAGCATCAAGGGTGCCGTTGAACGAGATCGTATCGTTGCCCGAGCCGCCAAGGAAGCTCACGGCATCGTTGTTGCCGCCAGCCTGCAGCGCGATGCTCACATTGCCGGTAGCCTTGGAAGCATCGATCGAGCCAGGACCAGCGGCGCCCACGAAGTCGATGCCGGTGCCAGCCGCAGCGTTGCCGATGGCCAGGTTGCCCGAGCCGTCGATGACGAGCTTGGTGAGACCAGTCGCGCCACCGCCGGTCGTCAAGACGTTGAGGTTCGCCAGGGTGGTGTTGCCGTTGACGTGCAGGCTGACGGTTTCGGCGCCGCTGTTCGAACCGGCAGCGCCCTGGATCGTGATAGCCGGCGCCGTTGCGGCCGTCGTGCCGGTGGCCGTGCCGACGTTGCTGACGGTAAGGTCAACCGTGTCGGAACCGCCGGCCAGCGCCGCGTTCTGGAACGTGAAGAGGACTGGGGTGCCCGTAACGCCCGTGTCGCCAACGTTGCTCACGCCGAGCTTCACGGTGTTGGCCGCGATATTCTGGACGCCAACGCCACTACCGACGGTCGCGACGTTCTGAACGTTGACGTTGGTCACGCCCGCAGACGAGGACAGATCCAGGATCTGAAAAGCAGCGGACGAGTTCGTGACGTTCACGACCTCGACCGAGCTCAGAGTCGGCAGGATCGTACCACCAGCGGAACCCGTACCGTTGGCAAGGCCAGCGTTGAGGCTGACGTTGATCGTGTCCGTACCCGCGCCACCGCTGATGTTGTCGCCGTTGTTCAGTACGCCGGGAGCAGCAGCGTTGAAGGTGTCGTTGTTGGCAGTGCCGGTGAGGGTGTCCGGGATGCCCGTAACCGCAGCGTTGGTGAGCGTGAAGGTCTGGCCGGCGTTGTTGCCACCGCCGGTACCGCCAGTCTGCGCGCTGAGCGTGCCCGTCGGGTAGGAGCCCTGGGCAACTGAGTCGAGGAAGGTGAGCGTGTTAGCTGCGTTGACCTGCGTGGCTTCCGGCGAGCCGGCGACAAGCGACAGGATCGAGGCGGCCGAACGGCCCTGGAAGAAGGCGAACTCGCCGGGAACCGGCTGACGACCGAGGATCGCCTGGAAGGTGTCCGAGATGAGCTGGTTGGTGGCGCCCGCGGCCGTGTCGGTCAGGTCGACCGAGCCAGCGGTGGCCGTCGTCTTGGCCTTGAACTCGTCCGAGGCCAGGAGCGTGCCGGTGACCGCCTCGAGGGTACTGCCTTGACGCAGCAGGAACGAGAAGAAGCGCAGGCCGTCCTGATCCGGCACGCGACCGAGTACGGTCTGGTACAGGCGCACGATCGGCGAGATGAACTGAGTGGCCTCGGCCGACAGTTCGATCTGCTGACGCACCTGGGCGTCCGAGATGTCCGTGCGGTTGGCGAAGAACTGGATGCCCGCAGTGTCGGCGTTCCGGAACAGGACGTTCTGATATATTGTATTGAGCTGGGCTGCTGAGAGAGCCATGATTATCCCCATGCGACGCGCAGTCCCATCCAACACTGTTGTGCTGTCAGGATCATGTGCTGCTTCGGACCGGTGGATCGGTCGATGGGTATCTAATTCACGAAACCAATCTCTGTCCAGCGCTTCTTCATGCGCCGTCGCATCTTTTCAGCAGAGTATGAGAAACGACGACAAAAGTATAGAGAAATGCGACTCGCTTTCGCCTTGCTGGTCAGTCGTAACACCCTCACAGTGCATCATATTTTTCAGGGTATGAAAATATCATACTTCGGGATAGCTATTCCGGCGGTGCTCGACAAACGCTCCATGGGCCAGCTCATACGAATCCTGGGACGAGCCTGCGGCAAAATTATCACAACCGGCTGGGCATTACTCAACGATTGATGCGTAGAGTATGCGCACTGATAAACTACCGTCGGTATCTTGACCTCCCTGCTTCCCGGCCCCATGAGTCTCGTAAAAATGCAGTGGTGCTTGTCGGATGCCGTGCGCCTCGACGCTTGCATGCATAAGCTCCATCTCTATAGCACTGGCCTGATCTAGGGATTGATTGATGTCCGCTCGGCCTCAGAAGCTGGCAGATTCTGAAACAACAAGCCTACGGCAGCAGGGTGGCAAGATCGTCAAACAACTGCGCGAGATAATAGGTTACTCGCAGACAGATTTCGCGCTTCACGCCGGCAGCACCAAGGTCTTCGTCTCCATGGTCGAGACTGGCCGTTCCCGCATTCCACCGTCCGAGGTGGCCGCGTGGGCTGTCGCGCTACGGTCGGAACCGCGCGACTTCGCGAAGATGATGATGCGGTACTACGATCCGCAGACGTTCGCGCTCCTCTTCGGGGATGAGGCCGAGGAGCTACAGCAGAAGTTGCAGGCTACCCTAGACGCGCGGGTCGATGAGTTCCCGAAGCGCGGACGTCGGGCCGCGCGCGAGACCGCTAGCCCCGAGCCCATGACGGCGCTGCAGGGGCAGGTCGCGGGACTGGCGGAGCAGGTTCAGATGCTGGCTCGTCAAGTCGAGGCACTCACGAGACTTGGCACGCCGCCTGTGCCGGCGAAACCTTCGATTCCGCCGGCCGCTGATGGCGCCGGCCTGCCTGAGGGCTGAGCATAGAAGGGAGCCCGCCGCGGCGAGACCAGGCATGCTGGCTGGCGGGATTTCTCAGGCCTTCAGGACTTCCCTGCGCCGCTCAAGGGTCCAGCTGGAGCTACGGCAAACCCTCCGGTGGACGAACTGGGTCTTCCTTCGCCGCGACGAGGATGCGCGAGAGGTCTGCGATCGTTTCCTCCAGCACGCGGATTTGCGCGGCTGGGTCGCTAGCCTGCAAGGCCGGCGGGACCGGCCCGAACAGGGTCGCGAAGGTGATCGGGTCGTAGTAGCGCAGGGTGATGAAAGCCAGCGCCCGCTCAGAGACGCCGAAGGCTCGCGCCCAGCCGGCGACGTGGTCTGGCGGCAGGCGTGAGCGCCCGAGCTCGACCTGGTTGACGAAGGTCTTGATCTCGTAGCCCATCAACTTGGCGAGCGAGGCCTGGGTGTGGCCGCTGCGCTCGCGCATCTCCTTCAGGAGGCACCCGCAAGCTTGGCGCAGCGCGAAGGTCTCAGGGTCGGTGCCCTTCTCGGGAGTGGCCATGCGATCGCCTGCCGTTACCGCCAACCGCTCAGGCCTTGGGTTGGGGCAGCGCTCAGCCGGACCTCCGCGCGAAACACCCACGTGTCCGGGAACAACCTCTTTGGTACGCTTGTGTACACCATAACAAACCACTCTGACACGGAAGACGGACCTTCCACAAACGGGAGTTATCTGCAAATTTTTTGCTGCATACCAGGCAGACGCTTTTAACGCCCAAGTTTGCTCCAGTCTCAATCACAATCAATTGCGTCGTCGTTGGGCAGAGTTAACGGAGGTGCCGCGCTCGCCCGCTGGGCCGCCCGAGCCAGCGCCGCGTGCTGCGCGCGCCTGGGCGAGCTTTCCGAGATCCACCGAATTCCCCATGGACAGGAGCTGTGCGTAGGCGACGGCGAGGGCGCCGCCCTGGCGTACGGCGCCAAATGCGCGGTCGTCGAGGCGATTGAGCGCTGCCTCACTGATGCGGTGAAGGCCGTTCACCTGCCGCGGGCCTTCCTCGTCCTGACCCGTGATGGGCTAGGCTTCCAGAACGGCGAAGCTCGCGAGGGTTTCACAGGCATCGACCAGGGTGGCCTCGCTCTGTGCCGTCTGCTCCAGAAAGCGCATGACCTGCGTGACCGTAGGGCTCAGGCTCCCGGCCTCATCGAAGAAGGGCTCACCCTCCCCCGGCGTGACGAGGCCGCTCGATGCATCGATACAGGGCGGCGGCTCACTATCGGCCCGTGCCCCAATCAGGAAGGGGTAACCACGAAGGGCTGCCGGGATGTAGCGGCCGAGCCAGACACCGCCTGCGTCCACGTAGAGGTTTTGGCCGGGCATGAGACCGAGCACGGCCGCCATGCTCCAGTGCCCATCGCGCTCGATGAAGGCGAGCGGCAGCGCCAGGGCAGCCTGGCTGATCTCCGCGGCCGCGAGTGGCGCAAGCGTGGTCGAGGCCGCAAACGCGAAGCTCGAAAAGCCCTTCCAGCGCAAGTGGGCATGGCGCTCGCGGGAGACGGGTTGGATGCTCATGGCGCCTCCCGTATTCGATCTACGCTGCGATGCAAGAAAACGTTGCTAGACGACCCCGAGCCGGTGCCAGACCGGCAGCTTCTCGGTGAGGAAGCTCTCCACGTCGGCCGTGACGACGCGCGCACTCGGTCGGATCGGTGACCGGTTTGCCCTCGCTGAGCCAGTTCACCCCCAGCTGCGCCATGTTGGCGATGACATGCTCGGCGGCGACACGGGCGCTCTGTCCCTGTCCGGTTAGGACGGCCGCGAGGACCAGTATGTCGGTGTTGCTCGCCTGCATACCGGAGCCCGCCACAGGAGCGGCAAGGAAGCTGTAGCTAAGACCCTGCAGCATCTTCTCGGCGCTCAGTCGATTGAGCCGCTGAGCTGGCGCGACGTCGATGGTGCCGTTCTGCGACAACACCGGCAGCACCTGCCCGCTGTGGACGTACAGGGTCACGGCCTGGAGAGCGGCGGCCGCCCCGCCCCTCTGGAACACGGGCAGAGCAGTGATCTCGCCGAAGCTCGCCGCCCTCTCCGCCAGGAGGTCCGCCACGGCGCCATGGGTTTCGGCGTTACCGTTGAGATCGCCGAGCGGGCTCGCGATCGTTAAACTGACTTTCGAGCGCGGCACTGCCAGTGCGAAGCGCACTGAGCACGCGCATGGGTGGATCGGACGAGGGCCGACGCGCGCTCGCGGCCGGGTATCTGCACGGCTGCACTCTGGAGCAAATTCTGGCTGCGTGGCGGTCGGCCTACGATGCGCCGACCTACCGCGAGGGGCGCGCCCGGCTGGCGAGGTTGGGCAACGTGATCCGGCGGTTGGCAGCCGAGGCCGATGCGCGCGAGGAATCGGCGGCGGATCACCATGGACGGCGGGCAAAGAAACGCCCGCCCGGGTGGTCCAGGGCGGGCTGAGGTGTTGAGCTCTTGGGTGCCTGGTGAACGCACAGGACCGGCTAAGGTTCATCCCGCTAAGGGTGAGGCCGCCGGTCGGATGCGTTCGCGCTTAGAACTGCTGACCGCGCGCCTGCTGGCCGCTAATGAGGCTCGTCAATCCAATGCGTAGGTTCGCCCCCAAGTCGCGGCTCAGGTAGCCCAAATATGACCATTCCAGACGGTTTAGGCCCCAGGGCTTGAGCAGGCCGAGGACAAGGCGGCTCGGCGAGCGGATCAAGAAATTCCCTTGCAAGCCTCGCGGCACGGGAGATGTAGCGCAGCCCAAAGTGACAAAATTTACGCCTGTCACCATCGCGACGTCCATGCGGTACCAGAACCGCGGATTGCACTCGATGAAGGCGACACGCCCGTCGGGGGTCCGGCGCACGTCGAAGCCGATCACGCCATCGTAGCCAAAATGGCGGATCAAGGCGGCAGCATGGTGGTCAACCTCCGGCTCCTCGACGCTCTCGACCCCTACCGTCGTACGGCGGTAGCGGAACGTCTCGAGGATCTGCCCGGCCTGACACAGATAGAACACGCAGAGATCGTCGCCCGGAAGGTAGTCCTGGCATAAAACGGGGCTGAAGCTCAGCTTGTCTGGAATCTGTTCGGGCGTGTCCAGCCGCTGGACCCCGTAACTGCCCCACATTGCGGTCGGTTTGATCATCAACGGGAATGTGACGGTGCGGTCCTCGGCTGCCTGCCGCAACTCGTTGGCAGTCGCGAACAGCCGGGTCGGTGGAGCCGGAAGCCCCAGGGCGGCGCAGACCTGCGCGAATTCCCACTTGTCGTCTAGAGCAGCGAAGGTGTCCGGTGCCGGGACAGGGAAGTGCGGCGTTTGCAGGTGCGAACCATGGGCGGCGAGGAGACGCGTGGTGCTGCTACAGCTCGGAAGTACGCAGTCGATGTGGTGCTTCGCGCACAAGACATTGAGGGCCTCGCCGCGGTGTTCGAACAAAGCGCTGAGTGGCTCGTGTGCTGGTATGTAGCGGGTACAGGCACGCGAGTGGCGCAGCTGGGCGGCCTCGCCAGTCCCGAGCACGTATATTTCGTCGAAGGCCTCGGTTGCGCAACGCAAGACCCGGTACTGAAGCCGGAAGCCTTCCGCCAGAAGGAGGGCCTTCCTTGCGGTGCGCACCCCACCGCCTGCCAGCCGCTCCTTACAGGACCCGATGTCTGGTCCCAGAGGTCCGGCGCGCGCCACGACGCCATGAACAGTGTTGTTCACCGGGGCCATCATTTTTGCGAGCGCGCCGGAACTATGATGTGATATGAATTGCTAACGATCGTACGCAATCGAAGATCCATCGCGTCTGGTGCGCTACCCCTTTGTTTCAACCCGGAAGCCGTGTTCGTACGCACAACACGGGATGAACAGATTCGGCACGCGGTGCGCCGAACCACTGCGGGCGCCGGCAATGCCCACCCGGTTGGGCACCGTCATCGGGTTCCTCGCGGCTGAGGCGGAGGTGCAGGACGAAGCTGCGGCCGACCACCCCAGGCAGCGCAGACGAAAAAGCCCGCCGCGGCGGTGAGCCGGGCGGCCCGAGTCTCATCAGGCGGTCTGCGGGATCTTCCACTCGCCCGCAAACGTGACGGTCGCCACGTAGATCTCTTGCCCGTTCTTGTCGCGAACGGTGGCGCGTAGCACACGGTGCTCACCATCTGGCAGAGCGTAGTAGGTCATAGACCCTAGCACTCGATGTGCCTCTGTCCTGGCCTGCTTTGGACAGTTGATACCAGCTTCAAGATCCCCTGGTACAAAATTACCATTGTCATCGGTATCAATTATGTAAGGCGGCATAGTAGTCTCGGACGGGAAGCGACCCTGCCAACGTAGATCAGCAATCGTGGCTTCTGTCGCCCATAAATGATAAACGGCAGTAACAAAAAGCCCGCCGCGGCGGGGCCGGGCGGGCTAAGTGGTAGGGTCCGAACTCCTGCCGCGATCCGAGGGGGCCGGAAGAGAGTGCAGCAGGAGAGCCGGCCGGGGGCTATGCTCGACCGACAGCTCGACGTTACGGCACCTACAGGCCCACGCCTTCACATGGGATACGGGAGGCACGAAAAAGCCCGCCGCGGCGGGGCCGGGCGGGCTAAGGTGTTTCATGCGATGCTGGGCCAACCTGCCGAGGAGCGGAAGGTTCACCCCGGCGGCCCGCGTGCCGCAACCACCCCGCCGATGATCAGCCCGGCCAGCAGGCACGCCAAGGCGACCACGGCGCTGAGATCCTGATCGGGCGCTGGGCAGGTCACGGCGCCCGCTCCCGCGGCAGGATCTCGAACTCCAATGCCGGCAGCATCACCACGATCGACCAGCCGAGCGCGCGCTGCAGCGGGTTGCAGTCGTAGGCCAGCACGCCGAGGATTCGGCCGCGGCCGGGCATGGCGTCGAGCGGCACGTGCGGCCCGATGACCTCGGTCTCGGAGCCGACCTCGCCGTAGGCGTCGAAGCGCTCCGGCTCGAAGTCCAGGCGCCGGCCCATGCCATCGATGATCCACCAGCGCCGCGTGAGCTCGCACTGGCGCGCCCGCACGCGTGAGCCCTGAATCAGCAGGCGCTCGCCCGGACGCACCTGTTTGCCGGGGTTCACGACCTCCCGTGAGAGCTGCCGCACCGGCGGCTCCCGGTCGATCGCCATGGACATGACCCAGGCGAAGGCGATGATCTGCATCTTCACCCAGGCGGCATCGTCCGAGGTGGGCTGCTGCTCTCCCATCAGGCTTTCTTTCGAGCTCGCGTGGCGCGTGAAGGCGGGGCGGTGCGGGCTGGCCGCAGCAGCTGTCGGGGCGCTCCCGGCGGCCATGTCACTGACGCCTCGCTCGGAATGCCGGGCGCATGATCAGCGCTCGCCCTGCGGCGCGCACACGGCCCGCCACTTCGCGTTCAGCGCGCGCAGCTGCCGGCGCGTCTCGGCGGTGTCGGTCCGGCTATAGCGGACCGGTGCCTCGACGGTCTGGCAGAAGCGGGCAGCGTCCGGCACAGGGTCTGGCGCCGAGCAGGTCAGCACGAAGAAGCCGACCGCGCAGGTGAAGGTGGTCATGCTCAGTCCCTCAGGTCGCGGGGATCGTCGGTGGCCTCGGCCGCGGCGGCGCCCGCGGTCCGGGCCCGCTGTTCCTGGCGCTCGGCCTCGCGCAGGCTGTCCGCGCGTTGCGTGGCGGCGCCGAGATCGCGCAGGGCGGCCTCGGCGCGCTTGCGCTCCGCGAGGTCGTTCAGGAAGCGGGCGAGGAAGGCGAGCGCCTGCCCCACCCACCAGCCGGGCGACCAGATCACGGTCAGCGCACCGGGACGACGTTGACCGCCGGCACCTTGTCGGCCAGGGCCGGCGCCGCGGTGATCGTCTGGACGCCCGGCACGGCCGCCGCCGCGGCGACGAGCCCGGTGTTGCGCCGCGCGTACAGGCCCCAGCCGGTCACCGCGATCGTGACGAGCGCGCCGACGATAGCGGTGGAGGTCTCGGCGTCGATCCAGCCGCGGCCAACGGCGATGCCGCCCGCGAACTGGAGGACGGTGCGCAGCAGGGAGGTCAGCTGTTCGCTGTTCATGGTGGCGCTCTCAATATGAGGAGGATGCGCGGCGGGACCCGGCCGGCTCGGGATCTCGGGTGCGCGGCCACACCGCGGGCGGCTTGCGCGTCGAAGGCGGGGATCTCAGTGTGGATCGGCCGCCGAGCCAAGCCCGATCAGCCTACGCCGGCGGTCGGCAGGGCGGTTGCGTTAGTCCCCCCTCACGCAACCGCCCTGCTGCTGGCTGCACCGTGGCTCACCGCCGGTGAGGCGGTCGAAGAGCCAGCGGCCGAGGCGGGCCCAGGGCGACGGGTTCGGCGGGAACAGGACCGGCGGGTCGCTCGCGCGGCGCGGGGCCGGCGGGAAGACGGGGCGGCGATCGTCGCTCACGCCTCGCTCACGCCGGAGCGCGCCCCCGCAATCGAGGTGGGCAGCTTCGCCGCGACCGGCAGCGGCACGTCAGCCGGCCAGCGGAAGGCGGTGAACTCGGACCGCTTGAACGCAGCCACCGAGACCTTGTCACCTTGGTTGCCGCCGAGCAGGAAGATCTGGTCCTTGTTAGCGCCGACCACGAAGCCGGTGTGGCCCTGCCAGGACGAGTTGCCCCGCTTCTTCGTGGCGATGCAGCCCAGCGCCGGCTCGGTCAGGCCGACGCCCCAGCCCTCGAACGATCGGGCCGCAAGGCTGCGCGAGCCGCGCCGGCCTGCCCGCTCCAGCATGGCGTTCACAAAAACGGCACACCACGCGGTCGCGTCGTCCTTCACGCCCGCAAAGCCGGCGTCCTTGAAGTAGGCGATCACCTTCGGGTTGTTCGCCTTGCCGATGCCCTCGACGGTGCCGAGGTCGTGGCTCGCCAGGGTCAGCCACGCGGGCTGGTCCGGCTCAGCACGGCGCTGGGTGACGTCGTCTGCCTGAAGCGCCTTCTGCGTCAGCGGTCCGGCGATGCCGTCCGGCACCAGCCCAGCCGAGCGCTGGAACGCCATCACGGCCGCGATGGTCTTGGGCCCGGCATCACCGTCGGCGCCGGCTGCGCCCAGGTCATAGCCGCGCGCGATGAGAGCGCGCTGGATCTCAGCGACGTCCATGGTGGTCCTCACGATGTCAGGGATCAAGGCCGGCAGGGCCGGCCGGGGTCAGCCCGCGCGGCTCAGTCGCCGGCTTTGCGGGAATCCTTGCCGGCCTTGTCGTCCGGCTGCTTCAGCTCGAGCTTGGTCGTGGCACCGCCGGCCGCGCCTGGTCGCAGGGTGTGGGTGACGCTGGCGATCCGGTAGGTGCCGTCGATGCCCGGCCGCGTGCCGGAGATGATGCAGGTCGCCTCCGCGCGTGCGCGCGGCTCAATGTCGATCTCGACCGTGCCGCCGCCCTTGTCCCGCTCGGAGGTGTTGGCCCGACCCTCGGACCGGTCCTTTGCGTCCTCCTTGCTGGCGGCACGCCCGCGCATGACCTTGGTCGCTGGGCCGGCGCCGGAGGTTTGACCAAGGCGGACGTCGGCCTTCTCCTCCTCGAACCGCGCCTTCTTCCGGTCGAACCACGAGAACCGGACATCGCGGAAGACCGCGCTGCCCTCGTAAGGCTCCATGTCCACGTTGATCAGGTTGTCCGGAAAGGTGGCGCGGATCGTGGGTAGGGCCTGGCCGTTCGGGGCCATGCCCTTGCCGCGCTTGGCCAGCACCGCCTTCTTGCCGGCGAACTTCAGCGTGGCGCCGTACTCGTTGGCCAGCACCTGCGCCATGTGGTGGAAGCTGCGCCCCTCGGCCGCCCAGAAGGCTCGTTTGATCTTCGCCAATTCGGGGTCGATCTTGACCGAGTAGCCGGCCTTT
The DNA here is from genome assembly GCF_003173735.1 of Methylobacterium radiodurans. NCBI lineage: Bacteria > Pseudomonadati > Pseudomonadota > Alphaproteobacteria > Hyphomicrobiales > Methylobacteriaceae > Methylobacterium > Methylobacterium radiodurans. Next base: position 1,841,455 of record NZ_CP029551.1, on the reverse strand, counting down.
TTGCCCATGTCGGAGAGAAAGTCGCCGAGGGTGCCGTCCTCCTTGGTGGTCTGCTGCCCCTCCTTGCCCTTGCCCTCGGTGTCGTGGCCGGAGGCGTTCAGGATCATGATGCCGCCCTGCCCCTTGCTAAAAGTGCAGCGCGGGGACTTCAGGATCCCGCTGAACACCTGCACGCCCATGATGCCGACGCTGATCTGGGCGCCCTGCCGCGGCATGATCAGGCGACCGTCGTCGGAGAGGATGATGCGGCATGCGCTCGCTCCGGCCGTCAGCTCGACGGCGAGCTCGCCGCTATCCCGGGGGCCGACGCGGGCCACGGTGAAGGCCGGGGTGCCGGCGCGGTCCAGCAGCACCACGGTGTCGTTGGCCTGCAGCAGGTAGCCCAGCCGCGCGGCCTCGGCGGGCGAGATCCGCATGGTGTGGGTCGCGGTGCCGATCCGGGTCATGGACTGAAACTTCGAGCCCTCGCGGTTGCCTTCGAGCTCGCTGGTGGCGGCCGTTCGCGACCATCTCGGCCTTGAACCGCTCGGGGATCAGCACACCGCAGTGCGGGCAGGCCCAGGCCGCGGTCTTCGTCCGGTGCGCGACCACCACGCCCCGGCCGTCGCGCTCCTTCTCCCACTCGATCTGCTCCCAACGCGGCTCGGCGAACTCGCCGCACTCCACGCAGCGGATCTCGTAGACGCGCTGGTCGCTGGCCTCGTACTCCCGGCAGATGGTCGAGGTGTCGGCGTCGGTCGGCGTCGAGCCCCGGATGATCTTGCGGTTCGGGAACGAGAGCGTGCGCTTGATCGCCAGATCGATCGCGTCGCCCTCGTCCGTGACCTCCATGCCGTCCTCCTCGTCAATGAGGAGGACCCGGACGGTGTGACGCCGCAGGTTCCGCGGCGAGCGGGCGGCCACCACCTTGAGCGACCCGCCTGGGAAGCGGCGGTGCCGGATCGTGTTGCGGCCACTCTCGTCGACGTCGCTGGAAAGCGCGCGGGCGACCACCGGGGAGGCGTCGAAGACCGGCTCCATGTCGGACACGACGTAGTCCCGGCAGTCGTCGTCGGTGGGCAGCAGCAGCAGGAGCGGCGCCGGCTCGTTCGCGACGAAGCTCGCCAGCGTTCCCGTCAGCAGGGTGGTGTAGCCGACGCGCACGCACTTCCTGACCGTGACGCGCTCGATCTCCGGATCGGTGATCGCGTCGGCGATCGCGCGCTGGAACGGCCAGAGGCGGATCGGGCCGGCCTTCGCCGCGAGCCCCTCGGGCAGGCGAAGGTTGTCCTCCATCCAGGTTGAGAGCGGCTTGCGGGGTGGGGGCCGGAGCTTGGCGAGGGAACGGGCGACCGCGAGGTCAAGCCGCGTCGGGTTCGGCACGGCTGGCCTCGTCCATCGCATCGCGCAGCGCCCGGTCGACGGTCGCGATGTCGTGCTTCGTCATGTGCGGCGCGAGCTGCGCCACGTCGCTCGGAACGCCGAGGAGGCGCGACCGCAGCCGCACCATCTCGTCCGTCCAGCGCCGCTCAGCCTCGCTGGCGTCGATGGTCTCGCCGCGCAGCACCGCGTTCTTCAGTGCCTGGGCCTCGCGCTGCTCCCGGGCGAGCAGGGCGCGCTCCCGCACCAGTTCCTGACCGCCGCTCTCGTCGCTGCTCCGGCCGGCCGCCTGCTCGCGAAGGCCGGAGCAGTACGCCCGGATCGCCTGCGGGTGCGGGAACAGGCCCCGCGGTGTCCGAGGCAGCACGCCCTTCTCCGCCAGCTCGCGCAGGCGCCGGGTCGAGAGCCCGGTCAGATCGGACAGCGCCTGCGCCGAAATCGCCGCTTCCATGAGGACTCCTGGCGGCGGAAGGCCCCTTAGGGACCCTGTAGGGGGTGAAAAATCGGGAGCATCTCTGCCCGCAAGGGGGTGCCCCGCCCCTGGAGGACCCGCGTCACTCACATGCAGTCCGGGATGTCAACAGGCGCGGCGCAGATTTCTTGCTCGGAAGGCGATTCTCTTTCGGGCGCCCGTCAGAGCCCGGGCATGCCCATCAGGTGCCCGATCTCGTGGGCGACGCGGGCTTCGAGCTCCTCGCCCATGACGTGCATGAACGCCGCCTCGGTGGCGCCCTGGAGCATTTCATCCGGGATGTAGACGCCGGAGTTCTGCAGCTCGGTCTTGCCCCGCCACGCGTGGTTCGGGTCGATGTTCTTGAACACGTGCCCGCCCATCACGGGGCCGACGCGGTTCGGGAAGCGACCGCCATGGGTGAAGGTGCCGGCGAACATCTGGCGCCGCCCGCGGGGCTTGGCCGAGACGCCGCCCTTGACCTCCTTCGAGTCGAAGAACTTCAGGCTGATGTCGCCGCCCTTGGTGCTCAGCGTGTAGGTCAGGCGCCCGGCATAGCCGAACTGCTCGGCCGCGGCCGTCGCCCGGTTCACCTTCACCGCCTTCACGATCACCGAACGCTTGAGCCCGGTCTGCTTGGTTAGGTTTCGGATGACCTGGGTGCGGGCCTTGGCGCCGGTGTGGTTGAGGGCGCGGGACAGGGCGATCGGCGCGTTGGCGCCGAGCACCGTGAGTTGGTTGGCGAAGCGGCCGAGGAGGCCGTCGCCCGTGAAGGTCAGGGCGGACATGACGTCCTCCGCAGCGCTGTTCGGAATCCGGTAGGACTCGGTGTCAGGCGGTCCCGTTCGGGTTGGCCTGACACCTCGGGTCCGCGCTGCTCATCACTTCAACCCGTCGCCGGGGAGTACAAGGGGCGGTCGTCCTCGACGCATAGATTCAGAGTTGATTCGGTCCGTCAAGCGCCGCGTGTGGAGAACGGCGGGTGCTCTGTCCCCCATCTTGAGCACGTAGAAAGACATGCTTATTTACTTTTGGCTGATAGTCTAGGAAAATCCATCGAGGACTACCGGTCAAGGCCTGACCGTCAGTCGCCGCGACAGGATTGGGAAAATTTACGAAAATAATGCATCTTTGGCTTGTGTGACTTAATGGTTAATCAACGAAGACTCTCAATGAGCTAGATTTTTAGCTTAGAGCTTGTTCTAGTTAAACCCCGTGGGCACCACGGAGCAGGGGAAGGATTTGGCCATGAAGTGCATCCAACCATGACAAAGGCCGACCTAACCAAGGGCAGGCGGCAGTACGACTACCGTGATGCGCTGCTCATGTCAGACAACGGGGTCGCACAGGCATTGGTGGACTTCATCGCCTTTGCACTGGTCGCCGTGGTTGCGGTCGCGATCCCCATCGTCGCGCACTTCGTGGCCCCAGCCCTTGGCTACGCGTTTTGCTTTGCGATCTGCGCCCTGATCACAGTCTACGGCCGGCCGCTGATCCCAGGAGTAGTGTTATTCGCGTTCGCCTTTCAGAACTTATTCGTATCGATCATCTCGCCACTCATTGAGGATATAGATACTTTCAAGGCGCTCAAAGGCTATAGCTTCGTCTTGGTGATTTCGTTGTGGCTCTGTGTGATAGGCCGGTACGTGTTCGTGCGCCTACGGCGCTACGGGACGACGACGAGGTTGATCACGCTGACATTTGGGGTGCAAGCGCTTGTTGCTGTCTACTTCCTGCTAGGTCTCACCGGGACGCCATTTGCCGCTGTTGTCTACCTACGAAACTTGATCCTGCCGCTTTGTTTGTTTCAAATCGCTCTGGTCGTTTCGACTGAGTCGAAAGTTGACCTCAGCTGGATCATGATACCTATCTCCGCCCTGCTGGCTTTCTATGGATACTTGGAATTTTTCTACCGAGAACATCTATTTGAGCTAATAAACGCCAACACATTCTTGACTTGGAATATGAACGACCTAATAAACAGCAATTTTTTCGTCAAAGAAATGGAGAAGACTGGGCGCGTGATGCGCGACTTCTCCGAGGCACAGATGTTTGATTTCCTCAATTTGAGCTTACTCGCCGATCTTGGCCTGCGCTTCTATCGTACGCTGGGACCACCGTTTAGCTCAATCAGTTACGCATATGGCATTTTGCTGTCACTGATCCTGCTGATTGGCCACCGCCGCTACGTCGCGGCAACCCTGACTTTTCCAATTCTTATCTTGATTGGCTCAAAGGGGGCGCTCGTCACGCTGCTTTTCCTCGGCATGAGCATTGCGCTAAGTGCCCGCGCGCCACGCCTTCTCCTGCCTGTGCTGGCTATTGTTCTCAGCGTGTACGCTGCCGTAGTGATTGCGCTCGGGCGGGCCAGCGGAGATTACCACGTACTCGGCCTCATCGGCGGCCTCATGGATTTCGCGCGTGCGCCCTGGGGCGCCGGCCTCGGCGCCAGCGGTAATTTCGCGATCGACCCAACCCGCATCGACTGGCCGAAGGCACAGGCTCTTGGGCACACCGACATCGCGGTTGAGAGCGCTATCGGTGTTCTCCTGCAGCAGATGGGCGTTTGCGGTGGCTTACTCCTCGCCTTCTACGTCCACGTTGCGCGGACGGGCCTAATGATCCATCGCCGATGCGGCGATGCCGCCGTCCGAGTATTCTCGCTCGCGGTGCCGCTGCTCCTAGTCAATGGCTTGTTTCAAGAAGAGGCGCTGTTCGCGCCCCTGGCTTTCGCCAGCGTCTTCATGTGTCTCGGCTGCGCCATCGGCCGCAACGCCGAGGTTTTAGATCGGAGCGTCGTCCAGCCGGAAAGCAAGCAGTGATCGGCCCGTTCCTGCGGAAGCTCTCCGCGAATAGAAGCCATTCGCACAAGCTGCTTGCGGTGGGCGTACCTCCCAAGCTCACGGCCATGCTCAATCGCAACGATGATGGGGAGGAACCCGATTCCTCACGATGGCCTAGCGTGATCCGCTCTTCGACTAAGATTGCTCCTGAACTCTCCATCTGGCTAGACGCAATTCGGGGGCTGGCAGCCGTGGCCGTTGTCTTGAGCCACATCAATAAGCTGATGTACAGCCAAGCCTCAATGCCCGCGGAAGGTGCGGCCGTCAAAGCGGCCTACACCATCGTCAACATCGCCTCGTCGTTTGGACATTCGGCGGTCATCATGTTCTTCGCGCTGAGTGGCTACTTGGTGGGCGGCGGGGCGACCGTCAGATCCATTCGTGGCCAGCAGCAGCTCGTTCCCTATGCCGTCGCCCGGGCGGCGCGCATTGGCACAGTGCTTCTCCCTGGCCTCGCAGTAACCGCGGCGACAACGCTTGTCGCCCTGCACTTCTTTGACCTCACCGGATTTATCGCGCACCGGGCGAATTTTTATCCGGCTGGAGCTGACATTGCCGGATCACTTGGGCTCAGGGTCGCTCTATGCAACGTCGCGAGTCTGCAGATGATCGCTTGCAACCAGTACGGCCTGAACGTATCGCTCTGGAGCCTGTCAAACGAGGTCATCTACTATGTTTTGTTCGGCGTGCTGCTCATCGGTCGCTGGTGGTCCGTCGTGCTATTCGTGGCCAGTGTCCTTGCCCTTTCGCAGGTCGAGGGAATCGAACCAAACGACTTGGACCGCGCCTCAATTTACTTGGTCGGTCTCCTGATCTGGCTGTTAGCGGCGGCCCTGTTCGCCGTAGACAAAGCGCACATCTCCCTGCGCTTAGGTGTCGGAGCGGCGGTCCTATGTATCCTTCTCGCTGCCGTCTTACTCAATCCGATGCGGCCTGGCGTAGGGCGCGACCTCTTGATCGGCCTGTGCTCGCTCGGCGCGTTGTTCCTACTCGAGAAGGGCCGCCTCCGGTCGCACTTGGTCGAGCGTCTGGGCGTGCAGAGGCTGGCCCCGTTTAGCTTCACCCTCTACCTAATCCACTTCCCCGTAGTGCAACTCGTTCTCTGCGCGCTGTCGACGGCGCCATTCAATCAATCCGCCACATCCTTGGCCGTGCAGGTTGTGGTCTTCGCCGCCGCCCTGGTTTTTGCTTACGCGTTATACCTTGTTTCAGAAGCGCACACCGAGCGGGTTCGAGGCTGGATGTTACGCGCGGTCACGGTAAGACAGCGGCATCTCTAACGCGGCGGTTCTGTTGGACCGCCGGCCGGATGTGTTTCGGCGTGCAACTTTAGGGCTGGCGCACTTTCGATCCACTCGGCCTCACACGGCACCAATCATCTGCGCTTCAGGAAAATTGCGCTTGGCTCGCCCCAACGTCTGTTATTTGACAAAGCCACCGCGGGTGATCTCTTCACCAGTCTGAGCATTCGGTTAGGTCCTTGCCAGCTGTTGTGGTAACCGCCTTCGAGGCCTTCAACAGCCTTCAGAAGGCTCAAGGACATATTTCATAATCCCGTTCGACTGAGCGCTTGCATGAGGATAGCGGCTCACCCTAGCCGTTTGACCAAATATGTGCTTTCTGCCCTACGCTCACCTTGGCTACGCCGAGAGGCGGATGGCCCCACCGCCTACAGGCGCTCTACCTGCCGGTACTCGAGTTCGACCGGCGTGGCCCGGCCAAAGATCGACACCGCGACCTTCAGCACGCCGCGGCCCGCGTCAACCTCCTCGACGATGCCGCTGAAGCTCGCGAATGGCCCGTCAGCTACGCGGATCTCGTCGCCGGGCGCGAAGGGCTGGGCCATGTCGAGCACCGGCGCCGCCCCGATCAGGGTCTCGGCGAACCGCCGCAGCTCGGCGTCGGGGACGAGCGCCGGGACCAGCGCGGCGTTGCCCTCCGCATCGTGGCCCGCCACCCGCTCGTAGCGGTCGACGTGCCAGGGGAAGGCCTCGCCAGGCAGCGCCTCGACGCGGTCGCCGATCTGGACCAAGTCGTGCTGCGTGTGCTCGAGATGGCCGTAACGCTGGCCCGGCACGCGCTCGGCCAGCCACGGGAACGTCCTCTGCAGCCGGGCGAGGTGCTCGGCGCTCTCGGCCCCGACGAACACGGTGCGGGCGACGAGGGGCACGCGCAGCTTGCGCACACGGCCGTCGGGCAGGACCTGCTCGACCTCGTCCTGGGCGCGGAAGTGCGGGACGCCGGCCTTCCGCAGCTTGTCGCAGAGGTCGTTCATGCGGCCGACCGCGGCGTCGGCCATGGCCCAGGCCTTCACCGGGGCGAGATCGTGCTCAGCGCGACGCGCAGCGATCCGGGCCGCCTCTCGCTCCAGCCGCTCGCGGCGGTGCCGCTCCTGCGGGGTCTCGACGCGCTCGGCCGACCGCTCGTCCCGGGCCGCGAGCGCCTCGCGCCGGATCTCGCCGCGGCGCATGAACGCCTTGTGCGCGGCCTCGCGCTGCAACTTCATCCTCAACCGCTGCTTCCGGGTCAGCCGGGCCATCACGCAGCCTCCCCGATCAGCAGGCGGGGCGGGACCTTGCAGCCGAGTTCACCGGGCGCTGGCCCGAAGACGCTGTCGATCCACGATCCGCTCTGCCGGAACTTCGCGATGGCGAGGCGCAGCACGGTCTCGGGGTAGCGGCCGTGTGGGCTGAGATCGACGAGGTCCTCGGGCGGGGTCGGAGCCGTCGGCACCGCGGGCAGGCCCTGCGAGGCTCGGGCCTGGCGCTGGGCGCTGACACGCTCGGCGATGCGGTCGGCGTAGATCGTCCATGTCCGAATCGGCACTCGCGCCGAAGCCGCGACGTCGAGCAGGGTGGGGATCACCTCGGCTTCGAGGTCCAGCCCATCGGCGACCAGCTTCGCCATCGGCCCGATCCGCAGGTCCTGCGGGCCGCCTCCGGTTAGGGACTCGCGACAGCGGCGCTCGATTCGGTCGAAGTTCTCTCGATTGGCCCAGGCCTCGGCCCGGCCCGGCGCTGCGGGTTCGGCAACGGCCGACGGTGCCGGAGCGGGCGCAGCCTGGAGGGTTCGCGCGGGGTGAGGTTCTGCCGGGGCGGGGCTAGATTCCTTTCCCTTCCTCTCCCTTCCATTCCCTTCCTTTCCTACGCCGAACGTTCGACGATCATTCGGCGAATGCGGATCGGGATCGGTCGGCGGCTCAGGAATTTTCGAGGTCTGAGGGCGGTCGATCTTCTGGTGACGCCAGCCCGTGACCTGAAGATACTCTTTGCCTTCAACGGTGTAGAGCAGGATCAGGCCATTCGCCGACAATTCGTCGATCATTCGACGAACGTCTTCGGCCGTGAAGTCGTCCGACGGGAAGACGCTCGCCTTGATGCGCTTGTCCGAGGCCGGCATGCGGCCGGCGTCGTCGCAGAAATTCCAGAGGCCGATGAACAGGAGGCGAGCGTTCGTCGAACACTCCATGACCTGCTCGGATGTCCAGAACTCGGGCTTGATCGTGCGGATGCGAGCCATCAGTGCGGCCCCCTGGAGTGCTGAGCGATGGAGGAGGCGGCCACGTCGCACCACAGGTCGAGGGTGCAGGTCTTGCCGCTGCGGTTCTTGCCCAGGATCAGCTCCAGGGCGTGCTGGCGATCGATTAGGCGTGCGGCCGTCTCGGGATCGTTCGAGGCCTTCAGCTTGCGCTCGAGGTAGACGGACTCGCGGTAGAGCAGCAGCACCGTGTCGGCGTCCTGCTCCAGCTCGCCGGAATCGCGCAGGTCCGCCACGGTCGGGCGCCGGTCGGCCCGGCCCTCGGCCTCGACCTGGCGGTTGAGCTGGGCAAGCAGGACGACGCAGATGTCCTCGCTCTTCGCCAGCTGCTTCAGCGAGCCCGAGATCTCACCGATCTCCAGCACCCGGTTGCCCTTGTAGCGGTCGGACACCCGGACGAATTTCAGGTAGTCGATGAAGACGACCCCGAGGCTGAGCCCCTGCTTGGCGAGGCGCCGCTTCTCGGCCTTCACCGCGAAGGCGATCTGCGCGACCGTGGCGCTGGGCTCGCATTCCAGGCGGAGGTGCAGCTGCTCGATCCGCCGGGCGGCATCGTCGATGCGCCAGACCTCGTCGTCCTTCAGATCCACTCCGGCCATGATCTTGCCGAAGGGCAGCGGCCTGTTGTGGACGTAGGCGAGGTCCGAGAGGTAGCGGGACCACTGCTGATCCCGGGTCACCTCCAGCTGGAACACCAGCACGCCCGCCTCGCGCGCCGCGTTGCGGCTCAGCGTGGTCATGGCGACCGTCTTGCCCATGCCGGGCCGGCCGGCGAGGAGCCAGAGCTGCCCGCGCTGGAAGCCGCCGTTCGTGACTCGGTCGAGGTCCGCGATGCCGGTTGAGACCGACGTGGAGGCGATCAGCCCGCTGCGCAGGCTTGTGATGCGCTCCCGCATCCACGCCATGCCCTCGTGGGTGGACTGCCCGGCGAGGTGCGCCTGCGGGACGATGGCCCGCAGGTCGAGCAGCTTCTGCTCGGTGTCCTCGATCATAGCCTGCGCGGCCGTGTCGGCGGGATCGAACCGGGCCCGCTCGACCAGCGACTCGCCGACGGCCAGCATGGCGCGGCGCGTGGCCATGTCGCGCACCACCCGCGCGTGGCTCGCGGCGCTCCACCCGGACGCCTCCTGCACGATCCGCGCGAGGTAGACGTGGGCGGGCTCGCCAGCGATCGTCGGCTCCCGGAGGTAGCCCTTGATGTTGACGCCGGTCGGCTCGACGTTCGCGGCGACGAGCGCCTCGATGCAGGCGAACACGTCCTGGTGGTCAGCGAAGTAGAAGTGCTCGGGCCGCACCCACTGCGCGACCTCGGGCAGCTGGTCGGGCTTCAGCATCAGGGCGGCGAGCAACGCCTGCTCGGCCTCGACGTTGTGCGGTGGCTCGGGCGCTTGCGTGGCCGGCTCGGCCGGACCGGTGAAGGGGATGACGGCCCGCCCGCTCATAACCGGCGCTCCGCATCAGCGATGGCGTCGAATCCGATCAGGGCCGAGTACGCGTCCCATGCGCGCGCAACGCCGACCATGTTGCGGATCGTCGGCCGCCTGACCGCGAGATCGTAGGCGCGGGTAAGCGCATTCCAGGCCTCGGTCAGCGCCTGATCAGGATCGGGGCGGAGCTGGACGACCTCGCCCATCAGACCCTCCCGTCGGCGGCGAGCATCAGGGAGACCGAGGCGGCCTGCTCGAAGATCATCACCGAGGCGCGCTCGCACATGGCGTTGGCTGCCCGGGCATCGCCGCGGGCGGACACCGCGATCGCGAGGCCGATTCCCGCGAGCAGCTGGGCCTGCAGGTCCTCGGCCGCGCCGAAGTCCTCGCGTGTGTCCGCGACCGCGTCCGCGATGATGGTGTCGAGGTCGATGGGGGCCATGACGCTACTTCGCTGCCGGGAGGAGGGGCGCGGCGGCCGAGCGGGCGGCAAAGCGCACGATGTCCGTGGGGCGCGTCAGAGCACGCCGGCAGCCGGGCGGGATCCAGGTGAAGGTTGGGGCGGCCAATTGCTCTGTCATGCGCCAGACGATCCAGGCGTAGGAGGTCGCGGTCGACGCATCCGGGTCCCATCGGCCCTTCGTCATCGGCACGCGCTCGCAGAACTGCGCGATCGTCGTGGGCGGGCGATCCCGGAACAGGCGCTCGTAGCGGCCCGTCCCTTCCAGCCAGACCGAGCGCACCAGCATCGCGACGCCGACCTTGGCGCGGTCGAGCGCGCGCAGAGCAACGGCCTCGGCGATTTTGAAGGGCGGGTTCGTGATCAGCCAGTCGGCCGTGCGCTCGTCGTCGGCGAGGAAGTCCGAGACCGCGAAGCCCTTGCCGTAGTCGAAGACGTCCGTTTCCTCGACGGCCCAGAAATATTCCTGCAGCGGACCGACCATGTGGCCCTCCCCGCAGCACGGATCCCAGGCCGAGGACGAGAGGAACTCATCGCTGCTGAGCGCCAGCACGTGGGACAGCAGGGCGCGCGTCGCCCAGGGCGGCGTCGGGAAGAAATCGAGGGCGTCCGGCGGCTCGCGGCGCGAGGCCATGACGGCGGTATGGCCGGAGGGGATCATGCCGCGGCCCTCCGCGGGATGCCGTGCGAGGACTGCGGGAACAGCATCCAGCCGCGCTCCAGGCGCGGGGCCCGCTCGGTGCCGTCGTCGTAGAAGCCGCGGCCCGCGACCTCGAACGTCTTCCGGCCGGCGTCGGTCGCCACCGTGACGACGTGGAACAGCACGCCCGCGCGCTCAGCGGCGGCGAGGCCGTCCCGGTAGCTGCCGCGGAAGACGACGCGGCCATCGTGGGTGAGCAGCCACGTCATGCCGCCCTCCGCTTGAGCAGCAGCGGATGAACCCGCGGGGCGAGATCCGGCGCCCAGAGATGGCAACCGTACCACCACAGGGCGCCGGCATCGGCAGCATCCAGGCTCGGCGGCTCCCACCCCAGCGCCCGGCAGATCCGACGGGCCTCGCGCTTGGCGGCATCGCCCGGCATGTTACCGCTGCCGAGGAACTGTGCGCGCACGGTGGAGACGTGGACGCGCCGGACCATCACGCCGCGGGCGCGGGCGAAGCCGGTGATGCAGGCCCAGAGGCCCTTCGTGACGAGCTCGGAGTTCGCGTTCTTGGCGCCCGCCTTTCCGACGAAGATCGGCGCCTCAACGATGATGCGGAGGTCGCCTGCGGAGACGGCCTCGCGCTCAATGTAGAGCCGGTCGGCGATCCACCCGATCGCGCGGCCCCACGTGTCCTCCCACTCGTCGCCCTCGCGGTGCAGGTGCGCGTCGTAGAGGCGCGGGGCGCCCCCAGGTCGACCCTCGCCCACGCCGGAGTTGCCAGCGAGGTCGAGCGACATGATGATGCCGGAGTAGGACACGGGCGGATCCGAGCGTCGCTGGAGGGTGTCAGTTCAGCTTGCTGATGCCGGTCGCGAGCAGCTCGGCGCCGTTGCCGGTCGACACGGCGTCGAGCGCGGCATCGCGATCCTTCCGGGCTCCGCGGCCGCCCTTGCTGCCCTTCGCGTCGTCCTTGCCGGCAAGCGCCGCATCACCGAGCGGCGTGTCGGCCAGATCGCCCAGCGCGTGCCGGATCTGGTCGAAGCTCTCCCGGTCGATCAGGTCGAGGTCGTTGCGCATCGCCTCAAGCTTCCGCTCGGTCGCGCGCGCCTTGACGACGGTCTTCAGCGCCTTCTTCGGGATGTGCCAGGCGGTCTTGGCCTCCTCGTAGACGTCGCCGATGTCCTCATTGATGACCGCGCACTCGGCCATGTAGGTCATGTGCAGGCTCGCCTTCTTGGCGGCGAGCGCCTCGATTCGGTCGACGCACTCCTTCGTGCGCTTGGGGTCGAACCCGTTGCCGTGTTGAGCCGCTGCCATCGTCGTCTCCAGGATGCGCGGGGACGCCCCGCGTGGGCGGGCTGAATCAGCCGGAAAGGTCGGGGTGGGCCGGGGCGCTCACGGGCGACGCTCCCGGTTGTCGGAGCGCGGGTCGCCGTCGCGCTCCCAGAGGCGCGGGTCCCACTCGCGGGCGCGCTCCAGGCACTGGCGCGAGCACCACAGGATTGGCTTCGTTATCTGCACGAGGAGCCAAGCCGCGCCCATGAACGGCGCCGCCAGCCCACGGAGGGCGGCAGACAGGATGCGAAGAGCAGTTGCAGGCACGTTCATCGAGCGCCCCACAGCGCGGCGATCTCGCGCTCGATCGCATCGCGCTGACGCTCCGCCCGGGCCTGCGCGCATATCCGTGCCGCTTCCCGCAACGAGGCCGGCGAGGCATCGGGTGAGACGAATACGAACAGTTCGGGCCCGTAGACCTCGATCAGGCGGTGATAGGCATTGCCCGAGGGCGACGAGGCGCCTTCGAGCCACTTGCCGATAGTCTTGGACGAGATCTGCGTCTCGGCCTCGACACACAACGCAGTCTTGGTCGGATGGATGCCGCGCAGAAACTCCGCAATCCGCTCGCCGAAGATTTGGGGTTCGAGTACCCCAATCTTTCGCAGAGTTACCCCAGATTTTCGCATGCCGTTCCCCGATGCTGTGTGCATCGGAGACGGGCCGGAAGCGAAGGAGGCAGCGGTCATCTCAGCGCTCCCCGATCAGGTTGAGGGGGTACGCAGGCACAGAAGCGCGGCCGGGCAGGCTGGCAGGCACAAGCCGATCGCGCAGGGAGAAAGGGCAGCGCCCGGCCGAAAGGCCGGGCTGCTGCAGTCGGGCGACGCTCACGTCAAACGCCGCCGGGAGGAAGGTGCTGAGCGCCATGCCTATGCGCTCCTCGCGAGCGGCACAGGCTCGTCGGCAGGCGCAGCAGGCGCATATTTCGGTGTACAGATCAGCCGAACGTCGTCGCCCCGCTCCAAAGCAGAGAGCAACGTGAAGATCTGATCCTCATGAACGGCGAGCCGCTCAATGAAGTCGGCGATGTGCGGGAGATTGGAGACGGCGACATGGAAACGACGGGCATCCGCCAGCGTGCGCTCGGCGCCTGGTCCCATCATCTCGACGAGGGTCTGTCCGGACGCGTCCTGCTCCCGCAGCGTCGGGCCAACCACCTCGAGCGAGTAAGCGGCCTGCGTCAGATCGAACGGCTGCATCGGGAGGCTCCAGCGGGCGGTGAACACCGGAGCGGCACCTTCGCCGTCCTGACGCTGGTGGAGGGGGACGGAACGCGGTGAGGCGGGCGCGAGCATCACTCGCTCCCGAGGTGCAGGACGATGAGCTCGCCGCGCGAGGCTGAGTCCCAGCCCGCAGCGACGCCCAGCGCAATGACCGCGCAGATGGCGGCGACAACGGTGCCGGTGATGGACGCGCGGGCGCTCATCGAGCGCCTCGCTGAAAGGCGACGCCCGGCGCGCGCGAGGGGGGACGCGCGGCCGGGTGCGCTACATCAGGGGCTGCGAAACCGAACCTGATGGAGCTGAATATGCCGGACATGACAGCCATCTCAGGCCTCCTCAGTTCTCTGAAGGCCAGCACGGATCTGACGAAGTCGCTTTTGGGTATTCGCGACGCCCAGCTTGTGCGGGAGAAGGCCGTCGAACTGACGACTGAGATCATGTCCGCCCAGGCGAGCGCATTGGCGGCCCATGCGGCGCAGTCGGAACTGTCCGACCGCGTACGTGATCTGGAAAAGCAGGTAGTGGAGCTTGAAGACTGGCACCGCGAGAAGGAGCGCTACCAGCTCACCGAGGTCGCTACCTGCGTGTTTGCCTACGCGACCAAGCCGGGCATGGAGAACGGCGAGCCGCCGCATAAGATCTGTCCCAACTGCTACCAGCAACGCCGGAAGAGCATCCTGCAGAGCTACGCGCGGCCGACGCGTTGGCAGACGAACAGCTTCCTGCGCTGCGATGCATGCAAGATCGAGATCGTCACGTACACCGTTCGGCACGACCCGAATCGGCACCTGCGATGAGGGCGAGAAGCGGTGATCGCTCATGCCGCCGCTCCCGCGGTCTCGGCGGGGGCCGGGGTGGCGTCGGTGTTGGCGGCGCGACGCGCGCGCATCGCATCAGCCTGCTCGGCCCAATCGCGGACCGTGACCTTGCCGGCAGTGGCCACTTGGATGCGGACGATCGTACCGGCGTCGGGCTCCCGCTCGCCGTATTTCCATTTCTTGACTGCATGCGCGGTGCAGTCGCCGAGGCGAGACGCAAACGCCTCGTCATCGAGTTTCTCGTCGCGCATGTAGTCGAGCAGCCTCATGCGCCCATACTTCCCCAAAATGGGGATCTTTGTCAAGCGCAAGAACCCCCACAATGGGGAGCGACGACGGATCGAGCCTCAACCATTCTCCCCGACATGGGGAAATCACCGCAGCGGGCGAACAATCTGAAGGCCTTGCGCGAGCGTTCTGGGCTTACGCAAGATCAGGCCGCCGCGGCCTTCGGCATGTCGAAGAGCGGCTACGTCAAGATTGAGGATGGCGATCGAGGGCTCAAAACGGAGCGCATTCTCAAGGCTGCCGAGATCTTTGGCGTTCGACCCGAGGAGGTCTACGGCGCGCTTGCGGCCGAGGCGGCACCCAACGCGCAGCCAAACGCCCGCAGAGCCGAAACAGCTACGATAGTCGATACCGCGACATTCAAGGGCCCGCGGAACGTCCCGGTCCTCGGCACGGGCGTCGGCGGCGACCACGGCGACTTCCGGTTCAACGGACAGCGCATTGACCATGCGCCGCGACCGCCCGGGATCGCAAACCGGCTGGACGTCTATGCGATTTATGTGGTCGGGGACAGCATGGCGCCGGCCTACGAGGACGGCACGCTGATCTATGTTGATCCGCACCGCCGGCCGGCACCGCGCGATTACGTCGTGGTCGAGAAACACGGGCCAAACGAAGACGAGCCGGGCGATGCCTTCGTAAAACGGCTCATCCGCCGGTCGGCCGCCAAGGTCGTGGTAGAGCAGTTCAATCCGAAGGACGAAATTACATTCGGCGAGCAGGACGTGAAGCGCGTCCACCGGGTGATCCCGTGGTCAGAGCTGATCGGGATATGAACAGACAGTCACGGGGTGCAGATGGGCAGCGGATTTGATCATCCAGATCCTTGGATCAGAGAGCGAAGTTTCATAAGTCCAGAAAAGACCCATGCGCTCGGTTTTCTAGCGCTTATCTGGGGCTCATGCGAGCATTGGCTACATGCGCTCTTTAAACATGTCGTTGATTTACCGACTGACCAAGCTAGGATTATTAGCCACGACCTTGGCGACATAACTATATGGCAAAAGATACACGATTTAGCTGTAAAAAAAGACTTTTCGGCCGAAATGATTGACCGATTGAAGCATGCCGAAAAGTTTTATGATCGCTGCCGTGTAAACAGGAACACATATATCCATGCTGGATTGGCCGGCAGGGCAGGTAGCGATGGAAGCGTTTTGAGCCTTAGTCGCACAAAAGGCCCTGAGGTTTTTGGACCAGTATTGGATGATCACCTGAATACCGTCCGCCGCGTATGCGAGGAGTGCCAGGATCTAAAGGGCTACATTGGCGGACTTACTATGTATATGGCTCTTTACCCAGGCCGGAAACCGGGCGAGCCGCTTCCATTGCCCGAAAAACCTCCTCTGCCAGCGTATGTCTGGACACCTCCCTCTCAAGGGCGGAAAGCACAGCACCCCCCGCGTCAACCATCGCAGGGGTAAGCTCGTCTGCATGGGAGCTTGCCCGCACGTTATCTGCCATGCTGACGGGTTTGGGCTGATCGGTGCTCTGCTGCGTCATGGCTCGATCGCCTCAACCTTCCCTAGAAGGGCACGGCATCTTCAACGCCCGGCGGGACCGCCCCGTACACCTCAAAGGTGACGGTCTCGCCCTCATCGAACTCACCGCCGCCGCGCCGCATGAAGGCGGCGGCACCCGCAGCGTAACCTCCCGCGACCCGGGCGGACGCGATGCGCCGCGCTTCGTCGGCATCCTTGCAGGCGTAGGTCCTGCCTTCACCGAGCTGGCCCTTGCGGTCCAGGACGAAGGTCTGTGCGCCATACCTGTCACCAACCGACATGATCGCCTCCTGGTCTAAGGTTTTCGAGGGGCCTTCAGCACGGGACGGACAGTTACGTTCCGGCCGCTGCCGCCACGATCTACACACGAATGGCAGCGGAACTTGCTGCCGAGTCCCGGGACAGTCTTGAAGCCGCGCCGAAGCGCATCTCGGATGCGCGACTGCGGCCAGTAAGCCTTATGGCCGCAGTCATCGCACCAGATCCGCAATCCGACGACTTCCGCGAGTTCTGGTTCGGCCGTACCCGAAGCATGCCCCACCCTTCGCTCGCCACGTTTGTTCCTGTTGTGTTCTATGGTGGGGCGGCGCGTTTTGGTTGTCGAGTCCGAATCGTTTTGTCGGGGTGTGGATAAGTGGCCGCCGAAGCCGCGCGGAAAATTCCCCATTATGGGGTTGACTGAGATCCCCAAAATGGGGAGCATACCTCCATCGCCTATCGATGGAGCACGCCATGCCCCGCCGCCTCTCCTGGACCGCCGCCCTCCGCGACCTGAAGACCGACCGCGAGACCCGCGCCGAGGTTCGTGAGGAGCGCCTGCGGACCGTCGCCGGCCTGCGCGGCTCCCCGGCCCTGGCCCTCTCCGCGTGGCGGGGCCGCTCGGGCAAGCGCTACGTCGTCGGCGTCCAGTTCCCCGCCGTCCAGCCGGCCGATCTCCTCGAAACCGTGGTGCTGGCGGTGGTCCGTGATGCAGCCGGCCTCGCCACCATCCTCCGCGCCACCCACGGCCTGACCGAGGCGGGCGCCCGCTCCTGGCTCGACAGCGTGCGCCGGGCCGGCGCGAACGAGATCCACACCCACCGCCTCGCCGAGGACAACCGCGACGCGGCCGCCATCGTGGTGGACCTGACCGAGCGCGCGCAGGTCGCCGCCTAATGCCCCGCGTCGAGTTCACCAAGGCCACCCAGCGCGCCGCTCTAGAGCGCGCCGCCGGCCAATGCGAGGGCACCCTGTCGGACGGCACCCGCTGCCCGACCGAGCTTCAGGTCGGCCGCTACCAGTTCGATCACGTCATCCCGACTGAGATCTCGGCCGACGCCTCGCTCGACAACTGCGCCGTGCTCTGCCGCGCCTGCCACGCCGCGAAGACCGTCACGGATCAGGGCGTCATCGCCCGCAACCGCCGGGTCCGCGACCGCCACGCCGGCATCACCGACCCGCACCGCCAGCCCCTGCCCGGCGGCAAGAAATCCCCCTTCAAGCGCCTGATCGGCGGCGGCGTCGCGTTGCGCGCCACCGGCCAGCGCCTCGACCGCAACCCGCGCTGACGGAGCCGCCGCCGTGTCCCTCCTCGAAGCCCTCACCATCGTCGCCCCGCTGACCCTCGGCGGCCTCGCATTCTGCGCCGGTCAGGCGCGGTTCGGGTGGGGGCGGTGATGGCGACCGACCTCTCCCGCGCCGCCGTGCGCCGCGCTCTTGAAGCTCGGGCCGCGCAAATCCGCGCCGACGTGCGGGCCGAGCTGGCCCGTGCCGGCCGCGCCGCTCACCGCGCGCGGGTCAGCCGCCCGCTGCCGCGCGATCCCGACGACGCCCTTCGTCTCACCGCCACCGACCTCGGCGTCGGTCGCTTCGGGAGGTTCTGATGCGCACCGAATCCAGCCTCGCGCCCGAGACCTCGAATAGCCTCCTCCGCCGCGTCGGCGCGGATGTCGCGATCTCCGAGGCCAAGTCGCTCCTCACCCTGCTCGAGCTGGCCCGCTGCGGGGCGCCGGACGGGCCGCAGGTCGCCAGCCTCGCCCGGCGCGCGTCCGCCGCCATGCAGCGCGTCGAGCAGAAGCTGGCGGGAGCGCGCTGATGTCGGCCGCGTCCGCCCTCCTCCTCGGCTACGAGGGCGGCATCCAGGGCATGCGCAAGGGGCTGACGGCCGAGATCAAGGCCGACGCCGCGCGCCTCGCGCACTTCGAGGCCGGGCAGGCCGACGGCCGCGCCGAAGCCGCCCGCGAGCGCGAGGAGGCCTGAGCCGTGGACGTCGCTCCGACCAACACAGCCGTACTCGTGCTGCCCCTCGTGGAGGCCGAGCGGCTCTCCGAGGGCATGGCCGACCTGCTGTGCTGGGTCGGCGGCTTCCGCGCCGCCTGCCCGGAGGACCTCGACCGCCACCCAATGGGCGTCGAGGAGACCCGCGACCTCCGCATCGCGCTGAAGCGCGCGATCGCCCGGGCGCGCGGCGACTTCCCGCCGGAAGAGGAGATGCCGTTTTGATGACCCGCATCTCTCACCCGACCCGCACCGGCGCCGCGACCTTCCGTGCGGCTAGCTCATACCTTCCGCCGACCCGCAGCGGCCTGCTTGAGGGCTGCTGTCATGCGCTCGATGGCCTCGATTGTCTCCCGGTCGGGCTCATGAAGGCCGAGTTCCTCCATCGATTTGAGCTGCAGCAGCGTCGATACCAGTTTCTGTGTTTCGGCCGGGTCAATGCCTGCTTCTTTGTTCAAGTCCAAAGATCTGGCGAGTTCTTGTATGGATCTCGCCAGATCTTCCACCTTTTCTTCAAGTACGCTTTTTGTGCCCGTTCCGGTGGCAGCCATAGAGAGATAGACCTATTATTGTCTAGAACTACACAGTTTCTTGTTTCATTCCGCGATGCGGCAGGATGCAGCATACCGTCAGCTTCTGGATTTTCAAATTATCAGCGCAATCACAAGCTCTGCACTACAAGGGATCCTCGGCGCACATTGCGTAGGAGGGCCAGCCGCAGTCAGTACAGCACTCGGCTGGCACGAACCGGCTTGATTCCAAGGGCGATGGCCGGACCTCCGGCTGCGCGCCAGGGAGCTGCGGCATGACCGCGCCCGTCCGCCCATCCGTGCCGACTGCGATGCCGCTCAGCGCGGGTCCGACATGGCCACCGCCCCCCCTCGCCGCCGCACCCGGCCCGTCACGCTCGCGCGATCCGCGGCGGACGAGGTGCCCGTCGCTCTTCCGATTCCCGCCCGCCCTGTGAGGTAGCCGAGCCATGGCTGAGACAGAGACCATCACGCACGACACCGTCATGGCCGGGCGCCTGCGCGACGCCGGTCACGCGAACTACGGCAAGCTCGGCGGCGCCACGATCTGGCAGCACACCACGATCCCGCGCCTGTCCGCCGTCGATCGACCGCTTGACCGGGTCGAGGCGAAGAAGGTCGGCGCCTCGCGCGTCCGGGTCTGGTCGGTTGATGGCGCGGCCTGCGCCAGCTTGGACGAGGCGGTCGAGCGCCTGAACGTGCCGCCGATCATCACCGCCGAGGAAGCCGAGGTCCTGGCCCGCACCCCGGACGAGTGGATCCAGCTTCTGCCGTTCCGCGAACAGGTCGGCGCCGAACTCGGCCGGCAGGTCGGCATCACGATCCTGATGCTCCGGCAAAAGGGCATCGTCGAGAACGAACTGCGCCCGGCCGAGCCACGCTGGGAGCCGTGGATCCGGCGGAAGCCGGGCGCCGTGTTCACGACCGAGGAGGCCGCCCGTGGCTGACCGTCCCATCATCTTCTCGGCGCCCATGATCCAGGCGCTGCTCGCCGGTCAGAAGACGCAGACGCGGCGCGTGATTGTGCCGCCACCCCCCTTCGACATCGGCGACGATATCACCGTGCCGCTCGCCACGGGCGAGATTAGGCCGAGGTGGGCCGCGGGCGACCGCCTTTGGGTGAAGGAGACTTGGCGCGCCACGGAAGAGTGGGACGCTCGGCCGCCTCGCGCCATCCAGCCCGGCTACACCCGCTATGAGGCCGACCCTTGCACGGCCCACAGTTACGGCAAGCTGCGGCCCTCGATCTTCATGCCGCGCTGGGCCTCGCGCCTGACGCTCGTCGTTTCAGAGGTACGTGCCCAGCGTCTCCTCGACATCAACGAAGAGGACGCCGAGGCCGAGGGCATTTGCAACTTCGCGGAACAGCATGATCGTCCTGGCTCCTGGAACGGATTGTCGATGGTCGAGCGCCTAGCGCTCGTTCGAACGATCTACGGTTCACCCCGGCAAGCGTTCCGGCACCTCTGGGAGATGCTTCATGGCGTCGACGCATGGAACGCGAACCCATGGGTCGCCGCGATCAGCTTCACTGTCCTTCAGGCGAACATCGACGCGCTCCCCGCCGACGCCCTCGACATCGCGGGGACGGCATGAGCGCGGAGAAGACGGCCGGTTGCCGGATCGGTCGGGTCCTGACCGTCGAGGCGTTCGAGCGCCTTGAGGCTGAGCTGCGCAAGGTCACGGCCGAGCGTGACGCCGCCCTGAGGCAGGCTCAGCATGAGAAAGCTAGTGCCGACATGTATGCCAAGGCGTGGGTGCGCGAGCTCGGCGGCAAGCTGATCCCGAAGAGCCATCACATCGACGCTTGCGTGGTCACGACCCGGTGGATGCGCGAGCGCAGCGACCGGCTGGCTGTGATCGAGGCCGAGCAGGAGGCCGCCGCCCTCGTCGGCGAGTACGGCCCGTCGAACGAGATGATCCGCGCTCGCGCCGCTCTCACCGCCCGCCCCAGCAGCCCGACTGCGGGAGGTGCCGCGTGATGATCGCCATCCTCGCGGCGACCGACCTGTTCGGCACGCCCTTCGCCGACACCATCCAACGCGGCGCGGACCTCTCGCGCTGCGGGCTCTACCGCTGGACGCTGACCCGCACGTGGTCGAGCGAGGGCGGGCATGTCTGCTTCATCGGTTTGAACCCGAGCACGGCGGATCACAGGAAGGACGACCCGACCGTCTGCCGCTGGATGCACTTCGCCCGATCGTGGGGCTACGGCGGGTTCACGGCGGTAAACCTCTACCCGTTCCGCAGCTCGACGCCGGATCCTTGCCGGGCGTGGTCGCGGTGGCAGGAGAACGGTCCGGACTACCACGCCCGGGACCGCCTCTGGGAGAACGAGGACGTGGTCGTGCGCGAGGCCACGACCGCAGCACTCGTTGTCGCGTGCTGGGGCGCGGGCGCTTGGGACCCGATGTGGGCCGATCACGTCCTGGAAGAAATCCAGAACGGCGAGGCGCCCTGGCCCGACATCCACTGCTTCGGCCTGTCGAAGGACGGCCACCCGATGCACCCGATGGCGCGGGGCCGCTCGCGCATCCCGGACCACGCGCGGCCGGTGCTCTGGAAGGCTGGCTCACCGCAGGAAGGAGGACGCCCGTGATCTGCTACACCCCGAAGGAGGTGGCGGACCGCTGGAAATGCTCGGCGGCGCACGTCCGGAAGATGATCGACAACGGCGAGTTGCCGGCGTTCCGGGCCGGGGGCAAGCTGCTCCGGGTGCCCGAATCCGCCCTCCAGGAATACGAGCGATGCCAGAATACAAGCTCCAGCGTTTCCGTGGAGGCTGGGCCGTCGCCGTCTATAAAGGAGGGAAGCGCCTCAGCCGTCGCCAGCTTGAATGCCGCGATGCGGCGGGAGCGGCAGCGGAGTTCGGCCGAGTCGTCGAGGACGCGCAGCGCCCGGTAGACCCGACCGTCCGCACGATTTGGGAGGGCTACATCGCCGCCAAGGTGGGCCGCCGGATCGCCGAGAACATGGGCTGGACCGGGAAGGCGGTGCTCGCCTTCTTCGGCGACAGGAAGCCGGCCGAGATCACGGAGAAGCTCTGCCAAGCCTACACGGCGGAGCGCCGGGCGGCTAAGCGGGGCTCGAAGCAGCAGCAGGACCGGTTCGCGGCGAAGGGCCGGGCGGTACCGATCGGCGTGACCAACGGCACGATCCGGACGGAACTGAACCAGTTGCGGGCCGCCCTACTCTGGGCCGAGAAGGCCAACATGATCGCCAGGGCCCCCGCGATCGAGATGCCGTCGGCGCCCCAGGCACGAGAGCGCCACCTGACCCGGCCGGAGTTCGACCGGCTGCTCGACACGGCCGAGACCCCGCACCTGCGGCTCTATCTGCTCCTCGCCATCTCGACGGCCGGCCGGAACGCCGCGCTCCTTGAGCTGACCTGGGACCGCGTCGACTTCGAGCGCGGGCTGGTGTTCCTCGGGCCGCGCCATAGCCTGCGCCCGCAGAAGGGGCGCGCCACGGTGCCGATGACGAACACCCTGCGCGCCGCCCTGGCGAACGCCCTCGCCCACCGGCGGACCGAGCACGTCATCGAGTGGGGCGGCGAGCCAGTGAAGAGCGTGCGCACCGCGCTCGGCAAGGCGGCGAAGCGCGCGGGCCTGCCGAACCTGACGCCGCACATGCTTCGGCACACAGCAGCATGTTGGCTCGCCGAGGCGGGGCGGCCTATGACGGAGATCGCAGCCTTCCTCGGCCACGCGGACGACCTGATCACGCAGCGGGTCTACGCGCGGTTCAGCCCGAGCCACCTCCGCCAGACCGCGGACGCGCTGGAGGTCGGGCGGGCCCGGACGGTCCGGTGATCTATGAAGTGCTCGGAGGTTCAGGTGAACCCCTAAGGCCGAAACCATAGCGCAGAAAGCGCTCAGAGCGCAGAACGCGACGCGCACGTTGCGTAAACAAACACAGAAGATCGGCCGGCGCGCTTTTTTGGTAATGAAGAGGTCGAGAGTTCAATCCTCTCTCGCAGCACCAGCACCTTCAACGACTTAGCATAAGACTTGAGAAACGCTCCGGGGTTCTTCTGAACCTGCGAACGTCTCGCTATGTCGTATCTAAATTTAAATCGAACTGCCCTAGACCTAATATCCGGGCGCGTTAGCCGGCTCCCCCGCCTTGCTCTATTACGCGCCGATGTCTGCACACCGCGTCCCCGCTGCGATCTCCCAGCGCTACACCTGACCCTCCGGTGTAGAGAGCCTGAGGCTGGGCATGTCCCCTGCCCGCTGTCTCGACGGCGAGTGCTGGCCGAAGGCATAGGCCGTGATGCTCGACTCCTTGGCGCGGTTCGGCGCGCAGGCGGTGGAGTTCGGCTGGACCGACCTCGACCTGTTCGGCATCCATCCGCGGATCGGTACGGTGCGGATCGACCTCTGCCGCGCCCTCGTGCCGATCGGAACCCGGCAGGTCGCCGCGCGGGTACCGCTGGCCAAAGCCGCACGACGAACGATTGACACCCAGGGTTGTATGCCATCTGCCTCTTCAGATGGGGCGGCCCGCGCCGCGCCTCCGAGCGGCCCCGATGTACCGCCCCCTTATGGTTGACCCGCCCAGCAGGTATTTCCGCTCCGATGGCACATGCTGGAACACACGACGCCGTCCTCGTCGCGCTCTCCGTCCTGATCGCTGCCGCCGCTTCCTACACCGCACTCGACCTTGCGACGCGCATGCGCGCCGCCTCCGCCTGGTCCAGCCGCGCGTGGCTCGTGACTGCCGCCATCGCGATGGGCGGCGGCATCTGGTCGATGCACTTCGTCGCCATGCTGGCCTTCAGCCTGCCGGGCTTGGAAATCGGCTTCGACCTGCGCCTCACCCTTCTCTCGTTGGCTCTGCCCATTGTGGTCACGGGGCTGGGCTTCTTCGTCGTCAACCGGCCCGGTGCAGGGACGGCCTCCTTGTGCCTGAGCGGTCTCGTCATGGGCCTCGGCATCGCCGGCATGCACTACACCGGCATGGCCGCGATGCGCATGCCCGCAGACCTACGCTACGACCACCTTTGGGTCGCCGTCTCGATCCTCATCGCTATCGGCGCGGCCGTTGCAGCGCTCTGGCTCGCCTTCCACCAGACCGGCGTCAGGTTCCGGCTCCTGGCCGCTGTCATCATGGGACTTGCTGTCTCGGGCATGCACTATGCCGCCATGCAGGGTGCCGTGTTCAGCTCCGGTGCTCCCGTCGATCACGCTCGCGGCGTCACAAGCGTTAACCAGACGCATCTCGCGCTCTGGGTCACCGGGACGACCTTTCTGATCCTCGTGCTAGCCCTTGCGGCCGCCATGTTCGACCGGCACCTCTCGCAGGCGTCCGAGCGGGAGGCTGCTGCGCTGCGGGCGAGCGAGGAGCGCTTCCGCCTGCTGCTCCAGGGTGTGACCGACTACGCCATCTTCATGCTGGATTCCGAGGGTCGGATCGCCAACTGGAACGCAGGAGCCGAGCGCATCAAGGGCTACACGGCCGCCGAGATTGTGGGCAGCCACTTGTCGCGCTTCTACACGCAGGAGGACCTGCAAGCGGGCGTGCCGGCAACCGCCCTCGGAACTGCAGCGCGGGAGGGGCGCTTCGAGGCCGAAGGCTGGCGAGTGCGCAAGGACGGCAGCCAATTCTGGGCCAACGTCGTCATCGACGCGATCCGTAACGAGCAGGGGGAACTCGTCGGCTACGCCAAGGTCACGCGCGACATCACCGAGCGCAAGCAGGCGCAGGAGGCTCTGGATCAAGCGCGCGAGGCCCTGGCCCAGTCCCAAAAAATGGAGGCCATCGGCCAGCTTACGGGCGGCGCCGCCCACGACTTCAACAATCTGCTCATGGCCGTCCTGGGCAGCCTCGAACTGCTGAGAAAACGGCTGCCGGATGATCCCAAGCTCGTGCGCCTCCTCGACAATGCGGTTCAAGGCGCTCAGCGCGGCGCTGCCCTGACGCAGCGCATGCTGGCCTTCGCGCGGCGGCAGGAACTCAAGCCTGAGGTCGTTGACCTGCAGGACTTGGTCCGGGGCATAACCGACCTGCTTCAACGCTCGATCGGCCCGCAGGTGCATATCGAGACCCGCTTTCCGCTCGGCCTACCGCGCGCGATGGTGGATGCGCATCAGTGTGAACTGGCGCTCCTGAACCTCACGGTGAACGCGCGCGACGCGATGCCGGAGGGCGGCACGATTACGATCGCGGGCCGTGAAGCAGGCAACGAGGACGAAGCGAATCTGCCGGAGGGCCGCTATGTCTGCCTCTCGGTGACGGACACGGGCACCGGCATGGATGTGGACACCCTGGCGCGCGCGCAGGAGCCGTTCTTCACCACCAAGGGCGTGGGGAAGGGCACTGGGCTTGGTTTGTCGATGGTGCAGGGCTTGGCCGCCCAGTCACGGGGGCGTCTCCTACTCAGAAGCCGCTTGGGCGAGGGCACCACGGCGGAGATGTGGCTTCCAGTAGCCGAAGCGTCGGTAGGACACGAAGAGGCTCCCAGCCTCGTCAACAAGTCGCGCGCGACCATGCGGCCTCTATCGGTGCTGGTGGTAGATGACGATCCGCTTGTTCTGGAAAATACGGCTGCGATGCTGGAGGACCTGGGTCATCGCGTGATTGAGGCTCGCTCAGGTGAAGAAGCGCTCAGCATCTTGAGGCGCACGCAGAGGTTAGACCTCATCATCACCGACCAAGCTATGCCCGGCATGACCGGTCTTCAATTGGCAGCCCAGATCGCGGTCGAGCGTTCTGGGCTGCCGGTCATCCTCGCCTCGGGCTTCGCCGAGACATCAGAAGAGCCTCAACTGTCCCTACTGCGCCTAAGCAAGCCCTTCGATCAGAATACTCTCGCTCTCGCGGTTGCCGAAGCCGTTGATGTAGCTGAGGATGCTGACAAAGCTGTTGTAATCCCCCCTGGGCTTGGCACCGCTTGAAGGCCAGAAGCCTTTGCGGGAGGGCAAAACATATTATCCCGAGACGCCCAAGGTCTCCGCTGAGCCATCCGAGGAGTGATGCTGCGCGCCCGGCAATCGCGCCGGCAAGGGCGATGATCGTAGCCCTTGTCGGCGTGTAGCGTGTCGGGTCTGCGCCGTGGGCGACCGCCTCGACCTGTCCCCATGCCCGGCACCGCATCGAGCGTGGCGACCAGCAACCGGCTGTCGAAAGGTCGCTCGACTCGCAGCCGGCTCATAACAGCCTCTCGTCAGGGCCACCGAGTGAGTCGCAGTCCCGTAACAGCCTTTCGATTTGGCCACCCAGCCGCAATCAGGACGATCAAGCAGCCCACCGGAGCGTGTTTCGGCCGGCTCGCTTCGCCTGGTACAGGACCCGATCGGCGCGCTGAGCCAGATCTTCGTACCGCTCGCCTCGGTGCGAGACGGCGATACCGATACTGAGGCTGATGACCGCTACGAAACGATCATCGATCGAGATGGGCGAGGCATGCACGCCGGCGCGAATGCGTTCACCCACGGCTTTGGCAGCCTCCAACCCGGCATTCGGCAGAAGGATCATGAACTCGTCGCCGCCGAGACGGCCGATCATATCCTGATCGCGTGTGTATGACCTCAGCAATGATGCGACGTGCTTGAGCGCCTGATCACCGGCATGATGGCCCCAACGATCATTGATCTGCTTGAAATGATCGAAGTCGATCGCGATCAGACTAGCAGCATCCGACGGCTTCCCCAGCAGAAGCTGCCTGGCCGCAGCCTCAAAACCACCGCGGTTGAGGATTTTCGTCAATGGGTCGAAGGTGGCGATTGAAGTCATCTCCTGATCATGTGCAGCCAGCGCCACCATGAGGCGCGCCCGGGCTGTCACTTCGGCAGCCACGGGAAGGCAGGTCAGCAGAATGACGGCCAGAAAAACTTGGAAAGCCTGCGCTTGAGTCGCGGCATCGGCAGCGATCAGCACCACGGGCCTCTGCCCTTGCATCGTGGCGATCCCTCCGATGACCGCCACAAGCATGACAGCGGCCTCCGTGCCATGTCGGCTGAGCCTGAACGTGATCAGCATCAGGGGTGGGAAGATCGCGAACAGCAGCGGGCGATTCGTCCCGAAGAAGCTGTAGAAGGTGACGGCTCCGGCACGCGCCAGCAGCACGATCGCCTCGCACCGTTGCCACCATGTCAAACGACCTCGACAAACCTCGGGCCGACCAGGGAAGCGAGGCTGGCGGCTTCCGTGATGGTGCGAACGGACCCGACTGCGTCGCTCTGCAAGCGCTCGATGCTCGTGCGGATGTGCTCGGTCGCGCCAGCGGTCTGGCTGGCAAGAGCCTTCACCTCCGCCGTTACGACCGCGAACCCGCGGCCTTGCTCGCCTGCCCGGCTCGCCTCGATCATTGCGTTGAGCGCCAGGAGATTGGTCTGCCTGGCGATGCCGGAGATCACGTTGACGACAGTGCCAATCTCGCTTGACGACGCGCGCAGATGCTCGATCTGGCTCTGCGCGGCGCCGACGAGGCTCGTGATCTGCTCCAAGAGTTGAGCCGCCGTGTGGATCTGGGCGCTGATGCTTGTGGATGCCTGGGTCAACTCTTTAGCCGCTTGGGCCAGACGGCTGAGTGTCCCGTCCACGGTCCGCGTCTCTCTGACGAGCGCAGCAGTTCGTGCGCTGATGTCGGTCAACGACGCGCCCGCCTGAGCCACCGAGCGGCTCACCTCGGCCGAGCTCTGCTGGACCGCGTTGATCAGCGTGTGCAGATCCTGTTCGATCTGCTCAATAATGGGCTCTGCCTGCTCGCGCAGTGCAAGGCTGCAGGACAGATTTTCTGCCAATTCAGGGATTTTAATTTGCTGCCCGGACAATTTTTGACAATCGACAGGCACCTCGAATCTACGACGCAGGCGTGCCAACATAGAGCGGCCCCTCAGCGGTTACATCGCGCAAGCGAAACGATACATAAATCGTTCCTATAGGAAATATTGATCTGAATTCGTTGATCTAGAGTTATTTTAATATTCGGTCGCCGCATCTCATACGAAAACAATAAACCTTAGGTACGCCGTATCAAATAAATTTTCGTCATCAATTCGAAGGCCGTGCGCAAAAAGGTTGCGCGATAAGCGGTTCCTAATTCATGGTGACGCACGAGGTGCATGGTCCCGCGATCCGGTGTGCCGGATCGAGCCCGAGGCGTCTGGACTTCTCCTTCGAGCCTGAAGGACGTGCTCGCAGGACGGGAGGCACCGGAGGGTCTCAAGCCGACGGGCAGGATTGCAGGCATCCACGAAGCGCTGAAGCCGCGCCCGGATCTGTTCGCGCGTGCCGTGACGGCAGCGCTCGACCGTGATGATCGCGACGGTGTGGTTCATCCGCTCCGTTTGCCCATCGGTTCACGTGCGATGAGGCCCGGTCAGGAGGCGCTCGGTGCCGTGCCCGTGGCAGGCGCGTCCAACCGAGGGCCGGCCGGAGACGAACCGGTTTTCACTGACGGGCGCGGGTCGCGCCTTGCCGTTCGGGCGGCACAGCCCAACTCCCCCCGAACGGTTCCGTGAAGCCCCTGCCCCGATCCATGCCCCTCGCGTTCCCGGCGTTCCTGCGCCCCCTCCTTCCCGCCCGCTTCCGCACCCACAGAAAGCGGGTCGCGGTGGTCCGGCTCAGCGGCGTGATCGGGGCGGTCTCGCCGATCCGGCGGGGCCTCTCGATCGCGGCCGTGGCGGGGAGCCTGGAGCAGGCCTTCGGCCTCAAGAGCGTGGCCGCGGTCGCGATCGTGGTGAACTCGCCCGGCGGCTCGCCCGCGCAGTCGCACCTGATCCACACCCGCATCCGGGCGCTCGCCGAGGAGAAGCGGGTGCCGGTCATCGCCTTCGTGGAGGATGCGGCGGCGTCGGGCGGCTACATGATCGCCTGTGCGGCCGACGAGATCGTGGCCGATCCGACCTCGGTGGTCGGCTCCATCGGCGTGGTCTCGGCCGGGTTCGGCTTCGACAAGCTGATCGAGCGCATCGGCATCGAGCGGCGCGTGCACACGCAGGGCGAGGCCAAGGCGATGCTCGACCCGTTCCGGCCCGAGGATCCGGCCGACGTGGCGCGGCTGAAGGCACTTCAGGAAGACATACAGGCGGTGTTCACCGATCTCGTCCGGGCGCGGCGGCCGGGCCTGAAGCCAGGCGAGAACCTGTTCACCGGCGCGGTCTGGACCGGGCGCAGCGCCCTCGCGCTGGGGCTCGTGGACGCGCTGGGCGACGTCCGTTCGACCCTGCGGTCGCGCTTCGGCGACGACGTGGAGATCCGCCTGATCGCGGAGGCCCGCGGCTCGTTCATCGCCCGGCTGCTGCGCAGGGCCGCACCGGGCGGCACCGGCCTCGCGGACGAAGCCATTGGCGCGATCGAGGAGCGCGCCGCCTGGGCAAGGCTCGGGCTGTAACGCCCCGGATCCGAAGGGTGCAGCACCCTTCGGCCGGGTCTAGGGGCAGCGCCCCGAGGCGGTCAGCGCGTGGCGCAGGCCGCGTTCGGCGTGCCGTAGCCGCTGTAGACCACCCGGACCTTACGGGTGCAGCTCTCCGCGGCCGGCGCCACGGGGGCGACCTCGACCGGCAGCGTGGCGACCGGTAGGGCGACGACGGTGGTCTCCTCGGAGGTCGCGAGCGCCTTGGTGCCGGACATCACCAGCGGGGTCGCGACGAGGGAGGCGGCGAAGATCGCGGCGACGACAGTGAGGTCCTTGCGCATGACTTGAGTTTCCGAGGTGTCCGGCGGCTTTCGGGGGCGCCCGTCCCATCTGCCAAGTAAACGTGGCCGTGGGCTTGGCAGTTCCAGCGCCGCGCCACGTTTGCGCCACATTGCGGCCACGCTTCGGTGCGGCCCCGCACACCCGGCCCGGCCCGGTGAGCTGGGCGCCGCTCGCTTGACACCCCGCCCCGCGGGCCTAAACGCTGCCGGCCCCTCCCCGCCGCGATGCAGCAAGATGTCAGACGCCGATCTCGCGCCCACCCGCTCGTTCCAGGGCCTGATCCTGACGCTCCAGCGCTTCTGGGCGGCCAAGGGCTGCGTCATCCTGCAGCCCTACGACATGGAGGTGGGGGCCGGCACCTTCCACCCGGCGACCACGCTCAGGGCGCTGGGGCCCAAGCCCTGGAAGGCCGCCTACGTGCAGCCCTCGCGCCGCCCGAAGGACGGGCGCTACGGCGAGAACCCGAACCGGCTGCAGCACTACTACCAGTTCCAGGTCATCCTGAAGCCGAACCCGCCGAACCTGCAGGAACTCTACCTCGAATCGCTCGCGGCGATCGGCGTTGACCTGAAGCTCCACGACATCCGCTTCGTCGAGGACGATTGGGAGAGCCCGACGCTCGGCGCCTGGGGCCTCGGCTGGGAGTGCTGGTGCGACGGGATGGAGGTGAGCCAGTTCACCTACTTCCAGCAGGTCGCGGGCTTCGAGTGCGCACCGGTCGCGGGCGAGCTGACCTACGGCCTGGAGCGGCTGGCCATGTACGTCCAGGGCGTCGAGAACGTCTACGACCTGAACTTCAACGGGGGCGAGGGGCCTGACAAGGTCACGTACGGCGACGTCTTCCTCCAAGCCGAGCAGGAATACTCGCGCCACAATTTCGAGGCCTCCGATTCGGCGATGCTGTTCCGGCAGTTCACCGACGCCGAGAAGGCCTGCCGCGCCTACCTCGCGGCGGGCGAGCCCCAGTCGGAGGGCGCGCGCCACCGCATCGTGCAGCCGGCCTACGACCAGTGCATCAAGGCGAGCCACGTCTTCAACCTGCTCGACGCCCGCGGCGTGATCTCGGTCACCGAGCGGCAGAGCTACATCCTGCGGGTGCGCGAGCTCGCCAAGGCCTGCGGTGCAGCCTGGCTCCGGACCGAGGCCGGCGGCCACGCCGCCGCCTGACGCGCCCCACCCGATACGACATCACCGCGCCGCCGGACCGATCCCATGCCCGACCTGCTCCTCGAACTCCGCTCGGAAGAGATCCCCGCCCGCATGCAGCGGCGGGCCGCCGAGGATCTCAGGAAGCTCGTCACCGACGCGCTGGTGGAGCGCGGCTTCCTCTACGAGGGCGCCAAGGCCTTCGCGACGCCCCGCCGCCTCGCGCTTCACGTCGCCGGGCTGCCGCCCCGCGGCGAGGCCGTGCGCGAGGAGCGCCGGGGCCCGCGCGTCGGCGCGCCGGAGGCCGCAATCCAGGGCTTTCTGAAGAGCGCTGGCCTCGATTCGATCGATCAGGCCCGGACCGTCACGGACCCGAAGAAGGGCGAGTTCTACCTCGCGGTGATCGAGCGCGAGGGCCGCGAGACGCTGGACGTGCTCGCCGAGATCCTGCCGCAGATCGTCAAGAGCTTCCCCTGGCCGAAATCGATGCGCTGGGGTGCGGCCTCCGCGCAGCCCGGATCCTTGCGCTGGGTGCGCCCCCTGCAATCGATCGTCGCGACCTTCGGGCCCGAGACCGAGTCGACCGAGGTGGTGCCGTTCTCGGTCGACGGGATCGCGGCCGGCAACCTCACCTACGGCCACCGCTTCCTGGCGCCCGAGGCGATCGAGGTGCGCCGCTTCGACGACTACGTCCAGGCGCTGGAGCGCGCCAAGGTCGTGCTCGACGCCGACCGGCGCAAGGACATCATCCTGCACGACGCCCGCGACCTCGCCTTCGCGCAGGGGCTCGACCTCGTGGAGGACGAGGGCCTGCTGGAGGAGGTCGCCGGCCTCGTCGAATGGCCCGTGACCCTGATGGGCCGCTTCGAGGAGAGCTTCCTCGACATCCCCGCCGAGGCGATCCGCGCGACGATCCGGGCGAACCAGAAGTGCTTCGTGCTGCGCAAGTCCGGCAGCGAGGACCTCGCGCCGGCCTTCATCCTGGTCTCGAACCTGGAGGCCAGCGACGGCGGCCAGGCCATCACCGCCGGCAACGGCCGCGTGGTGCGGGCTAGGCTCTCGGACGCGAAGTTCTTCTGGGAGACCGACAAGGCGGTGCGGCTGGAGGACCGGCTGCCGAAGCTCGACAGCATCGTCTTTCATGAAAGGCTTGGGACGCAGGGGCAGCGGATCAAGCGGATCGCGGCGCTGGCGCGGGAGATTGCGCAACTGGTTGGGGCCGATCCAGAAGATGCTGTTCAAGCCGCGAAGCTTGCCAAAGCTGACCTCGTCACTGAAATGGTCGGCGAATTTCCGGAGCTTCAAGGATTGATGGGGCGCAAGTACGCGACGTTGCAGGGCGAGAACTCGAGCGTCGCTGCAGCAGTCGAGGACCATTATAAGCCACTCGGACCGTCCGATAGGGTGCCGACGGATCCGGTTTCTGTGGCGGTGGCGCTGGCAGACAAGCTCGACACGCTGGTCGGCTTCTGGGCGATCGATGAGAAGCCGAC
Organism: Methylobacterium radiodurans; assembly: GCF_003173735.1. NCBI lineage: Bacteria > Pseudomonadati > Pseudomonadota > Alphaproteobacteria > Hyphomicrobiales > Methylobacteriaceae > Methylobacterium > Methylobacterium radiodurans. The sequence goes on along the minus strand of NZ_CP029551.1, from coordinate 1,809,497 downwards.
GGGCAGCAAGGATCCGTTCGCGCTGCGGAGGGCGGCGCTCGGCGTGATAAAGATCATTGTTGACAACAATATAAAACTTCCCTGGACGGCCACCATTCGCACCGCTTTTACGCCAATAGGATTGCACCTTGACGTAAACAGCGATGAAAAATTTGCTTTCAATCAATTTTTGTCAGATGCCCTATACAAAGCCCAAGACAAAAATCATGACGACGAAGATTTTGGCTTGTCACTTGAAACATCGTGGGATCGTCGCTGGGTTCACGAAGCTGTATACATAGTTGGATCTGAATACGCGGATCAGCTCCTCGCCTTCTTCGCCGACCGCCTCAAGGTCTACCTCCGCGACCAGGGCGCCCGGCACGACCTCATCGACGCCGTCTTCGCCCTGCCCGGCCAGGACGACCTGCTGATGGTGGTCCGCCGCGTCGAGGCCCTGGGAAAATTCCTCGACACCGAGGACGGGAAGAACCTGCTCGCCGGCTACAAGCGCGCGGCCAACATCCTACGCATCGAGGAGAAAAAGGACGGCCGCGCCTACGATTCCGAGCCGGATGCCGGGCTGATCGCGTCGTCCGGCCAGCCGGAGGAGCGGGCGTTGCACGAAGCGCTCGGCGTCGCGCGCGCCGAGGCGTCCTCGGCGGTGGGTGCCGAGGATTTCGAGGGCGCGATGCGGGCGCTCTCGCGGCTGCGCGCTCCGGTCGACGCCTTCTTCGACAAGGTCACGGTGAACGCCGAGGATCCGGCCTTGCGCGCCAACCGCCTCGCGCTCCTCAACGCCCTGCGCGCCGCCACGCGGGAAGTCGCGGACTTCTCGCGCATCGAGGGCTGAGGGACGCGCCTTCCGCGGTTCCGAAAGTCCGCGTCGGGTGCACGCGGATCTCCTCTCCCCGCCGTGCAGGGAGAGGGATTCGGCGACCTTGTCGTCGCCGAAGCGAGGCGGTAGCCGATGGTGAGGGGGCTTCGACGGAGAAGCCTCGTCCGTTCAAGCCCCTCACCACCGCTGCGGCTTCGCCTCCGCTTCCCGCAGGCACGACAAGGTGCCTGCGGGCCTCTCCCCGCGCGCGGGGAGAGGGAGGGACCCCCTACTTGCACTCCTCCCGGGCGCGCTTCATCGCATCGGCGAAGCCGGCCAGCGCGTACTCGTCGGCGGTCGGATTGCCGCGCATCGAGGTGGTGCGGACCGTGAGCTTCGGGGCGCGGCCGCTCATCTCGGCGACGACGCGGGCTTCCTCGGCCGGGTTCTGGAGCCAGGCGTTGTTGTCCTTGGTCACCAGTCCGTAGCGGGCCGTGCCGATGTTCAGCGACGGGTCGGTGGGGGCCGCCGCCGCACCGGGCTTCGCTTGCGCGACCGCGGGCTTGGCGGGGAAGCCCAGCATCACCGCCACCTCGTTCTGGATGTTCTCGGCCTTGCGCACCGTCACGAACAGGTAGGCGGTGTCGCGCTTCAGGGTGTTCGGCGAGCGGGTCTGGGGCTGGGCGATGGCGTAGCAGACGCGGGCCTTGCCCTGGCCGTTGGTGAAGACGTTCCAGTCGCCGATCACCGCCACCGGCACCGCCTGCTGCATGCCGGGCGGGGTCGCGGGCTTCTTCTCCCGCCCGCGGCGGCCGCGGCGCGGCTCGGCCGCGTCGGCCTCCTGGGCGTGCGCTGTCCGGAGCCCCGCCAGATCGCTCAAGCTGGCCGGCAGCGGCGCGAGGAGAGCGAGGGCTCCGACCGGGAGCAGGCAGAGGGCACGGCGCATCGGCACATCCTGAACAGCATCGTCCGGCACCGCGGCTCCCGCCGGGCGCAGGGTTTAGTGACGCTTACGCTTCAGGACGGCAAGGGGGCGTGGGAAGAGGGCGCGGGCGCGGGGCCTGCCCCCCTCCTCAGGCGACGCGGATCTCGGCCGCGTTGACGGCCGCCATGGCGGCGACCGGCAGCGCGGGCTCGGAGACCGCGATCGTCACCGCGGGCGTGATCGCGGCCACGGCGCGCGGCTGCGGGTCGTTGTAGGGGGTGTTGTAGCCCTTGCGCACGGCGGCCCAGTAGGCGTCGTGCGCGAGGCCGGAGCCCGTGAGAGCGGCATCGATCATCGCGGTCGCGGACGCCGCCATCTCCGGCGCCTCATCCGGCTTGATCCAACTCTCGACGGGCATTGCGATCTCCGATCCACACGGCCGAGCTTGTAACAGAACGGACTTAGCTGAACGGTGAACGCGGCCGTGCCGCGAAAGTTGCGGCGCACAACTCACGCAGGCTTGACCGCCCCCTCGCTGAGCCGCGCGATCCAGGCCTCGGCCTGGCTCCGGACGTTGTCGGGCGCCGTGCCGCCGTAGCTGGTGCGGCTCGCCACCGAGTTCGCGACGCCGAGCACCGCGTAGACGGCGTCGGTGATGCGGGGCTCGGCCTCCTGCATCTCCGGCAGGGTGAGTTCCTCCAGCCCGACGCCCCGGGCCGAGGCCGCGCCGACGAGGCGGCCGGTGACGTGGTGGGCCTGCCGGAAGGGGAGCCCGAGCTCGCGCACCAGCCAGTCGGCGAGGTCGGTCGCGGTGCTGTAGCCGGAGCCCGCAGCCTTGGCCAGAACCTCGGCCACGGGTTCGAGGTCGCGCACCATGCCGGTCATCGCGGCGAGGCATAGCGAGAGGGCCTGGAGCGCGTCGAAGGTGCCCTCCTTGTCCTCCTGCATGTCCTTCGAATAGGCGAGCGGCAGGCCCTTCATCACGATGAGGAGGCCCGTGAGCGCGCCGACGATGCGGCCGGCCTTGGCGCGCACCAGCTCGGCGGCGTCGGGATTGCGCTTCTGCGGCATGATCGACGAGCCGGTGGTGTAGCCGTCCGAGAGCCGCACGAAGCCGAACTGCGCCGAGGTCCAGACCACCAGCTCCTCGGCGAAGCGCGAGAGGTGCACAGCGCAGATCGAGGCGGCGGCGAGCGATTCCAGCGCGAAGTCGCGGTCGGCCACGGAATCCAGCGAGTTCGCGGTCGGCCGGTCGAAGCCGAGCGCCGCGGCCGTCGCGTGCCGGTCGATCGGGAATGAGGTGCCGGCGAGTGCCGCGGCGCCCAGCGGGCACTCGTTGAGGCGCGCGCGCGCGTCGCGGAAGCGGCCGCGGTCGCGGGCCAGCATCTCCACGTAGGCGAGGCAGTGATGCCCGAAGGTGACCGGCTGGGCCGATTGCAGGTGGGTGAAGCCCGGCATCACGGTGGCGGCGTGCTGGAGCGCCTTCTCGGCCAGCGCCCGCTGCAGCTCGGCGGCCTGTGCATCGAGCGAGTCGAGGGTGTCGCGCACCCAGAGCTTCATGTCGGTGGCGACCTGGTCGTTGCGCGAGCGCGCGGTGTGGAGCCGCCCAGCGGCAGGGCCGACGATCTCCGTCAGCCGGCTCTCCACCGACATGTGGATGTCCTCGAGTTCCCGGCGGAACACGAAGCTGCCGGCCTCGATCTCCTCTTGCACGGACTTGAGCCCGGCCTGGATCGCCGCCACATCGTCGGCGGGCAGGATGCCGGCCTTGCCCAGCATCGCCACATGCGCCAGCGAGCCGCGGATATCCTGGGGCGCGAGGCGCTTGTCGAACCCGATCGAGGCGTTGATCTCCTCCATGATCTCGGCCGGGCCGCTCGCGAAGCGGCCGCCCCACATCCGGTTGCTCATGCTCTCAACGTCCCTTCCGCGCTCACATCAGGACAGGCAAGGCTGATGCCCCGACCTATCGCGCGCCTCGCTATCGGCGCCGGCCTCGTGACGGCCCTCGTCGCTGGGCTTGCCCTATACGGGACGGGCTCCATCACCGGCAACGGGGCGGGCCCCTGCGCGCCGTCCGCCCCCGCGCTCGCCCGCGTGGCGCAGAACAGCCGCGGCGACGTCGCGGCGATGCAACCGCCCGACAGCCCGCGCCCGGCACCGGATCTCGCCTTCCGGGGGCCGGACGGGGCCGAGATGCGGCTGGCGGACCTGCGCGGCAAGCTTCTCCTCGTGAACCTCTGGGCGACGTGGTGCGCCCCCTGCAAGGCGGAGATGCCAGCCCTCGACCGGCTCCAGGCGGCGCTCGGCGGGCCGGACTTCGCCGTGGTGGCGATCAACCTCGACACCCGCAACACCGACAAGCCGCCGGTCTGGATGCGGGAGAACGGGATCGCGCAGCTCGCCTACTACGCCGATCCCGGCGGGCGGGTGCTGCCGGCGGTGCAGCGCGACACCGGATCGACCGGCCTCCCGACCACGCTGCTCATCGACGGCGCCGGCTGCACGATCGGCGTGATGAAGGGGCCGGCCGAGTGGTCGGGTGCGGATGCGCGGAAGCTCATCCAGGCGGCGATGGGGCGGGGTTAAGGCGAGGCGCCTTCCTCCCCTTTACACGCCCATGCATGGCGGCAGGGTCTCGCGTCTCTTCCCTCCCCCCTCTGCGGGGGAGGGAGAAGCGCAGAGTTCGTCAGTCCCGCTCCGCCAGCCGGTCGATCAGCCCCTGCATGCCCTGCGGCACCGGGGCGGCCTCCCGGGCGTAGAGGGCGCGCAGCTGCCGGCCGATCTCGCCGAGGCTGAGCGAGCCCTTCATGATCACCCGGTCGGCCTGCGCCTCCAGGCTGGCTTTTTCCGTCTCGGTGATCTCCTTGGCGGTGAGCACCACCACCGGGATGTCCCCGTCCGGCCGGGCGCGCAGCGCTCGCAGGAAGGCGAAGCCGTCCATCTCGGGCATCATCAGGTCGAGCAGGATCAGGTTCGGGCGCTCCGCGTCGATCCGGGCGAGCGCGCTGCGGCCGTTCTCCGCCTCGTCCACAGCCCAGCCGTCGCGCTGGAGGGTCCTGCGGAGGCGCTCGCGGGCGTCCGCGTCGTCGTCCACCACCAGCAGGCGGGCCTCGCGCCCCTCCGGCCGGTAGCGCTCCATCAGACCCTTCATCCGGTTCCAGTCGATCGGCTTGACGAAGTAGTCGGTGGCGCCGAGCGCCTGGCCCAGGCCCTGCTCGGCCACCACCGAGGTCATGATCACCGGGATGCCGGCCAGTTCCGGATCGCTGCGGACCGCGTGGAGCACGGCCCAGCCATCCATGCGCGGCATCTCGACGTCGAGCAGGATCGCCCGCGGCTTCAGGGCTCGGGCGAGCGTCAGCCCGGCCCGGCCGTCGTTTGCGGTGCGGACGCGAAACCCCTCGCGCTCCAGGAAGCGACCGAGAAGCTCCCGCGCGGCCGGGTCGTCGTCGACCAGCAGGATCACGTCGTGCTCCTCCTGCGCGCCGGCGGGCTCCGCCTGCGGCGCCTCGACAGGCGCGGCGATGTCCTCGGGCGCGAGCGTGGCCGGCAGCCGGATGGTGAAGGTGGAGCCCACATCCGGCTCGCTCTCGACCGCGACATCGCCTCCCATGGTGCGGCAGAAGGCACGGGTGATCGAGAGCCCGAGCCCAGTGCCGCCGAACTGGCGCGTGGTCGATTCGTCGGCCTGGGAGAAGCGCTCGAACAGGCGCCCGACCTGCTCGGCGCTCATGCCGATGCCGGTGTCCGCGACCGCGAAGGAGAGCCAGTCGGCCTCCTGCTCCCGGTGGCGGCGGACCGTGAGGGTGATCGCGCCGTCCTCCGTGAACTTCGCGGCGTTGCCGATGAGGTTCACGAGGCACTGGCGGATCTTGGTCTGGTCCTGATGCATCGTGCCGAGATCGGGCCCGAGATCGACCGCGAAGCGGTTGCGCTTCTTCTCGACGAGCGCCCCGATCGCGTCGGAAACGTCCGAGACCAGTTCCTCGACCCGGAAGGTCTCGGCCGAGGCGGTCATGCGACCGGCCTCGATCTTCGAGATGTCGAGGACGTCGTTGATCAGGCTCAAGAGGTGGCGGGCGTTCGCCTCGATCTTGCGCAGGTCCGGCAGCAGCTCGGACTGGCCGACATCCTCCAGCTCCTCGGCGAGCATCTCCGCGTAGCCGATCACCGCCGAGAGCGGCGTGCGCAGCTCGTGGCTCATGTTGGCGATGAACTGGCTCTTGGCGCGGTTGGCGGCCTCGGCCGATTGCCGCGCGCGCTCGATCTCGGCCTCGGCCTCCTTGCGGTCGGTGATGTCGACGTTGGTGCCGACCCATTCGCGGATCGCGCCCTCCTCGTCGAAGACCGGCACGCCGCGCACCTCCATGTGGCGCCACTGGCCGTCGTGGCGGCGCAGGCGGTACTCGACCGCGTAGGGCTTGCGCTCCTCGACCGAGCGGGCCCAGGTGTCGGCCGCGTGCGCGCGATCGTCCGGATGGACCGCGTCGACCCAGCCCCAGCCCTGGTAGGCCGCCTCGCCCTGGCCCGTATAGGCGCTCCAGCGCGGCTGCGGCGGCGTCAGCTCGCCGGTCGCGGTGGTGTTCCAGACCACCGCCGCGGAGGCGTCGACCAGCGCCCGGAAGCGCTCCTCGGAGTGGCGCAGGCGCTGCTCCGTGGCGCGTCGGCGCGAGATGTCGGTGTTGGTGCCGTACCAGCGCCGCACACGGCCGTCCGGACCGCGCAGCGGCATCGCCTGCGACAGGAACCAGCGGTACGTCCCGTCCCCGCCCCGCAGCGGGAAGGTGTCCTCCCAGGGCTCTCCGGCCGCGATCGCGGCCCGGTAGCGGTCGAGCACGCGGCCGATATGGTCGGGGTGGTGCACGTCGCGCCAGCCCCAGCCCTGCATCTCGGCCGGCGTCGTGCCGGTGTAGTCGTACCAGCGCCGGTTGTACCAGGCGATCGCGCCGTCGGCCCCGGCCATCCAGGCGAGTTGGGGCAGGGTCTCGGCCAGGGCGCGGTAGTCGGCCTCGCCGATGCCGTCCTGGCCGCTATCGGTCCCGTCCGTGCCGCCGATCGATTCCTCGGCCTGGCCGCCATCCTGGCGCTCGCTCATTCGGGGATCCGCACGCTGAAGCAACCCGCTCCATATAGGGCGAAGCGCGGGCCGGGGCGTTCCGGAAACCGCGGTTCAGGGCGCGCGGGCGGCGCGGCCCGTGCGGAAGGCGTCGAGGGCGTAGAGGCCGAGCGCCAGCCAGATCAGCGCCAGCATCACGATCCGCTGCGGCTCGACCTGCTCGCCGAAGACCAGCACGCTGAGAACCAGCAGGCATGTCGGGGCGATGTACTGCATCAGCCCGAGGGTCGCGAGGCGCAGGCGCTCGGCGGCGGCCGCGAACCAGATCAGCGGCAGCGCCGTGGTCACGCCCGTGAGCAGAAGCAGGCCGAGATCGCGCGGCGCGGGCGGGAGGAAGGGCTCCGGCGCCTGCCAGAGCCAGGCGGCGCAGAAGGGCGCCAGGATCAGCGTCTCGGCCAGCAGCCCCAGCGTCGGATCGACGCCCACCACCTTCCGGATCAGCCCGTAGAGCGCGAAGGTCACCGCGAGGGAGAGCGAGACCAGCGGCAGGTCTCCGGCCCAGACCACCGCGACCCCGACGCCGGAGGCCGCGATCGCGACGGCCACGAGCTGGATCGGGCGCAGGCGCTCGCCCAGCACCAGCCGGCCGAGCCCGACGCTGACCAGCGGGTTGATGTAGTAGCCGAGGCTGGCATCCAGCAGGTGGCCCGCCTGCACGGCCTGCAGGTAGAGCAGCCAGTTCACCGCGATCAGCAGGGCCGAGGCGACGAGGAGCGCGTGGCGCGGGCGAAGCGGGAACGGGTTGCGCAGGCGGGCGCGCCAGACGAGCACCAGCGCGCCGACGAAGAGGCCGGACCAGAGGATGCGCTCGGCCAGGATGTAGGCCGGGGTGAACTGCCCGAGCATCCGGAAATGCACCGGGACGACGAGGCCCCAGCTCAGATAGGCCGCGAGCGCGTAGAGGAAGCCCAAAGCACCTTCCCGAGTCACCTGCCCCCGCCCGCGAAGACCGGCGGGCCGGCGCCTCATAGACCCCGGGGTGCCGCGCCGTCAGGTGTGCGGGCGCACGCGGACGTGATCGGCGGGCGCCTCAGCGCCGGCCGGCGGGCAGGATGGGATCGCCGCGCATCAGGGCGTTGAGGCGCTCGGTGTCGAAGCCGCTCGGCACCTTGGGCGCCGCGACCTTCGGGGCGGCGGCGGGCTCGGCGGGCTTCGGCACGGCGATCGAGCCGGTGGCCGAGGGCTCCGGAACGGTGGCGCGCACCGCAGGGGGCGGCGCCATGTGACTCAGGCGGTCGGCGCTGACGAAGCCGACGACCAGGGCGCTGAGACCGACGACGCAGCCGCCGGTGAGGAGACGCAGGATACGCACGCGACAAATCCGATCACACCGGACGAGGCACCAGAACTAACCGGAGGCCGTTAACGAAGCGGAACCCAGAACCGAAGGAAGACACCTTTCCATGGACGCCAAAGCAACCGCGAGCGACAGCGCCTTCATCCAGGGCCGCAACGCCCGCCTCTACGGCAAGCCGGCCAGCGAATGTCCCTACACCGAGGGCACGGAGGAGCACGCCGCCTGGATGCAGGCCTACGAGGAGGCCACCGATAGCGAGGCGAACGGCTGAGGCGGAACCGTCCTCTCCCCTCGGCCGCGGCGACGGCCGAGGGCGTGCGGGCCGCTCGATCCGCCGTGCTTTCCGCGCTTCGGCGCCTGCCGGCCGTGCTGTGATGACGCCCGAACCGCGGGCTCGGTCACGCAGGAGCCGAAGCCGCGCAATCCCGGCAGGCCGTTAGCCTGCCGCCTCTCGATCGGCGCTCGAACCGCCGCGACGCGGCCCTCCCTCCGCGCGCCTCTCTTCCCTCGCCTTGCAGAATTCCGGTCACGGGTGCGACCGGCCGTGACGCCACCGTTAGCCGCGCGCGGCGGAAACCTTCTCCTGATCTGCGCGGACGACCCCGGCCCGCCACACCCGGCCGCCGAACGCCGACGCGCACGGCCGGACCCGAGGCGGCCTGCCTGGACGGACTACCCCTTGCGGGCACGAGTGGCGCCGCGCCCGGACGCGGCCTTGCCCGTCCGGGATGCACGCGACGGCCGCCGGCTTTCGAGCCATCCCCAACGAATGTTCCATCCGCGGCATCCCGTTCAGCGGGATGCAGGGTTTCGTCCTGCGCAGATCTCGAGGCCCGATAGGGAATTTTTCTGATCCCGGCGATTGTTTCCGAGCACTGACCTTGGACCGACCCAGGCACATCCTCGCAAGTGAAAGCCAAGTAAACAATACTTGCTTGCGCATTGCCTTAACGAAACCTGAACGCCTGTGTCCGTCACGCCCAAAATGTGCCGCCAATAGGGCAGCTCAGGCCTGCCTCATTTTGGCCGGGACCGGATTTGATTGGCGCCGCCGTCGCAAACAACAAAGGGAATGCGAATGGCCACGAAGCCTGTCTGCCGGACCGTCACAGCCATCCTCGGCACCGTCGCGGCGCTCGCCGCCAGCGTGCCGGCCTCCGCCCAGAGCGGAGCGGCCTCCTGGTACGGCAGCGGACATCGGACCGCGAACGGAGAACGCTTCAACCCCAACGGCATGACCGCCGCTCACCGCAGCCTGCCCTTCGGCACGCGGGTGCGGGTCGCCGACAAGCGCACCGGACGCTCCGTCGTCGTGCGGATCAACGATCGCGGCCCCTTCGTGCACGGGCGCATCATCGATCTCTCCCGCGGCTCGGCCCGAGCGCTCGGCATGGGCGGCACGACCTACGTCTCGCTCCAAGTCGTCAACTGAACGTCACGTCATCGATCGACGCTTCACGTCATCGATTGACACGTCGCGACCCGAGCGTCGGATCGATTTGACGCATGGACAATCACGGTCTCTCCGAGAGGCCCGCGTGCCGGCCCCATTCCCGTCCTTCGGTAGGGCCGGCACGCGCAGGCGCGGGCTTCATGCGCGGCGTTGCCGCGGGCGGCCCGCGCCCCCATCTGCGCCTCGTACAGCGAGGAGCGCGCGCGATGGCAAAACCCCTGATCGTCGATATCCCGCACGACCTCGGCCGCGAGGAAGCCCGCCGCCGGATCGAGACCGGCGTCGAGCAGGGCAAGGGCATGCTGGCGAAGAGCGGCGTCGCGATCGACCGCCTCGCCTGGACCGGCGACCGACTCGATTTCGGTCTCTCGGCGCTCGCCCAGAAAGTCGAGGGCGCGATCGATGTCGGGCAGGAGAGCGTGCGCGTCGAGGTGAAGCTGCCCTTCCTGCTCGCGATCTTCGCCGAGCGGATCCAGAAGTCGCTCGGCAAGGAAGGCACGCTGCTGCTGACCAAGAAGTAAGGGCGCGGAACCGCCCGCCGCCGCCTCCGTTAGCCGCGACACGCCGAGGCCCCTCGGCGGACCAGCGCAGGAGCGTGATCATGGCCAATCCCGGCGGCGTCCCCGAGGTGCCGGACCAGCCCGGTCCCCAGCCCGAGACGCCCTACGAGCCGCCGACCGTGCCGAGCCCCGGCCCCGGTCCGGAGATCCCCGGCAACACCCCGCCCGAGACGCCCGGCGGCCAGCCGACCGAGATCCCGGTCGTCGACCCCACCCCGTCCTCGCCGACCGGGCCGGCGAACCCGACCGCCTGAGCCCTCCCCGCCGGCGTCCCGCGGCGTTTGTGAAGGCCGGCGCGCGCTGTCATAAGCCCGCGCATGGCCGCCCCACCGCTCCTCACCCTCCAGGACATCGCGCTGACCTTCGGCGGCACGCCGCTGATCGAGCGCGCCGAGCTGACCATCGCGCCCGGCGAGCGCGCCTGCCTCGTCGGCCGCAACGGCTCGGGCAAGTCCACGCTGATGCGCATCGCCGCCGGCCTCGTCGAGGCCGATGCCGGCAAGCGCTTCGTCCAGCCCGGCACCACGATCCGCTACCTCGCGCAGGAGCCGGACTTCTCCGGTTTCGCGACGACGCTCGCCTTCGTGGAGGCGGGGCTAGCCCCCGGCGATGCCGGCCACCGCGCCCGCTACCTCTTGGAGAGCCTCGGCCTCACGGGCGAGGAGGATCCGACCAAGCTCTCCGGCGGCGAGGGCCGGCGCGCGGCGCTCGCCCAGGCGCTCGCGCCCGAGCCCGACGTGCTCCTGCTCGACGAGCCGACGAACCACCTCGACCTGCCGGCGATCGAGTGGTTGGAGGGCGAGTTGCGCGCGAGCCGCGCCGCTCTCGTGCTGATCAGCCACGACCGGCGCTTCCTCTCGGCGCTCTCGCGCGCCACCGTCTGGCTCGACCGCGGCGTGACGCGCCGCATCGACCAGGGCTTCTCCGGCTTCGAGGCGTGGCGCGACGCCTTCTTCGAGGAGGAGGAGCGCGACCGGCACAAGCTCGACCGCAAGATCGCCGCCGAGGAGGACTGGCTGCGCTACGGCGTCACCGCGCGGCGCAAGCGCAACGTGCGTCGGCTCGGGAACCTGCACGCCCTGCGGCAGGCGCGGCGCGAGGCGAGGCGCCCGGTCGGCAGCGTCAGCATGCAGGCGAGCGAGGCGGAGGGCTCCGGCACGCTGGTGATCGAGGCGCGCGAGATCACCAAGGCCTACGGCGCGCGCACGATCGTGGACCGGCTGTCGCTCCGCGTCACCCGCGGCGATAGGCTCGGCATCGTGGGCGCGAACGGGGCCGGCAAGACGACGCTGCTCAACCTGCTGATGGGCGGGCTCGCCCCCGATTCCGGCGCGGTGCGGCTCGGCACCAACCTGCAGCCGGTCATCCTCGACCAGGCACGGGCGAGCCTGGAGCCGACCCAGACGGTGAGCGACGTGCTCACGGGCGGGCGCGGCGATTCCGTCACCGTGAACGGCCAGAGCCGGCACGTGATCGGCTACCTCAAGGACTTCCTGTTCGCGCCCGAGCAGGCGCGCACGCCGGTCTCGGTGCTCTCCGGCGGCGAGCGCAACCGCCTGCTCATCGCGCGGGCGCTGGCCCAGCCCTCGAACCTCTTGGTGCTCGACGAGCCGACGAACGATCTCGATCTCGAGACTCTCGACCTGCTGCAGGAGATGCTGGACGACTACGCGGGCACGCTCCTCCTCGTCAGCCACGACCGCGACTTCCTCGACCGGGTTGTCGGCAGCGTGCTGGTCTCGGAGGGCGAGGGCCGTTGGGTCGAGTACGCGGGCGGCTACTCGGACATGATCGCCCAGCGAGGCGTCGGCGTGCAGGCCCGCACCACCGCGGGCCGCAAGGAGGCGAAGGCCGAGAAGGCCGAGCCGCGCGAGCGCGCCGCCCCCGCAGGCAAGCCGAAGCTCGGCTTCAAGGACCAGCACGAGCTGAAGACCCTGCCCGATCGCATGAGGAAGCTGGAGGCGGCAATCGCGCAGCTGCGCACGATCCTGGCCGATCCCGGCCTCTACGCCCGCGACCCCGCCCGCTTCGACAAGGCGAGCACGATGCTGGCCCAGGCCGAGACCGAGCTGGCGCAGGCCGAGGACCGCTGGCTGGAGCTGGAGATGCTGCGCGAGGCCGCCGGCGGCTGAGCGGCCGAACCGGCCTTCAAGATGCCGGAAAGTCGGGCTGAACTGACGTTTCCGCGCAGTGCTCCCGCGAGACCGCCCGTGCCGCTGCCCGATCGAAACACCCGCCTGCATCGCCTCGGCTGGCTCGCCGGCCTGCCGCTCCTCGCCCTTGCCTGGGGCGGGGCGACGCTTCTTGCCGCGCCCCGGATCGGCGAGCGGATCGAGGCGGAAGCGCGCGACGTCGCGCGTCTCACGGAAGACCGGGAGGGCGAGCCCTGGCTGCGGGTCGCCGCGCGGGGCCGCGATCTGGTGGCGCGGGGCGAGGCGCCGGGCGAGACCGAGCGCGCCGCCGTGCTGACGCGGCTGGCCGCCCTGCCGAGCCCGCGCCGAGTGGTCTCCGAGGTCGGCCTCGTGGAGACCGCCGCACCCTTCGTCTGGTCGGCTGAGCGGACCGGGATGGGCGTTGCGCTCTCGGGAAACCGCCCGGCTGAGATCGGACGCCGCGCCCTGGAAGCGACCGTTGTCGCCGCCCTGCCGGCCGGCGCCCGGCTCGACGACGAGGCCCGCGCCGCCCGGGGCGCCCCGCCGGATTTTCCCGCCGCCGCGGCCTATGCCGCCGCGAAGCTGTCGCGCCTTGCCCGCGGTGCCCGGGTCAGCCTCACCGACACGGTGATCTCGGCCTCCGGCGAGGCGGTGGACGTCGAGGCCTACGACGCGCTGCGCGCCGGCCTCGGCGAGCCGCCACGGGGCTACAGCATCGGGCGCATCGACATCCTGCCGCCGAGCGTGGCCGATTTCCGCTTCGCGATGGAGCGCCGGCCCGGCGGCGGCCTCGTGCTCACCGGTCACACGGTCTCGGAGACCGCGCGGGCCGAGATCCGCAAGGCGGCGACCGAGGCGGCGGGCGGTGCTTTCGTGGACGACCGTACGCGAACCGCGCGCGGCCTAGCCCCCGGGATCGACCCGCGGGCGCTCGTCGGGGCGATGCTGGCCCTCTCCGACCTCCTGCAGAGCGGGCGCGTCGCCTACGAGGGCGGCCGGGTCTCGGTCACGGGCGACGCCCTCGACGCGCAGGCTCTGGGCGAGGCAGAGGCCCTGATGCGCGTGCAGTTGCCGAAGGGCGTCGCGGCGGGCCCCGTCGCGCTCGCGGTGCGGCCGCTCTCGCCCTACCGGGTGAGCCTGCGCCGCGAGGCCGACAGCGTCGTGCTCGCGGGCCACCTGCCGGGCCCGGAGGCCCGCGAGCGGATCCTCGCGGCACTCCGCCCGCGCTTCTTCCGCGAGCGCGTCCTCGATCGCACCCGCTTGGCGGACGGCGCGCCGCCGAACCTCGTCGCCGCCCTGGAGGCGGCCGTGCCGGCGTTGGCGAACCTCGCCGAGGGCGAGGTCGCGGTGGCGGATGCGAGCCTCGTGCTCACCGGCGAGAGCCTCTACCGCGAGAGCGCCGCGCGCGTGGCCGAGAGCCTGCCCCGGGCGCTCCCCGCGGGCTGGACCGCCCGGGTCGCCGTGCAGCCGCGCGGGGCCGCGCCGCGGCGCGACGCCGAGTCCTGCCGCGCGGGCCTCGACCCCACCTGGAGCGAGCGCCTGCGCTTCGAGCCCGGCAGCACCGCCCTGACGGCGGCGATGTACCCCGTCCTCGACGCCGCCGCCGCCCTCGCCAGGACCTGCCCCACCCTGCGGCTCGCGGTGACGGGCCACGCCGACCCGCCGGGCGCCAAGCCGCCGAAGCCGCCGGAACCCGCGCCCGAGGCGAAGCCGGCCGAGGCGCTGGAGAAGGATCCGAAGGGCAAGTCGGCCAAGGGCAAGCCGCAGGCTGCGGCCAAGCCCGCGGCGAAACCCGCCGCGAAGCCCGAGCCGCCGCCCGAGCCCTCCGGCGAGGACCTCGCCCGGCTGCGTGCCCAGGTGCTGCTGGACTACCTGCTCCAGGCGGGCGCCGGCGCCGATCAGGTCGCGCTCGGCGACGGGCCGGCGGGCGAGCGCCGCAGCGCGGCCCTGGCTCCGAGACCCTGAACCGCCCGAGTGACCGACACCCTTGTTCCTGACACCTTGCGCCGGACGCGCCCGCGTGTTCAGCCGCGGGCCGCTGGGAGACGACGCCGCGTGATCGTTCTGTTGGCCGGCCTCTGGCCGGGACTGGCCGTGGCCCTCCTCCTCGGGCTCGGCATCGGCGCCCTCGCGGGCTGGCCGCAGGACCGCGCGATCCCGCTCGGTCTCGCCGCCGCCGCGGCGGGCCTCGGCGGGGTCACGGCCTCGGGGCTCGTCGCGGGGCCGCCCGGCCTCTGGCTGGAGAGCGGCGCGCTGATGCTCGCGGCCTACGCGGTGGGCTGCGCGCTCGGCGGCCTCGCGCGCCCCGGCCCGGACCAGGCCTGATGCCGCGTGGGCCAAGGCGTGTGGCTGGGACGTGTTGCGACGCAGCGAAACTCTGCTAGACGGGTGGCATCCGCCTGGACCCGGTGAAAGCCCGGGTGGCTCTTCCGGCCGCCGATCCGCCGGACCACGCAATCGAGACCTCCGGCAGACCCCACGCGGCGCGTGCGGGCCGTCGTCTCCTGCGGACATTCCATGACCCGTATCTCTGCTCACCCGCGCGCCGGCTTCACGCGCCTGCGCGCCGACATCCTCTCCGGCATCGTCGTCGCGCTCGCCCTGATCCCGGAGGCCATCGGCTTCTCGGTGATCGCCGGGGTCGACCCGAAGGTCGGCCTCTACGCCTCCGTCGTCATCGCCTGCGTGATCGCGTTCGCGGGCGGGCGGCCCGCCATGATCTCGGCCGCGACCGCGGCGACGGCGGTCGTGATGGTCGATCTCGTGCGCGACCACGGCGTCCAGTACCTGTTTGCCGCCACCATCCTGATGGGCGTGCTGCAGATCCTGGCGGGCCTCCTCAGGCTCGGGCGGCTGATGCGCTTCGTCTCGCGCTCCGTGATGACGGGCTTCGTCAACGCGCTCGCGATCCTGATCTTCCTGGCGCAGTTGCCCGAACTCACGGGCGTCACGCCCGCGACCTACGGGCTGATCGCGCTGGGGCTCGCCATCATCTACGGCTTCCCGCGCCTCACCCGGGCGGTGCCGGCCCCGCTCGTCGCGATCGCGGTGCTCACCGCAATCACCGCTCTGTTCGGCCTCGACGTCCGCACGGTCGCGCATCTCGGCGCCCTGCCCTCGGCCCTGCCGAGCTTCGCCCTGCCCGACGTGCCCCTGACCTTCGAGACCCTGCGCATCATCCTGCCCTTCGCGGCGACGCTGGCCGCGGTCGGCCTGCTGGAGAGCCTGCTCACGGCCCAGATCGTGGACGACATGACCGACACGCCGAGCGACAAGAACCGCGAGTGCGCCGGCCAGGGCGCGGCCAACATCGCCTCGGCCCTGTTCGGTGGCATGGGCGGCTGCGCGATGATCGGCCAATCGGTGATCAACGTCTCGTCGGGCGCGCGGGGGCGGCTCTCCACCTTCGTGGCGGGCAGCGTCCTGCTCGTCCTTCTGGTGGCGCTGCAGGACCTGCTGGCGATCGTGCCCGTGGCGGCGCTGACCGCCGTGATGATCATGGTCTCGCTGAACACCTTCCAGTGGCGCTCGCTCCTGTCGTTGCGCACCAACCCCCTGCCCTCCTCGGCCGTGATGCTGGCGACCGTGGCGGTCGTGGTCGCCACGAAGGACCTCGCCATCGGCGTCCTCGTGGGCGTGCTGCTCTCGGGCGTGTTCTTCGCCGGCAAGGTCTCGCGGCTCAGCCGCGTGACCTCCGACCTGTCGGCGGACGGGCGGGTGCGGACCTACCGTGTCACGGGCCAGATCTTCTTCGCCTCGGCCGGCGCCTTCGGCGACGCCATCGACGTGCTGGAGCCGGTCGAGCGCATCGTTATCGACGTGCACGCGGCGCATTTCTGGGACATCTCGGCTGTCGGCGCCCTCGACCGCGTGGTGACGAAGGCGCGCCGGCAGGGACGGCAGGTCACCGTGGTCGGCCTGAACGAGGCCAGCGCCACGCTGGTCGAGCGCTTCGGCACGCAGGACAAGGACGGGGTGCCGTCACAGCCGGCGCACTGAGGAGGCCGGGCTCAGGCCACCACCACCTCGGTCCTCACCGAATTCGCGATGAAGCACTCCGCATGCGCCTCGTGGTGGAGCCGGGCCAGCGTCTCGGCATCGGGTTCGGCGCCCGACCACACGATTTCCGGGCGCAGCGTCACCCGCGTCACCGCGCTTCGTCCGGGCGCAATCTCCGCCATCACGCCCTCCGCGCGGTCGCGGTAGGCGCTCACGGTGAGACCCGCCAGCCGGGCGCGGTGCAGGAAGGTCAGCATGTGGCAGCTCGACAGGGCCGCCACCAGCATCTCCTCGGGATCGACCGCCTCCGGCACCGCCCACTTGCCGACGACGTGGGGCGAGGCGGAACCAGCCACCTCGGCACCGCCGTCGAAGCGCAGGCTGTGGCCGCGCCCGTAGCGCCCCTTCGGGAAATCCTCGCCGGGCCGCAAGGCCCAGGCGATCTCGGCGCTGTGCGTCGACATGGTCGAATCTCGCTTTCATCCCGCCTCGGGTCCCCCGCGCGCTCGCAGCGTGACACCGGACACGGCAGGCGTTGGCTCTTGCGGCTTCGGGCATCGCGGGCGCCGTCGCTGCGGGAACCGGACCACGCGCGCGCCGCGTTCTGATCTTCGAGCAGGAGCCGATAGGCTTCCCCACCCGAAGACTGACATGGTGCAACCCGATGCTTCATCCTGACAACCAGTCCCCGCGGGAGCCGCGATCCCATCGGGGACTGCGGCCGCGCGCCGGCGGCCCGGCGGCCGCGCTGTTCCTCTCCGGCCTCGCCGTCGCGGCCGTCGCGCCCCTCGGCGCACGCTTCGTCGCGCCGGCCGCCGCCCAGTCGGCCGCGAGCCGGATCGACCAGCCCACCGCCGGGACGCTCCCGCCGGGCACCACCACCGTGAAGGACGCGCATCCCTACGCCCCTCACAAGCCGAACGACGGCGTCTCGGCGCCGCGCGCGCTCAAGCCCTCGACCGCCGTGGTCCCGGAGGACGGCGGCGGCCGCGTGAACCCGAAGGACCATCTTCCGAACGCGATGCGCCGGGGCGGCTGACCGGAGCGACCGCGCGCCTCCGCCCGGTATCGCCCGCGTGCGACGCCGGGCGGAGGCGCGCATCGAACACTCGCAAAGCCCTCCGAACCTCCCTATAAGCGCCGCTTCGCGCGAGGATTCGCGCCAGACGACGCCGCGAGGTGGCGGGAGTTACGATTATGGGCGAGCGTTCGACGTCAAAGACTTGGTCCCCCAAGGGCTGGTCCCCGAAGAGCTGGCGCGGCCTGCCGATTCAGCAGGTCCCGGCTTATCCGGATGCGACCGCGCTGAAGGCGGTCGAGGACCAGATCGCGAGCTTTCCGCCCCTCGTCTTTGCAGGTGAGGCCCGCAAGCTGAAGGCGTCGCTCGCGCGCGTCGCCGCGGGCGAAGCCTTCCTGCTCCAGGGCGGCGACTGCGCCGAGAGCTTCGACGAGCACTCCGCCGACAACATCCGCGACTTCTTCCGCGTCTTCCTGCAGATGGCGCTGGTGCTGACCTTCGCGGGCGGCTCCCCCGTGGTGAAGGTCGGGCGCATCGCGGGCCAGTTCGCCAAGCCGCGCTCCTCGCCGACCGAGACGCTCGACGGCGTCTCGCTGCCGAGCTACCGCGGCGACATCGTCAACGGCATCGGCTTCACGGACGAGGCCCGCGTGCCCGATCCGCGCCGCCAGCTCGAGGCCTACCGGCAGTCGGCGGCGACGCTGAACCTGCTGCGCGCCTTCGCGACCGGCGGCTACGCCAACCTCGACAACGCGCACCGCTGGATGCTGGGCTTCGTGAAGGACAGCCCTCAATCCTCGCGCTACCAGGACGTGGCCGGCCGGATGTCGGACGCGCTGCACTTCATGCAGGCGATCGGGATCAATCCCGAGACTCACCAGGAGGTGCGGACCACCGACTTCTACACCAGCCACGAGGCGCTGCTGCTCGGCTACGAGGAGGCGCTGACCCGCGTCGATTCGACGAGCGGCGACTGGTACGCCACCTCGGGCCACATGCTCTGGATCGGCGATCGCACCCGGCAGCCCGACCACGCGCATGTCGAGTACGCCCGCGGCATCAGGAACCCGATCGGCCTGAAGTGCGGCCCATCGATGACGGCCGAGGGGCTGATCGGCCTGATCGACCAGCTCAACCCCGAGAACGAGGCGGGGCGCCTCTCGCTGATCTGCCGCTTCGGCGCGGACAAGGTGGGCGAGCACCTGCCGCGGCTCGTCCGGGCAGTCGAGCGTGAGGGTCGCACCGTGACCTGGGTCTGCGACCCGATGCACGGCAACACCGTCGCGGCCGGGCGCTACAAGACGCGTCCGTTCGAGCGGGTGATGCAGGAGATCGAGGGCTTCTTCGGCGTGCACCGCGCGGAAGGGACGGTGGCGGGCGGCATCCACCTGGAGATGACCGGCAAGGACGTCACCGAGTGCACGGGCGGCGCCCGGGCACTGACGGCCGACGACCTGCAGGACCGCTACCACACCTACTGCGACCCGCGCCTCAACGCGGAGCAGGCGCTGGAGGTGGCGTTCCTGACGGCCGAGCTGATCAAGCGCGAGCGCGCCGAGATCGAGCGCCCCCGCCTCGACGCGGCCGAGTGATGCGACCGGCCGGCGACGGGTCTCGCCCGCCGCCGGCCCGGCTCAGCGCAGCCAACCGGTGAAGAAGTAGATCAGGAGGATGATCGGCAGCGGAATGCCGATCAGCCAGAGAAGACCACCTTTGAGCATCGCGGAACTCCTACAACTGCAAGCTGCACTCAACGGTGCGGCTCGCGGCAGGGTTCCCGATTCAGGCGATGGCACGGTGGATGGCGCCGTTCCAGCGCCGGATGACCGCCGGCACGTCCTCGACCGGCACGGGGCGGCTGAACAGGTAGCCCTGGACCTCGTCGCAGCCCTCGGCGCGCAACGTGGCGAGCTGCGCCTCGGTCTCCACGCCCTCGGCGGTCGTCGTCATGCCGAGGCTGTCGCCGAGCCCGATCACCGCACGCACGATGAAGTCGGTGCCGTTCGGGCCGCCGAGGTCGCGCACGAAGGATTGGTCGATCTTGATCTTGTCGAACGGGAACGAGCGCAAGTAGCTCAAGGACGAGTAGCCGGTCCCGAAATCGTCCATCGAGACCCGCACCCCTAAGCCCTTCAAGCTGTGCAGGATCGCGGTGGTCGCACCGGGATTGGCCACCAGCACGGACTCGGTGATTTCCAGTTCCAGGCGACGTCCCGGCAGGCCCGAGTTGCGCAGCGCGTCGCGCACCGCGGTCACGAGGCTCGCCGAGGTGAACTGCACCGCCGAGACGTTGACCGCAACCTTCAGCCCGTCCGGCCAGCGGCTCGCCTCGGCGCAGGCCCGGCGCAGCACCCACTCGCCGAGCGGCACGATGAGGCCGATCTCCTCGGCGACCGGGATGAACTCGGCCGGCGAGATTCGCCCGCGCACCGGATGGTTCCAGCGCAGCAGGGCCTCGAAGCCGCAGATCCGATCCGAGGCGAGGTCGTAGATCGGCTGGTAGTGCAGCTCGAAGGCCTCGGCGGCGAGCGCAGCGCGCAGGTCCTGCTCCAGCAGGCGCCGGGCCTGTATCTGGGCGTCCATCTCCGTCTCGAAGAAGCGGAAGGCGCCGCGCGCCTCGGCCTTGGCCCGATTGAGGGCCATGTCGGCGCTCTTGAGCAGCCGGTCGCAGCTCGACCCGTCGCTGGGCGCGAGCGCGATGCCGAGGGTGAGCCCGAGCGTGACGCCATGGTTCGACAGGCGGTAGGGCGCGCTCACCACGTCGAGGATGCGGCGGGCGAGGATGGCGGCCTCCTCCGGCCGCTCGACCCCGCGCTGAAGGATGGCGAACTCGTCCGCGCCGACGCGGGCGACGCCGTCGATCTCGCGCACGCAGGCCGAGAGGCGGTTGGCCACCGCCTGCAGCACCTCGTCCCCGACCGCGCGCCCGAGCGTGTCGTTGATCGGTCGGAAGCCGTCGATGTCGAGGGAGAACACCGCGAAACCGCCGCCGTCGCGGCCCGCCTGCGCCATCGCGGCATCCACCTGCTCGGCGAACTTCACCCGGTTCGGGAGACCGGTCAGGGCGTCGTGATGGGCCAGGAAGGCGATGCGCGCCTCGGCGCGGCGCTGCTCCGTCACGTCCTCGTAGGTGGCGACGAAGCCGCCCTCCTCCGTCTCGCGCGCCGCGATGGCGACGACGCGGCCGTTGCCGAGTTCCTGGAACAGGGTGCTAGCGAAGGCCCTGCGCGCCTGGCGCAGGATCTCGGTGACGCTGCGTCCCGGATGATTGCCGGCCTCGATGCTGCGGGCCACCACCTCGCCGGCCGTCATGCCGGGCACGATGGAATCGGGCGGCAGACCGTAGATCTCGCAGTAGCGGCGGTTCACCACCATAACGCGGCGATCGGAATCGTACAGGCACAGGCCCTGGGACATGTTGTCGAGGGCCGCGTCGAGACGGTTGTTCGTTGCCGTGAGCCGGTCCTCCTGCTCGCGCACCAGGCTGACATCGGTGCAGACGGCGACGAAGCCGCCGCTCTGCACGGCGCTGCGGCTGACCCGCAGGCGGCGGCCGTCGGGCAGGAGCGTCTCCCCGTCCTGGGAGAGGGCGCGGCTGTAATCCGCGGTCGGGGCCGCGCCCGGCCCCGGCATCAGGGCAGAGCCGTCTTGGATCGCGGTACCGAGACCCGAGAAGAAATCGAGTGCCTGCGCGTTGGCGAGGACGATGCGCCCCTGCCCGTCCACCACCACGATACCTTCGCGCGAGCTCTGGAGCGCGTCGGCGAGCAAGGTCTCGGCCGAGCGGCGCTGGCTGACCTCACGCTCCATCATGGTGTGGATGTTGTCGCGCATCTGCGCCATGGCGATGAGCAGGCGGCCGAGCTCGCCCCGGCCGCCTGCAGGAACCGCCACGTCGAGCTGACCCGCGGCGATGCGCTGGGCAACCGAGGAGGCCGCCGTCAGCGGGCCGACGATGCGCCGGTGCAGCAGCCAGGCCACGAATCCCGCGAGCACCAGCGCGGCACCTGTGGCGGCGGCGTTGAAGCGGATCTGCTCGTCGACGATGGTGCGGGCGGCCTGCCGGAAGGTGAAGCCGTCGCCGGCCGTGTAGTTGACTAGAAGCTCGATCTGCGCGTCGACGGCCGCGGCCTGACGGTCGAGGGCGGCCCAGGTCTCGCTGCGGCCGGCGCGCGGGCCCGGCGCGATGGCACGGCGCATTTCCTCCCAGGCGGCGACCGCCGTCTGCACGGACTCGCCGGCGCGCGCGGCCCGCTCCGACTGCGCGCGCTCGACCGCGATGGCGAGATCCTCGGCCAGAGCGGTGGCGAGGTCCGTGATCTCGCCGTCGAGGTTCGCGACCGTGGCGGGGTCCGCGACCAGGCTGCGCCGGACGAAGGCGGCGCGCATCTTGGCGAAGTCCGCCGCGGTGGCGCGCGCGTAGTTGATGGACATCAGCGACTCGTCATAGGTCCGATGGACGAGGTCGCCGACGCGCTGGATACCGCCGATGGCGTAGAGGCCGAGCGCTCCGGTGAGCAGGCTCATGGTGAGGAAGGCCAGCAGGATGCGGCCACGGATCGTCGCCGCAGCTCCCGTGATCCGCAGCCAAGCCCGCCCGCCGCGCGGCGGGCTCGTCGGCGGCCCTTGCCGTTCCACGTTCCGTTCCAAGGCAACCCTGCCGAGTTGATACCTGCTCGCCGTGCAGGTTCCGGCAGGATGCAAGGAAGATCTTAAGAGGCGATTAGCCTCGGCCGCGCCGTGACCTCGCACTCCGTCTCGTTCACAGCGCGCGGGATCGCAGCACGACAACACTTCATCAATCGCGCCTCGCCTATGCTATCGCTCCCGTCAGGTCTTGTCGGAAAACCGTATGCGCGCTCCGCTGCTCCCGCGCCGCCCCATCCTCGCGCTCGCCGCCGGCATGCTGACGGGCGCCCTCGCGACCGGTGCCCTCGCGGTGGTGGGACCGGAGGGTTACGTGGTGTCGCAGAAAGGGCGCGCCTTCCAGCCCGGCAGCCTCGTCGTCGGACGCGGCGACACAGTCACGATCGTCAACGACGACAGTGATCTGCTGCATCACGTCTACATCGAGTCCGAGGCCTTCACCTTCGATTCCGGCGATCAGGCACCTGGCAGCCGCACACCCGTCGTCTTCCGGAAGAGCGGGACCTTCCTGGTGCTCTGCGGCATACACCCGAAGATGAAGCTCCTGGTCCGGGTGAACTGAGCGGAACCCGCACGGTCCGGACAGGGTCGTGACCGGCGGCCCGGATACGGCGGATCCACGCGAAGCTGTTCGCGCGGCATGACGCCGATCCCCTCGCGCCGCGAACTCGGGCGCGCCAGCACCGCAGCAGAGCGGAACCTCGAGGGACCAAGACGCCGGAACGCGCCGAGGCCCTGGGCCCGTCGCCGCCATCGGCAGTCACCGCACGCCTCGAACGGCATTGCAACCGAGGGTTGATCGTTTACGTTTACTATGAATACTCTTCAACAGTCAAGATCAGACCGATCCCTTGCGGATCGTCCAGCGAATATTGAAGACTTATCTCGTTCTTCAGAGAGGAGATGTCACATGGCCGCTTCCGCCGCGATCCCCGCCGCCGCCCAGTTCGGCACTGCCGCCGGCGACACGGTCGTGTCCAGCGTCTTCGAGATCGCCAAGAAGTATCTCAAGGCGACCGACGCGACCTGGAACACCGAGACGCGTCTGGAGGAGGCTCAGATCGACTCCCTCGACTTCGTCGAACTGGTCTTCGAGATCGAGGATAAGTTCGGCATCGAGCTGAACTTCAATGCCAACGCGCAGCCGGTGAGCGAGATGACGTTCGGCAACGTCGTCGAGCTGATCCGGACCGCCCTGGCCCGCAAGGCCCGCACCGCGTGAGCGCCGTCGTCGTCTCCGGCCTCGGCGTCGCGGCCCCCTGCGGCCTTACCGTCGCGGATTTCTGGGCGAGCCTCGTGGCGGGCCGCCCCGCCTTCACGCCGGCGCGGGCGCTGCCGGATGCCGGCATCATCGCCGCCGAGATCCCGGAGAGCGCGGATTTCGCCGGCCTGCCGATCCCGGTGCCCGGGGCCTGCGACCGCAATGCCCTGCTGGCAGTCGCTGCCGCGCGCGCGGCCATGGCGGATGCCGGCCTGACGCCGGGCTCCGTGGCGCCTGAGCGCGTCGCCGTCGTGATCGGCAACGGCGGCGGCGGGCTCACGAGCCTCGATACCCAGTACGAGCGCCTGTTCGTGGAGAACAAGCGCCCCCACCCCTTCGCCGTTGTGCGGGCGATGGGCAGCTCCTCGGCGAGCTGGGTCTCCATCGCGTTCGGGGCGCAGGGCCCGTGCTTCGTGGTGGCGAGCGCCTGCGCATCCGGCACGCAGGCGATCGGCGTGGCGGCCCAGCTCGTGCGCGCCGGCGTCGTGGACGTGGCGATCACCGGGGGAACCGAGGCGCCGCTCTCGCGCGGCACGCTGCAGGCCTGGAACGGCATGAAAATCATGAGCCGCACGGGATGCCGTCCGTTCTCGCGCGACCGCGACGGTCTGGTCGTCGGCGAAGGGGCCGGCATCGTGATCCTGGAGCGCGAAGCGCATGCGCGGGCGCGCGGGCGCATCCCGCGGGTGGCGGTGGCGAGCCTGGGCGCGGGCGCGGATGCGGGCGACATCGTCGCCCCCTCGGCCGAGGGCATGGCCCGGGCGATGCGCGCCGCCCTGGCGGAGGCGGACCTCGCGCCAACCGACATCGCCTACGTCAACGCGCACGGCACCGGGACGCGGGCGAACGACCTCACCGAGGTCCAGGCCCTGCGCGCGGTCTTCGGGGCCACGCCGCCGCCGGTCTCCTCGACGAAGGCGGTGACCGGGCACGCACTCGGCGGGGCCGGCGGCCTGGAGGCCGTCGCGACCGTGCTGGCGATGACGCACGGGCTAGCGCCGCCGACCGCCCAGCTGACCGACCCCGACCCGGACCTCGACATCGACGCCATCCCGGTGGAGGCGCGCGCCATGCCGATCCCGGCGGCGATCTCGAACTCCTTCGCGTTCGGCGGGCTCAACGCGAGCCTCGTGCTCCGGCAGGTCTGAGACGGCTCCCGGATCGATCCAGGGAGCCGGGGCGATGCGAACCGCCGCCACGGCGGCGACAGCGAAGGGATACCCGCACCGATGACCGCGTCCCCCCTCCGTGGGCCCGATCCCGGACCTTGCGATCCCGCGCCCCCGGACGCGGCGGCGTTCCTCGCCGGGCTTCGGGCCCGGACCGGGACCGAGGTCGGGGCGTCCGCCTGGACGCTCGTGGACCAGGCGCGGATCGACCGCTTCGCCGAGGCCACTGGGGACCGCCAGTTCGTCCACGTCGATCCGGTGCGGGCGGCGACCGAGACGCCCTTCGGCGGAACGGTGGCGCACGGCTACCTCACGCTGTCGCTGCTCGGCGGCGCGGTCGGCGAGGTCCTACCGGCGCACCCTTGTGTGCGGGCCGTGCTGAACATGGCGGCCGACAAGGTGCGCTTCCTCGCCCCCGTCCGGGTGGACACGCGCGTCCGCGCGGTCTTCACCCTCACCGGGGTCAGCGCGCTGCCGGAGGGCAAGGCGGCGCTGCGGCTCGGGGCTGCGGTTCAGGCGGAGGGGGGCGAGCCGGGCAGGCCGGTTCTCACCGCGGAGCTGACCCTGATGCTCGTCCTGGACGAGACGGCAGGCGCCGACACATGACCGCCGAGCCAAGCCTCATCGCGTCGCCGCCTGCATGGGCCGGTCGCGCTCCGGCTCGTCGCCGCGCTCGTAGGGCTGGCCGTCGCGCAGGTCTGCCGGCGGGCTCAGCACCACGCGCTCGCGCCCGTCGAGGCCCTGATCAACCTCGATGGTCTGGCCGAAATCGCGCTTGACCCGGACGGTGCGCCACGCGACCCGCCCATCCTCACCGGCCAGCGCCACCTGCGTGCCGCGCTGGTTGAACACCAGCGCCTCGGACGGGAGGGTGACGCCCGGCTCGACCCGGGGGATCTGCAGCGTGACGTAAACGTAGAGGCCGGCCCGCAGCGCGCCGTCCGGGTTCGGCACGTCCACCTGCGTCGTCAGGGTGCGGGAGGCGGTGAGGAGCGCGACGGATGAGCGCTCGACCTCTCCGCGGAATGTGCGGTCGGGGATCTGCGGCACCCGGATCGCGGCCTCGACGCCGGGCTTCACGCCGACTGCCGCGTTCTGGGGGACGTTGACGCTGATGCGCAGCACGTCGTCCCGATCCATGCTGAGGAGCGGCGTGCCGCCGCCATCGGCCCGGACGAGATCGCCGACCTCGACGCTGCGGGCGGTGACCACGCCATCGAAGGGCGCGACCACGTCCTTGAACCCGGTGAGCGCCTTGAGGCGGTCGACGGTCGCCTCCTGGGCCTTCAGGTTCGCCTCAGCGACCTTCACACCGGCCTCGGCGGCGGCGAGGTTGGCGGTCTGGCTCAGCACGCTGGCCTGGGTGTTGTCGGCCGTCTGGCGCGAGGCCCATCCTTGCGTCGCCAGCGTCGAGGTGCGGCTGTTCGTGGCGTTGGCGAGGTTCACGTTGGCGCGGGCCTGATCGACCTGCGCCCTCGCCTGGAGCAGCTGCGCCCGCATCTGCCCAACCTGCGCCTCCGCCTGGGCGAGCTGCTGGTCGAGGTCGGGGGCGGCGATGCGCAGCAGCACGTCGCCGGCCCTCACCCGCGAGCCCAGATCGACCCGGCGCTCGGCGACGTAGCCGGTGGCGCGCGCCGCGATCGCCGCGCGGGCATAGGCCTGGATCTCGCCCGGCAGGGTCAGGTCCATCGGCTTGTCGGTGCGCGTCGCTGAGGCGGTGCGCAGCCGCGGCACGAAGCTCTTCACCTTGCGCTGGGTCTCGGCAGCGGCCTCAGCCCGGCGCCAGTGGCCGTAGCCGCCCCAGCCCACGAGCCCAAGCACCACGAGCCCCGCCAGCAGGAAGGGCCCCTTGCGCGGAGGGGGCGGGATATCGCGCGCGTCGCCGTGGGCCTTCATGATCCTCGGGCTCTCAGCGGCCGGTCGGGCACACGGTATACCGGGACGGCGGACGCGAACAGCGCGCCGCGGAGCCGCAGCGCGACGCGGAGGGAAAGCTGTGGGTGGCGGCCAGCACGATCATGAGCCCGCCTCTATCGGCGAGCGGTTTCCGCTTTGTGTCGACGCTGGAGAGAGAGTGGTGGACGGTGCAGGGATCGAACCTGCGACCTTTCCCGTGTGAAGGGAACGCACTACCGCTGTGCTAACCGTCCGTACCGGAGCCGTCGGCACCGGGGCCGAGGCTTGCCGGAGCCGCCGTGCGGCTCGGGTGGCGGCCTTCTAGGGCGCGACGGGCGGTGCCGTCAAGGCGTCTCGTGGTCTCGGCGTCTCGTGCCTCCGTGCGCCGCCCGCTTGCGCCTCCTTGCGCGGCCCGGCGGCGGTCGAGGCGTCCGGTGGTTGACAATCCGGTCGCCGCGAGGCGCATTCCCCGCATGGAGCCTCAGGAGACACCGGCGGTCGCCCTACCCGAGCCCCGCCCTGCGGGACCGCGCATCGCCATCACCTACTGCACCCGCTGCAACTGGCTGCTGCGGGCGGCCTGGATGGCGCAGGAGCTGCTGTCGACCTTCCGGGACGACCTCGGCGAGGTGGCCTTGGTCCCGGCGACGGGGGGCGCCTTCAGCATCGCGGTCGGCGAGGAGGTTGTGTGGGAGCGCGTGCGCGACGGGGGCTTCCCGGACGTCAAAGCCTTGAAGCAGCGCGTGCGCGACCGCCTCGACCCGGGTCGCGATCTCGGTCATATCGACCGCTGACCAACCGGCGGGGCCGGCAATGACACGTGAGGGCGGAACGCGAGCGATGCTGGCGCCGGTGAGCGGGCCTGACGCGCGGGGGCGTGCTTGAGCCCGGAGGCCGACCCGACCCCGGCGGCATCCGGGGATTCCTCCGCGGAGACGCCACCCCCGCGCCGGGCCTGGCTCGGGCGGCGGCTCGGCCGCAACGGATTCTCGACGCAGTTCTACCTCGTCGCGCTGGTCGTGGCGCTGATCGGGCCCGGCCTCCTGTTCACCGGGATCCTGCTGATGCGCTACGCCGCGGCCGAGCGCGCTCGTTTCGAGCAGGACGCGCGCGAGAACGTGCGCGGCATCGCCCTCTCGGTCGATCGCGACACCGCCGGCCTCGTCTCGGTGCTGCAGACGCTGGCCACCTCGCCGCGGCTCAAGGCCGGCGACTTCGAGGCCTTCGACGCGCAGGCGCGCCTCGTGCGCGACGCCATCGAGCTCGACATCGTGCTGCGGAAGCCGGACGGGCAGCAGCTCGTCAACACCGGCGTGAAACGCGGTGCGCCGCTACCCATGACCCCGATGCCCTTCGACGCCGAGGTCGCGAGCGGTAGCCAACGCGCGATGGTCTCGGGGTTCCTCGCCGGGGCGACGCCCGACCAGGCAGGCTACGCCGTGGCGGTGCCGGTGCAGGTTGACGGCGAGGTGACCTACATCCTGGGCTTCCGGGCGCCGCTCTCGCGGCTGCAGGGCATCCTCGCCCGCGAGGTGGTGGAGGGCTGGACCACCGGCATCTCCGACCGCGACCAGCGGGTGCTCGCCCGCCTGCCCGATCCCGCCGCCGTGGTGGGTCGCCCGCGGCTCGCCACGCTCCGCCAGGTGCAGAGCGACACGCCCGGCGTCTGGGAGGGCAAGGACCGTCAGCACCGGCCGGTGGTGGTGGTCGAGGCGCGCTCGCGGCTGACAGGCTGGACGGTCGGTGCCAGCATCCCCAAGAGTCTGGTCGACGCGCGCACCCGCCGCTGGACCTGGGCCTTCGGCGGCTTCGGGCTCCTCGTCCTCGCCACCTCCTCGCTGCTCGCCGTGAACCTCTGGTCGCGGGTCTCGCGGCCCCTGCGCCAGCTCGCTGCCTCCGGACCCGCCCTGGCGCGGGGGCAGGCCATCCCCCGCATCGCCTCGCCGGTGCACGAGATCCGCCGCCTCGGCGACGTCCTCTCGGACGCCTCTCTGCGCCTGCGCACCCGCGAGGCGGAGCGCGACCGGGCGCTCGACGAGACCCGGCGCGGCCTCTCGGCGCTGCGCGAGAGCGAGGCCCGCTTCCGCCACATGGCCGATTCCGCACCGGCCCTGATCTGGATGACGGACGAGCGGGCCGAGGTCAGCTTCGTCAACATGCATTTCGACCACCTCTTCGGCATCCCGGCGGCGGAACTCGCGGATGCCGGCTGGCACCGCATCGTCCACCCGGACGACCTCGAGAGCTTCTCCGCCACCTTCGCGGACGCCTTCGCGGCCCGTCAGACCTTCCGCACGGAGATGCGGGTGATCGACCGCGACGGGGCGACGCGCTGGCTGCGCTGCGAGGGCGTGCCGCGCCTCGACGATGCGGGCCGCTTCCTCGGCTACACCGGCTGCAACGTCGACATCACCGAAGCCAAGCTCGCCGAGGAGCACCTCTTGCTCCTGATCCACGAGCTGAACCACCGGGTGAAGAACACGCTCGCCACCGTGCAGTCGATCGCCAGCCAGTCCCTGCGCGGCCTCGACGGCCCGGCGGCGGACGCGGCGCGCGCGGCCTTCGAGGCGCGGCTGCTCGCGCTCGCCCGCGTCCACGACGTGCTCACCCGCGAGAGCTGGGAGGGCGCGGAACTCGGCACCGTGGTGGCCGACGCGATCCGCCCGCTCGACGCGAGCGAGCCCGGCCGCTCGCGCTTCGACGTGGAGGGGCCGCCCCTGCGCCTGCCGCCGCGGGTCGCCCTCTCGATCGCCATGGCGCTGCACGAGCTCGGCACCAACGCGGTCAAGTACGGCGCCCTGTCGAACGAGAGCGGACGCGTCTCCATCGCATGGTCGGTCGCGCGCGGGCCCGAGACCCGCCTGACCCTGCGCTGGTCCGAGAGCGGCGGCCCCCCGGTCACGAAGCCCACCCGCACCGGCTTCGGATCGCGCCTGATCGAGCGGGGACTGGCGCGCGAGCTCGCCGGCGAGGTGCAGCTCGCCTACGAGGCGGCGGGCGTCGTCTGCACCATCGCGGCGCCCGTGCCGCCGCCGAGCCTCCTGGAGCGCAAGGCGGGCGCGACGCCGCCGCCGCGCATCGCGCCGCTGCCGATGCCGGGGTGAGGAGACGGAGCATGGTGGAGACCGATTTCCGGACGATCGATCTGCCGGGCGCGCGCATCCACCTCGCCGAAGCAGGACCGGCTGGCGGGCCGCCCGTGATCCTGCTGCACGGCTTTCCGGAGTTCTGGTACGGCTGGCGCCACCAGATCGGCCCGCTCGCGGAAGCCGGCTTCCGGCTCGCGGTGCCGGACCAGCGCGGCTACAACCTGAGTTCCCGGCCGGAGGGGATCGCCGCCTACCACCTCGACCGGCTCGCCGCCGACGTCGCGGCGCTCGCCGATGCGCTGGGCCACGCCCGCTTCCGCCTCATCGGGCACGATTGGGGCGGGCTCGTCGCGTGGTGGGTGGCGAGCCTCTATCCCGACAGGGTCGAGCGGCTGGCGATCCTCAACGCGCCGCATCCCGGCATCGTCGGACCTTACGCCCGGCGCCATCCCGGGCAGTGGCTGCGCAGCCTCTACGTCGCCCTGTTCCAGATCCCCCGCCTGCCCGAGCGGCGGCTTCTGGCCGACGACGGCGCGGTGCTGCGGCGGGCGCTGGCCGACACCGCGCGGCCCGGCACCTTCACGGCCGCCGAACTCGACCGCTACGCCGAGGCCTGGGCACGACCCGGCGCCATGACGGCGATGCTGAACTGGTACCGGGCGCTGCGCCTGCCCCGGCGTCCCGCCCCCCGGGTGCGCGCCCCGACCCTAATCCTCTGGGGCCGGCGCGACCACGCCCTGCAATCCGGCCTCGCCGAGGCGAGCCTCGCGCTCTGCGACCGGGGGCGCGTCCAGTGGTTCCCCGGGGCAACCCACTGGCTCCAGCACGAGGAGCCGGCGGCGGTGAACGCCGCCCTGATCGCGTTCCTGCGCGCGGGCTGAGGAAGGCCGGCCTCCTGCCCGCGCGACCGGATCCGTCCGAGAGCCTCAACCCTCCGGCAGGTCTCAATCCTCCGGCAAATCCTGGGCGATCCCCAGCCGGTCGAGCCCCTCGGACAGCAGGTCGCTGGCGTTCGGAACGCCGAGCAGTTCGCGCGCGGCGCCCTCCCCTGCGGCCTCGCGGTCGCGGGCGAAGCGCACCGCGTCGGCCCACTCCTCCGGTTCCATGTCGCCGCGGCCGACATAGAGCAGGGCCAGGAGGTCGGCCCGCTCGTCGTCGTTGAGGCCGGCCAACACGTCGCGGATCTCCCGCTCGGTCTGGTCGTCGGTGCCGCCGACCAGCACGTCGGTGGCGCCGTCGTCGATCGCGTTCGAGCCCGAATCCGGGTCGGTCGGCCCCTCCTTCACCTCGACGGCCCTCAGGCGCACGATCATCTCGCTGACCTTGTCGACGGCGATATCCATTGAGCACTCCGATGCGGCGGGCCGCGCGGCCCTACTGACCAGCGACAACTTGCGAGGGGCGGCCCGGTTCGCGCGGCCGGGCGAGCCGGGCCGCCGGGGCTGCGTGCTCTGCCGGGCTTCCGGGCGCCCTGCGGCGCGTCCACAAGCTCTGCGGATCGCGATGCCGGTGCGGATCGTTAGAGGGCCGCCCCCGCGATCGGGACGCGGCGGCGCGGAGTGACGGCGGCAGGATGAGCGCATCGACAACAGAGATCACGATTCATCGGACGGGCAGGCCTGGCGGCCCGTCGGCGCGGCATCACGGCGTGCGCCTCGCAATCGCCCTGCTCCTCGGGACGGGCGCGCCCGCGCTGGCGCAGACGGCCGAGGGTTCGGCCCCGGCCTGCTTCCGCACCGGCGGCGGGGCGCTGGAGATCTGCCGGGACGGGTCCGAAGCGGAGGGCGTCTTCTGGGCACCGCCGGCCTGCGCCTTCGCCCGCGGCGTGCAGGTCCTGCGCCTCGCCAGCGGCAGCGCCGCCGGGCCCCTGCAGGTGATCTACCACGGCGAGACGCCCCCTGCGGCCCGCCGCGGGCGCGAGGCCTGCGCGGAGCGGCGGGCCACCGATCCGATGGATTCCGGCGCCGTGCACGCGGGCCGCGGCCTCGACCAACTCGCCACGACGATGCCGCCGGCCGAGCCCCGCCTGTGGGAGGCGCAGCCCGAGCCGCCCCGGCCCGCCGCCCGGCGGGGCCGGCGCGGGCGCGAGACGGCGGACGAGCCCGAGACCGAGTTCGGCGTCGCGGCCCGCAACCCGATCGCGGTGGCCGGCCGCGACTGGGCGGGCGAGGCCTATCACCACGTCTTCCTGATCTCGACGGTCGGCAGCGGCGACGCGGCGCGGCGGGTGCAGATCCAGGCGCGCACCACCGATTTCGAGAGCTTCGAGATCCGTGGCCGCGGCCCCGACGGCTCCGGCGTCGTCTGGACGCCCTTCGGCGCGGGGCAGGACAGGCGCCGCGGATCCGACGCGGGCACGGCCGCCATCCCCTCGGCCGTGATCGACGAGACCGGCCGCCCGGTCGTCGGCAACTGCGCCTCGGAGCGGCTGGACGCGCAGGGTCTCAGCGGCTCGATCAGCGTGATCGACCAGACCTACCACTACATCTACACCGACGCGATGCCGCAGGATTGCGGCGAGCCGTCGGCGCGGCGACGCACCGCGCTCTATCTCCGCACCGCCCGCGACCTCGGCGCCCCGCGGGTCTGGTCCGCGCCCCGCACCCTGATGGAGGGGCTGCCGCCCGGCATCCAGGTGCGGGCTGCCAGGGCCAAGGGCATGGACCGCTGGGTGCTCTCCTACAGCTGCCTCCGCCCGGCCAACGCCCCCGGCGGCCCGGTGCCCGATATCTGCGCGCAGTACAGCACCGACCTCTCGCCCGAGTCGCTCGGCGCCCTGAAGCTCTTCGCCGAGCCGGTCTCGGCCCAGCGCTCGCCAGCCTATCTGGGCCTGCGCTCCGGCGGCGACGGCAGCGGGCGTTACGGCCGGGTTGCGCATTACTGGATGACCGACCGCTACGGCAATCTCGACCTGCCGGGCTCTCTGTCGGCCAAGTCCGGCTTCCTCACCTGGCTGGATCGGCTCGCCCCGCGCCGGGACGGCAGCCGCGCCTCGGCCCTCTACGGTCGCCCCGTCTACTGGGCGACCTGGACGGTGCGGGCGGTCGCCCCGCGCTGACGCTGAGCCCGGCTCGCCACGACGAAGCATGCGCGGAGCATAGTCGTCCTCAACCCAAGTGAGTGCAGGCTGGAGAGAGCCCCGCAGCAGAGACGGGCCGGCGCTTTATCGCGGCTGAGCTTTGCTGTACGATCGGCTACATTGGTGATCCGTGCAGATGCAGCGGTTGCGGCCGTCGGTCCGGCTCGGTGCGGATGTGCGGCGCGGCGGACCCGCGAGGCCGGGTCGTCCGGCGTACCGATCGTCGTTCCGGGAGCAGGCACCGCCAGCGATGCAGCTCGACATCACGACCCTGCTGATCGTGACCTTCGTGCTGACCGTCATGGTCGGCATCCTGTTCCTGTTCGCGTGGCGCCAGCAGCGAGAGACCCCGGCCCTGCTGATCTGGGGGCTCGCCCATCTCCTCGGCGCGCTCGGCTCGGCCGGCCTCGCCCTGCGGGGCCTGATCCCGGATTCACTCTCGATCGTCCTCGCCAACGCCGCGATCCTCACCGGCTACGGCCTGATCTGGAGCGGCGTCGAGGCCTTCGAGGGGCGCCGCTTCCGGCCTCTCCTCGCCTTCGGCGGTGCGCTCGTCTGGCTCGCGCTCTGCTGCCTGCCCGCCTTCTACGCCGCGATCGGCGCGCGGGTGGTCGTCGCCTCGGCGCTTGCCGCCGCCTACTGCACGGCCAGCGCCCTCGCCCTCCGGGCGGGGCGCGCCGAACCCCTGCCCTCGCGCACCGTGACCGCGCTGGTGCTCGCCGCCTACGCCGCCTGCTACGCCCTGCGCATCCCGGCGGCGGTGCTGGTCCCCTTCCGGGAGACCCGAAACCCGCTCCAGTCCGGCTGGGTGACAGGCCTCTGCTTCGCCGCCATGCTGTTCACGCTCGCGATCGCCTTCGGCTTCATCGCCCTGGTGAAGGAGCGGGCCGAGCACCGGCAGCGGATCGCCGCCTCGACCGACGGGCTGACCGGCGTCGCCAACCGGCGCGCCTTCGTGGCCGAGGCCGAGGCGCGGCTCGCCCGCGGCGAGCCGGTCGCCCTGCTGCTGTTCGACCTCGATCACTTCAAGGCCGTCAACGACACGCACGGCCACGCGGTGGGGGATGCGGTGCTCGTCGCCTTCTGCGCGCTCGCCCGCGCGCTCATGCCCGAGGCCGTGATCGGCCGGCTCGGCGGCGAGGAATTCGCCTGCCTGATCGCCGACGACGGCCCGGCCGCGGTGCTCGCCCGGGCCGAGCGGGTGCGCGGCGCCTTCGCGGCGGTCGCCCTGCCGGAACTGCCCGAGTTGCGCCTCGCCGTCAGCGCCGGCGTCGCGCGGGCGGCGGGCGGGGCCTTCGACACGCTGATGCGCCGGGCCGACAACGCCCTCTACGCGGCCAAGCGCGCCGGCCGCGACCGCGTGGTGGCCGCTCCCCTGCCCCGCGCGGCGTGATAGACCCGGGCACGAAACCCGGAGACTGCATGAGCGACGAGGCCCGCCTCACCCGCCTCGAGATGCGCCTGAGCGAGCAGGACGCCACGATCGAGGACCTGAACCGCGTCGTCACCGAGCAGTGGCGCCTGATCGACCGCCTCACCCGGCAGGTCGCCGCCCTGCACGAGCAGGTGGAGACCGTGGCCGAGCGCGTGCCCCGTGGGCCGGAGCCGCCCCCGCCGCATTACTGAGACTGCGGAACGCTCGCGGGCCCCGGCCGATCTCCCGAAGCTTCCGCAGGGCTCCGCCCTGCACCCGCGAAAGGTCCCGGACCTTTCGAAACCGGGACTCGCTTGCCTTGTGGGCGCGCAGCGGATACCTGTGCCGGCTGATTGTGGGCGGCCCGTCGGGCCGCGATGCGGAGAGAGGCGAGCCTTGGCCGGAGCCGGCTCAGCAGCGTACGGGATCGGGCGGGCCGCCACGGCGGTCGTTCGCGCGCGCGCGCTTCTCGCCAGCCTTCTCCTTACCCGCCCCTGAGGGCCGTCCGGGCGCGCGCCTGGGCTCTCAGGGGATCGCACGACGCCTCCTCCGTTCAGGCTTCGGCCGCTCTCGACCGCACGGCGCGGCGGGCGGCCCGCGACAGGGTAGATTCTCCATGACCACGACCACCTCCGGCGCCCGCGACCGCGTCCTCATCTTCGACACCACCCTGCGCGACGGTGAGCAGTGCCCCGGCGCCACCATGACGCTCGACGAGAAGCTGGCGGTGGCCGAGCTCCTCGACACGATGGGCGTCGACATCATCGAGGCCGGCTTCCCGATCGCCTCGAACGGCGATTTCGAGGCGGTCGCCGAGATCGCCCGGCGCTCCAAGCGCGCGGTGATCGCGGGCCTCGCCCGCGCCATCCCCGCCGACATCGCCCGGGCCGGCGAGGCGGTGCGCCACGCGCGAGCCGGCCGGATCCACACCTTCGTCTCGACCTCGCCGATCCACCTCGCCCACCAGATGCGCAAGAGCGAGGACGAGGTCGTCGAGATCATCCTGAAGACGGTGGCGCAGGCCCGCGACCTCGTCGACGACGTCGAGTGGTCGGCCATGGACGCGACCCGCACCGGGATCGACTACCTGTGCCGCTGCGTTGAGGCGGCGATCAAGGCCGGCGCCACCACGATCAACCTGCCGGACACGGTGGGCTACGCCACGCCGTCCGAGTACCGCGCCATGTTCGCCGCCGTGCGCGAGCGCGTGCCGAACGCCGACAAGGCGGTCTTCTCAGTCCATTGCCACAACGACCTGGGGCTCGCCGTGGCCAACACGCTCGCGGGCCTGGAGGGCGGCGCGCGGCAGATCGAGTGCACCATCAACGGCATCGGCGAGCGGGCCGGCAACGCGGCGCTGGAGGAGGTCGTCATGGCGATCCGCACCCGCGGCGACGTGATGCCCTTCGAGACCGGCATCGAGTCCACGCTCCTGACCCGCGCCTCGAAGCTGGTGAGCCACGCCACGAACTTCCCCGTGCAGTTCAACAAGGCGATCGTCGGCCGCAACGCCTTCGCGCACGAGAGCGGCATCCACCAGGACGGCATGCTCAAGAACGCCGAGACCTACGAGATCATGACCCCGGCCTCGGTCGGCCTCGCCAAGACCTCGCTGGTGATGGGCAAGCATTCGGGCCGCGCCGCCTTCCGCTCGAAGCTCGGCGAACTCGGCCTGCACCTGACCGACAACCAGTTCCAAGACGTGTTCGAGCGCTTCAAGGCCTTGGCCGACCGCAAGAAGCACGTCTACGACGAGGACATCGAGGCGCTGGTGGACGAGAACCTCGCCACGGCCCACGACCGCATCCGCCTCGTCTCGCTCTCGGTGATCGCCGGCACGCACGGCCCGCAGCGCGCCACGCTGAAGATCATGGTCGACGGGCGCACCGTGACGGAGGAGGCCGACGGCAACGGGCCGGTGGACGCGGTGTTCAACGCCATCCACGCCCTCGTCCCGCACGAGGCGGTGCTGGAACTCTATCAGGTCCACGCCGTGACCGAGGGCACGGACGCGCAGGCCGAGGTCTCGGTGCGGCTGAAGGACGGCGAGCGCAGCGTCACGGCGCGCGGCGCCGACCCGGACACGCTGGTGGCCTCGGCCAAGGCCTATCTCTCGGCCCTGAACAAGCTCTCGGCGGCGGCCCGGCGGCTGCACGCACAGGCGATCTGACCGCGATCCGACCCCGAGCCGACCGCGGTGCACACATTTCCGGAAAAACCTGCGGCCCGGGGGTGGACAGCCCCCGGGCCGCTTGATATCAGCCCCTCCATCGACGGCGGACTTGGTGGCCGCCTCGCCATCGCTGAGAAGCGATCGGGCGCATAGCTCAGTTGGTAGAGCAGCTGACTCTTAATCAGCGGGTCCTAGGTTCGAACCCTAGTGCGCCCACCAAATATCTCTAATCGAAACAATCGGTTAGGAAGACACAGCCAAAAACATTGGAATCCGTTGGAGAAAGCGTTGGAACGCGTTGTTCGGCGCGTGTTCTACGCGGCCGATTGGATCGCGGCGGCTAGGCCGTCCGTGTAGCGGAACCACTCGCCCCGCACCCTCAGCTTCTTGAAGCGCGCGTGCCACAACCGCTCGTCGAGGGCCGTTCCGGACACGTGGCCGATGACCTCATAGCCCTGCGGGGTTGCGGTGGTGAACGCTTCGAGCCGGCGCTTGAGATTGTTCGTGAAGCCGATCTTCACGAGGTCGGCCGACCTGATAAAGTAGATGATTCCAAGCCGTTTGCTCCCAAGACCGCGCCGGCTCTCCCTTCGTTTCATCCAGTCGAGAAGCTCGGCCTGCAGCACGAGGCATCGCGTCCGGATCGTTTCGAGATCGGCGGAGGCCTTGTCGAGACCTGACCACAGCTGGACGGTTCGGGGCGTGAAGCCTTGGGCGGCTTTGGCCCGCGGGCACACCCAGTAGGCGACGACACCAGCTTTCCGCTGGCGCCACTCCAGATTGAGAGTTTCCCTCATCTCGCCCTCCTGCTCAGAACTCGCAGCTCAGCCACCTTTCTGGACTTCGACAGGGCATCCCGGTTGTAGCGGCTCGTCGTCACCGTGTTGGTGTGCGTTGCGGTCTTGCTGAGATGCGCGATGTCCGCCCCCGCGTCCGACCCTTCGGTGATGCCGCCTGCGCGGGCGTCCATGCACCACACCTCATCCGGCACGCCGGCCTCGCGTGCGCACTCGCGCCAGATCTCGCGGAAGTGGCGGGCGCGCCAGGGCCGGCCCGTCGTCTCGCAGACGATCATCGGGCCGATGCGCTTCAGCGCGGGCACGTGCGCCAGCTCGGCCACCACCATGGGCATGAGACTGAGATCGTGCTCGGCCGAGCGTCGGCCTCGGCTCTTCGAGGTCGGCTTGATCATGATGAGCGTGCGCGGATCGACATGTTCCCCCCAGCGCAGACCCGTACCCCAGACACGCCCCCGGTCGGTCAGCGCGCCCGCCGGATCGGCAGTCGCGTCGGCAACCCACTCGCCGATGACGTCCTTCTGCCGCAGCACTGCCTCGAACATCAGGGCGGTGGCCAGCGCGATCGAGGGCAGGCCGCGCTTGTGCGCGACGGCGCGCACAGCCTCGACCTGCTCCGGAGCGATGAAGGCCTCCCGCTGCGGCGCGGTCGCGAACTCCATGTCGTCCATGACGGACCGGAGCGCTCGCGCGTCGGCGATGTTGAGCACCTTGCCGAACTTCAGCACGATCCGAACCATCGTCATCAGGGCGTGGGCGAAGCGGATCCGCGGCTTGCCCCCTAGCTTGCTCGGCTTCGCGAACTCGCGGTGCCAGCGCAACAGATCCTCGCCTGTCACCCGATCGAGCCGCCGGGCGCCGACCCGCTTCGTCAGCACGCCGAGATTGTAAACGTAGCTCCGCCGTGTCTCGGCCGTGATGGCGTGGAACGGGCTCAGCTCGTGCACCTGGTAGAGGTCCATCAGGGACTTCAGCGTGCCGTCGTAGCGGGCCTTCGGCGGGTTGTGCTGGCCCGACAGCCACTCCTTCGCCTCGGCCTGCAATCGCCGGCAGGTCGAGGCCAGCGCCGCGCGCTCGGTCTTGTTCGGCTCGACCGCGTAGGCCTCGGAACTCAGTTGCACGGTCGCGGGCGTGAAACCCTGCCGTCGCGCCTCGGCCGGCGCGACCCAGACCGGCACGCGTCCATGTTTGCGCGTCCGCCATTCGCGTCGAGCGGGTAGGCCTCCAGCACGGTCCGGGCGGTCGCGCCGCGCGCCCGGCCGACCTCGGCGAGCAACAGCTCGCGCCACTGCCCGCAGGGCCGGCCCATCAGACCGAGCAGCACGAAGGTCGAGACCGGCGCGAGCCAGACATCGACCGAACCGCCGGGGATGAAGTGGCCCGCCATGACATGGCCGATCGCGGAGAGACACGCCTCGCGCTCGTGGCAGTCTTCCGGGAGCGCCGTGCCGACGACGAAGAAGCCCTGACGCTCCAGGATGACGGTGCGGCCGTCGTTGAGCGTGACGGAGACCTTCGCGCCGTGCGTCAGGAGGTCGAGCGCGATGTCCCGGCCGTGGGCGTCGGTCACGGCATGCTCGGCCAGGAAGGTGGCGAGCGTCACGGGCGTGAGGTCGGGGATGCGCACGAGGCAGTGAGAGACACCGTTCACGCGGGCAGCTCCGTGCTGCAGGGGGTGAGACGAGCGTGCGAAGCGGAGTGTTGAGAGCCTGGCGGGGTGCGAACCGCTGAGCGCCGAGGCCGAAGCCGGTATGCGCAGGCGCGTCCGGCCTGACCCGGTAGTTCCAACCGTTGAAGGTGTGCGGTTTTGATGCAGGAGCCCTGCCGCCCACCCCTGATTGTCTTGATAATGTACGAAAGCGGACGATCATGGTGGAAATGATGCCTCAAGCCAGGCGGCTTAAGTTTTCGGAGCTGGATGCTGACATCGATCCGCAGATCGCTGAGTCGGAGATTGCGTTCGACCTTCTTGAGGCTGTCGTTCGGTCTGTTACGGCCGTGATGCTTGATGCTGTGCCGGCCGAGGGACCACGGATTGTGACCCTGCTGCACACGGAAATTGTAGCTGCGGCGCGCCAGATTGAGGCCGCCCGCCCCGACTGGTCGCAACTCGGGATCGTCGCAGGAGCCGAGCGCCGCGTCTGCGCGATCCTCGAGGAACTCGGCGACGAGCAAAAGCCTCTCGCCTGAGGGGACGGCAAGCGTCACAGCGACCTCACGTCGATCACAGAGGGGTGGGAGAGGACGCGGCCGGTGCGCCGGCAGCGGGTGAGACCATCGAGGCCACGGCTGACGCCAGAGGCCTTGGAGCCGGGCATAGGGCGCTTCGGGGTGACGAAGCCGAGGCCGCGACGCTTCCGGCGCTTGGCCTTAGCCGTCAGGGCAAGGTCGCCCTCCGGACCGTGGGTCTTGGCGAGCGCACAGGCCCGGTGGACGATCGCGCGGTTGTCCGGATCGTTCGAGCCGCCGAGGCCGAGGGCGCGCATGTGCTCGTCGGTCAGGGCCTCGCCCTGGACCATGACGCGGCCGCAGAGCGGGCAGAGCCCCTGTTGCGCCTCGTAAAGCTCGAGCTTCTCGCTGTCGGTGAGCCGGGTGCGGGGCGTGGTGCCGACGTCGGTGCAGGCGAAGGCCACGGCTCACGCCTCCGCGCGGGCGTCTAGACGCCCGATGGCGACCTGAAGCTGGGTGACGATGTCCCGCGCCCGCTCGGCGAGCGCTGCCGCATTGGCCGGAGTGTCAGCCTCGAACTGCGCCTCGCGGGTCATCACCAGTCCGACCATGAGGTCGGAGGCGGTGTTGAGGGCGCGGTCGGCGTCGCGACGGCCGGTGCGGTCTACGAAGCGGACGGTGGCCTCGCCGACCACGGACCCATCCTGCCGGTCGGCACGAAGGTCGTGGTCGAGATCCCCGACGCCCGCTCCCCGGCCGCCGCGCGGGCCCGCCCCCTCATCACCCTCTGGTCGATGGAGTGAGCCGATGCCGCACACGGAGTTCTGGGTCTCGGTCAACGGCACCGAGATTTCGCGCACGCTGGCGCCGATCCTGATCTCCATGTCGATCACGGACAACGACGGCGGCGAGGCCGACAGCCTGGAGATCGAACTCGACGACGCCGGCGGCTCGATCGCGCTGCCGCCGACAGGCGCCCCGATCCAGGCCGGCATGATGCTCGTCGACGACGGCGGCGCGGCCGGCCCGCCCGTGATGTTCGAGGGCAAGGTCGATCGGCCGACCTCGACCCTCGCCCGCGGCGGCGGCCTGACGCTCCGGATCTCGGCCAAGTCCGTCGATCAGAAGGGCAAGCCGAAAGAGCGCCAGCACAGCCACCATGACAAGGGCAAGCTCTCGGCCGCCGCCAAGAAGTTCGGCGGGTCGGCGGGCCTGCAGGTCGAGGTGCAGGGCGACGACGTCGAACGGCCCTACTGGGCGATGCAGGGCGAGAGCTTCCTCGAATGGGGCATGCGCGTCGCCCAAGAGGCCGGCAAGACCTTCAAGGTGCGAGGCAGCCGGGCGATCTTCGCCGACCGCTCCGGCGGCCAGTCGGTCGGCGGGCGGGGGCTGGCCTCGGTCCGCGCCCATCGGGAATTCGATCCGGACGGCACCCGCATCGGCAACATCATCTCGGGCGATCTCAGCCCCGTCGATGACCGTCACAGCTGGTCGGAGTTCGAGGCGCGATACTACGACACCGAGGACGCCAAGTATAAGACCAAGACCGTCAAGGCCCGGCGCCGCCCGGGCAGCGCCACACACCGCGACCGCTTCACCCGAGCGGA
The DNA here is from genome assembly GCF_003173735.1 of Methylobacterium radiodurans. Lineage (NCBI taxonomy): Bacteria > Pseudomonadati > Pseudomonadota > Alphaproteobacteria > Hyphomicrobiales > Methylobacteriaceae > Methylobacterium > Methylobacterium radiodurans. The sequence goes on along the minus strand of NZ_CP029551.1, from coordinate 1,768,876 downwards.
CGAGGGCGCCGCGCAGTCCCGCACCAAGTCCACCGGCGCCGAGGCCGAGCGCGAGCAGGGGGGCGGCACGGTCACCATCGACGGCGATCCGTCCGCGCAGGCCGAGGCCTCCTGCATCGTCTCGGGCGTGCGGCCCGGCATCGACGGGACCTACCGCATCAAGACCGCCCGGCACCGCCTGACCCGGCGCGAGGGCTACACGACCGAGCTGACGCTGGTGCAGCCCGGCGGCGAGGCCGGCAGCGACACCCGCAAGGGCTGAGCCCGGCCGCCTGGTCACGCACGCCCGTCAGCCTTCACCCCGCCCGCCCTCACCCGGCGGGCTTTCTCATGTCCGGAGCCCGACCCATGGCCACGTCCCCCGACGCGGGCGCCTTCGCGCGCCTCGACCGGGCGCGCTTCTTCGCGTCCATCCGCCCCCTGTTCGGCACGCTCTCGCTCGCGCAGGTCGCGGGCATCGAGCGCCTGCTCGACGCCTTCCTGGCCTACGCCTTCCTGCTCGACCGGCGGCATCTGGCCTACATCCTGGCGACCTCGTTCCACGAGACGGGCCAGCGCATGCAGCCCGTGCGCGAGGGCTTCGCCACCTCGACGGCGGACGCCATCGCCCGCCTAGACCGGGCCTTCGCCGCCGGCCGGCTCAAGTCGGTGAAGACGCCCTACTGGCGCGCCGGCTGGTTCGGGCGCGGCGACGTGCAGCTCACGCACGAGGCGAACTACCGCGCGATGGGCGCGCTCATCGGCCTCGACCTCGCGGGCAACCCGGATCTGGCACTCGACCCGGCGATCTCCGCCCGCATCCTGATCGAGGGCGTGACCCGCGGCGCCTCGACCCGCGGCGACTTCACGGGCCGCGCGCTCGAGGACTTCATCGCGGGCGCGCGCTGCGACTACGAGGGCGCGCGCCGCACCGTGAACGGCACGGACCGCGCCGCCGACATCGCCGGGTACGCCCGCCGCTTCGAGGCGGCGCTCACGGCCGGCGGCATGCCGCTCACCGCCGCCCGCCTGCCCGCGGCGCTCGGCGCGCCCGCGAGCCCGGCCGCGGTCGCCGCGCTCACCGCCCCGCCCACGGGTCTTGCCGGCCTCGTCTACGCCGTCCGTCGCAACATGCAGAAGGGGCTTTGAGCCATGGGCTTCCTCACGATCCTGCCCGCCCTCCTCTCGACGGTCGGGCCGATCCTGCAGCGGATCATCCCGGACGAGGGCCAGCGCGCCCAGGTGCAGGCCGAGCTGCAGCGCGCGGCGCTCGACCAGCAGTCCGACCTCAACAGGGCCATGGCCGAGGTGATGAAGGCGGACGCGGCCTCCGAGAGCCCGTGGGCCAGGAACGCCCGGCCCGCCACGGTGTTCTGGGCGCTCGCCATGATCACGTGGGTGGGCGTGATCTCGCCGATGCTCGGCCTCCAGGCCGAGGTGGTGGCGGCCCTCAAGGGCGTGCCGGCCGAGCTGTGGTCGCTCCTGTCCGTCGGGATCGGCGCCTACATGCTCGCCCGCTCCGTCGACAAATTCATCGACACGAAGAAGTAGGCCTGCCGCCGGCCGGACCGCGCTCTGGCCGGCGAGCGCCCCGTCTAGACGCTCCCGGTCGCGCCTGCCGGCTGCCCGTCTAGACGCCCTGCCTCCCCGCATTTCCCGCCCCTTGGGACGCCCCATGCACGCCGCACTGCCCGACCCGGCGCCGATGCCGCCCGGCTTCGGGCCCCGCGAGCCGGTCGACCGCTCGCCAGCCCTGGAAGCCGCCATGGTCCTGACCGTTCTGCGCCTGCACGCCAGCGCCCGCACCGTGCGCCCGCCGCTCTGGCGGCGCCTCTGGCGCGGCGTCATCGGCCACTTCCGGCTGCGATTCCCGGAATGGTGGGCGATGGGCGAGCTCCTGCTCTTCGGCTGGACGCTCTACTCGGCGGTGCCGGTCTTTGCCGTCTCGCCCAACATGACCGTGATGGCGGCGTGGATGAGCGAGGAGACCTGGGGTGAGTGCTTCCTGGCGGTCGCCGCGATCCGCTTCGCGGCCCTGGCCGTCAACGGCACCTTCCGGGGCTTCCGCTTCTCGCCCCACATCCGCGCGGCCTCGAGCTTTGTGGCGATCTTCCTCTGGCTGCAGGTGAGCTGGGCGATGCTCCTCTCCGGCGTCGGCGGCACGGGCCTGCGCACCTACGCCTGGGTGGCCGCGCTCGAACTCTTCAACTTCATCTGTGCGATCCGCGACACGGGCCGCGTCGAGGGCAGGAGAGCGGGCGATGCCGGGTGAGCTGACGGACTACATCGCCCAGCTCTCCCCCTCGGGCCAGTTGGTGGCCAACGTCGCGATCGGGCTCGGCATCGCCGCCTGGGGCGTGTGGCAGTACGTGTCGCAGCACCGGGCCGGCAAGGCCGCCGTCAAGGCGGAGAAGGGCGCGGAGGCGGGGCCGGTGGCCCTCCCGACCGAGCCCGGCCACGAGGCCTTCGACGCGCAGGACCTGCTCACCTCGGCCGCCGTCCTGCGCTTCCTCACCGCCCACGACACGATCGCCGCCCACATGGTGATCCAGTCGGAGGCGCTGAAGACGATCTCGGCCGCCGCCACCGTCTGGGCCAAGGCGCAGGAAGACGACTTTCAGGAGTGGCGCATCGCGGCCGCGGTCGAGCGGCGCTGGAACGAGCTGATCCGGCAGCGCGGCGCCCCGCCCGCGCCGCCCGGCGGCTGGGGCGGCGGATCGGGAGGATAGGCGCATGTCGGAGGCTCCATCACCCACGCCGCTCGCGGCCGACGAGGTTGACCTGCGCGCGGCCTTTGCGCGCCTGTGCGCGGCCGAGCCCGCGAGCGAGGCCGCGGGCGAGCCCTACGGTCAGGCGCTCGGCCGGGCGCTCGGCCGCTGCTTCGGCCGGCCGGCGCTCGCGCTGCGCGGAATCACCCCCGCCGACCCCGAAAGGACGCCCGATGCCGGATGACGCCGCCCTAGAACCCCCGATGCTCCCGCCCTGGATCGGCTGGCTGGAGGACGGGCGCGCCGCCCTGTTCTACACCGACCCGCGCGGCCAGCTCGTGCGCGTGCCCCTCGACCCGCTGGCGCTCGCGCGCCTCGGCCTGTCGATCGCCGAGGCGCAGGTGATGCTCGGCCGGGCCCGCCCAGCGCTGGGCGCCTAAACCTTTTTCGCGGCAGCTCGGGAACAACCGGCCAGCTCGTGGATTCCACGTTCCGAAGAGCCGGCCGGCACAACCCCCGCCGCTGCAGGCTCGAACCTTCGCCCGGTCGCGTGCGTGATGCCGCGACCGGGCTTTTTGCGCACAAAGTGGCCCTGGCGCGGCCCCTCGCATGTCACGCGACCTTTGCGCAGCCTCTGGCTGACTGTGCACCTTTGACAATACGCTTCAGTGAGCGATTGCCGGGGAACACGGCTTAGCGGGCGCCAAGCCGCCTGCAGCGTATTGACGATGCACATCTACAGAATGCCACTGCATTTCTGCGGAACGCTACCCGAATGATTGCAGCCACTTTACATATGAATATCAAAATAATTGGGAATTTCACGCGATACCGCCGGGACGAAAGATGCATTTACTCTGTTCTCCAGATCCAATTTTTTACCGTGGGCGCTGGGCAATGTAAGCAATCTGTCGCTCGGAACAATCAGTGGCAATGGGTTTCCCTTTGCATACTTTCCGGCTACCGTTTTGGCTGAAACCGATTTACTGATTCGGCCTCCGGATTCGCTCATGACTAAGACGCTTTACGCCGAAATCAAGTTCGTATCGCTGCATCAGAAGCGGCCTAGCGACTACGGAGCCAAGCTTACAGTCGATGGATATGCTGTAAGAGACAAGTATGGTTTGGAATTCGGGTACGGCGATCCAGGCGAGCCACGGGGCTACGATAACTTTGACTATGCAGAGTTCCAGATAACTGGCATCTATAACAAGTATCCCGGGTCTGTAAGGGAGACTTATGAAATCGAGTCCCTTAGCGGCGCGCCCGGGACAGGATGGTATTATAAATATTCTGGCTTTAGCGTGCCCGACGATTTTGCGATCCCTTTCGGACTGTCCAAAAGCTACACAACAACATCTGATATTCAACAAAAGACTATTAACGCAGATGGTTCATGGTCTTTTGATTGGCGAGTTGCGACATCCGACGTCGCCGGCTCAATTGTTACAACAGCGATCAACACAGGCTTAGAAGCAGCCTCACAATTCGCAGCAAAGAAACTAGTTCCGCAATATGCTGCGGCCATCGGAAACGCCGTCAGCCTTGGACTTACTCTATATGACATTCAAAAAAACGGTACCGATCTCATATCAAATCTCCTAACCAACTTCGAGACGATGGATCCCGGCACAGCCGACCGGCTGATCGATTCATATATCATTTCGACGTCGGGCAGCGTGACCGCAAAGTTGATGGAGCAGCTTGGGGTTGGCAATACCACCGCCTCATCGATCGTAGAGGCTTCCTATGAAACGTTGGGCATTGTGATCAAAAATATCAAGCCCAATGACAAAACATCTGGCACAGTAGAAATCGTAAAATCTTATGAATACAAACCTCAATACGACTCTAGTTCACAGATTTACATCGGTAGCAAAGGCAACGACTACCATATCGGAAGCCAGCAACGAGACGTGATGGGCGGCGGCGATGGGAACGACCTCTTCGACAGCGGTGGCGGGAATGACTTGATCGCAGGCGGCGCAGGAACCGACACAGCCGCTATGAGCGGATCGCGCAAGGAGTTTAAAGCAACTTCCTTCGTGACCCAGGATCAAAAGAGGGTTGTAACTATCACCGATAATGACCTCAATCGGAATGGTTCGGATACGTTGATAAATGTCGAGCGCGTTAAATTTTCAGATGGAACATTGGCTTTTGATATTGATGGCACTGCGGGGCAGGCCTACAGATTATATCAGGCTGCCTTGAACCGTTTACCTGATGCGGCCGGCCTTTCCTGGCACGTAAGCCGCGCAGACAGAGGCACGAGTTTACATGATGCGGCTGTGAACTTCCTTTCTTCACCCGAGTTTGCTCAACGCTACGGCGCAACACTGAGCGATCAGTCCTTCGTAACGGCGCTTTATGCCAACGTCCTCAAGCGAGCCCCGGATGCTGGCGGCCTAGCCTTCTGGCTAGGCCATCTCGCAGATCGCTCTTTCGATAGAGCAACCGTTCTTGCCGGTTTCTCGGAAAGTCCGGAAAACCATGCGAGAGTGGACCCAACGTTGACGTCCGGTATCCAGCTCGATTACAGTGTCTTCTGGTGATAAAACCCAAATAACGACTGATATAAATAATCATGCCTGCTCGGCGTAACGCCATGGCGGGCAATTCCATCTGCCTTGTTCGGGTTGTTTTCTCGCTGTGTCCTTTTGGGCCTCGGCCGGGCGCCTCCGAAGCAGGGTGCCGAAGCGCGCCAGGATGAGCCGGCGCTCGCGATAGGTTGGCGCGTCGTAGTCCGAGCGCCACGCGGCCAGGGTCTCTTCCAAGGTGCGGCCGCGCAGGTAGCCCTCCGCGGTCGCACGCCGCCTTTCGTCTGGCTCCCCCACGACGCCCCCTCAGCTCTGCAGGCTCTCGGCGAAATCGTCCGGCACCTCGCCGAACTGCCCGAGGATTGTCGCGCTCTCCAGTTCGCCCGTCTCGTCGTCGGCTACGATCCGGATGGCGGCCGTGCCGGGCATCCGGGCTGACATGGCTTGCGCCTTCTTCAGCGCTCCGCTCTCGGTCGAGGCGAGCTCCGGCCGGTCCGGCTTCAGCCGCTTCCGGTGGATGCTGAAGGTCTGCACCATGAAGCTCGTCTTCAGGGCCATGCTCTGGGTCCTCTCTCAGGCCGCCCGCAGTGCGGGGCCAGCTTCCGTGAACTTCAGGGTGAGCACGTGGCGGCCCGCGCCGTCGTGCACGTCCACGATCCAGGCCGACCAGTCGAGCCGGCCGGCCACCCGGTCCATGATCGCGCGCGCTGCCCGTGCGGCTTCCGCGCGCAGGTCGTCGCGGGCACGCAGGTACCGGCCTGCGTGATCGAGCACCGCGTGCTCGCCGTCGGTACAATGGAAGCGGTAAGTGCCGGGCTGCATTCGCCTTTCGCCTCATCATCCACACGTCTTCACAACCGCAGCGGAATCTGCGCGCGCTCGGATTGTGCTGCGTCGGCCAGCCGTGCTTGTTCTCTAAACGTTCTAGCAGGGGTGAGGCGCTGGCGTGAGTCTGCATCGGGTCGCAGAACTGCCGGACGACGGGTTGTCCACGGTGCGCGTGCCGCTGCTGGGACAGCGGCTCTGCGCCGGCTTCCCCTCGCCCGCCGACGACTTCATGGAGGGGGCGATCGAGCTGCCGCGCTGGCTGGTACCGAACCCACCCGCCACCTTCCTCTGGCAGATCAGCGGCGAGTCGATGCGCGGCGCCGGCATCTTCGACCGCGACCTCGCCTGTGTCGATCGCAGCCTGAAGGCGGGGCACGACAGCGTGGTGGTCGCGGTGGTCGCCGGGCAGATGTCGATCAAGCGGCTCGTCATCGAGGGCAACCGCGCGCGCCTCGCCTTTGACAACCCGGACCTGCCCGCCTTCGCGGTCGAGGATCTCGAGGAGGCTGCGATCTGGGGCGTGGTGCGCTTCACGATCCGCTGGCACTTGATCCGCGGGCGGCTCGGCCGATGAGCCGTGCCCTGGCGCTGATCGACGGCAACTCGTTCTACTGCTCGTGCGAGCGCGTGTTCGACCCGAAGCTCGCGGGCGTGCCCGTCATCGTGCTCTCCAACAACGACGGCTGCGCCATCGCCCGCACGGCCGAGGCCAAGGCGCTCGGCATCCGCATGGGCGAGCCCTTCTTCAAGATCCGGGAGATGTGCCGGGCCCAAGGCGTGCGGGTGTTCTCCTCGAACTATACGCTCTACGGCGACATGAGCGCCCGCACCAATGCGGTGTACCGGGACTTCTCACCCCGGGTGGAGATCTACTCGATCGACGAGAGCTTCCTCGATCTCTCCGATGTGCGAGCGGACCGGCGTGTCGAACTCGCCCGCGACCTGCGCGCCACCGTGCGCGCCTGGACCGGCATCCCGACCTGCGTCGGCATCGGCCCGACAAAGACGCTGGCCAAGCTCGCCAACCACATCGCCAAGACGGTGCCGGACCTGCAGGGCGTGTGCGATCTCACCGACCCAGTAGCCTACGATCACTGGCTCTGCCGGATCGGCGTCGAGGAAGTGTGGGGCATCGGCCGGGCCTCGCTGGTGAAGCTACAGGCGCTTGGCGTGGACACGGCGGCGGACCTGCGCGACCTCGACCCGCGGCCGGTGCGCAAGGCCATGACGGTGGTGGGCGAGCGCATCATCCACGAGCTGCGCGGGCTGGCCTGCCTGCCGCTCGAGCTGATGCCGGCCCAGCGCAAGGGCTGCGCCGTCACCCGCTCGTTCTCGCGCCGGATCACCGACCGGACCGAACTGGAGCAGGCGGTCTCGACGCATGCCACGCGCCTGGGTGAGAAGCTGCGCCGGGGCGGGCTCGCGACCAACCACGTCAGCGTCTTCTATCACACCAGCGAGCACGACCGCGGCGACCCGATGCGCTCGGTGTCCACCACCGTGACGCTGCCGGAGGCGACGAGCGACACGCTGGCGCTGATCAAGGCGGCGCTGCTGGGCGTCGCCAAGACCTGGCGCGAGCCAGGCGAGCGGCCCTGGCGCTATGCGAAGGCCGGGGTGATCACCACGGACCTGATGCGGCTGGAGGACAGCCCGCGGGCGCTGATCGGGCAGATGGACCGGGAGCGCTCCGGGCCGCTGATGGCGGCGATCGACGCCTGCAACGCGCGCTGGGGCGCAGGCGCCGTCGTGCCAGCGCGGGCCGGCGTGCTGGAGAAGCGGGACTGGAGCACGAAGTTTGAGATGCGGACCCCGCGCTACACCACGCAGGTGAGCGAGCTACCGGTCGCGGTGGCTTGAGCCTGGGGCGTAGGAGGCCGTCAGGATCTGGCAATCAGCGCGACCCCGCCAATCATCAGCAACCCGCCGAGGATGCGCGGAAGATTCGCGCTGTGCTGCTCGAAGCCGACCCAGCCGAAATGGTCGAGCGCAATTGAGGTGACGACACCGGCCGTCACCAACAGACCTGTGAACGCAGCCGCTCCGACCGTCTGCGCGACCAGAAGTTGTGTGGCGACGATGCCGCCTCCCAGAACGCCGCCGAACCACGCCCACCAGGGTATACGTGCCGCCTCCTCGTAGGTCGGCAGCGCGAGGCGACCCGACACCAAGCCGGCAACCAAGACCGTCAGGAAAGTCCCAAGGCCCACGACCAACCCGGCCGTGAGCGGCTGGGGAAGACCTTTGGCCAGCGCACCGTTCTGTCCTGGCTGGATCGCGTTGGCGATCCCTGCGAGGAGGACGATGGCGTAGAGATACCACATGTTGGGATCCGATCCGCACGACCACTTGCGGTAGAACGTGCGAATGGGTCCTCTGCCGCAAAGCGCCTCCGTGACGGATTGCCCGCCTCACGGCCAGCCGAACACCGCTCGCGACAGCCCGGCGAGGATCACGGCCCAGAGCGCCAGGCCGAGCGCGAGAGCGACCGCGAGTTGCAGCCATGTCGAGCGCGGACGGGTAAGACGACGAGGCTTCGCCGCTTCACGCGCATCAGCTTCGCGCAACGCGGCCTCGAACTGGTCGGCCGGCGTCGGCTTGTGGAACTCAGGCGGGATCACGCCTGGCTCAGGAGCGTGACGGCCGCCGTGATCTTGCCACCGCGGTCCTGCTGAACGGTGACGGTCCAGGGCCCGTCTTGCGTGACGACCTCGCCTACGATGCCGTGGCCGGACACGCGCTCGCCCACCGCGAACATGAACCGTGGCGGCAGTCCCGGCGCCGGGGTCATCTCGTCAACGGCCTCATCCTTCTTCGCCTTCGCCATGGTGCTCCTCACGCCTTCTCAGGCCGCCCCATCAGGATCGCGGTGCGCGCCATCGTGCGCCGCCACCCGGGCTTGGCCTCGGGATCGGCCAGAGCCTTCGCGGACGGCTCGTGCGCCTCGATGGCCGCGGCGAGGTCAAGCAGGTAGCCGCCGCCGATCGGGTACTGGCCCGTTTCCGGCTTCGCCAGCACCGCGTCGACCGCGGCGTTGATTTCGTCGTCGGTGACCTCGGCGGCCTTGCGGAGTTCGCCCGTGGTCTTGGGATCAGCCATACGATCTGACTAGCAGGCGCTCGGATTGATGACCACGTACGCCTTTCACCACGGCAGGACCAACCTAAGGGCGGGCAGCGGCACAGCCTGGCACAAGCTACCGGAGGCTGTGTGCAGCTGCCACGCGTGTCCAACGGGTTCCAAGTATGAGTCTCACCGGCGTGCTCCGCACCGGCGTCTCGGGCATGAACGCCCAGACCAACCGCATCTCGACGGTGGCGGAGAACATCCAGAACGCCTCGACCACGGGCTACAAGCGCACCGCGACGGAGTTCTCGTCGCTGCTGCTCGAATCCTCCGGCACCGGCAACTACAATTCGGGCGCGGTGGAGACCACGGTCCGGCGCAGCGTCGGCGAGCAGGGGCCGACGAGCTTCACCACCTCGGACACGGACCTCGCGATCAACGGCAACGGCTTCTTCCTGGTGCAGGACGGCAGCGGCAGCCAGTTCCTGACCCGCGCCGGCAACTTCGTGAAGGACGGCACCACCGGCAATCTCGTGAACGCGGGCGGCTTCACCCTGCTCGGCTACGCGCTCAATGCCGACGGCTCGCTGCCCGCCACCCCGAAGCTGACGGAGATCAAGTCGGGCGCGACGCAGCTGCAGGCGCGCCCGTCCAGCACCATGACCCTGCAGGGCAACCTGAAGGCCGGCTCCGCGACGGTCACCACGCCCAGCGCCACGAGCTTCACCACCAAGACGCCAGTCACGACCTACGACAGCCTCGGCAACAAGGTGACCCTCGACGTCGTCTTCTCGAAGGTGGCCGACACCGCCGCCGAGCCGAACAAGTGGTCGGTCAGCGTCTACACCCAGGACGCGACGCCCGCGCTCGTCGGGACCGCGAACACGATCAGCTTCGGGCCGACCGGCCAGATCACCGGCACCTCGACCTTCGCCCTTCCGGCGGACGGGAGCCGCCCGGCCCTGACGCTCGACCTCGGGGCGATGACCCAGCTCGCCCCCGACAACAGCCCGAAGGGCGTCGCGGACGGCTCGGCCCCGACCAGCAGCACGGGGGTGGCCTTCGGCGACGACGGCACGGTCTACACGATCTACGCCGACGGTACCCGCGCGGCGACCTACCGGGTCCCGGTCGCCGACGTCGGCAGCCCGGACCAGCTCCAGCCCCGGGCCGGCAATATCTTCGAGGCGACCTCGACCTCGGGCAACATCGAGCTCGGCTTCGCGATGCAGAACGGGCTAGGCACCATCAAGTCCAAGGCGCTGGAGCAGTCGAACGTCGATGTGGCCACGGAACTCACCACGATGATCGAGTCGCAATCGGTCTACACCGCCAATTCGAAGACGTTCATGGTCGGCAAGGAACTGTTAGACACCCTCATGCAGCTGAAGCGCTAGGGCCTCAGCCCTTGAACGCCCAGGTCAGTCCGATGTGGGAAGTCGTCTGGGATAATCCTAGCGAGTCGCCCTGATGACCTGGCCTCAAGCGAAGGTTGGTCGACGGATCAAGCGTCACTGCCTGCGATCGCTGGAGAATGTGCCCGCCGGCACAATGCCTGATGCCGGTCCACGGCAGCTTTCACCGAATGGCCACGATCAAGTCGGCAAGATCCGTACTTCCTCGTTCCTCTGCTGACCGAAATTGGACCTCGCATGGCTTTATTCTGGAAGGGAGATGATTATGGGAACAGCTGCAGCCTGCTCGGGGACTTCAGGCTACTAATTCTCGGTGAGTCGAACTACTCCGACGCACCTATCGGCACATATGACGATCAGATCACCCAAAACGTGATGAAACGCGTCCTCGCTGGTGAGAGATTCACCTTTTACAATAAACTTAGCCGACTGGTCGTGAACGGCGGCCAAACCTGGCTTACGCAAACTGAGTCAGTGAAGTTCTGGCAAAGTGTGGCCTTCTACAACTTCGTCCCCATGATCGCGGCGAATAAGCCCCGGCAGCGGCCACCTGCGCAGCTCTGGGTCGGCGATGCTCCTCGCCTATTCCTCGAGGTCGTCCGCGAGTTGCAGCCGGAGGGTATTCTCGTTTGTGGCAGCGACACCTGGCACCATTTACCGCCGGGTATCCCGAGCGATCGCCGGTATCAGTCGAGCGAACAGTGGTGGTCCACAAAAGAGTTCGACACGGGGGCGGAACATCCTGCGATAGCATTGCCGATACATCACCCGAGCAAGCCCGGTTGGAGCTACGGCCCCTGCGTGCCCATCCTCGATCAGCTCTTCGCGCTTGTTGCAGAGCTTCGGCGTCACTCTCGTCGTCCGCCCCTTTCGCTTCTGCCCATAGGTCGGGCTTGAGTCGTCGCTTCCCACGTGGTCTGCCAGCGACGGACGCATCCCGCGATCACGCTTGCGTGTATCCCGACTGTTGACGGGCAACCGCAAGGCCGCCCCGCATAAGACCGGGGCGCACCCCGAGATGTGATTCGTCTTTCATGTCAGGATGCACGCTCGTCCCTTGAATGCCCGGATCGGTTTGGGGGCAAGGACCGCTCAGGGTGGGGAGCCGTCATTGGGCAGGCGCCCGAAAGCCGACGTCTGGTTGCGCTTCGAAGCCTCGCCGTGCTCACTCGACCCATGAACGAACGTACGATCATCGCCGATCTCCAGCGTCGCCTCGCGTCGGCGGAGGCGTCTTTGTCGGAGAAAGCCGACATCGTCGCCCGAAAGCGTGCCGAAGACGCTCTCCGAGACAGCGAAGCCCGCCATCTAGAACTATTCGAACGCATGGCCGAGGGCTTCGCCGAGTTGGAGGCGGTGCGCGACGATGAAGGAAACCTGAAGGATTTCCGCCATCTAGCACGAAATCCAGCAAGCGCGCGCGTGACAGGACTTCTCGACGAACAGGTCCTTGGCCGCCTAGTCGGCGAGGTGCTACCGCCTGAGGATGCGCGCTATTGGATAGATGCTTATTCGCAGGTCTTCGTCTCTGGCAAACCCTCGCATTACGAGAACTTCATCCCGGCTTTAGATCGCTGGTTCGCCATCAACGTCACTCCCTTTGGGAGGAGTGGTGTTGGCGTGTTCTACGAAGACATCACGGAGCGCAAGCGCGCGGAGGCTGCGTTGCGCCAGAGCGAGGAGCGGCAGGCGTTCCTGCTCACACTCGGCGACGCGATGCGTGCCCAGACCAGCGCGAATGGCCTGATTGAGGCCGCAGCCCGCCTGATCGGCGAGCGGCTGGGCGCGTCGCGGATCATGTTCGCTGAGTTCGACGAGGCCAGAGGCATCGCCGACATCTTCTTCGGATGGTTCGCGGATGGCGCCAAGCCTTTCCCAACTGTCATGCGGCTTGAGGAGTACGAGGGACCAATCCTGAGTGATCTTCGCGCCGGACGGGTGGTGCGGATCGACGACACGTGCGACCCCGCGCTCGCACGCCCCGACCTGACGGCCATCGCCGAACTCGGTGTGATGGCGCTAATCAGCGTCCCCTTACTCGTTAGCGATCGGCTGCTGGTGAACGTGTCCGTTCATCAGGACACAGCGCGCTCTTGGACCGACGACGAGGTCGCGCTGGTGCAAGAGGTTTCGGAGCGACTTTGGGCCGACCTCGTGCGCGCGCGTGCCGAGGCGGCGCTGCGCAGGAGCGAGGAGCGTCAGGCGTTCCTGCTAAAGCTAAGCGATGCGCTGCGGCCACTCGCCGAGGCGGAAGAGATACAGGCGACTACGACGCGGCTCCTCGGTGCGCATCTGGGTGTCGACCGCGCGATGTACGGGGAGGTGACGGGCGAACCCGGCGCGGAAACAGGGGTGATCCGTGGCCAGTTTGTCCGGCGGGCGGCTGAGGGCCGCCCTGCACCAGCCCCCTTCCCGGATTACTTCACATTCGAGACTTTCGGCGCGGGTGTGATGGCGAGACGCTACAGCGGCGAAGGCCTCGCCGTTGCAGACGTGAATACCGACCCGGATTTCGCCCCGACCGAGCGCGTGGCTTGGGCCGGGGCTGGCGTTCAGGCGGCAATCGTCGCGCCGCTCATCAAGGGGGGCCGGTTGGTCGCCGAACTCGGCGTACACTCCCAGACATCGCGCACATGGACGGACGCCGAGATCTCGCTGGTGCGCGAGGTCGGCGAACGCACGTGGGCCGCGGCCGAACGCGCCCGTGCCGAGGCGGCGCTGCGCAAGAGCGAGGAGCGCTTTTCGCAGTTTGCCGCGTCGTCGTCTGACGTCCTCTGGATCAGGGACGTTGAGACCCTGGAGCTGGAGTTTCTGAGCGCGGCAGCCCGTGACATTTACGGCGTAAAGCCCGAGACCCTGCTCGGCGATCCCAAGCCCGGCATAGCCATGATCGTGCCGGACGATCGGCAGGACGTGTTCGACAACATCGCCCGGGTGCGCAACGGCGAGGCCGTGGTCCACGACTACCGCATTCAGCGCGCCGATGGCGCCTTCCGCTGGATGCGCAGTACCGGCTTCCCCCTGGTCGACGCTCAAGGCCATGTCGATAAGATCGGAGGCATCTCCGCCGACTTCACAGAGCGCAAGCTTCTCGCCGAGCATCAGGCCGTGCTGCTGGCCGAGCTTCAGCACCGCGTGCGCAACATCATGGCCCTGCTGCGCTCGATCACGAACCGGACCGGCGAGCGCGCCGAGAGCGTGCCGGAGTACCGCGACCTGATGATGGGCCGGTTGCTGGCCTTTGCCCGCGTCCAGGCGCTGCTCACCCGCGCCGCAAACGTCAGCGTCGGCGTCGCGACCATCGTGCGCGACGAGATCAGCGTGCAGGCTCAGCACGAGGGCCAGTACGTCCTCGATGGCCCCGACGTCGCCCTTGCGCCGAAGGCCGCCGAGGTGCTGACGCTGGCGATCCACGAGCTGGCGACCAATGCAGTGAAGTACGGAGCCCTCTCCGCTGCGGACGGCCGGGTCACGGTGCGCTGGTCGACCTTCGAGAAGCGCGGCGGGCCGTGGCTCGCCTTCGACTGGACCGAGGAAGGCGCCCCGGCACGGCCACAGCCCCCGGCCGATGCATCGCGACGCCGCGGCTTCGGTACGGAGCTGATCGAGGGGCGCATCCCCTACGAGTTGCGCGGCCGCGGCGAGGTCACGATCGAGCCGGGCGGCGCCCGCTGTCACCTGGAGTTCCCGCTTCAGGAGGGCGCCAGCATCCTGGATACGGGCGCCCCGCAGCGCGCGAGCGTGTTTGGAGGAGCGATCGACATGACGGGTGAACCGGACCTGACAGGCCGCCGCGTCCTGGTGGTCGAGGACGACTTCTACCTTGCCACCGACGCCGCGCGGGCGCTGCGCGGCGCCGGTGCGGAGGTGATGGGTCCGTGCGCGACCGAGGAGGACGCTCGGGTGCAACTCGACGAGCAGCGGCCTGACGTGGCGGTGGTCGACATCAACCTCGGGCCGGGCCCATCGTTCAAGCTGGCCGAGGCTCTGAAGGATCGCGGCATCCCGTTCGTGTTCATGACCGGCTACGACGCGGAGGTCATCCCGGCGGAGTTCGCGGGCGTGGAACGGTTGGAGAAGCCCCTTCAGCTTCGGCAGATCGTTGGTGCCGTCGCGAAGCTGACGATACCCGCGTAGCCCGGAAGCGGACCCTCCCAAGGTCTTAGAAGGGTCGCAAGCAGCGGTTCCGCCCCGGCGGCGCTGGATCAGCCCCTGAACGCCCAGATCGGGATGCCCCGCGGTTTGTGCGGCTTGTCCCGGCGGTAGGTCAGGTTCCCGTAGCGTATCGTCATCGCGTCGATCGCCTCGACCTGCCGACCGGTGAGCACCAGCGCGCCGCAATAGTCCGCGCGGCCCGTGCCAATCTGCGAGTGGATCCCGAACAGGTCGAGGTCGGTCCAGCCGAGGTCCGCCGCCTGCGCGCCGAACCGCTCCAGGAAGTCGATCATTGCGGCGTGCGTCTTCTGCCACGGCTCGCCGTAGAGGCCGGGGCACGGGCTCTTCGCCGGACTCAGGCTCTCGACGCCGGAGCGCCAGGTGTAGAGATCAGAGGTCGGGACGGGGGCAAGGTGCGCAGACATTCCGCCCCTCTGCCGGCTCGATCTTGCGCAGGCGTTACCTCGCGGACTGGCGCGAGCCGGGCGAGCGGCCGTGGGGCTACAGCAAGGCCGGCTTCATCACGATCGACTTAATGGGACTCGGTCTATCCACGCAGGCAGTATTCGTAAGCTGCTTCTGCAATGGATTTCGCCAGGATATTTCGACGCTCGGATCCGGACAGGGCCTCTTCCTCGTCCCGGTTCACTATTATACCCGCCTCTACTAACACGGCAGGGCTATTGGTCATCTTGAGGACGGCAAGGTTGTCATACCTATAAATTCCAAAATCTGCGCGGATAAACTGTCTATTCTCACCCGAAATTGGTTCGGCATGATGCTTTGAAAATGGAAGACCGTGGGATAATAATCTATCTGCGATTTTCTCTGCCAGGACAATACTCTGCATCGAACTGGCGTTTGAGGTAGATACCAATAGGGACCATCCATTGTATATATCACTGTACTTAAATGGGCGTCCATTATAGTTCCATGGC
This sequence comes from Methylobacterium radiodurans, assembly GCF_003173735.1. NCBI lineage: Bacteria > Pseudomonadati > Pseudomonadota > Alphaproteobacteria > Hyphomicrobiales > Methylobacteriaceae > Methylobacterium > Methylobacterium radiodurans. The sequence goes on along the minus strand of NZ_CP029551.1, from coordinate 1,753,247 downwards.
TTTTGGTAAGCACCGACTACCGAGTCGTGGTGTATGGAAATGACGAAGTCCGGCTTATACGAATTCAGCGACGCTACTCTGAAAGCTAAGTTTTCTCGTCCATCGAGTCGATTGACAAACAGGTTAACGAACCCCTTCGATCTCAAATGAAGGACAAGCACCTGAGACAAACTCTGATTGAATGAAAACTCCGTCTTTCCACGTGCGCTCGTCGCTCCTGGACTCATTGGAGTATGACCAACGTCAATCGCTATGCGGGCGGTGTTCAACTTGCATGATGCCAGCGCAAAAGATCCGGATGCGGCCAGTAGCACAGAAGCTAGGAGAATGGCGAGTGCAAACACTTTTTTGATCTTCTCCCATGAAGCAGTTTGTAGTACGGAAATGTTCAGCAAAGCCCAGGGAATCGCTTACAATCACTGCTCTCAGTGGGGGCTGGTGAGCGGCCTCCACCGCTTCCAGGTCGCTCTACTTCTGTTGTGTCCCTGTTTGGGGCTGACAGTAGCGACCGAAGTTCATTCACGCGAGACTTATAAATTATATTCAGACAGCCATGATTTTGGCCGCATGAATCTCTTTGCGCAATCCAGCGCTTTTGTTGATCTCTTATTCCCGGCAATGCCTTCAAATTGATATAAAGCTGATTGAGCGTCATGTCTAAACTTGAGAGGGACTTATTACCACATACTGTGAATTCGGCATCTGAACGAGCCAAAGAGCAATCGAAGCCCTGAGCTTGTGCCTCTTGATGCACTGCATAGATAACAATAAAAACACACGCTAAAAGCCACTGGCATCTCATCGCATACCCCAATACGGCGCTAACTTACAGTTGTAGAACCACTTTATCCACGTTTCACGTAGCTGATCCCTGCCTCAATTGCTTCCGAAAGTGTTTGACGCATATGAAAAGCTGAAGAAAATCCGGCTACTACGGCAGCTCCCCTTTCCTCGGCGGTTCCGTGGTGCTGAACGCTACCAAAACTATTATCGCCGATTGAATGCTGCATCGATGCAAATGCAGCGGCAGGGAAGTCCCGCGACTCTTTTTTTCTGATGCCGGCAAAGTAACCTGCGAGAAAATCTGCATGTAGCTCCAACTTTTTGACTCGATTGTCAGGTCCTACCAAACGTTGGCGTATTCCTGTTTTGAATTGGAGGATATGAGCAAATTCATGAGCGCAAACCGCCGCCACGCAGATGTGGGGATTTTCGGGACGATTCATAATGCTTTTGTAGAGCGAGCGACCAAAAATGACTGTTCCATCATCACGATTCCCGAACTTATCATGTGACGTGGCGTATGCGTTCTCTTCATCGAGTTCTTGGAAGGCAAAGCCAGGAAGAACCTCAAATAAGTCGCTGAGTCGAACGAGGGTTTTTGCGAGAGCGCGGTCGAAGCCCTTATCGCCAGAACTCAGGCTTCCATCCAAAGCCGATTTGTAGCCAAAGCGTGCTGAGCTACTAGCTATCAAGTTTCTAGCTTGTCTGCTTGGGAGCGTACAGCCAGCATAGAAATCGTTTGCTGAAGCTCCGAATCCATGCGCGGCACAGGCGCATATACCAGCAGCATTACCCAGAAATGATCGTCGACTGATCATACCGCCCAAGCCTCCTTGAGGCTCCCAGTTAACTGCGAGCGGATTTGATGTTCATTCGGAGCACAGATGTCAATGGATTCTTGCTGCCAATGCATGTGGTTCACTGCGCAGAAATTATCTCACGTCCGCGAGCAAGCCGCACGAGATCTTGTCGACATATGCAGCGCAATCCGAAGATCTCTGTCAGTCTAACGTCGGTTACGGGTGCAAAATATTTGAAATAGATTGATTTTAATCGTGTCTAGAGTCGCGCCTGCGGGTGTTGCGGGGAGGCGACGGCTGGAGCGTTGACGGATGAGGGAGCCTGCAATGCCGTGACCGTCGTCCGTTGATTTGCGCAAGCGCATCGTGGCTGCCGCGGCTGTCCGGTCGCTCGGCTCGCCCCTTCCTCCTCTTGGTCGGCCTTCTTCCGGCGACCACGCTTGGACGCCTCGGGCGAGAGGGCGGGCGTCTCGGGCTCAGCAACGGGCGCAGCAGCACCTCGGTTGCGACGCTGCTGACCTAAAGACTTTCAAAAAATGGCTGCGAGAGAAGCGGCCCTTTTTGATCATGAGGCAGCGCAGCGTAGGCGGGGATCGGCGCTTCCGGCGGGAGAAGGCCAGGACCTCGCCGCTCATGGGCAGCCCCACGATCGGGCGATTCGGGTGAACTCCGCGTAGCCCGCTGCCCCAGGCCGGCCGGACAGGGCCGAGACCGGCGTGCCGATCTGGCGCCCGACCTCGGCGAGCGGCACGGTGACGGTCTTCAGCTCGCTCAGACTTCCGATGCCCGGCACCCACGGACGCGCCACGTAGGCCGCGACAGTGCAGGCCTCGCCGTCGATGGCGGTGACCGTGCCCGTGATGCTGATGCAGCCGGACTCGAAGCGCTGGGGCTCGCGCACGTAGACGTCGACGCCGACCTCGATCCGCGGCATCAGACCCTCCCCGGGGTCATTGAGGCGTCGTCGGCGTACCAGCCGCACGCCTGCCCGAACCGACGGCGCATTACGGCGGGATCCTCGCCGTAGAGCTGCTCGCGGACGTGGGCGTGCACGTTCGGGTAGCGCCGCCAGTTCGCCTCGTGGTGCCAGAAGTCCCGCGGCACCTCCGCGTTGAGGTCGGCCAGATCGACGTCGTAGAACTGGACCGCCCGGCCGGGCGGACCGAACCCGCTGTCATCGAGCGTCACGGGATATCGGGCCGCGTCCCACGCGCCGATCGCCACGACGGTGAGCGTCCCAATGAAGGTCGGGGCCGGGTGCAGAGCAAGCCCCACGGAGGACACGAACTGCCGGACCCGCACGCAGGGTTCTCGCGGTGGCGTGAAGGCCGGAATGACGATGCGGGCGGCGGACGCTGCAGCCAGAAGGCCGAGGAACGAGTGGCGTGAGGCAACGGCTGACATGGAACCCTTCAGCAGAGACGTTGGCGGGGTGACTTCCAACGCTTCTCTTTGGGATCAATGGGTTGGCTGAGCCTCTTAATCAGCGGGTCCTAGGTTCGAACCCTAGTGCGCCCACCAAGACTTTCAAAGACTTAGGATGATCATGCGGACACGGCCAGAACGCCGTATCCGCACTATGTCCGCAGGGGTGAGAGGCGCTCCAGCCGCCCAACTTTTCCCACCGCTAGGCGGCTACAGCCTCGCAAGCTATGCCGAGAGATGCCAAGCGACGGCTAGACCGCATCGGGAGCACGATGACGGCGCGGCCAGTGCGAGTTCTGGCCTTGGCCATCCTCCACCTGTCGTCCTGATTGTCGGATGGGGTGCCGGCGTAGACATGTCCGTCAGCGACGTTCACGCACTGCGTGTTCAGGCATCGGTGGCACCCATAGTGGGCGAAGGGTATTGGGCCTTCTCCGATTAACAGGGCCAAGCGGTTGCTGGAAATCCGATGCCTTCGACCTTCCGCATCCTTCCAGGTCAGGATGGGGTACTTGGCCCGTAGCTTGCGGCCGTTCTTGCCGCGGAATTCCACACATCCAGAAGGCAATCTGACAAGGCGTCGGTGGTACTCTCGGACCGTCTTATCCGACACAAGGATCGCGTCTGGCACCTCTGGGTGATGCGCTAGCCGGTAGACCTTAAGGCTATCGAGGAAAGCACTGCCGGAGCCTTTTCTGTACTGGTACCTGTGGCGCCGACCTAGGTTGTTGGACATTGTCGCTCTCCATTGCCGCTCGGTGGGTGGCGAGGTGGTGCGCGAGTGCTGTCCGGATGACATCAGACACCGTTATGGCCCGGAGAGCGTTCCCGGGATCGGTCGCTGCCATCGTTTCAATTTCCCGCCTCATGGTGGCCGGCATGCGGAAGTTGACGTTCACGTACTCGGGCATGTGGCCTCCTACTAAACGGAAAGCGGCGTGCCCCTGGAGGAGCACGCCGCGATGGGTGGAGCGACGGACACGGTGGTTGCAACACCCCGCCGCCCCGGCCGGATAGTGGAGGGTAAGCCACCGGCCGGCATCTGAACGGGGCGGCAGACCCGGCCGAGGAAGCCCCGCCGCCCCCGCCAACTCCGGTGAGCACCACCTCCCGAAGCCGGCATCCCAAAAACTCTGCACCCGGGAGCAAAATTACGAACCGAGGAAGGTGTAGGACGCTACGGTCACAGAGGAGTTCACAGCTTCCAGGCGAGTGCCACCAAAAGCATCGGTGTGGCTCCGGACCAAGTTGCGGTCCCGAAGATCATTGATCGCGCGCCGGACAGGCTCCTCCGGCAGCTTCAAATCCCGCGCGATGGCTTCTGCACTTACCTGCGGAGAGCGGCGCAACAGCGACAGAATGCGATTTTCAATCTCGCCTCGGGCTCCGGGCTCCAAAATTGCAGACTTGCGGGAGCGTCCTTGACCATCATGTTTCAGCGATGGATGGATGTCATTCAGGATAAGCAAACTCATCTGTCAGCCCCTTATGTTGAGGCTGAACATACACGCATAGACTTGCATTGCAAGTGTAAAATGCTGTGTCTTTGACACGTAATCTAGGTGCAGCTATAAATTCTGATATGAATACTTTAATTTACTTGTGTATCAATGACTTACGCCAGACGCGTGGATGAGCGCGCTGCGGACGGTGGCTCATAGAATCGAGTTCGGGCACCGCATGGCCGGTCCACATCGCCAGCCATCGGGCAACGGCATCTCGCCAAGACACATCATGCCCAGCCGCTATCAGCACGGGCTCGGCCGGGTACGTCAGGGCGTGAAGCTCGGCCCATACGGTGCCAGGATCTAGCCGGGACAAGCGGGCTTGAAGCTCGGCAGCCGGCAGGGGCTTCCGGTGCCGGAGAGCGCGAGGGGCAAGTCGGTAGCACCGTGGCGTCCCGGCCGGCGCCGGGGTCAGGATGATGCGCCCAGGGCCAGCGTAGGTCGTGTGGTTGGCGGTGCGCATCACTCGCCCCCCTTCTCGCCAAGGAGCCGGTAGACGGAAGCCCGGCCGATCCCGAGCTTGGCAGCGATGGCACTGGCGCCGAGCCCTTCCGCCTGGAGCGCCCGGACCTGCGTGGCATCGATCGATGGGGGGCGCCCCTTGTACTTCCCTTCCTCCTTCGCCTTGGCGATGCCCTCCAGTTGGCGTTCCCGGCGGATGTTGGTCTCGAACTCGGCGAACACACCGAGCATGTCCAGGAACGCCTTGCCGGCCGCGGTGCTCGTGTCGATTGGCTGTTCGGTCGCCTTCAGGTGAGCGCCCTTCGCCTTCAGAGTGCGGACAATGTCCTGAAGGTCTCCGATCGAGCGGGCGAGCCGGTCAACGCGGGTGACCATCAGCGTGTCACCGGCCCGAATGAAATCCAGGAGCGTAACCAACTCGGTCCGGCCGTCCCGGCTCGTGCCGCTGCGCTTCTCGGCCCGCACGATCTCACAGCCGGCGGCCCGTAGCGCATCCTCTTGGATGGAGAGGTCTTGATCCGTCGTGGAGACGCGGGCGTAGCCGTACAGGTGGCCGGTCGGGGCTGCATCCGAGGCACTGACAGCGGTGCGGGGACGGACGGTCATTCGTTGCCTCGAATGTCTCGTTAGGATCTAGACCCTCGCAATCTGCTGCCTCGAAAATTCGAAGTCAACCCTTATGAGACGCGAAATGCGTCTCATGCCACTGCCTTGTCGGGGTTTACCCTATTGATACAAAAGGGCTGCCGGTTGGGTGGGTGTCCACCTTCGGGCAGATTTCTCCTTGGTGTCTTGAAACCATTGCCGACACCAACCGTTCATGGTGTGCAAACACCAATGAGAGCACTATGGCTTACATCAAGGCTGAAGACGTTCACTCCCCCAGGGGTGCCTGGACACTCCTCCACGTCCTCTATGACGGAGGACCCAGCACCACGGATGAGGGTGCTTGGTCCCTTGCTGTCGGACGGTGGTATGACAAGGTGAGGCTGGCCGCTCGTTGGAACGGGAATGACGAGGGTGGCTCTGCTGCTGGCAACCCGAGCGCCCGCGGCTTCCCGACCTGGTTCATCATGCCGCCGGAGTTTGAAGAGCCATTGCTGACCCAAAAGGTCGTTCCTGCTGACAAGCTGGCACTCGCGAAGGCGCTCCTCAGCAAGAAGTGACGGCGGCCTACACGAAGGGCGGGTCGAGTACCCGCCCCGCTCTGCGCAATCGGTTGCACTTCCCGGCGGAACTCGCCGGACGGCATACCTTCCGAGGCAGGGGGGGAGCGCGGATGACAGACGCAGCCCGGTTCTTCGACAAGCAGGTAGCACCCGAGTTCCGCCGCTTCATTGCGGCCGAAGGCGCACTCACCCAAGCGGCGTTACACGGCACGCCAGATGAGCTTGAGGCGGCGCGCGATGATGTGATGCAAGCTGCATGGAATGCTGCGACCAAGGCCCATCAGATGGGCGACTACGCATGGGCGGAGCAGCCACGCCCATCATGGATGCCGGCGAACCTCGCCGGCTTAGATCGGCTACGTGATTGGCTCCAGGCGAACCACTGCAAGATGCTCCGGGGCATCGCACAGCCCGACGACGTGCACCTGTTGGGTGATGTAGCTGATGCTTTCAAGCACGCAGTGCTAACGCAAGGGCGACGGGTACCCCGCCGGATCACATCGGCCGCGGCTACCGTCACCAGTTCCACCGGCTTCGGCAAAATGGCGTGGGGTGAAGGCAAGTTCGGCGGGGTGGAGCAGGTCATTGTGACCCTGAACGATGGGACCGAACGTGCCCTATCGTGCATCCTTCAGAACGTGGTCGATGCGTGGCGCGCCGCGATGGGCCGCCCGCTGCCTCCTATGGGAGAGTAGCCTTTTGCGCCCGGGTGCAAATTCCGGGACGCGGGCACTTAAGCACCATGGTGCTACGGTACGTTTTGACCGGCTTGGACGGTAATGCCTGCACTCTGGTGCTTTGGTACCGTGGTACTGAGGCACAGTGGTGCTGCCGCATCTTCGTGCTGAGATGCCAAGGTGCAAAGGCGCAACGGTGCGTTAACGCCAAGGTGGGATGGTGTCAGATTGCATCGGTGCGCCAGCACCATCGTGCGGAGATGTCATGGTGCGGGTGCAGCGGTATGAGTTGGGCGCCCTATCACGCACCTGCTAAGGTTGTTTTGTTATGATACGTCTGATCCGAGCCAGTAGCGCGAACGAGAATGCAGGGCAGAGCTGATGGTACCACAGCACAATCGTGTGCGAGGCACCCAAGAGCCTGGGCCAGTCGTCGCTGATATAGCTGCAGCCCTTAACGCGGTTGATTGGAGCTTCGCTGGCCGAAAGCGGCTGAGCGAACTTGAAGCCATTCACCCTTATCCCGCCAAATTCATTCCGGACATTCCAGGTACGCTCCTCGATATCCTGCCCATACCACCTGATACGGCCGTGCTAGATCCGTTTGTCGGGAGTGGCACAACCCTGGTTGAATGTCAGAGGCGCGGCATACTGACCTGACCGGTATTTTGGACCGAGCCAATTGAGAGGCTACTGCATGGCCGCTGCCATGGGTAGCCGGAAGGCCAGATCAGGGAAGCTGACAGGCGCGGGCGGCCGGTAGCCCAGGGACGAGTGCGGCCGGACGCGGTTGTAAGTGTTTTGCCACAGCCCGATCACGATCTGCGCTTCTCTCAATGAGTAGAAGATTTCCTGCCGTAGGCACTCATCGCGCAGCTTGCCGTTGAAGCTCTCACAGTACCCGTTCTCCCACGGCGAGCCGGGCGCAATGTACTGGATCTGGCAGCCTGCCTTGGCGACCCACTTGCGCAATGCCTTCGCGATCATCTCCGGACCATTGTCGCAACGGATGTGTTCCGGGATGCCGTGCAGGCACATCGCGTCGGCCAGCGCCTCGATCACGCCCAGGCTGTTGATGCGCCGAGCCACCTTCAGCGCCAGGCACGCCCGGCTGTGCTCATCGATCAGCGTCAGGATGCGCAAGCTCCGCCCGTCGTGGGTCTGAGCCTGCACGAAGTCGAAGCTCCAGACGTGATTGCGGCGGAGCGGCCGTAGGCGCACGCAGGACCCGTCGTTCAGCCAGAGGCGGCTGCGCGGGCGGTGCTTCTGCGGGACCTTCAGCCCCTCACGACGCCAGATACGCTGAACCCGATCTTTGCCCACCTGCCAGCCCGCTGCCTGCAGCAGGGCGGTGACGCGGCGGTAGCCATAGCGCCCGTACTCGGATGCCAGGGCGACGATGGCGCGGGTCAGCCCATCCTCGTCGGCCAACACGGTGGGCACGTAGCGCTGCGTGCCCCGATGCTGGCCGACGATCCGGCAGGCGTGACGTTCCGAGAGGCCGTACTTCTCTTGGATGCCGTCAACCGCCTGCCGGCGTCGCTCGGGGGCTACAAGTTTCCCGCCGCGACGTCCGCCAACACCTGCTTCTCCAAGGACAGGTCGGCCACAAGCCGCCGCAACCGAGCGTTCTCGCGCTCCAGATCCTTCATCTTCCGCGCCTGATCGACCTGCAGGCCGCCGTACTCTTTGCGCCAGCGGTAGTAGCTTTGCTCAGAGATCTCTGCCTCCTTGCACGCTAGCGCTAAGTTCTTGCCCTGCGCCGTCTGCACCTCGATCTGGCGCAGCTTCAGCACCACCTGCTCCGCGCTCGTCTTCTGTCCTCGTCGCATGTCCGACTCCTTCGGTCCTGGCTGATCCTCTCAATCAGCTCGGTCCAAAGCCAGCCGGTCACGTCACCTCCTTGCACGCTAGCGCTAAGTTCTTGCCCTGCGCCGTCTGCACCTCGATCTGGCGCAGCTTCAGCACCACCTGCTCCGCGCTCGTCTTCTGTCCTCGTCGCATGTCCGACTCCTTCGGTCCTGGCTGATCCTCTCAATCAGCTCGGTCCAAAGCCAGCCGGTCACGTCATGGCACCCGGTGCTCGCGCTTTTGCTTCGTATTCGTCTTTGGCTTGGTCCAGGCGCCCGCCTCTAAGTCAAAGTGCGCCCACTGCGCACTCAGCACCTCCATGCGGCGGGCTCCAGTGAAAAGGAGCAAACGGATGGCCGATGCGACGTTCTGATTGGCGTATCCGTCGAGCGCGTCAGCGAGACGCCCAAGCTCGATCCGGCTCAGGTATCGTGAGCGGGAATTCTCGGGGTTTCGATCGATGCCCTTCACAGGGTTATCCGTTCGGTAGCCCCACTTTACGGCGAGGCTGAACATCTTGCTCAGAAGAGCAACGACCCTGTTCGCTCGAAAGGGTGCACGCTTTGAAATGTCCCGGTGTAGCGTCTCAACATCCGAGTGACGCAGCAAAGCGACCTTCGTCGTGCCGAGCTTCGGCTTGATGATCTTTTCGATGGCGGACAGATCGTCTCGCTGAGAGGCCGGGCGTTTCTTTGGCAGATGGCGCAATATGTAGAGGTCGCAAAGCTCGGCGATGTTTGGGCTGGCCCGCTCTTCATCCCTCGCGGTCATGGGATCGTGCCCCATGTCGATTTTGCGCTTTAACGCCTCGGCTTCTTTCCGAGCGGCGGTGGCCGACCATTCCGGGTAGGAGCCGATTGTGAGGCGGCGCTCGCGACCAGCGGAGCGATAGTTGAGGATGAACGCGCGGGCTCCCCCTGCCGTCAGCCGCAGGCCGAACCCTTTCAGATCGGCATCATAGACAATCCGCGAACCCGTCTCAGGCCGGGGTGCTGACTTGACGAAGGTCTCAGTTATCCGTTGCACCATGCAACCCGCCGCCTTCGTGTCCGCACTGTGTCCGCACTGTGTCCGCACTGTGTCCGCACATCTGCGGACTTCGACCAAGCGTCAGCGTACACGAATGTCAGCCAATGGCAACATTAACCTCCTGCTTCGAAACGCGTTTTTCGCCCAACCTACTGACCTTTCTAGCGATTGGAGCAAGCTTCGCCACGTACTCTTCAGCGGGTCCTAGGTTCGAACCCTAGTGCGCCCACCAAAACTTCCAAGATCATCTCAGCGTTCGGGACAGTACGGTCACACGCCGTCCCCGGCTGATCCCGTGACCGCATCATCCGACGATCCGCCGCGCCGGCCCGGTTCCGTGCTACGGTGTCGCGTGCCGGCTTCCCCATTTGGGCCAGCGCGCGCCTTGCTGGCGAAGGCCTGCCGCGGAGTGGGGCTCGGCGGAGGGAACCACCGCGCGATGATCAGCGCCTTCGACCTGTTCAAGATCGGGATCGGCCCGTCCAGCTCGCACACGATCGGCCCGATGGTCGCCGCGCGCCGTTTCCGCGAGCGGGTCGCGGCCCGGCCCACGGGCACGGTCGTGCGGGTGGACGCGGAGATCTACGGCTCGCTCGCCTGGACCGGGCGCGGCCACGGCACGGACACGGCGATCTTCCTCGGGCTGCTCGGGCACGACCCGGCGACCGTCGATCCGGACCGTGTCCCGGACTATGTCCGGGCACTCGCTGAGACCGGCGACGTCGGCCTGCCCGGGATCGCCTTCGATCCCGAGCACGACCTCGTCTTCAACTTTACCGAGATCCTGGCGCGCCACACCAACGGCATGCGCTTCCGCGCGCACGGCGCCGCCGGCGCGCTGGTCGACGAGATGGTCTGCTACTCGGTCGGCGGCGGCTTCGTGGAGGAGGCGGGCGCCGCCGAGGAGGCCGGGATCGAGGCTGTCGCGGTGCCCCATCCCTTCGAGAGCGGGGCCGACCTGCTGCGGATCTGCGCCGGGACCGGCCTGACGATCGCGCAGGTCCAGATGGCCAACGAACGCGCGCTTCGGTCCGAGGCGGAGATCGACGCCGGGCTCGATGCCATCCGCGACGCGATGCTCGCCTGCATCGCGCGGGGCCTGCGCATGGAGGGCGAGCTGCCCGGCGGCCTGAAGGTGCGCCGCCGGGCGCGCCGCCTGCACGAGGCCCTGGAGGCGGCCCGGCGCGGCGCCAACGACCGGCCCGCCCACGAGATCATGGACTGGATCAGCCTGTTCGCGCTGGCGGTCAACGAGGAGAACGCCTCGGGCGGGCGTGTCGTCACCGCGCCGACCAACGGGGCCGCCGGCATCGTGCCGGCGGTGCTGCGCTACGGCGTCGACTTCTGCCCCGGCTGGTCGGAGGCGCACGGGCGCGCCTACCTTCTGACGGCCACCGCGGTCGGCGGGCTGATCAAGCGCCGCGCCTCGATCTCCGGCGCCGAGGTCGGCTGCCAGGGCGAGGTCGGCTCGGCGGCCGCCATGGCGGCGGCAGGGCTCGCCGCGGTGCTGGGCGGGGACGCCCGCCAGGTCGAGAACGCCGCCGAGATCGCGATGGAACACCATCTCGGCATGACCTGCGACCCGATCGGCGGGCTGGTGCAGATCCCCTGCATCGAGCGCAACGCCTTCGGGGCCAACAAGGCGGTCGCCGCCGCCTCCCTGGCGCTGCGGGGCGACGGCGTCCACTTCGTCACCCTCGACGAGGTCATCGAGACGATGCGCCAAACCGGCCACGACATGCAGGCGAAGTACAAGGAAACCTCGCTCGGCGGCCTCGCCGTCAACGTCGCGGCCTGCTGAGGCGGATTCCGGCCGCGCCCTCAGGCGGCCGGCGTGCCCGCGGGTGCCGTGTCCGGCAGCGCGAAGGCGACGGGCTCGTGGCCCGCCGCGCGCAGGACGTCGAGCAGGTCGCCCGGGACGAGGTTGAGGGTGCGCGTGCTCACCAGCGGGTGCACGTTCACCAGGGTCTGCGCCAGCAGGCTGTCCTGGATGAAGACCCGCACGCTGCCCGGCGCGGCGTTGAGAGCGGCCAGCGGCGAGACGGCGCCGCCCGCGACGCCGAGCTGCTCGTGCAGCGCCTCGGCACTCGCGAAGGACAGGCCGCCGCGGGCACCGAGCACGGACCGGAACGCCTTGAGATCGACCCGCGCGTCGTGGCGGAGCGTGACGAGGAAGTACGTCCGCTTCCCGTCGCGGAGAAACAGGTTCTTAGTGTGGGCGCCCGCGATGTCGCCGCAGGCCGCCAGCATCGCCTCGACGGTCGGGACCGGCGGGTGCTCGTAGAGCCTGTAGGTGATGCCGCGGGCTTGCAGCCGGGCCAGCAGGTCGTCGGAACTCAGGGGCATGGATCGTCTCGCGGGTGGATCGCGACGCCGTCCGGAGGACAGGCCACGATCTCGGTGCTGAGCCTGTACCCGCGGTGGGAGCCGGAACGAAGTTTCCTCCATGCCGCGGCGCGAGAGGTCGTTTTCACCCGACATCTCGGATCTTTGGAATGTCGGGCCAGGATCGTTCGCTCTAGCATGGCATAAGTATCGATCCTCGCTCTACAGGTCCGCTCGTCTCCAGATCGGGCGATGTGCACGATCGGGCGCGCCCGGATCGATGCGCCCTGCCGACAGGCCGGCTCCGCCGAGCCGCCAGACCTACGAGTTCCACAGATGCGTGTTCCAAGACTGATCGCCGTCGCCGCCCTGGTGCTCGGCGGGTTCGCCGCGCGGGCGGAGAGCCTGACGGTCGGCGTGGTGCCGGGCGCCTACGCGGATGCGGTCAACGTCGCGGCGCAGGAGGCCAAGGCGAAGGGCCTCGACGTGAAGGTGGTCGAGTTCAGCGACTGGACGACGCCCAACGTCGCGCTCGACGCCGGCGACATCGACGTGAACTTCTTCCAGCACCGCCCCTTCATGGAGAATACCGAGAAGCAGAAGGGCTACGATTTCGAGATCGTCGGCGCCGGGATCCTGCAGAATCTCGGCCTCTACTCCCTGAAGCACAAGAGCCTCGACCAGATCCCGGTCGGCGGGCGCGTCGCGATCGCCAACGATCCGGTGAACCAGGGCCGCGGCCTGCTGCTGCTCCAGAAGGCAGGGCTGATCAAACTGAAGGACGGCGTCGGCTTCCTCGGCACCCTCGACGACATCACCGAAAACCCGAAAAAGCTGAAATTCACCGAGGTCGAGGGTCCGCAGCTCGTGCGCGTCACCGGCGACGTCGACCTCGCGCAGGGCTACCCGCACTTCATCGTCGCGGCCAAGGCCTTCGATCCGAAGAGCGGCCTGATCTATTCCGGTATCGAGGACAAGCTCTTCGCGGTGAGCTTCGTCACCAAGGCCAAGCGCAAGGACGACCCGACGATCGCCAAGTTCGTCGCGCTCTTTCAAGGATCGGATGCGGTGAAGGCGCAGATCCACAGGTCCTTCGCCGACAGCGACAAGCTCTACCTGCTGGCGTGGCTCAACTGATGCCCGGCCTCGCCTTCGACAGTCTCCGCGACGCCGGCGCCTGGATCGCCCGCAGCGGTCCGGCCGCCCGTCACACGACGATCGATCGGGCTGCCGGTGAGGACATCCGCCCGGCCGCCGGCACCGTGCGGTTCGAGGGGGTCTCGAAGATCTACCATGCCGCCTCGGGTGCGGTACGGGCGCTGGATGGCATCGACCTCGCGATCCCCGCTGGCGCGATCTTCGGCATCATCGGCCGCTCGGGGGCCGGCAAGTCGAGCCTGCTGCGCACCGTGAACCGGCTGGAGCAGCCGAGCGCCGGCCGGGTGCTGATCGACGGTGAGCCGATCGGGGCGCTGGACGCGGCCGGGCTCGTGGCGCTGCGGCGGCGCATCGGCATGATCTTCCAGCACTTCAACCTGCTCTCGGCCAAGACCGTGCGGCAGAACGTGGCGTTGCCGCTCGCCGTGGCCGGGGTGCCGCGCGCCGAGATCGGGCGGCGGGTGGAGGAGGCCCTGCGCCTCGTCGGGCTGGAGGACAAGGCGGAGGCCTATCCCTCGCGCCTCTCGGGCGGGCAGAAGCAGCGGGTCGGCATCGCCCGCGCGCTCGTCAGCCGTCCGGAGATCCTGCTCTGCGACGAGGCGACCTCGGCGCTGGACCCCGAGACGACGCTCCAGATCCTCTCCCTGCTCCGCGACATCAACCGCCGCCTCGGGATCACCATCGTGCTGATCACCCACGAGATGAGCGTGATCCGCGAGATCTGCACCGACGTGGTGGTGCTGGACCAGGGCCGCGCCGTCGAGACCGGGCCGGTCTGGCGCGTCTTCGGGGCCCCGGAGCATCCGGCGACCCGCGCGCTCCTCGAACCGCTGACCCGCGGCCTGCCCGAGGACCTCGCGGCCCGGCTGCGCCCGGCGCCCGCGCCGGGGGCGCAGGCCCTGCTGCGGATCACCTGCGCGGGCGAGGCCCCCGACCTCTCGGCGCTGACGGCGGCCGCGGGCGCGCCGGTGCGCCTGCTCCAGGCCGGCATCGAGCGGATCCAGGGCCGCGCGGTCGGCCGGATGCTGGTCTGCGTCGCGGGCACCGAGCCGGCGGAGCGCCTCGCCGCGCTCGACGGGATCACGATCGAGAGGATCGGCTATGTCGCCGCAGATGATTGACCGCCTCTCCCAAGCCTGCCTCGACACGCTCTTCATGGTTGGCGTCTCGGCGGGCATCGCCGTGCTGGCGGGGCTCCCGCTCGCGCTCTTCCTCGTCACCTCGGGGCCGGGCGGCATCTTCCCGGCGCCGCGGGCGAACCGGGTGGTCGGAACCCTCGTCAACGGCTTCCGGGCGGTGCCCTTCATCGTGCTGCTGGTGGCGCTGATCCCGTTCACCCGGCTCGTCGCCGGCACCACGATCGGCGTCTGGGCGGCGATCGTGCCGCTCTCGGTCAGCGCTACGCCGTTCTTCGCCCGGATCGCCGAGGTATCGTTGCGCGAGGTCGATGCGGGGCTGATCGAGGCTGCGCAGTCGATCGGCTGCCGCCGCCGCCACATCCTCCTCCACGTCCTGCTGCCCGAGGCGCTGCCGGGCATCCTCGGCGGGCTCACCATCACCGTCGTCTCGATGATCGGCGCCTCCGCCATGGCGGGCGCGGTCGGCGCCGGCGGGCTCGGCGATGTCGCCATCCGCTACGGCTACCAGCGCTTCGACACCACCGTGATGCTGGCGGTGATCGCGATCCTGATCGCGCTCGTCTGCCTCGTGCAGTTCGCGGGCGACAGCGCCGTGCGGCGCCTGCGCGCCCGCTGACGAACGGCGCGCACCCGCTTGCTCTCCAGGGGACCGATGACGAAGCAGATCCTCCTCAACGCGTTCAACATGGCTTGCATCGGCCACATCAACCACGGGCTCTGGACCCATCCGCGCGACCGCTCGACCGCCTACAACACGCTCGCCTACTGGACCGACCAGGCGAAGCTCCTGGAGCGCGGCCTGTTCGACGGGCTGTTCATCGCCGACATCATCGGCGTCTACGACATCTACGGCGGGGACATCGACGTGACCGCGCGCGAGGCCGTGCAGCTGCCCGTCAACGACCCGACCGTGCTGGTCTCCGCCATGGCGGCGGTGACGGAGCACCTGGGCTTCGGCATCACCGTCAACGTGCACACCGAGGCGCCCTCGACCTTCGCCCGGCGCTTCTCGACCCTCGACCACCTGACGGGCGGCCGCATCGGCTGGAACATCGTGACCGGCTATCTCGAGAGTGCCCATCGCGGCCAGGGCAGCGGCGCGCTTCCCACCCACGACCGGCGCTACGACTACGCCGAGGAGTATCTGGAGGTGCTCTACCGGCTCTGGGAGGGGAGCTGGGACGACGCGGCGGTGCGGCGCGATCCCGCCGCCCGCGTCTTCGCCGACCCCACCCGCATCCGCCCGGTCGCGCATCGCGGGGAGTTCTTCGAGGTCGCGGGCTACCATCTCTGCGAGCCCTCTCCCCAGCGCACGCCGGTGCTCTACCAGGCCGGCGCCTCGGGCCGCGGCCGGGCGTTCGCGGGCCGCCACGCCGAGTGCGTGTTCATCTCCGCACGCGACCGCGCGAGCGCCCGCGAGGCCGCCCGCGCCGTGCGGGCCGAGGCCGCGGCGGCCGGCCGGAACCCCGAGGACGTGAAGGTCTTCGTCGGCATCGCGATCATCCCGGGGCGGACGAAGGCGGAGGCCGAGGACAAGCGCGCCGAGTACCTGCGCTACGCCAGCCCCGAGGCGGGGCTGGCGCACTTCTCCGCCTCGACCGGCATCGACTTCGCCGCCTACGGCCTCGACGACCCGATCCCCTACGCGCCCGGCAATGCCATCCAGTCCGCGACCTCCGCGGCGGCCAAGCGCGGTCTGACCAAACGCGACCTGCTCGCCGAACTCGGGCTCGGCGGGCGCTACGCCGTGCTCACGGGGGACGCCGCCACGGTCGCCGACGAATTGCAGGCCTGGATCGAGGAGGGCGAGATCGACGGGTTCAACCTCAGCCGCATCGTCGTGCCGGAGAGCTTCGAGGACTTCATCGCCCTCGTGATCCCGGAGCTTCAGGACCGCGGGCTCTACAAGACCGCCTACGCGGAGGGCTCGCTGCGCCAAAAGCTCTTCGCTGCGGGGGACCGCCTGCCGGCTCGCCACGCTGCCAGCGCCTTCCGCTCCGGTGCCGCCCCGGCGGCCTGACGAACACGCCCAGGAAAGCCCCCACCAGGACAACCCATGGCCTACGACGTCTTCTGGTTCCTGCCGACCTCCGGCGATACGCGCTATCTCGGCACGTCCGACTCCGGCCGGGCGCCCAGCAACGCCTATATCCGGCAGATCGCCGAGACCGCGGACCGGCTCGGCTACGACGGGTTGCTGATTCCCACCGGCGCCTCCTGCACCGATCCCTGGGTCACCGCCGCGAGCCTCGTCACCGTCACCCGGCGCATCAAGCTCCTGGTGGCCCTGCGCACCTCGATCACCGGCCCGACGCTCGGCGCGCGGCAGGCCGCGGCGCTGGACGAGGCGCTGGGCGGGCGGCTCCTCCTCAACGTGGTGGTGGGGGGCGATGCCACCGAACTCGCCGCCGACGGCGCCTTCTACGACCACGCCGAGCGCTACGCCGCGGCCGACGAGTACCTCACCGTCTGGAAGCGGCTGATGGCGGGCGAGACGGTCGATTTCGAGGGGCGTCACGTCCGCGTCCAGGGCGCGCGGAACTTCCACCCCGCCGTGCAGACGCCCTGGCCGCCACTCTATTTCGGCGGCTCCTCGCCCGCCGCCCACGACCTCGCGGCCCGGCACGTCGACGCCTACCTGACCTGGGGCGAGCCGCCTGAGGCGGTAGGGGAGAAGATCGCCGACGTCCGCGCCCGGGCGGCGCGCGAGGGTCGCAGCGTGCGCTTCGGCGTGCGCCTCCACGTCATCGTGCGCGAGACGGAGGACGAGGCCTGGGCCGCGGCCGACCGCCTGATCAGCCGGCTGACCGACGAGGACATCGCCCGCGCCCAGGCCAACTACGCCCGCATGGACTCGGTCGGGCAGGCCCGGATGGCGGCGCTGCATGGGGGGCGCCGCGACCGGCTCGTGGTGGCGCCGAATCTCTGGGCCGGCGTCGGGCTGGTGCGCGGCGGCGCGGGCACGGCGCTGGTCGGCTCGCCCGAGCAGGTGGTGCAGCGGCTCAACGACTACGCGGCGCTCGGCGTCGACACCTTCGTGCTCTCCGGCTACCCGCACCTGGAGGAGTCGATCCGCTTCGCCGAACTCGCCTTCCCGCTGATCGCCGGCAAGGTGCCCGTGACGCTGCACGACTCCGCCCAGACCGGCGGCGCCTTCGACATCCGCGCCACCCGGCGCTGAGCCGCGGTACCGTTCTGTCAGGGCTCCGGCCGGCTCCCGAGCGCTTCCCCGGGGCCGGGAACCCGTTTATCGGCCGATCTGCGGGAGGTGGGCGATGATGCGGATCGCTGCACTGTTCTTCGGCCTCGGCCTGCTCGTGGCGACGGCCGTGTGGTTCTTCTACCTCGTCCCCCTGGGATGCGCGATGAACACGACCGGCTGCGGCGAACGGTTCACCGTATGGAGCGGCACGGGCCTGGTCCACTTCTGGACCCCGCTCCTCGTCGCGCGGTCGGCCATGGCATACGGCGCGGGGCGGTCCTGAGCAGTCTCTGCGGCCCCGGCTACCGTGCGGGGCGGCCCTAGAGCCATTCCCGATCACGTTGCAATCGGGACGGCTCTAAGTCCTTGTTTTGACGTGCTCTCTTGCGCCGAACCGGCGTCCACTTCGGCGGAGAGCGCTCTAGCGCATCGTCAGCCCGAGCCGCCGCCAGCCGATGACCACGCCGGAGGCCGAGATCAGCAGGCCGCCGAGCAGCAGGACGATCAGGAGGAGATCCCAGGCCGGCCGATGCCGGAGGAGCGGCCCGAAATCGAAGCTGTGGGGGGCGTTGAACAGCCAGCGGTAGACGCGGTTCGAGCGGTCGGTCCGGTTCAGGATCTCGCCGGTCGCCGGGTCGATGTGGAACCACGTCGCGGCCGCATCCGCGAAGCGGACGCGCAGCACCGGCAGCACCCGCGCGTCGCGGTGATGGCCGTACCAGTAGAGATCCTCGGAGACGAGCCGCTCGACGATCGGTGCCGCGGCCCCGGGCACGAGCCGGGCCGCGGCTGAGGCGATCCGCGCCGGGTCCGGCGCCGCCCCGCAGCAGGGGATCACCCGCCCGTCCGCGCAGGCGAGGAGCATCTGCGCCTGCCCGTCGAGGCGGGCGAGGCGCGCTTCCCGCGCATCCGGGCAGGCTGCGGCCAGGGCCGCGCGGTCGATGTTCGGCCACGGCTCCGCGGGTCCGGCGTAGCGCTCGAGCGCCGCGCGGTCCGGCTCGCGCGGCGAGAACCAGCGGTTGGGGTTCATCGAGATCCAGCCGCTCGCGACGAAGGTGACGAGCGTCGTGCCGGCCACGAGGCCGCCGATATGGTGCCACGCCATCCAGCCCCGGTAGGGCGTGACCCGGCTCCGGGCGTAGCGCCGCCGCAGGCGCACCCGCATCACGCCGACGACGAGGCCGGTAACGGCCCCGACGATCCCGATCCCGGAGAGCCAGAGCACCACGTCGCGCCAGAGATCGACCTGCGCCCGCAGCGGCGTGAAGTAGATCCAGTGCGGCACCGCGCCGAACCAGTTCCAGAACCGCTCGTGCCCGGTGGCGTCCAGCGCGATCTCGCCCGTCGCGGCCGAGACGTACAGGTGGGTGTCGGCCGCGTCTCCCAGCGCCACGCGGTGGAAGGGGCGCAGCGGGTCGAAGCGCTGCGGCACTGTCCACTGATCGCGCTCGACGAGGCCGAGATCGGTCACGGTGGCGGCGGCCGGGTGGTGGCGCGCAGCCGCCAGGGCCTGCTCGGCCGGGACGGCCTCGATCGCGCGTCCATCGAGGGCCGAGAGCGTGCGGCGCGGGCCCTCCCAGGGCGTCAGGCGCCAGACCGGCTCGTCCGCCAGCATCGCGAGGTCGAGGCGGCGCACCGCCGCACGTGCCAGGCTGGCCCGGTCCAGGGCCGCCTTGGGCTCGATCGCCACGCGGTCCCAGGCGATCGGCGAGAGCGCCGCGCGGCGCTCGGCGTCGCTCAGATGCGGGAAGCCCACATACATCATCACCACGCCGGAGACGAACCAGGTGGCGAAGAGCAGGCCGGTGAGGATGCCGAGCCAGCGATGGCCGAGGTAGAGCCACCGCCGCAGGCGCTTTCCGAGCGCGCTCATGTCGGGCGTTTACGATCGGCGGGCCGTCCGCGCGCGGGAGCCCTCCCCGTGGGGAGGGCTCGCCGGGTCACGCCGCCATCGCCATCTCGACGCCGGTCTCCTCCGCCTCGGCGGCCATGAACTGGGCCCGGGCGAGTTCGGCGAAGCGGCCGCCCTCGGCCACCAGCTCGTCGAAGGTGCCGGCCTCGACGATCCTGCCCTCGTGGAAGACCAGGATGCGGTCGGCGTTGCGGATCGTGGCGAGGCGGTGGGCGATCACGAAGGTGGTGCGGCCCTCCATCACGGTCTCCAGCGCGCCCTGGAGCTTGCGCTCGGTGGCGGCGTCCAGCGCCGAGGTCGCCTCGTCGAGGATCAGGATCGGCGGGTTCTTCAGCAGAGCCCGGGCGATCGAGAGGCGCTGGCGCTCGCCGCCCGACAGCGAGCGGCCGCGCTCGCCGATGATCGTGTCGAGCCCGTCGGGCTGGCGCGCCATGAAGGCGGAAGCCTGGGCCCGCTCCAGGGCGTCGAGCATCTCGGCGTCAGTCGCCTCGGGGCAGCCGACCTGCAGGTTCTCGCGGATCGAGCGGGCGAAGAGCATCGGCTCCTGGAAGACCACGCCGATGTTGTGCCGGAGCGAGGCGAGACCGATGTCGCGGATGTCGAGCCCGTCGATCCGGATCGCGCCGGCCGCCGGGTCGAAGCTGCGGTGCAGGAGGCCGAGCGTGGTCGACTTGCCCGAACCCGTGGTGCCGACGAGCGCCACCGTCTCGCCGGCGCGCGCCGAGAACGAGACCCCGTCGAGCGCCTTGCGGCGACCGTCGTAGGAGAACTCAACGCCCTCGAAGCTGACCTCGCCCTCGAAGCGGGCGACCTGCTTCGCGTGCGGCCGGTCGCGCACCGCCGGAACCGTATCGAAGATTGCGAAGAACTCGGCGATCTTCGGGGCCTGCTGGAAAACGCCGTTGACGAAGCCGACCACGTGGTCGAGGCGCGCCACGAGGGCGGTCGCGAGCCCCATGAAGGCCACGACCTCGCCGACCGTCGTGGTGCCGGCCTGGTACAGGAAGATGCCGGTGACGAAGATCGCCGTCATGGTGATGGTGGCGGAGGCGCGCGTGGCGACGTTGGCCAGCGCCCACCAGGACAGGACCGGGATCTGCGCGGCGAGCAGATTCTGGATGATGTCGCGCATCGCCTCCTTCTCCGCCTTGGCGCGGGTGAAGGACTGGATGACCGCGACGTTGCCGAGCGCGTCAGAGGCGTGGGCGGCCAGACCCGAATTGTAGGCCTCGACGCGGCCCTGCAGCGTCTCGGTGCGGCGCATCACGAACGTGGTGAGCGCGGTGAACACCATCACCAGCACCACCAGGATGAGGCCGAGCTTCCAGTTCACGAACAGCGTCATCGGCAGGAGCACGCCGAGCGAGATCAGCGCCGCGAGGTGGTCGCGGAAGAAGCCGAGCCAGAAGCTGTTCATGCCGTTCGTGCCCTCCAGCATCGCCTTGAGGACGGTGCCGGAATGGTTCGAGGCGTGGAAGGCGAGCGGCAGGTCGAGCACGTGCTCGAAGTAGCGCGCCATGGTGCCGAGGCGGTTGCGGTGCGCCAGTCGGTCGGCGTGGAGGGCGATCGCGACGCCCGCCGCGATGGTGAAGAAGCCGAAGCCGACCCAGGCGAGGATCAGGGGCAGCATCGTGCCCATGGCGTCGCCGCCGCGCTTCAGGTGGGTGAGCTGGTCGATGATGCGGCCCATCAGCAGCGGCTCGGCGAAGGCCGCCACCGCCAGCGTCACATTCGCGCCGGCCAGCGCCCACGCCAGCCTGCGGTCGGTGCCGAGCAGTCCCAGCACCCGCGCGTAGAGACGAACCAGCGACATGCGAACTCCGATGCTCCCCTCGGTGGCGGGCAGGGCCCGCCGACCGCTCCCAGGGTCCGCGCGCCGCTCTCTCGGCGGGCCGTGGCACCTCGGCATGGGAGGCTTATGAGGCCTCCCGGCTGAACGGCGCATGACGGCCGAGTTCAGGGCCCGGCTCTTTACGGTTCGTTCAGCACGATTTGCTACCGCTCGGGAGGCGCGTGCCGCAAGCGCCGCGGCGCCGCGCCCTCCGATATTCCGCGCCGGGTCGTCACATCATGGATCTCGCAACCGGTATCGGGCTGCTCGGCGGCGTCGGCGTGGTGTTCACGCTGATCATGATCGACGGCGGCAACTTCGCCGCCTATTTCGACAAGCACGCGGTCATCGTGATCTTCGGCGGCGCCATAGCGGCGACCACCATCCGCTTCCCGTTCTCGACCATCGCCCACGGCCTGCCGATGGGCCTGCGCTACGCCTTCACCATGCGGGCGGTGAAGCCGCACGACCTGATCGAGGAGATCACCAAGATCGCCGAGACCGTGCGCAAGAGCGGCCCGATGGCGTTGGAGAACATGGACATCTCCGACCCGTTCCTTGCCCAGGGCGCGCGCTACATCGCCGACGGCTACGACCGCGAGTTCATCCGCGACACGATGGAGCGCGACCGCGACAACTTCCTGATGCATCTCGACGAGGGCTCGAAGATCTACCGGGCCTTCGGCGACTGCGCGCCGGCCTGGGGCATGATCGGCACCATCCTCGGCATGGTGACGATGTTCGCCAACATGTCGGACCCCTCCAAGCTCGGCCCCGCCATGGCGACCGCGCTGCTCGCCACCCTCTACGGCGCGCTGATCGCCAACCTCGCCGCCCTGCCGATCGCCGACAAGCTGCACGTGAAGCTGGAGGAGGAGGACGTCTCCCGCTCGCTTATCATCGACGGCATCCTGATGATCCGCGACCAGAAGAGCCCGACGCTGGTGCGCGAGATGCTGGTGGCCTACCTGCCGCACAACCACCGCGAGCCGCTCGAGGAGGCGGCGGCGTGACGATGGCCGGGGATCGGTAGCGGAGGGCCCGCACGGTGGCCAAGAAGAAGCGCGGCGGGGCCCATGGCGGCCACGGCTGGTTCGTCACCTTCGCCGACCTGATGGCGCTCCTGATGAGCTTCTTCGTGATGATTGCCGCGTACTCGACGCAGGATCAGAAGAAGATGCAGGCGGTGGCGGGCTCGATGCGCGACGCCTTCGGCGTCAACAAGGAATCGAAGTTCGCCGGCATCATCGAGTACAAGGGCCTGCCGGCCGCCGACCACGTCCGCTACCTGCGTGACATCCCTCCCGACCGCGCGACGGACCGCACCACCCCGCCGCGGCCGGATTCGGACGCATCCTACGGCGTGAACAGCGCGAGCGAGCCGGACAGCTTCGGGCTGGCCGCCGCCTCCCTGCGCCAGGCGCTGCAGGACCTGCCCGACATCTCCGAATTGTCGAAGCACGTCGTCGTCGCCAAGACCGAGCAGGGCCTCGACGTCTCGATCGTCGACCAGGACGGCCGCGCGATGTTTCCGGACGGGTCGAGCCGCCCGACCGAGCAGACCCGGCGCCTCCTGGAGAAGCTCGCTCCCCTGCTGCGCCAGATGCCGAACCGCATCGCGGTGACGGGCTTCACCGCGACCGACCGACCCGGCCGGCGCCCGCTCGCGCCGCCCTGGGAAATCTCGGCCGGCCGCGCGATCAGCACCCGCGAGATCCTGGCCGGCGCAGGCGTGCCCGACGACCGCTTCGCCTCGGTCTCGGGCAAGGCCGACACCGAGCCCCTGTTTCCCGACAATCCCTACCTCGCGGCCAACCGCCGGGTGACGGTGACGCTGCTGAAGGAGGCGCCGCCCGTGCCGGTCCGGGGCCTGCCGTAGCGGGCGACCACCGAAGGCGGCGCCCCCTCCCCATCGGCGCGCTTGGCCCGGCACCGCGCGCGCGGAGGAACAGTGCGCCCGCCGCGCGTCCGGCGCGGTGCCAAGGGCGGCGGATGCGGGTACTGGAAATCAGCCGGGTCGGCGTGTTCAAGGCGCCCGCACCGGAGCGGACGATGTGGCTGCGCTGGGGCGGGCCGCTGACCGCCTCCGAATCGCAGACGCCCGAGGCACTCGGCGCGCGCACCGCCGCCCGGGTCCTGCTGCGGCTCCTTCTGCGACGCTTCTATCTCGTCGTGGTGGCGGCCCTGCATCCGGGCCATACCGACCGGCAATCCCGCGCCAAGCTCCTCCTGAAGGCGGCCCTGCTCCCCGGAAGCCGCCGGCCGCGCCTGGTTGGGGCGCTCGGCCGTCTCGTGCTGGGGCGGACGCGCTGCGTCATCCTCGACATCAGCGACACCCGCGCGGCCTATTTCAAGCGCGAGTTGGAGCTGCCGCAGGCCGGGCGCGACCCGTGGCTGCGGCCGACCGGCCTGTTCATCCCCGAGGCAGCGCGCCGGCCCGCCGCCTTCATCAAGGACACCGACGTGTTCTTCGCCGGCTGGCTCTGCAACGCGGCCCGGCGCTGGGCGATGCAGGATCTCTGCGTGCTGCAGGCGGCCGGCTACCGGATCCACCTGCCGGACGATCCCCTGCCCTACCCCGCCTACCTGGAGGCGATCGCCCGCGCCTGGCTGGTGGTCTCGCCCGACGGTTTCGGCTGGGATTGCTACCGGCACTACGAGGCGGACTTTGCCAGCTTCGTCGCGCTGACCAGCCGGCCGGCCTACCCGCGCGCGCTGCCGCTGCGGCACGGGGTCCACTGCTTCCACTACGAGCCCGGACCCGGCGCACTGCTCGGCGCGATCCCGGCGCTGCTGGTGGACAAGCCCCGCCTGGAGCGGATGGCCGCGGCCGCACAGGCGCGCGTGCTGGCCCACCACACCCGCGCGCGGGTCGCCGAGCGGATCCTCGCCGAGAGCTTTCGCGATCGCTCGGGCACGATCCCGAAGCGGACTAGGGTGTCCGCGCGAGGTCCGCGAGCGCCCGCCTTGTCCCGGGATTGAGCCAGGCCGGCGGCACCGCCTCGGCGAGGTTGCGCGGGTCGCTGCCCGTGCCCTGGCCGGTTGCCCGCGCGAGTACGTCGCGCGCGCCGTCCATCGCCCGGACGACGCGCTCGGCCGCCTCCGGCGGCAGGTCCGCGCGGCCGAGGATCAGGCTCCAGGAGCCCACCGTGTCGATCGGCTCAGCCTGTCCCGGGAAGGTCCCGGCCGGCACGCGCATCCGGCGCAGCTCCGGCTGCTCGGCCACGAGCCGGGCGACCGCCTCGGGTGTAGGCGCGAGGAAGCGGGCGCCGCCCGGATCCCCGGCAAGCGCCATGAAACCCGGCCAGCGCAGGCCGCCGCCCCAGAGAGCGGCAACCTTTCCGGCGCGCACGAGGTCCGGCCCGTCGCCCGCCCGGGCCAGGAGGACGGGCTCGACATCCCGCTCGGGGTCAAGGCCCGAGGCCACGAGCACCGCCCGGCCCATGGCGGTCAGGCCCGAATCCCGCGTGCCGAGCGCGACGGGGCGCCCGCGCAGGTCCGCCACCTGCCGCACGGGGCTGCCGGGCGGGAGCACGAAGAGGCCGGGGGTCGGGTACATCGCGGCGATGACGCCGAGCCGCGGAGTGTCGCTGCCCGCGAGCGCCGGATAGGCGTAGGCCCCCTGCACCAGCGCGAGGTCGAGCGCGCCGCGGCGCAGGAGGTCGAGGTTCTCGACCGAGCCGCCGGTCGGGCGCGTCTCGATCACGAGGCCGGGATCGACCGTCCGCATGGCGCCGACCAGCGCCTCCGCGTAGGCCGGGAAACCGCCGCCGGGCGTCGCGGTGCCGAGGCTGAGGCGCAGTTCCCCGGCCCGGGCCGCGCCCGCGAGAAGGAGCAGCGTCAGCAGGAACCGCACCGCGCACCGCATCGTCCCCTCCCCCGGCTCGGCTGGCGACCCGCCCGGCTACTTGGACCGCTACTTGGACTGCTACTTGCCCGGCTACTTGGCCGTGAGCAACGCCCAGTAGACCTTGTATTTCGAGCCCGGCGCGAAGGCCGTGGCGATGCCCATCCGGGTCGCGGCTGGGTCCAGCATCACGGCGTTATGGGGCGGGCTGTCGCGCCAGCCCGAGAAGGCCTCGGCCAGCGTGTGGTATCCCGCCGACAGGTTGGCGTTGGCCTGGTCGTAGCCGAGGCGCGTGACCGCGGTCTTCACGGTCTGGGCCTTGCTCGGCCGGTCGGCCAGCGCCATCGCGGCGGCCTCAGCCTCGGCCAGGCGCTGCAATTCCGGGTCGATCACCAGGGGCTTCTCGCCGCGGTTGCGCCGGTAGGCCGAGATCATGTCCCGCGCCGCCGCCGCGTCCACCTGCGCGGCGGTGCTGGCGAGCGGCAGGTAGAGGGTCGGCACGGCCGCGACCGGCGCGCCGGTATCGCCCGCGCAGCCCCCGAGCAGCGCCGCGGCGCAGATGCCCCCGAATAGACCGATCCCCCGCACCCCTAGACCTCCCGACCCCGCCTACTCGGCCGCCTCGCGCTTGGCCGCGCCATCCTGGGCGGCATCCTTGCGCGGACCGCCCTGCCCGAACCGGCTCGCGATCTCCGACATCGCGGTCTGCATCCCGTCGAGGCCCTGCACCGTGACGAAGCTTGAGGGCGGACCGGCGATCGGGATGAATCCGGCCTCCGATAAGGTCTTGAAGACCGCAAAGTTCAAGTCGTTCGTCACCTTCAGGGAGAGCGAGACGTCGACGATCATCACGATCAGCTCGAAATCGAGGTTGGCGTCGCCGATCTTGCGGAACACCACCCGGGGCGCCGGGTCCTTCAGCACCTCGGGCAGCGCGGCGGCGGTCTCGATCATCAGCTCGGCCGCCCGCACCGGGTCGAGGGCGCGCGGGATGCTCACCGTGATCGAGGTGCGCCCGACCCGGTCGCCGCGCACCCGGTTCTTCACGATGCCCGAGATGAGGTTCGAGTTCGGCACGATCACGGCCGAGCGGTCGAAGGTCTGGATCTCGGTGGAGCGCACCGAGATGCGCTTCACGATGCCCTCGCTGTCGCCGATCAGAACCTGGTCGCCGACGCGGATCGGGCGCTCCCAGAGCAGCAGCAGGCCGGAGACGAAGTTGTTGACGATCGATTGCAGGCCGAAACCGATACCGACCGAGAGCGCGCCGGCCACGATCGTCAGCTTTTCCAGGCTGAGGCCCAGATACGAGAAGGCGATGGCGAGCGCGAGCAGGAAGCCGCAATAGCCCGACACCGTCGAGATCGAGTTGCGCAGGCCCGCGTCGAGGTCGGTCGCCGGCAGGTAGGTGTTCTCCAGCCAGCGCTGGATGCCCCGCGTGATCGCGACGCCCACCACCATGATGCCGATGGCGAAGGTGATGGTGGAGAGCGAGATCGTGACGTCGCCGACCTTGAAGCCGAAGAAGGCCGAGCGCACCGAGGAGACGATGTCGGTGGAATCGAGGCCCCAGGGCGCGAGCGCCAGCAGCGCGACCAGCAGGTAGAGCACCACCCGCGCCGCGCCGGTCGTCAGAACCGCGATCTGGTTGAGCGAGCGCTTGCGCAGGCCCGTATTGGCCTGGAGCGCGGTCGCGAAGCGGGTGTCGTCGGAGAGCGTGCCGCCCACGAACGAGTCGATGCTCTGCACCATGAGGTAGAGCAGGACGAGGAGGGAGGCGCTCCAGACGAGCTGGTCGATCAGGAAGCTCGCGAAGGCGACGTAGCCGCTGAGCGCCGCGCCGACGATCACGATCACCGACGCCCAGCCGAGCAGGCGGGCCGGGCCGCCGATGCCGGTCGTGGTCTTGGTCGGCACGTAGGGGCCGAAGCAGGCCTCCTCCTCCTCCTCGCGGTCGGCGAAGCGGTGCAGGCCGATCGCCAGCATGGCCGCCATGGCGAGCGCGCCGATGCCGCGGGTGGCGATCGAGATCGGGAGCGCCGCCGAGATGCCGGTGTTGAGCGCCTCGATCGCCTTGACCACGGTGATCACCGTGGCGATGCCGACCGCCAGCCGCTTCACGCGGGTGGCCGCCGCGTCGCTCACGGGGGCAGGCCGCCAAGCCGGCTTGTCGGGCGCGAGCAGGCCCTCGCACAGCGCCTCCACGAAGGCGATGAAGGCGAGCCCGCCGAGCACCGCGCCCGCGAAGGGCAGCAGGCGCGAGGGCAGGAGGTCGGTGGCGTCGAGCGCGTAGTAGATCGCGTAGCTGCCCGCCACCGCCGGCAGGGTGCCGACGAGGATCACCCGCCAGGCGCCCAGCAGGGTCTCGCGCCGGGTCGGATCGGTGCGGGCGGCATCCCGCCGCCCGAGCCGCGGCGCGATGTTGCGGCGCCCGAGATAGAGCGCCGCCGAGATGCCGAAGGCGAGGCCGAGCAGCAGCAGGTTCCAGATCGTGCCGTTGCGCGAGAAGAGGAGGCCGATATCGGAGAGCGCGCTCTGGAGCGAGCGGGTGTCGCGCGGGATGTCGGCGGCGACGCGGGTCCACAGGTTCGGGCTCAGCAGCGACAGCGAGCGCTCGAACAGCCCCTTGGTGAAGGAGGCGCGGCGCTTGTTCGAGACCCGGTCGATGATCTGGTCGCCCTGGACGAGCGTCGCGCGGGCGAGGCGCTGGAACTCGTCGATGCGCGCCACCGCCGCCTCGCGCTCGGCCCGCTCCTCCACGACTTCGGGGCTCTCGGGCGCGTCCTTGGGCTTGGGACCGAGCTGGTTGAGGCGCTCGCGCGCGGAGACGAGCGGCGCGTCGATCTGAGAGACGAGCGTGCGCATCTCGTCGACGATCGGCGCGACGGATTCGCGGATCGCAGCGAGTTCGGTGGCCGAGACGTCGGTCTTGCCGAGCTCCTTCTCGCGCCGGTCCAGCACGTCCTTGGCCTCATCGAGCTTGGCCTTGACCTGTTTGGCCTGCTCGGACAGCTCGGGCGCCGGCTTGGGCTTCGGGGCCGGCTCGGCGGCGGGCGCGGGCTGCTGGGCCGCGGGCGTCTGCTGGGCCGCCGGTGGCTGGGCCGCGGGCGCTTGCTGAGCCGCGGGCGCTTGCTGGGCCGCGGGCGGCTGGGCGAGCGCCGCGGGGATGGCGATGAGGGCCGCTAGCAGCGTCAGAAGGGCTATGCGCGGTCCGCGGCGCGTCTCGGACGGGCCGCGCGGGGGCAGGCCTCGGCTCGGGGGGCGGCTCGGACGTCGGCTCATCAGCATCCTTCCGGGGCATCCTTCTGCGGAGCAGGCCGATCGCCACGGGCGGCGCGGCCGGCGGGGACATCGGCGGTGTGCGGGGGCGCGGCGCCCTCCCCGGCGCCGCCTCGCGGGCGCGACTCGGCACCCGGAACTTTGGGCCCGCCTCAGCGGCGGACCGGCGCCTGTCATAGTGCGAAAGGCGGCGGATGCCCACCCGGGGCGGCGCGGCCGGTTCGGCCTTGCCCGTCAGGATCGAGAATGCGCTCGCCTGTGGGTGCGTCCCCAGGTTTCGCGAACGCGGCTTCACAACCCTGTCACCGTGATATTAGACTAAGCACCGATGGACAGGGCCTTTTCGTCACCACGCGAAGGGGCGCGGCCGGGCGGCGAGCCGCCGGCGCCCCGCCAAGCGGCGGTCGTATCCGCCCCCTCGGGTGCCCTCGGGCGCCCGCCGGCCCTTCCTATACCCCAATGTCCGCGGCTCTCCCGCACGGCGGCGGCGCGTGCCTGTCACGCGCACGTCAGAGTGGGCCGCGACACATCCGATCCCGTCGTTCCCCGCCCGGAGGCTGCGCGCCGCATCTGGCCCGCGCAACGCGCTGCCGGGCCACCGTTCGAAGCGTGGTGCCGATGATGGACCTGCAGACCCTCGTGCTGAACGCGGATTACCGGCCGCTCTCCTACAATCCGCTCTCGCTCTGGTCCTGGAAGGACGCCTTCACCGCCCTGTTCCTCGACCGGGTGACCCTGGTGGCGAGCTACGACGTCGAGGCGCGCTCGCCGAGCCGCGCGCTGCGGGTGCCGAGCGTCGTCGCCCTCAAGAACTACGTCACGCTGGCGCGCAGCCCCGCCTTCACGCGCTACAACATCTACCTGCGCGACGGCTTCAGCTGTCAGTATTGCGGCCTGCGCCTGCCGTCAGGCGGCCTGACCTTCGACCACGTGGTGCCCCGCTCCCGCGGCGGCCTGTCGAGCTGGGAGAACGTCGTCGCGGCCTGCAGTCCCTGCAACCTGCGCAAGGCGAACCGCACCCCGGACGAGGCCGCGATGCCGCTCCTCAACGAGCCCCGGCGCCCGACCCGGTACGAGCTGCACCACCGCCAGCCCGAATTCGACCACCGGCAGTACCATCACACCTGGCTCGACTACCTGTACTGGGACAGCGAGCTGGAGAGCTGACGCGCCTTACCAGGAGGGCGGGCGAGCCGGGGGCTCGTTGTACATCGGCAGGTTGTTGTTGCGCGGCAGGTAGCCGCTGACGATTGCGGGCGGCGGTCCGTAACGGAGCCCGGGCGGCGGAGGGGGACGGCGGCACGGCGCGGGCGCGCAGGGGCGCGGCGGAACCCCGTAGCCCTCGGCCAGGACCGGCCGAGGCGCGGTGAGCAACGCGACGCCGAGGGCGAGAGTGCCGAGCGTCGGGCAGATTGTGTGACGAGCGTTCATCGCGCGGCTCCGCAGGTTCAGAACTTCACCGCGAGCGCGCTGCGGACGGTGTTCACGTTCATCAGGTGGTCGCCGAACTTGCTGAACAGGATGTACTGGTACTCGGCCCGCAGGAAGATGTTCGAAGTGATGGCGTAGTCGATGCCGGCACCCAGTGCCGCGCCGACCGCGAACTTCTCCTTCAGGGAGGCGGTCGACTGGTAGCCGCTGCCGCC
Source organism: Methylobacterium radiodurans (assembly GCF_003173735.1). Classification (NCBI taxonomy): domain Bacteria; kingdom Pseudomonadati; phylum Pseudomonadota; class Alphaproteobacteria; order Hyphomicrobiales; family Methylobacteriaceae; genus Methylobacterium; species Methylobacterium radiodurans. Next base: position 1,723,207 of record NZ_CP029551.1, on the reverse strand, counting down.
TACGGGAACCGAGGTGGGTGTCGGAATCGCGCTGTACTCCAAGCTGGTCACATCGACGGCGTTGCCGATGACCGCACGGCCGACAGCTAGACCGCCTGTCACGAACGGCAGGAGAGGACCGAAGGCGTAGCCCAGACGTGCGCGCACGGTGCCGTATTCGACGAGCGATGCACGCGACAAGGTATGTGCGGCCACAGAGTAGTAACGCCCAGTCGATCCCTGCATGTAGCGGGACACCGCATCCTCAGAATACGCCTTCTGGTTGATACTGGTGTAATCACCTTCCAAGCCGAAGACGACATCTCCGTACTGCACATTGTAGCCGCCGAATGCGCCGTAGGAGAGACCACTTCGACGCTTGTCGTTCAGCTTGTTCCAGGTTGAGACGCCGAACTCCTTCTCGACCAGCGTCTGCCGGAGGATATGGGCAATCTCTGTCCGGCCCGCGTTCTTGAAGCCGAAATTCGTGGTGCTCCAGCCCACATGGCCGCCGGCATAGACGCCGCTCCAGTCGATCAGCTGCGTGGTCACGATGGCCGGCTCGTCGTATTCGGCGCCGCGCAGGTAATCGTATCCGAGGTCCGCGGCTCGTGCATCGACGGCCGTCAGGCCAAGGAACGCCAGCATTGCCAGGGATCGGTTACGCATCGCAGTGATCCTCGGGGCGGTCGAACCGCCGGGATACGGAACAATGCAAACAGATCTAAGACGGTAACCTTAACCTTCCGTTGCGGAGACCCGGAGCAAGCGAGGGCTCACTGTTCCGGAGCCGGACAGCGTCCGCGCGTGGCACCCTCCCGTCGAAACGAGCCGCGCGCCTACTCGTCCTCGCCGAAGCGGTTGGCGAGCAGCGCCTCGATGGCATCGAGACAGGCCTCGGCATCCGCGCCGACGGCGGTGACCGCGACCGAGGTGCCCTGGGCGGCGCCGAGCGTCAGCAGGCCCATGATCGAGCGCCCGCCCACCGTCTCGCCGGCCCGGGTCACCGTCACGGCGGCGCCGAAGCGCTCCACCGTCTGCACGAACTTGGCCGAGGCCCGGGCGTGCAGACCGCGCCGGTTGATGATCGGCAGCGTGCGCAGGAACCCGCCCTCCGGCACCGGCGGGTTGTCGTCCGTCTCGTAGAGGTCGTCGATCGGCACGGGGCGCTCTCGGTTCCGCGCGGGCGACGGCTCGGGACCGTCCTGATCCGTGCCTAGCCGTTTCGGAGAGAGGACGGAAGTCCGGATCGGCCGGCCCGAATCACGGACGCGTCACGCATCGCCACGTCGGCGTCATTTCCCGGCGAGCACCCGGGAGGCGACGTTGATGTACTTGCGGCCCGCCTCCTGGGCATGGAGCACCGCGTCGCCGAGTGATTCCTCCTCGCGCACGCTGGCGAGCTTGATCAGCATCGGCAGGTTGATCCCGGCGACCACCTCGACGGTTCCGCCGTTCATGCACGAGAGCGCGAGGTTCGAGGGTGTGCCCCCGAACATGTCGGTGAGCACCACCACGCCGGTGCCGGTATCGACCCGGCAGACTGCCGACATGATGTCCCGACGGCGCAGCTCCATGTCGTCGTCGGGGCCGATCGTGATGGTCTCGATCTGCTTCTGCGGGCCGACCACGTGCTCGAGCGCGGCCTTGAACTCGGTCGCGAGCAAACCGTGGGTGACGAGCACCATGCCAATCATCGACGCACGTTCCGACGTCCTGTGAACCGAGCCGCCATGTTGTGCATCGCACACCCCTGACACAAGGCAGTCGCGACGTTTTGCTCAAAACAGCGTCATCATCATGCCACGACCGTCACGAACGCGCTACGCCCCCCGCTCTAAAGCGCGCGCTCGGTCGCGCTGTGCGGCTGCGAAGCAACGCCCGGACGCCCCGCCGCGCCTGCGAAGAGCGCCGCAAGTACCAGCACGGGGGCGAGACCCGAATCACGCAAGTCCCGGTCCACGACGAGCCGCGGCAGGTCGAGGCCGAGGATGCGGGCCGGCTCGGGCCCCGCCTCCGGCAGGCGTGGGCCGGCGGGGACGAGATCGACCACGAGCCGCGGCACGCAGGCCGGCAGCGCCTCGTGGCCGAGATCGGCGACCGCGAGGATGCCGAGGCCCCGCACCTCGATCAGCCCCGCAAGGCGCGGGTGCGCGCGGCCGACGAGGCGATCGTGATGCCGCTCCAGCCGCACGCGGTCGTCGGCAACGAGGGCGGCGAAGCGCCCCGAGAGCCCGGCCCGGTCGAGCAGCGCCAGCGCGAGGCTCGACTTGCCGGCGCCCGCTTCGCCCCGGATCAGCACGCCCGCCTCGCCCAGGACCACGCAGGCGGCGTGGAGGGTGAGGCGCGCGGCCGTCACCGGCTCAGGCGGCGAGCTGCCGGGGCGCGGCCGGCAGGCGCACGATGAAGCGGGCGCCGCGCACGGTCGGCTCGCCGTCCTCGTTGGCCGGGCCGGGGCGGTTCTCCGCCCGGATGGTACCGCGATGCGCCTGCACGATCTGGCGCGAGATCGAGAGGCCGAGACCCGAATTCTGGCCGAAGCCCTGCTCCGGGCGGTCCGTGTAGAAGCGCTCGAAGATCCGCTCCAGGGCGTGCTCGGGGATGCCCGGCCCCTCGTCCTCGCAGATCATCTCGACCTCGCCGCGCACCCGCCGGAGCGCCACCCGGACCTTGGCGTCGGAGGGCGAGAACGAGCGGGCGTTGTCGATCAGGTTGTTGACCACCTGCCCCAGGCGGCTGTCGTGGCCGATGATGGCGAAGGGGGTCTCGTCGCCGCCCGGCGGCTTCTCGATGTCGAGCTGGATCAGGCAATCCTTCGGGCGCCGCCGCTCGTTGGCGACCGAGATCACGGTGGTCAGGAGCTTGCGCATGTCGACCCGCCGCGCCTCGGCCCGCGCCAGCTCCGCGTCGAGGCGCGAGGCGTCGGCGATGTCGCTGATCAGGCGGTCGAGCCGCTTCACGTCGTGCTGGATGATCGCCATCAGCCGCGAGCGCGAATCGTCGGTCTTCGCCAGCGGCAGGGTCTCGACGGCGCTGCGCAGCGAGGTCAGCGGGTTCTTCAGTTCGTGGCTGACGTCGGCGGCAAAACTCTCGATCGCGTCGATGCGCCGGTAGAGCGCCTGGGTCATGTCGCGAAGCGCGCCCGAGAGGTGGCCGATCTCGTCGGTGCGGTCGGTGAAATCGGGGATCTCCTCGCGGGTCTTGATGCCCATCCGCACCTTCTCGGCGGCCTCGGCGAGGCGCCGCACCGGCCCCGCGATGGCGCCGGCGAGCAGGATCGAGAGCACCACCATCACCAAGGCGGCCACGATGAAGACCTGGAACAGGCCGAAGCGCTCGGAGGCGATGACGCGGTCGATCGCGTCGCCCTGCGTCGAGATCAGGAGCGCGCCGCGGACCTGGCCGCCCTTGTGGATCGGCACCGCGACCGAGACCGTGGTCTCGCCGACCGCGTTGCGGCGGACCAGCGAGCCGCGGGCGCCGGAGAGCGCCGTCTGGACCTCGCGCAGGGAGTGGCCGTTGGCGGGTCCCACCTCCTCGGCTGCCTTCCGGCGCCCGCCAAGCAGGGACGACAGCTGGGCGTGGACCCAGGATACCGCCCGCTCCAGCACGTTCGGCTGGTGCTGGGGCACCGGATCGCCTCGCCCCTCGCGGCTGAACAGCGAGCGGGTGTCGAAGAGGAGGCCGCCCTCGCGGTCGTAGACCCGGGCCCGGTTGCCGGTGGGCGTGACGAGGCGGGAGAGGAGCGGCGCGACCCGCTCGGGATTCAGCGAGAAGGCGAGCGGGGCGGATTCCTCCTCGGGCGCCTCGCCAGCCTGATCCTGCAGCAGCTTGTCCGGATCGACCCGGATCGTGTCCGTGTCGACGGAAGCCGAGGAAGCGATGGCGCTCGCGATGATCTCGCCCTGGATCGCGAGGCTCTGGACGCGCGCCTGGATCAGCCCCTGGCGGAACTGGTTCAGGTAGAGGAAGCCGACGAGCAGCGCGATCAGCCCGACGAGGTTGAGCACGACGATGCGGCGCGTCAGGCTGGAGGCCGCGCGCTGGCCGATCCCGTCCCAGAGGGCGCGCGGCCAGCCGAAGGGCGTGGGCAGCGGCCGGCCGAGAAGGGAGCGGCGCGGAGCGGAATCTTCGGAGGTTGCGGGCGGCACGGCTCGGGACGTCTTCGGACTTCGGGGGGATCGTCTCGGGAGCCCGCGCCTCAGCCTTCCTTGAAGCGGTAGCCGACCCCGTACAGAGTCTCGATCATGTCGAAGTTCGTGTCCGTCACCTTGAACTTCTTGCGCAGCCGCTTGATGTGGCTGTCGATGGTGCGGTCGTCCACGTAGACCTGATCGTCGTAGGCCGCGTCCATCAGGGCGTTGCGGCTCTTCACGACGCCGGGGCGGTGGGCCAGGGCCTGCAGGATCAGGAACTCGGTCACGGTCAGCGTCACCGGCTCGCCCTTCCAGGTGCAGGTGTGGCGCTCCGGGTCCATCATCAGGGCGCCGCGCTCCAGGGAGCGGGCGGCGGCATCCGCCTCGCGGGGCGGCGCGCCCGGGCCGTCCTTCGGGGCGAAGCGGCGCAGCACGGCCTTCACGCGCTCGACCAGCAGGCGCTGCGAGAACGGCTTATGGATGAAGTCGTCCGCGCCCATCTTCAGGCCGAACAGCTCGTCGATCTCCTCGTCCTTGGACGTCAGAAAGATCACCGGAAGGTCCGATTTCTGCCGCAGGCGCCTGAGAAGCTCCATCCCGTCCATGCGCGGCATCTTGATGTCGAAGATGGCCAGATCCGGCGGCGAGTGCCGCAGCCCGTCGAGCGCCGAGGCGCCGTCCGTGTAGGTCTGGATCCGGTATCCTTCGGTCTCCAGGGCGATCGACACGGAGGTGAGGATGTTGCGGTCGTCGTCGACGAGGGCGATGGTCGGCATGCGCGTTCCCTGACTGAAACGGCGGCGGCAGGGCTCAGGGCAAGCGGCCCGAGTCCGGCCCCGGTCCGGGGCAGGCGGTGACGCGAGGCGGTCGGGAGGGGCGGCTTCCCGGCACCGCTTCGCGCAGAAGGGTCAGGTGCTTTAGTATGAAGCTTTGAAAAAAGCGAGCGCCGGGCGTAGCTTGGCCGTATCCGACGCGGTCGGGGCAAAAAGCCCGCGGGCCGATGTCGCCCTCGCCCGGCCGGCCGGAAAGCCTATGATCGGAGCAGGATCCCCGAAACGGGCGTGTCCGGCGAGACGGCGAGCGGAGGCACGATGGGCGGGACGGATCAGGGCGGCGGCGAGAAGCGCGGGCCGGCGCGGCCGCTGCCGGCGGCGGAGGCGGGATTCGACGCGGTGGGGCTGGCGCGCGACCTCCTGCGCACCGTCCGCTCGGGCGCGCTCGCCACGCTGGAGCCGGACGGCACGCCCTTCGCCTCGCTGGTGACGATGGCGACCGACGCGGACGGCACGCCCTTGCTGCTGCTGTCGCGCCTCTCGGCCCACACCCGCAACCTGCTCGCCGAGCCGCGCTGCTCGCTGCTCTTCTCGGGCGGCGGCAAGGGCGATCCGTTGGCCCATCCCCGCCTCACGGTGGTGGGCCGGGCGGTGCCCTCGCAGGATCCGCGCGTGCGCGAGCGCTTCCTCGCCCGGCACCCGAAGGCGAAGCTCTACGCGGACTTCCCCGATTTCGGGTTCTTCACCCTCGACCCGACCGCCGGCCACCTCAACGGCGGCTTCGCCAAGGCCGCGACCCTGACGCGGGACGAGCTGCTCCTCGATCTCGGCGGCGCCGAGGGCGTCGTCGCGGGCGAGCGCGGGGCGGTGGAGCACATGAATGCCGACCACGCCGACGCGCTCGCGCTCTACGCCGCCGGGGCCGGCGGGGGCGAGGGGCGCTGGCAGCTCACGGGCCTCGACCCGGAGGGGATGGACCTCGTGGCGGGCGAGCGCGCGGTCCGGGTGACCTATCCGGAGCGGATCTCCGACATGGGAGGCTTGCGCAAGGCGCTCGTGGCGATGGCCGCCCAGGCGCGGGCGCAGGGGGATGCGCAAGAGGGCGCGCAAGGTGGCGCGGGCGCGCAAGAGGGCGCGGGCGCGCTCTGAACGCTTCGGCAGCGGTTTCGTGCCCTGGCAACGACGATGCGGCGCACCATATAGGGCGGATGAGCGACATCCAGACCGACACCTACCCCTTCAGCCTCGACGTCGAACCGGTCGGCGAGTCCGGCAGCCTGTTCCAGTGGAGCATCCGCAAGAACGGCAAGCTCCACCAGCGCTCCGACCGCAAGCACCCGACCGAGGCGAAGGCCCGCGCCCACGGCGAGGCCGAGATCGAGCGCCTGATCCGCGATCGCGGACGCTGAGCGCGGCCTCATCCAGGGCTTGACGTTCCTCGGGCGCGGGCGGCCTCCGGAGCCGCCCGCGCCCGCGCGCGTTCAGGGACCGGGTTTCCGCCCCTGCGTCCGGCGCGACGCTTGGCGCGGCTACGCCCCCCTGCTATCCCGCGCCTCACAGATCGAGATTTCCGTCCCTGACACGGCGCGGAGCGGCCGCCCCCGGGCTGCGCCGCCGCGCGCCGGAGACCTCCGCCGATGACCGCTGCGCCGATCGACAACATCCGCAACTTCTCGATCGTGGCGCATATCGACCACGGCAAATCCACGCTCGCCGACCGGCTGATCCAGGCCACCGGCACCGTGGCGCTCCGCGACATGGGCGAGCAGATGCTCGACTCGATGGACATCGAGCGCGAGCGCGGCATCACCATCAAGGCCAACACCGTCCGGCTGGAGTACAAGGCCGAGGACGGCCGGGACTACGTCCTCAACCTGATGGACACGCCCGGCCACGTCGATTTCGCCTACGAGGTGTCGCGCTCGCTCGCCGCCTGCGAGGGCTCGCTCCTGGTGGTGGACGCCTCCCAGGGCGTCGAGGCGCAGACGCTCGCCAACGTCTACCAGGCGCTCGACGCCAACCACGAGATCGTGCCGGTCCTCAACAAGGTCGACCTGCCGGCCGCTGAGCCCGACCGGGTCAAGGAGCAGATCGAGGAGGTGATCGGGCTGGACGCCTCCGACGCCGTGCCGATCTCGGCCAAGACAGGCCTCAACATCGAGGCGGTGCTGGAGGCGATCGTCAAGCGTCTGCCCCCGCCGAAGGGCGACCGGAGCGCGCCGCTCAAGGCGCTGCTGGTCGATTCCTGGTACGACGTCTATCTCGGCGTCGTGGTGCTGGTGCGCATCGTGGACGGCGTGCTCAAGAAGGGCATGACCATCCGGATGATGGGCGCGGACGCCGTCTACGGCGTCGACCGGATCGGCGTGTTCCGCCCGAAGATGGCCGATATCGGCGAACTCGGCCCCGGCGAGGTCGGCTTCCTCACCGCCTCGATCAAGGAGGTGGCCGACACCCGCGTCGGCGACACGATCACGGAGGACAAGCGCCAGACCACCGAGATGATGCCGGGCTTCAAGGAGGTCCAGGCGGTCGTCTTCTGCGGCCTCTTCCCGGTCGATGCCGCCGAGTTCGAGAACCTGCGCTCGGCCATGGGCAAGCTCCGGCTCAACGACGCCTCGTTCTCCTACGAGATGGAGACCTCGGCCGCGCTTGGCTTCGGCTTCCGCTGCGGCTTCCTGGGCCTGCTCCACCTCGAGATCATCCAGGAGCGTCTGGAGCGCGAGTTCAACCTCGACCTGATCTCGACGGCGCCTTCCGTGGTCTACCGCCTCGCCATGCGCGACGGCGAGATCAGGGAGCTGCACAACCCGGCCGACATGCCCGACCCGATGAAGATCGAGACGGTCGAGGAGCCCTGGATCCGCGCCACCATCCTCACGCCCGACGAGTATCTCGGCGGCGTGCTGAAGCTCTGCCAGGACCGCCGCGGCGTGCAGATCGACCTCAACTACGTGGGCAAGCGCGCCATGGTCGTCTACGACCTGCCGCTGAACGAGGTGGTGTTCGACTTCTACGACCGCCTGAAGTCGATCTCGAAGGGCTACGCCTCGTTCGACTATCACGTCTCCGATTACCGCGAGGGCGACCTCGTGAAGATGTCGATCCTGGTGAACGCCGAACCCGTCGACGCGCTCTCGATGCTGGTCCACCGCACCCGGGCGGAATCCCGCGGCCGGGCGATGTGCGAGAAGCTGAAGGACCTGATCCCCCGCCACCTGTTCCAGATCCCCGTCCAGGCGGCGATCGGCGGCAAGATCATCGCCCGCGAGACCATCCGGGCGCTCTCGAAGGACGTGACCGCCAAGTGCTACGGCGGCGACATCTCGCGCAAGCGCAAGCTCCTCGACAAGCAGAAGGAGGGCAAGAAGCGCATGCGCCAGTTCGGCCGGGTCGAGATCCCGCAGGAGGCTTTCATCGCCGCGCTGAAGATGGACGATTGAGCCCGATCGTCCACGCGGCGCGGATATGCTAGGCCTGGGCTCATGCGCCGGGACGATGTCATTGCGTGGTTGCGCGCCTCCGAGGCTGAGTTGCGCCGATCCGGCGTCCAGCACCTCTGGCTCTTCGGCTCGGTGGCGCGTGACGAGGCGCGGGACGGCAGCGATGTCGACGTGTTCGTCGATCCCGATTGCGAGCGCTTCGGCTTCGTGGAGTTGATCCGCGCGAGGACCGACTCTCGCGCGATCTCGGATCGGCGGTCGATCTGACGACGCGGGATGGCCTGCATCCTCACCTGCGCCCCGCGATCGAGCGCGAGGCGATCCAGGTGCTCTGACGCATTCCTGGGCGACCGAAGTTGCCGCGCTATCCTACCCCGCGGTCCGAGTGAATGATCGCAGAGGACAGGTGGCCCTGCGCGTTGGAAGGCCCGTCAAAGAACCCAAACTGCACCGCGCGCCCTCTCCGGATCAAAGATACGGGACCTGATAGCGAGGTACGCTGCCCACAGGCGATCACCCTGTTCCGCGGGGAAGGATCGACGCGCCTTCCGAACCTCACACCACCCGGATCTGCGTCGCCACCCGCGGCGCCTCTTCCACACCCGTGTCCGCCTCGATGATCCGCATGTCGAGGCGCCCCGCCTCGTCGCGGAACACGTCGTAGAGCACACGGTCCACGACCCGGTTGCCTTCGCCGAAGATCAGCACCCGCGGCTTGTGACTGATCACGTCGTCCACGCTGCCGTAGCTTGCCGAGGCGATGATCACCTCGTCGCCAACCTGGCAGGTGCGCGCCGCCGCCCCGTTCAGCACGCAGCAGCCGGAGCCGGCCGGGCCGTACAGCACGTAGGTGCTGATCCGCGCGCCCGACATCTTGTTCCAGATCTCGACGAATTCGAGCGGGTCGAGTCCCGCCTCGCGGCAGAGGTCGGCGTCGAGGGTGATCGAGCCGTGATAGTTGAGGTCGGCCCCCGTCACCCGGATGCCATGCAGCTTGGCCCGGACGAAACTCTGCATCTGATCCCCCCGGCCGCCCGTGAACCGGGCGTGTTCGCCGCCCTTGTACCGGCTCGCGCGGCAAGGGGCTACCGCCGGCCAAGATATTTAACCTCAGGTATGAAGGGCGCCGAACTCGGCCTTGAAATATAACCTCAAGTGAATTTAGCTGCCTGTACGCACCTGAGGTAGCCGATGCCCATCACCCAAGCCGAACTCGATGCCGTCGTCGCCGAACTCGCCCGCCGGCCCGGTCACGAGAAGGTTCGGGCGCTGCTGCACCGCCTGCTCACCGGGGCGCTCGGCGCCCGCAGCGAGCAGATCGCCTTCGAGCGGGCGCTCCCCGAGGTGCGCGGCCGGGTGGACGCGCTGCTCGGCCGCACGCTCATCGAGATCAAGGCGGACCTGCGCCGCGAGGCGGCGGCGGCCGAGGCGCAGCTCGCCCGCTACCTGCCGGAGCGCGAGGCGGCGACCGGGCAGCGCTATGTTGGCCTCGCGACCGACGGGGCGTGTTTCGTGGCCTATGAGATGCGGGCGGGCGCCCTCGTGCCGCTCGGCGCCTGCGATGCGCGCCCCGCCGAGGCGCGCGACCTCACCGCTTGGCTCGAAGGCGTGATCGCGGTGCGCGATTGGCTGCCGGCCGACGCGGTGGGCATCACGAACGAGCTCGGCCGCCGCAGCGTCGCCTTCGCCCGCACCCACGCCCTGCTGCGGACCGCCTGGGCGGCGGTGGCGGCCGATCCCGAGGCGTCGCTCAAGCGCCAGCTCTGGGAGCGGCATCTCGGCTTCGTCTACGGCAAGGCGGTGGGCGGCGACGACCTCTGGCTGCAGCACACCTATCTGGTGATCCTCGCCAAGGCGATCGCGGCCGGGGCCATGCGCATCCACGGGCGCTCGCCGGAGGATCTCCTCGACGGGCGCGCCTTCCGGGATGCCGGAGTGCATGGCGCCGTCGAGGAGGATTTCTTCGGCTGGATCCTGGGCGCGCCGGAGGGCCCCGGGATCGTCGCGAGCCTCGCCGGCCACGCCGCCCGGTTCGACCTCGGCAGCGTCGACGTCGATCTCCTGAAGGTGCTCTACGAATCGCTGATCGACCCGGAGCAGCGCCACGACCTCGGCGAGTACTACACGCCCGACTGGCTCGCCCGGAAGGTGGTGCGCCGCGCCCTCGACGCCCCGGCGACGCAGAGCTGCCTCGACCCGGCCTGCGGCTCGGGCAGCTTCCTGTTCCACGCGGTGCGGCTGAAGCGGGCGGCTCTCGCCGAGGCCGGCGTGCCGGCAGGCGCGGTGGCGGCCGCCTGCTGTGCCGCGATCACCGGCTTCGACGTGCATCCGGTCGCGGTGATCTTCGCCCGCGTCACCTACCTGCTGGCGCTCGGCGAATCCCTGCTCGCGCGCGAGGACGCCATCTCGCTGCCGGTCTATCTCGGCGACGCGCTGCAGTGGAACGTCCGGCGCGACGCGGTGGAGCAGGATCTCGTCATCGCGGTGCCGCCGACGGGCGCGCGGCGGAGCGGCGGCTCGGTTCTGCGCTTCCCGCTAGCGCTCTGCGCCGACCCCGCCCTGTTCGACGCGGTCGTGGCCGCCCTCCACGACGCCAGCGAGGCGGGGCGCGAGGCCGACGCCTTCCTGGGCAGCCTCGCGGGACTCGGGGTGCCGGCCGAGCACCGCGACACGCTGCGGGCGACCTACCTCACCTACGACCGCCTGCGGCGGGCCGGCCGCGACCATGTCTGGGGCTTCATCGCGCGCAACCTCAGCCGGCCGGTCGCTCTCTCGGACGGGGCGCGGGTCGACGTGGTGCTGGGCAACCCGCCCTGGCTCTCCTACCGCTTCATGTCGCGGGACATGCAGGAGCGCTTCCGCGAGACGGCGCGGCGCCTCGGCGTCTGGGTCGGGCCGGACGAGGCGCGCCTCGTCACGCAGACCGACCTCTCGGGCCTGTTCCTCGTGCGCTGCGCCGAGCTCTACGCCAAGCCGGCTGACCGGCGGCGCCGGGGCGGGCGGCTCGCCATGGTGCTGCCGTTGGCTGCCCTCAGCCGCGGCCAGTACCGCGCCTTCCGCACTGGTGACTGGGAGGGCGTGCGCGCCGCCTTCACGGAGGCCTGGATGCTCGACAACCAGGCCGTGGCCCCGCTCTTCCGGGTGCCGACCTGCGTGCTCTTCGCCGAGGTGTCCGAGCGGGCACGGCCGACGCCCGCGCGGGTCACGGCCTTCGCGGGCCGCCTCCCCTTCAAGGACGCGCCCGAGGAACTGGCGGACCGCCACGTCGTCTCGGCCCTGGCGGAGGCGCCACGCGCGGTCGGCTTCGCGGCGGCCTCGCCCTACCGGGACCGGTTCCGCCAGGGCGCGACCCTGGTGCCGCGGATGCTCTGCCTCGTGGAGCGCCGCGATGGGGGCCGCCTCGGCGCCAGCCGGGCCGCGCCGGCCGTGCGCAGCCGGCGCTCGAACCTCGAGGATCCCCGCTACCGCGCCCTCGACGCCCTGGAGGGCGCGGTGGAGGGCCGCTTCCTGCGGCCGGTCCATCTCGGCGAGACGATCGCGCCGTTCCGCGCCCTGCGGCCCTTCGAGGGGATCGTCCCGGTGGACGCGGCCGGCCAGGTGCTCGACGCAAACCAGGCCGGCAATCGCGGCTTCGGCCGCCTCGCCGACTGGATGGAGCGGGCGGAAGGCATCTGGCAGCGTACGAGCGCCGGCCGGATGACGCTGGGCCAGCGCTGGAACTTCCACAACGGCCTGACCAGCCAGTTCCCGATTCGGGCCTTGCGCGTCGTGTTCTCGAAGGCGGGCCGGCAGCCGGCGGCATGCCTCCTGCGCGACGGACAGGCGATCATCGATCACAAGCTCTACTGGGCGGAGGTCGAGACGGAGGCGGAGGGCCTCTACCTGCTCGCGCTCCTCAACAGCGAGACGGTCCGCGCCCGCATCGCACCGCTCCAGGCCCGCGGGGAGCAGGGCGAGCGCGACTTCGACAAGCTGATGTTCACCCTGCCGATCCCACATTTCGACGCGCGCAGCGGGCTCCACGCGGATCTGGCCGCCGCCGCGGCCGAGGCCGAGCGGGTAGCCGGCGCGGTCCCGGTCGAGCCGGGCACGCCGTTCCAGCGCGCGCGCCGGGCGATCCGCGAGGCGCTGCGAGGCGACGGGATCTCCGCCCGCATCGATGCGCTGACAGCGGATCTGCTCGGACCGGACCCGTTCGCCGCCGCGGTCGCGCCGGCCGCGCCGGAACTGGAGGACGCTTGAGACCCGCTCACCAATCCCGGTAGCGGCGCGGCTGCGGCGCCCGCTGGACCCGGTCGTAGACGCCGTGGCCGGTGCGCGCCCTGTACGCGGCGCCCGCGTAGTCGCCGGGCGTCGGCGGCGTGCCCGGCTGCGAGAAGCTGGTCTCGGGCCGGTAGGCCGGGCCCCAGCCGATGGCGTCCTCGCCCGCCGGGTCGCGGCCGGGCAGGCCGGTGGCGAAGCCGACGCCCTGCGCGTCGGCGGCAGCGGGGAGGAGGACGGCGAGCGCGGCCGAGGCCGCGAGGAGGCGGAGGAACGGCGGACGTGCGGAAAGTCGCATCGGTGCTGGATGTCCTGCTGCGGGCCGGCTGCCGGCCCCGATAAGGGGAAACCGGCAGCCCAACCGCGCAGTTTCGCCTCAGCGCCCGGCGGGCTGCGCCTGACCCGCGGCCTCGTTGTCCTGGCGCGCCTGTTTGTTGGCGCGGTGGCGACCGACCGCGCAGCCGGCGGCGGCCCCCAGGAGGCCGTGATGGCCGGCATAATGGCCGGCGACGCCGCCGACCACGGCGCCCTTGATGCAGCCCTTGGCCTCGGCGGCCCCGGTCCAGGCAAGGGCCGTGAGCGCGAGGGCGCCGACGAGGATGCGCGTCATCGTGGTGTTCTCCTGTCTGTCGTGGCACGAAGAACGGCCTGCCGTAATCCGGCGTTCCGGGCTCGCGCAGGTGTGAAGCGCCCGCGCAGGGCCGCGCGCAGGCGTCCGTCCCGAGCCATGCCCGCTGCGCGGCGGAGAGCGCTGGCGCTGGGGCCCGGCGGGCGCCATCTAGGCGGCGCATGGACACGCCCCTCTTCGACACAGCCCTTGCCCGCAGACGCCTCGCCCGGGCGCGCGCGAACGGCCGCGGAGGCGGCTACGCCGACTTCCTGCTCGCCCGCGCGGCGGAGGATCTCGACGACCGGCTAGGCACGGTCCTGCGGAGCTTCTCCAGCGCGCTCGATCTCGGCACGCCGACCCCGGCCGCGGCGCGGATCCTCGCCCGGCGCCTCGGCGGCGGCCGGATCCTGCGTCTCGCGCCGCTGCCGGAAGCATCCGAGCCCGGCATCGCGGGCGCCGTCGCCGACCCGGAGGCGCTGCCCGTGGCGGTGGGCAGCCTCGATCTCGCGGTCTCGCTGCTCGCCCTTCAGGGCGTGAACGACCTGCCGGGTGCCCTGGTGCAACTGCGGCGGGCCCTGAGGCCGGACGGGCTGTTCCTCGGCTGCCTGCTCGGCGGCGCGAGCCTGACCGAGTTGCGCCAGAGCTTCGGCGCGGCCGAGAGCGAGATGGAGGGGGGCATCAGCCCGCGCGTCGCCCCGTTCGCGGCGGTGCGCGAGGTCGGCGGCCTGCTGCAGCGGGCGGGCTTCGCCCTGCCGGTGGTCGACAGCGAGACGCTGACCGTGCGCTACGCCGATCCGTTCGGCCTGATGCGGGACCTGCGGGCGATGGGGCTGACCAACGCGCTCAGCGAGCGCCGCCGCACGCCCCTGCGCCGCGCCACCCTGCTCCGGGCAGCCGAGATCTACGCGGCCCGCTTCGCCGACCCGGACGGCCGGGTGCGCGCCACCTTCGAGCTGCTCTGGCTCTCCGGCTGGGCCCCGCACGAGAGCCAGCAGAAGCCCCTGCGGCCGGGCAGCGCCCAGGCGCGGCTCGCCGACGCGCTCGGCACGCGGGAGATCACCCCCGAGACCATCCCAGATCCAGACGACAGGAGCCCGCGATGAAGCTGCCCGGTCCCGACCATCCGATCGCGATCCTGCCGCATCCGGGCCGTATCCGGGTGGTGCTGAACGGCGCGGTCGTGGCCGAGACGCGCGCGGCGCTGAGCCTGCAGGAGGGCGGATACCTGCCGGTCCTCTACATCCCGCGGGCCGACGCGCGGCTGGAACACTTCACGCCGTCGTCGCGGCGCAGCCACTGCCCCTACAAGGGCGATGCGCGCTACTACGACCTGCAGGTCGGGGAGGCGCAGCGCGGCGACGCGGTCTGGAGCTACGAGGACCCATTCCCGGCCGTGGCGGCGATCCGCGGACACCTCGCCTTCTACCCGGACCGGGTCGACGCGATCGAGCAGGACTGAGTGCCGAGCCGGCGGCTCAGCCGCCCTCGACCAGATCCCAGAACCCGTACTTGCGCCCGTGCCGCCGCTTCAGGCCCTCCCGGTACTCCGATGGGTCCGGCTTCAGGCCGCCGAGATCGGCGCGCTCGGCGATCAGGTCCAGTTCCAGCAGGTAGGCGGCGCCGTGGGTGTAGGCTTGGCTGCGCCCACGGGCCAGGATGTCGTCGAGGAGCGCCCGGTAGAGTATCGTCGCGGCGAGCGGGTGGGCTTGCGCCAACGCCTCCGCGGCCGGCGCCAGGATGGTGTAGCGCTCGCCCGCCCAGATCTCGGGCCGCCCGGTCACCAGCCGGGCCGCCCGGTCGAGGTCCGGCCATCGCACCAGGAAGCCCAGCGCTCGGTGCGGATCGGGAAAGGCCTCGACCACCGCGAAGGCGCGCCGCAGGGCCTCGTCGTCCTCGAAATCCGGCAACTTGGCGAGATAGGCCCGCAGCATATCGGCGTCGAGCCGCTGCGCGAAGCCCCGCCAGCGCAGATCCTGCGCCTCCGCGCCCCGCCCGAGGGCGTCGAGCGCCTGGATCTCCAGAACCGCGCGCTCGCGCTCCATCGCCGTCTCGTCGAGGCCGGCGATCAGGTCGGCGCGGGTGAGCGGCTGGGGCGTCTTCCGGCGCAGCCAGTCGAGCGCCTCCGCCGGACGATCCGCCCCGAGCAGGCGCGTGGCGATGTCGACCCGGTCGGGCGAGCCCGGCACCGCCTCCACCTCAAGGGCGATGAAGGCGTCAATGTCGCCGCGGCGCTCGGCGATGTCCTGGCGCAGGCGCAGGAGCAGGCGCCGCTGCAGCCGGCGCAGCGTCTCCGTCTCGCGCCGGCCCGCCCGCGCCCCCGTCTCCGCCGCCAGCCCGGTCACCTCGGCGTCGAGCGGCGCCAGCGCCGCCGGGTCGAGCCGCCCGATCAATCCGCGCAGGAGCACGGTGAGGGCGCCGGTCGGGTCGGCGAGCACGCGCGGCAGCAGCGCGCTCGCGAAGCGGGCGGCCGTCGCGGGTGGCAGTCCTGCGCCGATCTCGACCGCCGCTTCGGCGGCACGGTCGTAGACGCCCTGCACGGTGCCAGTCCCGTCATCGACGCGCGCGAACACGTCATCCGCGCCGCCGAGAAAGCGCAGGAGCCGCTCCAGGGCGGCCTCCGCGTCGAGCGGGCGCAACTCGTTCAGGATCACCGAGACGGTGGTGTCGAGGTCGAGGGCGAAGGCGCGGCGCTTCTGCCAGTCGATGTAGCCCCGCGCGCCCTCGAGGGCGGCGAGCCGCCGGTCGACGATCCTGGCCACGGCGTCCGGACCCTGGCGGGCCGCGAGCGCGGCGCTCACCAGCTTGCGGAAGGCCGGGTTGCGCCGGGTCTCGTCGAGGACGAGGCCGATCAGCCGCTCATGGTCGAGGGCGGCCAGGGTCTCGACGGAGGGGGTGGTGCGCCGCGCGCCCTTGGGAAGGCTCCTCGGAGCAGCCTTTGGAGCGGCCTTGGAGGACGCCTCTGCCGAGGACTCGGCCACCGGATCGCCCACCGCCGGAGCGGCCTCGGCCTCGGCCTCGGCGGCCCGAGCCTTTCGACGCGCCATCGTCCTCCGAAGCCTCCCCGGACCGCCGTCAGTCCTCGACCTTCGTCACCGGGCGGTCGTTGCCCTGCGCGGTCTCGTCGTGCCAGGCGCCCGCCCCGTCCTGGTAGCGGATGCCCTCGGTCGAGCCCGGCACCTGCTGCTCGGCCGCCGCGGCCTGAGCCGCCTGCAGGGCCTCCTCCCGGCTCGGAAAGGTCTCGGAGAACACGTCGCCGACCTTGTAGGCGAAGCCGCCGTCGTGCTCGACAATGTGGTAGGTCACCTCGGTCATGGATGCTCCTCGACGCGTGTCACTGTTGAGCGCGAACACGGGAGATCCGGGGGCGGTTCCTCAGTGCCGGGTCGGCACGCGCTCCGCGAAGCGCATGGCCGCGGCCTCGCAGCCGGCGACGAGCGAGCCGCGGACATCGTCGGCGGCGTAGCCGACACCGTCCGGGAAGGCGAGGCTGCGCACGGCGTCGTCCGCGATGCGCCGGATATGGGCGACCCAGCCCCCGTCCACGCGCTCGAAGCGGGCTTCGTAGGCCTCGCCGTCCTGCTCGAACCGGTGCGGTTCCATGCGCCTCACCCTACTGGCGTCACGATTCAGGCCTCAGGAGGCGCGCATGCGCATCCTCCTCTCCGCCACGTTCCTGGCCGGCGCCATCTGCGCCCTCTGCCTGCCCGCACCGATTGCGCGGGCGCAGGGCGTGCCGCCGAACCCCTTCGCGTCGAACTATCCCTCCGCTCCGCCCCCGCCCCACCTCGCCGAGCGGCGCGAGCGCAGGGTGGTGCGCGGGGCGCGGCGCCAGCGTGTAGAACCAGCGGCGGAGCCGGGCCTGCTGCCGCCCGGCCGGATCCCGGACTGAGCGCGCCTCAGGCGTCGCCGACGACGCCGGCCGCGTCCTGGGCCTGGAGCACGTCGGGCCGCGGCATCGAGATGATGTTGTAGCCCGAATCCACGAAGTGGACCTCGCCGGTCACGCCACCCGAGAGGTCGGAAAGCAGGTAGAGGGCCGAGCCGCCGACATCGTCCAGGCTCACCGTGCGCCGCAGCGGCGCGTGCGCCTTCTGGTGGTTGAACATCAGGCGCGCGTCCGCGATGCCGGCGCCGGCCAGCGTGCGCATCGGGCCGGCCGAGAGCGCGTTGACCCGGATGCCGTCCGGACCGAGGTCGGAGGCGAGGTAGCGCACCGAGGCCTCCAGCGCGGCCTTGGCCACGCCCATCACGTTGTAGTTCGGCATGACCCGGGTCGAGCCGCCGTAGGTGAGCGTGAGGAGGGAGCCACCGTTCCGCATGCGCCGCGCCGCCCGCTGGGCGATCTCCGTGAAGGAGAAGCACGAGATCGTCATGGTGCGCACGAAGTTGTCGCGCGTGGTCACGTCGACGTAGCGGCCCTTGAGCTGCGCCTTGTCGGAGAAGCCGACCGCGTGGACGACGAAGTCGAGGCCGCCGTCGAAGGCCGCGTCCAGCCGCTCGAAGGCGGCGTCCACGGAGGCGAGGTCCTCCACGTCGCAGGGGATCACCACGTCGGAATCGAGCTTGGCGGCGAGCGGTCCGACCCGGCGGCCGAGCGCCTCGCCCTGGTAGGTGAAGGCGAGGCGGGCGCCGTGCTGGTGCAGCATCCGGGCGATGCCCCAGGCGATCGAGTGATCGTTGGCAACGCCCATGATCAGGCCGCGCTTGCCCGCCATCAATGCCGTCATGCGATCCGCTCGTCCCTGGTACCGTCAGGCCCCCGGAAGGGGCGTCGAATTGGGGGCGAGCCATAGCGCGCCGGTCGTCGCGCTGTCCAATGCGGCAGGACTATCCGTAAGGGCGCCTGGGGATGGAAGGCCGGCGCCGCGGCGCACTCAGAAATAGCCGCGGGTCTCCTCGCGGGCGGCCTCGATCAGGCGCTGGCGGACGAAGACCATGCCGGCGCCGGCACAGACGGGCCCGGCCAGGATGGCGATGAGGAAGGGGACCACGCGCTGTCTCCGCCGGAAGTGCGGAGACAGCGTTTACGAAACGGAAACGTTCCGGGCCAGCAGGATTCCGCCAGTGGCCGAAAGGTCGCGGCCCGGATCAGGCCCTCAGGCGTCGACGTGCTTGAGCACCAGCGTCGCGTTGGTGCCGCCGAAGCCGAAGGAGTTCGACAGGACGTGGCCGAGCTGGGCGTTGTCCCGGCGCTCGCGCAGGATCGGCATGTCGGCGAAGGCCGGGTCGAGCTCGTCGATATGGGCGCTCTCGCAGATGAAGCCGTTGTTCATCATCAGGAGCGCGTAGATCGCCTCCTGCACGCCGGTGGCGCCCAGCGAGTGGCCGGTGAGCGACTTCGTCGCCGCGATCGGCGGGCAGTCCTCTCCGCGGCCGAAGACCTCGCGGATCGCCTCGATCTCCTTGTCGTCGCCGACCGGCGTCGAGGTGGCGTGCGGGTTGATATAGTCGATCTTCGCGCCCTTCAGGCCGGCGATCGCCTGCTTCATGCAGCGCACCGCGCCCTCGCCGGAGGGGGCCACCATGTCGTGCCCGTCCGAGGTCGCGCCGTAGCCCGCGACCTCTCCGTAGATGCGGGCACCGCGCGCCTTGGCGTGCTCGTACTCCTCCAGCACCAGAACGCCCGCGCCGCCCGCGATCACGAAGCCGTCGCGGCCCGCATCGTAGGCGCGCGACGACCGGGACGGAGTGTCGTTATACTTCGAGGACATGGCACCCATGGCGTCGAACAGGACCGAGAGGGTCCAGTCCAGCTCCTCGCAGCCGCCCGCGAAGATCACGTCCTGCCGGCCCGCCTGGATGATCTCGGCGGCGTTGCCGATGCAGTGGTTCGAGGTCGCGCAGGCGGACGAGATCGAGTAGTTCACGCCGCGGATCTTGAACCACGTCGCGAGCGTGGCGGAGGCCGTCGAGCACATCGCCTTCGGCACCGCGAAGGGCCCAACGCGCTTCGGCCCCTTCTCGGTGGCGATGGCGGCCGATTCCACGATGGCGCGGGTCGAAGGGCCGCCCGAGCCCATGATGATGCCGGTGCGGTCGTTCGAGACGTCGCCGGCATCGAGACCCGCGTCCCGGATCGCCTGCTCCATCGCGACGTGGTTCCAGGCGGTGCCGCCGCCGTGGAAGCGCATGGCGCGCCGGTCGACCACGCCCTCCGGGTCGAGGCTCGGCGCACCCGAGACCTGGCAGCGGAAGCCGTGGGCGGCCTGCGATTCGTCGCGCGCGATGCCCGAGCGCGCCTCGCGCAGGGAGCCGAGGACTTCCTGCGTGTTGTTGCCGATGGACGAGACGATGCCCATCCCGGAGATGACGACACGGCGCATGTAGAACACTGTCTCCGCGGCGGCCCGTGAGCCACGGGCCACGCTCATTCTCGGTCAGCTAGGACGAAGCCCGCCTGATCGCAACTGCCGGGGCAACGGCCAGAGGTCACCGACCGCTCCCGCCGGCCACCCCCGGGTGCGAAAAAATCAGCTCTGGAACAGCGCGACGCGCAGGTCCTGGGCCTCGTAGATGCGCTTGCCGTCGGCCTCCAGCCAGCCGTCGGCGATGCCGAGCACCAGCTTGCCCTGGCGCACGCGCTTGAGATCGACGCCGTAGACCACCTGCTTGACGGTGGGCAGCACCTGATCGGTGAACTTCACCTCGCCGACGCCGAGCGCCCGGCCGCGGCCCGGCGCGCCGAGCCACCCGAGATGGAAGCCCACGAGCTGCCAGAGCGCATCGAGCCCGAGGCAACCCGGCATCACCGGGTCGCCCTTGAAATGGCAGGGAAAGAACCAGAGGTCGGGGCGGATGTCGAACTCGGCCCGGACCAGCCCCTTGCCGTAGGCGCCGCCCTCGCTGCTGATCTCCGTGATGCGGTCGAACATCAGCATCGGCGGCAGCGGCAGCTGGGCGTTGCCCGCCCCAAACAGCTCGCCGCGACCGCAGGCCAGGAGATCCTCGTAGGTGTAGCTCGACGCGCGGGCTCTCGCCTCGGATGCGGTCTGGTGCGCGTTGGTGTCGGAGGACATGGGGGCGTTTAGGTTCCCTGATCGAACGTGGTCGCTCGGCCGCGGCGGCCGGCTCGGAGCGCCGCCGGAGGCTCTCGCTGGCCCGGCGGGCGGGCCCGGCATTCGGCGCCTCGTTAACACGGGCTCGGGCGCCTTCAAAATTTCGCCCGCCGCCTCACCCGCGAGCGCTGACGGCCGATCGGGTTGCGGCTGCGGTCGCGGTTCCGTATAATCCATGCTCAAATTTACAGGTATTCCAGAGAGCGTCCCGTCCGCCGATGTCCGAGCTGTCGTCCCTGCAGGCCGTCCTGAACGGCCGGACCGCCCCGCTCTCCGCGGAGATGTCCGCCGCCGGCCGCCGCGGCTGCCCGCTCTCGGACCTGCGCGACCGCCTGCGCCGCGCGGGCCTGCGGCCCACGCGCCAGCGCCTCTCGCTCGGCTGGCTGCTCTTCGGCCGCGGCGACCGCCATCTCACGGCCGAGATGCTCTACGACGAGGCCATGCGGGCGAAGGTCCCGGTCTCCCTGGCCACCGTCTACAACACGCTGCACCAGTTCACCGAGGCCGGCCTGCTGCGCCAGCTCGCGCTGGACGGGTCGAAGGCCTATTTCGACACCAACCCGACCGAGCACCACCACTTCTACCTCGAGGACGAGGCCAAGGTGATGGACATGCCCGATTGCGGCATCACCGTCGATTCGCTGCCTGAGGCGCCCGAGGGCATGGAGATCGCGGGCGTGGAGGTCATCGTCCGCCTGCGCCGCCGCGCTGGGGCGCGCCGTCAGGGCTGAGCGGCCGGAACATACGGATCTGGTGAGAGGCCCGGGTTGATCCCCGGGCCTTTCGCGTTCCGGGCGCCTACTCCACCCGCTCGTTCGGGTAGACGCCCCAGAGGCGGTTCTGCCGGATGTAGCCGTCCACGTCGCCGCGCTTGCCCGGCAGGGCAACGACGAGGCGGCACCATGTGCCCGTGCAGCTCTTCACGCTGCCGATCACGCCGGCCTCCAGCCGCGCCTCGTCGCGGGCGTCGTCGGCGGCGCTCGCCCGCAGCGGCACCGCATTGCGGTCGTTCTTCGGGGCCGTGACGAGGGCGGTGCGGCGGCCCGACAGCAGCGAGTGCAGCACCCAGCCCTCGGTGCCCTCCGAGTCGCGGATCCGGCGCCAAGTCTCGAACTCACCGATGATCTCCACCGGCAGGCCCGCCCGCTGGAACACCCACAGGGTGCGATGGTCCTTGGAGGGCCCCTCGCGCAGGTTGACCCGGTCCGTCTTCAGGCTGGCGTAGCGCGGCAGCGGCAGCTTGGTGACCGGACCGAGCGCGGTCTCGGGCGTGGAGGCCGCGGGCGCCGCCAGGGCCGGCGCGGCGGAGGCCAGCCCGGCGAGCAGCAGGACGGCGCCCGTCAGGAGCGTTCGGGCCATGCGCATCGTGCGGTCTCCCATCCTCATGGCTGTGCGTCTTGATGGCTGTGCGTCTTGCCTGTGCGTCGCGACCGGCCGTCCCGATTGTGTTCCGCCCTCGCTCTGGTAAGGAGGCCAAAGGCCCGAAACCCGCCCGTCTGGGCCCCGCACGACGCCCGATCGTACTGGCGGAGTTCGGTTAACGGACGCTTGCGCCCGCCGGAACCCGGCGGGTCCGCACCGCGTCGAGGGACGGACAAGAGGCCGGACCATGCGCCCTGGCGCGAGGGAGGACAGATGACGTCGAAGCGCAAGCCGCTCGTGGTGGTGACGCGCCGCCTGCCGGACGCCGTCGAGACGCGCATGCGCGAGCTCTTCGACGTGCGCCTCAACGCGGACGACAAACCCATGGGCGCCGAGCAGCTGGCCGCGGCGCTCCGCGATGCCGATGTCCTGGTCCCGACCGTGACCGACGAGATCGATTCGGGGCTCCTTGCGCAGGCCGGACCGAACCTTCGCCTCATCGCCAATTTCGGCAACGGCGTGGACCACATCGACGTCGGAGTGGCGCTGGAGCGCGGCATCACCGTGACGAACACGCCCGGTGTGCTGACCGAAGACACCGCCGACATGACCATGGCGCTGATCCTCGCGGTCGCGCGCCGGGTGGCCGAGGGCGCGCGCATCATCCCGGACGACGAGTGGAACACAGGCTGGTCGCCGACCTGGATGCTCGGCCGCCGCATCACCGGCAAGCGCCTCGGCATCGTCGGCATGGGGCGGATCGGCCAGGCGCTCGCCCGCCGCGCCCGCGCCTTCGGCCTGCAGATCCACTACCACAACCGCCGCCGGGTCCCGGCCGCAACCGAGAGCGCACTCGACGCGACCTACTGGGAATCCCTCGACCAGATGCTGGCGCGGGTCGACATCGTCTCGGTCAACTGCCCGCACACCCCGGCCACCTACCACCTGCTCTCGGCCCGCCGCCTCAAGCTCCTGAAGCGCGAGGCGATCGTGGTGAACACCGCCCGCGGCGAGGTGATCGACGAGAACGCGCTCGCCCGCCTGATCGAGGGCGGCGACGTCTCGGCGGCCGGCCTCGACGTGTTCGAGCAGGAGCCGGCGGTGAGCCCGCGCCTCGTCAAGCTCGCCCGCACCGGCAAGGTGGTGCTGCTGCCGCATATGGGCTCGGCCACCCACGAGAGCCGCATGGACATGGGCGAGAAGGTCATCATCAACATCAAGACCTTCATGGACGGGCATCGTCCGCCGGACCGAGTGCTGCCGAGCATGCTCTGAGGGCGCAGGGCGCGCTCACGTCGCCCCGTTGCTCACCCGCGCCGCCACTGCCTCGGCGGCGCGGGTGCCCTCCTCGTAGGCGCCGCCCGCGGTGCCCCATTGCAGGCGCGAGAGCGCCTCGCCCGCGAACCAGATCCGGTCGCCGACCGGCGCGTGCAGGGCCTGGCGTGCCCCCGCATGGCCCGGCGGCACCACCGCCCAGGACCCGCGCGACCAGGGATCGTGCCGCCACGCGCTGATTGCCGGGATCGAGAGGTCACGGATGGCGGCGATCCCGAAATGCTCGGCCATCACCGCGCGGACATGGCGGCGCGCCCGGTCGGCATCGCCGCCGGCCGCGTCGATCGCCGCCGCCTCGTGGATGTCGAGTTCGTAGAAGTGAAACGGCGTGCCGTCGATCCGGGCGAGAAGGCCCGAGGGGACGCGGCGCCCGCCCGCCATGGCCACGAGCCGGTCGGCGCCCCGGAAGGGGCTCGACGGCCAGTGCAGCACCGCATGCTCGTAGAGGCCTCGGCTGAACCCGTCGATCGCGGCGCGCACCGGCACCGGCAGGGTCGGGGTGAAGGCGAGGGATTCCCACAGCACCATCATGGGCACCGTCACCACGACGGCGCGGGCCCGCAACGGCCCCTGCGGCGTCTCGACCGCGACGCCCGCACCCGACCAGTCGATGGCGGTGACCGGCCGCCCGAGGGCGATCGGCAGCCCCTGCGCCAGCCGGGCCAGATAGGCGCCGTAGCCGCCGGCGAGGAAGAAGTTGTCGCCGTACTCCATGCTCGGGAAGTCGTGCAGCGAGACCTCCGTGAGCGGCCTCCCGGAGACCAGCCCGTGCACCTGCGCGACGCGCGCCCCCAGGGGCCGAGCGCGGGCGGCAGGGCGCTCGCGGCCGGGCGGTCGGGCCCCGGCCCGGCGGCCCCCCGCGTCATGGCCCGGTCGGCCCGGTCGAAGGCGCGGGCGGAAGCCTGCCGCTCGGCCGGGCGGCCGGGCCGGCCGGAGACCCAGGCGTGGCCGTCCTGCGGGGCCCGGCGGAGCGGCTCGCCCCGGGCGTGGCCGAGCCGCACCAGCGGGTTGATCGGGCCGGCATGGAGCCAGTGCGCGCCGAGATCGACGGCGTGGCCACGTAAGGTCGTGGTGAAGGTGCGCCCGCCGACCCGGTCGCGCGCCTCCAGCACCGCGACGCGGATGCCGCGCTCGATCAGGGTGCGGGCCGCCGCGATGCCGGCCGCGCCCGCGCCGATCACGATCACCGCCGGGTTGTCGGGCAGCGGCGCGAGGTGGGGGACGAGGCTCGGGCGGTGATGGGCGTGGGCCGGCGTGCCGGCGGGACCGGTGGGACTCATGGGCGGGACTGCCTGTCGGCTCGGGGTCGAGGGCTGATCTGGGGCCGACGCCCCGCGGGTGAAGCCTTGCGGCGCGCGATCACGCGCCCCACACCTGCCGGGCGCCGAGGATGCGGCGCGGACGATTCGAAACCGGCATGCTGATCCAGTCCGCCTTCGCGGCGTTCCGCCAGACCCTCTCGCCGCCCCTGCGGGCGATCCTGTGGAAGTCGCTCGGGCTCACGCTCGGCCTCCTCGTGCTGGTCTGGTTCGGGCTGACGCGGCTGATCCAGTGGTTCCAGGCGAGCCACCACATCTCCGAGCAGTACCCGCTCCTCGACACGCTGGCCTATTTCCTGGCCGGGTTCGGCCTGTTCGTGGCGCTGGCCTACGTGATGCCCGCGGTCTCGATCCTGGTGGCGGGCTTCTTCCTCGACGACGCGGCCGAGATCGTGGAGCGCACCGACTTCCCCGGGGATTCGCCGGGCCGCGCCCTCCCCTTCGGCACCGCGATGCTTTACGCGGCGCGCTTCGCGGGGCTGACGCTCCTCGTCAACATCGGCGCGCTGATCATCTTCTTCGTGCCTGTGGTCGGCATCGCGGCCTTCTTCGCGGCCAACGCCTACCTGCTCTCGCGGGAGTATTTCGAGATGGCGGCAGCGCGCTTCCGGCCCCTGCCGGAGGCCGCCGCGATGCGGCGCGACCACGCCGCCACCACGCTGGCGGCCGGCTGCCTGCTCGCGGGGATGATGGTGGTGCCCGTCCTCAACCTCGTGACGCCGCTCTTCGGCATCGCCCTGATGGTGCACGTGCACAAGCGCCTCGCCCGGCGCCTGCCCGCCCCGGCGGAGCCGGGGCGGCTGCGTCAGGGTCCGCTGCCCTAGCGGCGCGAGCCCCAGCGGGTGCCCATGCGGCCGGGCGGGCCGCCGGGATCGGCGGCGAGTGCCGGACCGGAGGCGCGCTGCGGGCGGTGCTGCGAGCCGGGGTCGAGCGGCTCGGCGGTGAGCAGGTCGGGGACCTCGGCGAGCGCCTCCGAGCCGCGGCCGGTCGCGAACTGACCGGCCTTGCGGAAGGTCCAGAGATAGCCCGGCACCACAGCCTCGGCCGCGGTCGGCTGGATGCCCAGCGCCTCGATGGTGCGCCCCTCCGCCTTCGCCGCCTCCGAGACCACGTTGTCGTGCTGGAGCTGGGCCACCTGATCGCGGGTGAGCTTCAGGTCGGCGGGCAGGAGGCCGAGGGTCAGGGTGTCGGCGATCTCGAGCGCGCTCGCCTGGAGCCGGGCGAGCGGCAGCGGCAGGTCCACGACCAAGCGCTTGCGCTGCGTGACCTCCAGCATGTAGCGCACGAGGTGCTCCAGCGTCGCGACCTCGGGCCCGCCGAGCTCGTACACCTTGCCGCCCGGCACGCCGCCGTCCACCGCCCGGGCGATCGCCTCGGCGACGTCGCCCACGAAGACGGGCTGGAAGCGGCTCCCGGCGCCCGCGAGCGGCAGGACCGGCAGGGCCCGGGCGAGGCTGGCGAAGCGGTTGAAGAAGCTGTCGCCGGGGCCGAAGATCAGCGAGGGGCGGAACACCACCGCGTCGGGCACCGCCCGGAAGACGGCAGCCTCCCCTTCAGCCTTGGTGCGGGCATAGGCCGAATCCCCGTTCGGGTCGGCGCCGATCGCCGAGACGTGGATCATCGCGGCGCCCTGGGCGGCGGCGGCCCGGGCGATCAGGCCCGGCCCCTCCGCCTGGAGCCGGCGGAAGCTCTGGTTGCCGCTCTCCTGCAGGATGCCGACGAGGTTGATCACCACGTCCGAGCCCGCCACCGCGCGGGCGACCGAGTCCGGGTAGCGCAAATTCGCCTGCACGGCGACGATCTGGCCGACCTTGCCGAGCGGCTGCAGGAACAGGGCGAGGTCGGGCCGGCGAACCGCCACCCGGATGCGGTAGCCGCGCTTGGCCAGCGCCCGCACCACGTGCCGCCCGACGAAGCCCGAGCCGCCGAAGATCGTCACCAGCTGGGAGGCCGGCCGGACCAGGCCTCGATGATCCGTGGGGCTGCTGGGCGGGTTGGTTGGGCCTGTCATCGCCGGGCGATCTCGCATTCACGTCGCTGGGCCCGCGCGCGGCGCAGGCCCGTCGGAGCCGCTACTTATCTCAATTCTCGGCAGAGGGGAGCCGGGTCCGACGCGCAATCGTGACAGGAAATCACCGACGACGGGGCACCGCCGCGGGCAGATCTCCTAATGGCCCCGCGCCTTGCGGGTCTCGGCCGCCTTCTTCGCCGAGGCCGAGCGCTCGGCCGCACTGCGCTGCGCCGAGGCTTCGCCGCCCGCCTGCCCGCCCTTGTGGGCTGCCGGGTGGCCGGTGTTGCGGCCGCGCCCGGATCCGCCGGGCTTCTTGCCGCCCCCGTCGTCCTTGTTGACGGTCGCCCAGGCGCGGGCCTCGGCCTGCTTCTCCGGCACGCCGCGCCCCTCGTAGGATTCGGCGATGTGCTCCGCCTTGCGGATCTGCTTGTCGGTGTATTTCGACTTGTCGCCCTGGGGCATGCTCGGACTCCCGCTCACCGCCCCGCCCCTCAGCCGACGCCGGTCGGACCATCGAGGATCGCGCGCACCCGCCGGATCAGGTCGGTGCGCCGATAGGGCTTGTTCAGGAGATCGAACTCCGAGCCGCCGATATCGGTTCGCTCCAGGCTCGCCTCCGCGTAGCCCGTGGTGAGCAGGACCTTCAACCGCGGCTGGCGGCGGCGCGCCTCGCGGGCCAGCACCACGCCGTTCATGCCCCCCGGCATGATCAGGTCCGAGAACAGGAGGTCGATGCGCTCGCCGCCCTCCAGGATCTCCAGCGCCTCACGGCCGTTGGCCGCCATCAGGGTGGTGTAGCCGAAATCGCGCAGGATGGTGCGGGCCAGCTCCGCCACGTCCTCGCGGTCGTCCACGATCAGGATGGTCTCCGTGCCCTGGCGGTCGACCGCCCGGGGGGCGGCCCGTTGCGCCTCGCGCGCCTCGCCGTCGGTGGCGGGGAAGTACAGCCGCACGGTAGTGCCGCGCCCGAGCGCCGACTCGATCTGCGCCGCCCCGCCCGACTGCTTGGCGAAGCCGTAGACCATCGAGAGGCCGAGCCCCGTGCCCTTGCCCTCCTCCTTCGTGGTGAAGAACGGGTCCATCACCCGCGCGAGCACGTTCGGGGCGATGCCGGAGCCCGTGTCGGTGATCGCCACGCCGACGTAGCGCCCCGGCCTCAGGCCCCCGAACTCGGCCTCGTCGCCCGGCTCGATCGCCCGGTTCTCGGTGGCGACGCGCACCGTGCCGCCCGCCGGCATCGCGTCGCGGGCGTTGATCAGGATGTTCAGGAGGGCCACCTCCGCCTGGGTCGGATCGACCCGGCAGTTCCAGAGATCGGGAGCCAGCGCCAGCTCGATCCGCACCGCCTCGCCGAGCGAGCGGGCGACCATCTCGTCCATGCCCTCGATCAGGGTGTTCAGGTTGACCGCGCGTCCCTCCAGCCGCTGCTTCCGGGCGAATGCCAGGAGCTGCTGGGTCAGCGTGGTGGCCCGCTCGGCCGCCGTCCGGATGTTCTCGGTCGCGCGCGTCAGGCGGCCCGGATCGGCGTCGGGCCTGCCCAGCCCGGAAGCCAGGATGTCGACGTAGCCGACGATGACCTGCAGCAGATTGTTGAAGTCGTGCGCGATGCCGCCGGTGAGCTGGCCGAGCGCCTCCATCTTCTGGGCCTGCCCCAGCGCGTCCTCGGCGTCGCGGCGGCGCGAGACGTCGAGCTGCGAGCCGAAATAGTACACCAGCTCGCCGGCGGCGTTGTAGACCGGGCTGACGAACAGCGCGTTCCAGAAGGTCGAGCCGTTCTTGCGGTAGTTCAGGATCTCGGTGGCGAACTCGCGCCGCTCGGCGATGGCCTGGCGCACCTCGGCGACCGTCTCGCGGTCGGTCTCGGGGCCCTGGAGGAAGCGGCAGTTCCGGCCGATCAGCTCCTCGGGCGTGTAGCCCGTCATCGCCAGGAAGGCGCGGTTGGCGAAGATGATCGGGTTGTCGGGCTGCCGCGGATCGCTGACGATCATCGGCATCCGCGTGGTCTCGACCGCCGCGAAGAAGATGTCGCCGTGGGGATCCTGCACGTCGCCCGGGCGGCCTTCGCCGACGCGGGCTCCCGGACCGGCCGGTGGCGTCTCCGGTGTCTCGGACATCCTGGGGGTGCTCTCTGGGAGACAAGGCCGCACGTCCGCCCCGCTCGAGACAATCTTCGTATGGATCCGATCGTTCTGTCGACCCGACCTGCATACAATCTGGGTTAGCCCGGCCGCCACGGCAATCGGGAGCGGCAGGGCGGAGGACCGGCCGGGGCGCTCGCCGCCGATGTGGAGGCCGGTACGGCGCAAGTGAGCGCGGCAAAGCACGAGCTTGCATCCGTGCCCCATCGCGACGGATCGGACACGGATCTAGGCAGAGACGACCGGGCCGAGATCGCGGCGCTCGTCCGCGCGGGCGTCCGGCTCGCCGAGGCTGCCGGACCCTCGCGCGTTTCGGACGAGAACGGCGTCGGGAGCGCGGGAGGCGGACATCACGGCCGCGAGCGCCTCGTTCAGCGAGGTCACGAGGTAGTCGGCCGAGGTGGCGCGGCGCAGGCGCTCCAGGCTCGCCGGGTCGCGCTCACGCCAGAAGCCGACGAGGACGCGCACCCCCGGCAACGCCGCCCGCGCCTGCCGGACGGTGAAGCGGATCTGCGAAAGGCTGACCGGTTCGAGGTAGGAGAAGCAGATCATGGCGATCTCCTCGACCCGCTTCGGTCGCTCGCCCTCGCGCAGCGCGCTCAGGGGCATGACCTGCGTGTTCAGGCCATGGCGGTCGAGCGTCTGGCTCAGCATCCGGGTGGCCGCCTCGTCGAAGGGCCCGCGACTCGACACGCAGAGCACGGGCGTGCGCCCGCGCCAGTTCGGGGCGAGATCCTCGGGCGCCAGGACGACGCCCGCCACCTGCCGGTCGGGCCCGGCGGCGGCGACCGCTGCGGCGGTCTCGCGGCTCGCGCTCCGGGCCGAGGCGCCGCGGCGCACGCGGGCGCGGCCGAGCCGGTCGATCACTGCCAGGATCGCGGCGCCGACCTCGGCCTGCCGCTCGCGGTCGAGGGTCCCGCGCGAGCGGTCCTCCTGGGCGAGCAGGAGGCCCGCCAGGACCACCTCGTCGTAGTAGGTGACGAGCGCGCGCTCCTTCAGGAACTGCCGGCCCTGGTCGATCGCCTCAGCGGGATCGTTGGCGAGCATGCGCTGATAGAAGATCTCGGGGGGCGCCAGCGCCGGCTGATCGCCGAGCAGCACGTCGAGATACCAGAGCCGCTGGACGTGGCGGCCGAGCACGACGAGGCAGACGGTGAGCGGCGTCGCCAGGATGAGCCCTACGGGCCCCCACAGGAAGGTCCAGATCGTCGCCGCCAGGATCACGGCGATCGGCGAGAGCCCGGTCGAGTGGCCGTAGAGCAGCGGCTCGACCACGTGCCCGGCGATCGGCTCGACCACCACGAACAGGATCGCGGTGGCGATCACCATGCTCCAGCCGGGATCGACGGCCGCGGCGAGGATCAGCGGCAGCACCGCCGAGACGACGGCGCCGATATAGGGCACGAAGCGCAGGATGGCGGCGAGCACGCCGAACAGCGTCGGGCTCGGCACGCCGATGATCCAGAGGCCGAGGCCGATCACCACGCCGAAGCTGATATTGAGCGCGAGCTGCGCCAGGAAAAATCGGGAGAGCCGGCTCGCGGCGTCGTCGATCGCCGCCGTGGTGCGGCGCAGGTCCCTGGCCCCGGCGATGCGGATCGCCCGGTTCCGCAGGTCCTCGCGCTGGAGCAGGATGAAGATCGTGAAGAGCAGGATCAGCCCGGTGGTGGCCAGCGGGTGCAGGATCGGGCCGGCGAAGGTCTGGAAGGTCTCCAGCACGCCGGCCTTCGCCGCCTTGATCTCGACGGTGAGCGGGTGCGTGGCAGAGCCCGGCTCGCCCTTCAGCTCGGCCTGGGCCGGGGGCTGGAGGGCGTTGCCGAGGTCCTGGACCATGTCGACGATGCGCGAGAGCGTGCCGGCATCGGCCGTCGCGCCGCGCAGAGCCGCGATCTTGTCGCGCATGGTCAGAGAGTAGCGCGGCAGATCCGCGGCGAGCTGGGCGCCCTCGCTGGCGATGAGGCTGCCGACCCCGAACAGCACCCCGAAGGTGACGGCGACGACGAGCAGAACCGCCAGCGCCCGCGGCACGAGAAGCCGGCGCAGAGCCCGCACCGCCGGCACGAGGACGAAGCTCAGGAGGATCGCCAGCGTGACCGGCATGAGGATCTCGCGCCCGAGATAGAGCGCGGCCATGACGGCGAGCACGAGCAGCACCGAGGCGAGGGCGACGAAGACCGGCATGCCCTGCCGGATCTGCCGCGCGATGACGGGATCGTCGCTCATCGGTCTCTCGGGGCCTCCCGGCCCGGTTCACGCATCACGTCGCTCTGCCTTACCCTCCTCAAGGAGGGAGACGCCGGACCTCAACCCGCGGCCGCGGTCTCGCCGAGCGCGGCGCTGATCTGGCTCAGCAGCTTCGAGAAATCGATCGGCTTCGGGTGGTAGTCGTCGCAGCCCGCCTGGATCGCCTTGTCGCGGTCGCCCGACATGGCGTGAGCGGTGAGCGCGATGATCGGGATCGCCCGCGTGTCGCCGCCCGCCTTGAGGGCGCGCGCGGCCGACCAGCCGTCGAGGACCGGCAGGTTCATGTCGAGCAGGATCACGTCGGGACGGCCGGCGCGCGCCTGTTGCACGCCCGCTTCCCCGTCATGGGCCAGGATCACCTCGTAGCCGCGGCGCTTGAGCCGGCGGGAGAGAAAGTCCCAGATCTCCTCGTGGTCCTCGACCAGCAATATCTTCGGCATCGACGAACAATATCCTTCGGGCGCGCCCGCCGCGCGCCGCAGTGCTCATGCGCCCATGACAACGCGTGACGCTCGACATCGGACCGGTACCGAGCCGGATTTCTCCGGCCCGGCGGGGCTCGTCCTCAGGCCTCGTCCTCGAGGTGGAAGTGCACGCTCTCGATGTTGGCCCGCTCGAAAGCCTGCATCACGTGCTGGTAGGAGCGCTCCATCTCGGTCGGGGCGTCGCCGGGCGTGTCCTCGGGCTTCAGCACGAACATCAGCATCGAGCGCCCCGTGACGTCGTAGCTGTCGCCCGCCCGGAAGTGCTCGACTGCCTGGCTGTCGGGCAGGTTCGTGTCGAGGAGCCGTGTCCATTCCACACCGCCCACCGTGTCCGGCAGGGTGAAGGTCACGAGATCGTGGTAGGCGTTGTAGAGGATCAGGAGCGTGGCATCGCCGCCGCGGCGGTGGACGCCGGTGGCCTGCGCTCGCCCGTCGAGCAGCACGGCGAGTGCCCGGGCGCCGCCGTCGCCCCAGTTGTCACCCTCCATCTCGGCGCCGTCGGGCCGCAGCCAGGCGACGTCCTTGACGCCGAGGTCTTCGTCGAACCGGCCTGAGAGGAAGCGCCCGCGATTGAGGATCGGCAGGGCGTTGCGCAGGATGATCAGGCGCTGGGTGAACTCGGCGAGGTCGCGCTCCTCCGCCCCGATGGCGTTCCAGTCGAGCCAGGAGATCTCGTTGTCCTGGCAGTAGGCGTTGTTGTTGCCCTGCTGGCTGCGGGCGAACTCGTCGCCCGCGAGCAGCATCGGCGTGCCGCGGGAGAGGAAGAGCGTCGCCAGCATGTTGCGCATCTGGCGCAAGCGCACCGCCCGGATCTCCGGATCCTCGGTCGGGCCCTCGACGCCGTAATTGTACGACAGATTGTGCGAGTGGCCGTCGCGGTTGTTCTCGCCGTTCGCCTCGTTGTGCTTGTCGTTGTAGGCCACCGTGTCGTGCAGGGTGAAGCCGTCATGGGCGGTGAGGAAGTTCACCGAGGCCCAGGGCTTGCGCCCGCGCTTGTTGAACTTGTCGGCCGAGCCGGTGATGCGCGAGGCCAGATCCGGCAGCAGGCCGGCATCGCCCTTCCAGTAGGCGCGGACGTCGTCGCGGAACCGGTCGTTCCACTCGGCCCAGCCCGGCGGGAAGCCGCCGACCTGGTAGCCGCCCGGACCGCAATCCCAGGGCTCGGCAATGAGCTTGACGGAGTTGAGCACCGGGTCCTGCCGGCAGGTGTCGAGGAAGCCGCCGCCCTCGTCGAAGCCGTAGGGCTCGCGGCCGAGGATCGTGGCGAGGTCGAAGCGGAAGCCGTCGACCTGCATCTCCTGCGCCCAGTAGCGCAAGCTGTCGGTGACGAGCTGGAGCACGCGCGGGTGCGAGAGGTTGAAGGTGTTCCCCGTGCCGGTGTCGTTGATGTAGTAGCGCTTCTGGTCCGGCAGCAGGCGGTAGTACGAGGCGTTGTCGACACCCTTGAACGAGAGGGTCGGGCCCTTCTCGTTGCCCTCGGCGGTGTGGTTGTAGACCACGTCGAGGATCACCTCGAGGCCGGCGCCGTGCAGGCGCGAGACCATCTCCTTGAACTCCGAGAAGGCGAAGTCCGGCACCGCGGCGTAGCGCCGGGCGGGAGTGAAGAACGAGATGGTGTTATAGCCCCAGTAGTTCGTCAGCCCCTTCTCCTGCAGGTAGTCGTCCTGCACGAAGGCGTGGACCGGCAGCAGCTCGACCGAGGTCACGCCGAGGCTCTTGATGTAGTCGAGCACGTCCGGCGTGCCGAGGCCCGCATAGGTGCCGCGCAGCTTCTCCGGAACCCGCGGGTGCAGCTTGGTCAGGCCCTTGACGTGGGCCTCGTACACGATCGTCTTCTCCCACGGCACGTGCGGCTTCCGGTGCCGCCCCCAGGTGAAGGCCGGGTCGATCACGCGCGAGCGGCGGGTGTAGGGCGCGCTGTCGCGCTCGTCGAAGGTGGTGTCGTCGCCCGTCTCCATCTGGTAGCCGAAGAGGGCCGGGTTCCAGGTGATCGAGCCGACCAGCGCCTTGGCGTAGGGGTCGATGAGCAGCTTGTTCGGGTTGAAGCGGTGGCCGTTCTCCGGCTCGTAGGGGCCGTGGACGCGGTAGCCGTAGATCGTGCCGGGGCGCGCGTCCGGCAGGTAGCCGTGCCAGATCTCGTCGGTGTACTCGGGCAGCTCGATGCGCTCGATCTCGTTCTCGCCCGCATCGTCGAACAGGCAGAGCTCGACCTTGGTGGCGTAGGCCGAGAAGATCGCGAAGTTGACGCCCAGACCGTCCCAGGTGGCGCCCAGCGGATAGGGCAGCCCTTCCTGGATGCGGGCGCGCGCCGCGCGGGACTGAGGCGCGGATCGGGAATTGTCAGGCATGCTCACTCCGGGAACCGCGGCCGTCCCTCGGCGCGCGGCGGCCGGTGGCCGCCGCGGGGCGCGATCCCAGTCTGAACGTACTGGTGTCGGCGAAGCTCCCGTGCGCCGCGGAAAAATCGTGACGGTTCGGCGCGGGGTGTGAAGAACGGGCATGGACCGCGCCCTGAGCCCCGCGAAACCGGTCCTTCCCCCTCTCTGCGGCTGAGCGTCGATCCGTCAGAGGCGCTCCTCGACGAAGCGCTCGGCCTCCGGATCCTCGCCGCGGCCGGTGCGCTGCAGCATCGGCACGACCGCGTCCGCGTCCTGGGCGACGAGGTAGCTGAGATCGAGGCCCTCGCGGATGAAGCCCTGCTGGCGCATGTGCGCGAACAGCGTCAGGAGCGGGCTCCAGAAATCGTCGACCGAGACCAGCACGATCGGCTTGCGGTGCCGCCCGAGCTGAGCCCAGGTCAGCTGCTCGACCAGTTCCTCCAGGGTGCCGATGCCGCCGGGCAGCGCCACGAAGGCGTCGGAGCGCTCGAACATCAGGCGCTTGCGGGTGTGCATGTCGCCCACCACGATCGTCTCCTGGATGTCCTCCAGCATGTGCTCGCGCGCCTGCAGGAAGTCCGGGATGATGCCGGTGACGTGGCCGCCTCCCTGCATCACCGCGCGGGCGACCGTGCCCATCAGCCCGACATCGCCGCCGCCGTAGACGAGCCCGATGCCGGCCCGCGCCAGGGCGGTTCCGAGCTGTTCGGCCGCATCGCGAAAAGCCGGGTTCCCGCCGAAGCCGGAGCCGCAATAGACACAGACCGTCTTCACCGGAGCCATCCGGCCTCCTCCGTCACTCGTCCGCGTAAGCCGCAAGATCGGCGCCAATCGTTCCGAAGAACGGGCCAAAGTGCTGATGGCGCGCGGGAATCCTCCGCGGATGCGGCGGGGCGGCTTGGTGTCCGGACCGTGTAGAGTATTATGGGCGGGGCAGTCGACGGTTTTCGCACGTGCGGCGTGGCTGTCCCCGGGAGGTCCGAGGCCGAGATGTCCAGCACGGTCGCACGCAGCCTCGCGCTCGCCGCGGGCGGGCTCGTCACCGGCCTCGGGCTGGTGCTGGCCCTGTTCGGCTCCGACCTGCGCCAGCACTGGGCCGGCGGCTCGCCGCAGGCGGCCCTGCCGCTGACGGAACCGGAGGGCCTATCCCAGTCAGCCAGGGATCCAGGCCAAGCCCCGGCCCAAACTCAAGGCCAAGCGCCGCGCCAATCCCCTGCGGCCGGGCCGAACGGTGCCGGCTCGGAGAGCGGCGGGCAGGCGCCCGCCGGACAGGCCGGCGCGCCTGCGGATCGCACCGCCCCCGCCCCGCGCTTCGACGTGGTGCGCGTCGAGCCCAACGGCGAATCCGTCGTGGCGGGGCGCGCGGCACCGAACGCCACGGTCGAGCTCCTGGTCGACGGCAAGCCCGTCGCCCGCACCAGCGCCGACGCGGAGGGACAGTTCGCCCTGGTACCGCCGGCCCTGCCGCAGGGCAGCAGCGAGGTCTCGCTGCGCGCCACCGGACCGGACGGGCGCGCGGTGGTCTCGGGGCAGAGCGTGGCGGTAGCGGTGAGCGGGACCGCCAAGCCCCTCGTCGCCCTCACGGCGCCTGACGCGCCGACCGTGGTGCTGTCGCGGCCCGAGGCGCAGG
Organism: Methylobacterium radiodurans; assembly: GCF_003173735.1. Classification (NCBI taxonomy): domain Bacteria; kingdom Pseudomonadati; phylum Pseudomonadota; class Alphaproteobacteria; order Hyphomicrobiales; family Methylobacteriaceae; genus Methylobacterium; species Methylobacterium radiodurans. The sequence continues at coordinate 1,688,049 of NZ_CP029551.1, read as the reverse complement.
CTGGGGCCAAGCCCGACACCACGTCAGCCGCCGCGACCGCGGCACCGGCCCGCAGCCTCCGCATCGTCAGCGTGGACGCGCAGGCGGGCGGGCGCCTCGACGTGACGGGTGAGGCGCCGCCGGGCACGGCGGTGCGGCTCTACCTCAACGACACCCTGGTGGCGCCGGCCCAGGCCGGGCCGGACGGGCGGGTCGTCCTCACCATCGGCCGCGGCGTACGGCCGGGCGCCTACCGCCTGCGTCTCGACGCGGTCGATCCGAAGACCGGCGCCGTGCAGCAGCGCGCCGAGGCGTCCTTCGGCGTGCCGGAGGCGACCGCGCGCGCGGCAAGCCGGCCGGCTCCCGCGGAGGCGGCTCGTCCCGGTACGCGCGTCGCCGCCGGCACACCCGAGGCCGCGGTCGCGGCCCCGCCGCCGGCCCTGTCCGCGCTTCCCGCACCGGCGGAGGAGACCAAGACGGCCGCGCCCGGCGTGTTCGTGCCCGAGATCAACACCGCGAAGATCACCCGCGGCAACAGCCTCTGGCAGATCAGCCGGCGGGTCTACGGCCAGGGCAACCGCTACACGGTGATCTACGACGCCAACCAGGAGCAGATCCGCGACCCCAACCGGATCTATCCCGGCCAGATCTTCGTGCTGCCCGAGGACAAGGGCGGGGCGGCCAAGCGCGGGCGGGGCTGAGGCGCGGGGCCGCCCCCCGCCGCCCGCGGGTGCGGAACCGGCCCGATCGGCCTATATGCGCCCTGCCCCCCGCGGGCCGAGACCCGTGCGGGCCGAAGCCTGGGCGGGGCTCCCACGCGCAGAAAACCCATCCCGGCAGAACCGCACCGCATGACCACCGAACCCGCGAGCCCGGCGGCCCCGGAGCGCCCCGGCCTCGTCGCCACCTATCGCCGGCTCTGGCCCTATCTCTGGCCGCATGGCCGGGTCGATCTGCAGCGGCGCGTCTTCCTGGCCTTCGGGCTGCTGCTGGTGGCCAAGCTCACCACGATGGTGATGCCCTTCACCTTCAAATGGGCGACGGACGCGCTCGTCGCGGCGGTCGGCGGCCACGCGGACGGCGTGCCGGCCGGACTGATCGCGGCGCCGATGCTCTTGATCGGCGCCTACGGCCTCGCCCGGATCCTTATGGTGGGCCTGACGCAGGTGCGCGACGGGCTCTTCGCCAAGGTGGCGATGCACGCGGTGCGCCGCCTCGCGCTCCAGACCTTCGAGCACATGCACCGGCTCTCCCTGCGCTTCCACCTGGAGCGCAAGACCGGCGGCCTCACCCGCGTGCTGGAGCGCGGGCGGGGCGGCATCGAGGAATTGTCGCGCCTGATGGTGCTGACGCTGGTGCCGACCATCGTCGAGTTCGTGCTGGTGCTGGGCGTGCTCGCCTACGAGTTCGACTGGCTCTACTCGGCCGTGGTGCTGGTGATGGTGGTCGCGTATCTCGGCTTCACCTACAAGGCCACCGAGTGGCGCATCGGCATCCGGCGCCGCATGAACGCCTCCGACACCGACGCCAACACAAAGGCGGTCGACTCGCTCCTGAACTTCGAGACGGTGAAGTACTTCGGCGCGGAGACCCGCGAGACCGCGCGCTACGACGCCTCGATGGCGCAGTACGAGAAGGCCTCGACGCAGACCTACGTCTCGCTCGCCGTGCTCAACGCCGGGCAGGCGGTGATCTTCACACTCGGCATGACCGCGGTGATGTGGCTTGCCGCGCGCGACATCCTGGCCGGGCGCACCACGATCGGCGGCTTCGTGCTGGCCAACACCATGCTGGTCCAGCTCTCGATGCCGCTCAACTTCATGGGCATGATCTACCGCGAGATCAAACAGGCGCTCATCGACATCGACGACATGTTCCGCATCCTCCACCGCAACCCGGAGATCGCGGACCGCGAGGGCGCGGCACCGCTCGCGGTGAGCGCGGCCGAGGTGCGCTTCGAGGACCTGCACTTCGCTTATCATCCGGACCGGCCGATCCTGCGCGGCGTCTCCTTCACGGTGCCCTCGGGCCAGACGGTGGCGATCGTCGGGCCCTCGGGGGCCGGCAAGTCGACGCTCTCGCGCCTGCTCTTCCGCTTCTACGAGCCGCAGGACGGGCGCATCACGATCGACGGGCAGGACATCGCCGCTGTCCGGCAGGACTCGCTCCGCGCCGCCATCGGCATGGTCCCGCAGGACACGGTGCTGTTCAACGACACGATCGGCTACAACATCCGCTACGGCCGCTGGGAGGCCTCCGACGCGGAGGTGCGCGAGGCCGCGCGCCTCGCCCAGATCGACCGCTTCATCGAGGCCCTGCCGGAGGGCTACGACACGCCGGTGGGCGAGCGCGGCCTGAAGCTGTCGGGCGGCGAGAAGCAGCGGGTCGCCATCGCCCGCACCATCCTGAAGGGACCGCCGATCCTCGTCCTCGACGAGGCGACCTCGGCGCTCGATTCCTTCACCGAGCGCGAGATCCAGCACGCGCTGGACCGGGTCAGCCGAGGCCGCACCACGCTCGTCATCGCCCACCGGCTCTCGACGGTGGTCAACGCGGACGAGATCCTGGTGCTCGACCGCGGCACGATCGTGGAACGGGGCACCCACGGGGCGCTGCTGGCACGCGGCGGCACCTACGCCGCCCTGTGGAACCGCCAGCGCGAGGCCGACGCCGCCCGCGAGGCCCTGAAGCGGGCGGAGGACCGTGAGGACGCGGTCGGCCCGGGCGCGGCGGTACGGGAGCCGGCGGCGGCGGAATAGGGGGCCGTGCCGGCAGGGACGAATATTTGAGCACATCCTGAACGTGAGGCGGACGAGATCTGCGGAACCAGGGCGACCGGACAAGGTTTTAGGCTTCCAGTCACGCCTGGCGATGCTCCGCCCCGCGCAAGATCAGATCTCTCCCATGCACATCCGCACCGGCTTCACCATCGCCCTCGACACGTTCGGCCCGACGCCGATGAACCTGCTGCTCAACATCCGGCCCGAGCGGCAGCCCGATCTCGTCACCCCGGAGGTGGTGCGCTTCGATCCACCGGTGCCCGCGCGCCAGCACATCGACGCCTTCGGCAACGTCTGCACGCGCATCGTCGCGCCGGGCGGCCGCATCACCATGAGCGCCGACTTCGTGGTGGCCGACTCGGGTGAGCCGGACGATCAGGCGCCCGGCGCCCGGCAGATCCCGGTCCAGGACCTGCCGGACGAGGTGATGGTCTTCCTCCTCGGCTCGCGCTACTGCGACACCGACAAGCTGTCGCAGACCGCCTGGAACCTGTTCGGCTCGACGCCCGAGGGCTGGGCCCGCGTCCAGGCCATCGTGGACTACGCCCACAACCGTCTGCGCTTCGACTACCAGATGGCCGACGCGACGCGCTCGGCCCATGACGGGAACAGTCAGCAGGTCGGCGTGTGCCGGGACTTCGCGCATCTGGCGATCACACTCTGCCGCTGCATGAACATCCCGGCCCGCTACGCCACCGGGTATCTCGGCGATATCGGCGTGCCGAAGGATCCGGCGCCGATGGACTTCTCCGCTTGGTTCGAGGTGTTCCTGGAGGGGCCCGAGGGCCCGCGCTGGTACACGTTCGACGCGCGCCACAACACGCCCCGCATCGGCCGCATCGTCATGGCGCGCGGGTGCGACGCCACCGACTGCGCCCTGACGACGAGCTTCGGCACGGCGCTGCTCGCCCGCTTCGAGGTGCACACCGACGAGGTGCCCGCGCCGGCGCTCGCGCAGGCTGCCTGAGCCGGGCGAGCGGGCCCGCCTGTCGCTCCGCGACCCGGCGCACGGTTGACGGACGCGCCGCCGGCTGCCATCCGCGGCGGCCTGACCCCAGAGCGGGTCGGCCGCCGCAGGAAGGACGACCGCCAAGCCCATGACCGATCTCCTTGAGACGATCCGCCGGGTGCTGGTGCCCATCCACAAGGAGGGCTACCCCTTTATCCTGATCGGCATCGTGCTGACGGTGCTGGCCGGCTACTTCTCGCAGTTCTTCGGCTGGATCTTCCTGATCCTGACGCTGTGGGTCTGCTACTTCTTCCGCGATCCCGAGCGCGTCACCCCGGTCGGCGACGGCCTCGTGGTCTCGCCCGCGGACGGACGGGTCAACCTCATCGCCAAGGCCCTGCCGCCGCCGGAACTCGACCTGCCCCAGGTCCCGATGACCCGGATCTCGGTCTTCATGAACGTGTTCGATTGCCACGTGAACCGCACGCCGGTGACGGGCACGATCGGGCAGATCCACTACACCCCGGGCCTGTTCCTCAACGCCGAGCTCGACAAGGCGAGCGAGGACAATGAGCGCAACGGCCTCGTGATCGAGACGACGTTCCGCGAGATGCCGGTACGCGTCGGCGTGGTGCAGATCGCCGGCCTCGTGGCGCGCCGCATCGTCGGCTTCGTGGGCGCGGGCGACCGGCTCCAAGTCGGCGAGCGCTTCGGCCTGATCCGCTTCGGCTCGCGCGTCGACGTCTACCTGCCGGAGGGCACGCGGGTGCTGGTCGGGCTCGGCCAGAAGGCGGTGGCCGGCGAGACCGTGCTCGCCGACCTCGCCGGCGGGCCCGAGCGGCAGTTCCGGCGCATCTGAGGACACGAGGGCGAGCCCGATGGACGACCTCTTCCCGCCCTTCGAGCCGGACGCCAACGAGCCGCGGCCGCGCCGGTTCAAACCGGTGCCGTTCCGGATGATCGCCCCCAACATGATCACCCTGATGGCGCTCTGCCTCGGGCTGACGGCGATCCGGCTTGCCTTCGAGGGCAAGTTCGAGCCGGCCGTGATCGCCATCGTGGTGGCGGGGCTCCTCGACGGCATCGACGGCCGGGTGGCGCGCCTGCTCAAGGGCACCTCGCGCTTCGGGGCCGAGCTCGACTCGCTCGCCGACTTCGTCAATTTCGGCTGCGCCCCGGCGCTGATCCTCTACGGATTCAGCCTGCACAACCTGAAATCGATCGGCTGGATCGTGGCGCTGATCTTCGCCATCGCCATGGGGCTGCGCCTCGCCCGCTTCAACGCGATGCTGGACGATCCCAACCGGCCCGAGTGGAAGAAGGACTTCTTCGTCGGCATGCCGGCCCCGGCCGGCGCGCTCACGGCGATGCTGCCGCTCTATCTCAGCTTCCTTGGGCTCGGCTTCGAGAGCTGGGCGGCGCCCGCGATCCTCGTCTACGTGCTCTGCATCGCGCTGCTCGTGGTCTCCACGGTGCCGACCTTCTCGGGCAAGACCATGGGCAAGCGCGTGCCCCGCGGCTGGGTCCTGCCGATCTTCCTGGCGGGCGTGGCCGTCTTCGGGGTGGTGATCAGCTTCCCGTTCGAGGCGCTGGTCGCGATCAGCGTCGCCTATCTGGCGACCGTGCCGGTGGGCGCGGCCCAGTACCGCCGCCGCCAGAAGCTGGAGGACGCCGCGCGGACCGAGCCCGCGCCGCCGCCCGCGACGGCCTGACGACCGGCACCAGGGCTCGATTGGCGGTGGACGGCGGCGTCGCGCCCTGGTGCGCCGCAGGCCGGCAGGTCACCGTGCAGCGGAGAATCATCCGCTGCGGAGGCCGGAATGGTGGAAGAGTTCAAAAAGTTCGCGTTGCGGGGCAACGTGGTCGATCTCGCGGTCGGCGTGATCATCGGTGCCGCCTTCGGGGCGATCGTAACCTCGGCGGTCCAGGACCTGTTCATGCCGGTGATCGGCGCGATCACGGGCGGTCTCGACTTCTCGAACTACTACATCCCGCTCTCCGGGAAGGTGCAGACCGGTCTCTCCTACGCGGAGGCCAAGAAGCAGGGCGCGGTGCTCGGCTACGGGCAGTTCATCACCGTGGCGCTCAACTTCCTGATCGTCGCCTTCGTGCTGTTCCTCGTCATCCGGGCGATGAACCGGCTGCAGCACGCGGAGGAGAAGAAGCCCGAGCCGGTCGCCGAACTGCCCGCCGACGTGAAGCTGCTGGGCGAGATCCGCGACATCCTGGCGGCCAAGCCGAAGGTGTGAGCCGCCACGGATCCGGAGCGTGGCAACCGGCCGTCAGGATTGCGCTGCCCCGTCCTTCTTCTGCGCCTCCGGGTCGATCCCGAAGGCGTCGAGGATGCGGTCGAGCGCGTGCTCGACCGCGACCGTGCCCTCCTCGTGGGTCTTGAGCCGCGTCTCGAGCTTGGCGATCTGGGGGGCGAATTCTTGGGGCACCGGCTCGTCGCCGAGGAATTCGGGCTTGCCGCCATCGACGGGCAGCGCGCCGCGCAGTTGCTGGCCGAGATGGTCGCGCACCGGCTCGGGAAGCTTCGCCTTGTCGCCGCCGTCCATCAGAGATCTCCTGTCGTCGCGCCCGTCAACGCATCCCAGGGACGCGCGTTGCGGCAATCCCGCGCGAGACCGGCGCTCGCCCCGCACGTGCCGCTTCTACCCAAAGAAAAGGCCCCGGAGCGCGGGGCTCCGGGGCCTGAAGGCCAGTTGCGAGACCGGGCCCGCGTCTTGACCAGGCGTCTTAGTCGATGACCTCGACGATGCGGTGGCTACGATCGACCAGCACCGGACGGTCGTTCACGACCGTGTAGCGGTAGCCCGGACGCACGCGGTACTCGTCCGGCACCTCGTAGTAGGTCACGCCCGAGGCCGGCAGGGTGGTGCCGACGCCGACGCGGCCGTCATAGTCATAGGAGCGCACGTTGCGCTCGCGCACGTAGGAGCGGAAGCGGGGGGCCATGTCGACGCCCAGGATGCCGCCGACCGTGCCGGTCGCCGCGCCCACCGCGCCGCCGACGATGCCGCCGATCGGACCGGCCGCATCGGCACCGGCAGCCGCGCCGCGCTCGGCGCCCGGAATGGTGCCCTGAGCCTGGGCGGCCAGCGGCAGCGAGAGGGCGAGCGCCGAGGCGGCGATGAGGGTCTTGATGCGCATGAAAGTCTCCGTCTTTGGGACGTTCGCCGCACCGTGATGCAGCGAAGTTCGAGGCGGTAACGCGCCAAGTCCCGAAACGGATGCGTCAAAAAATCATCTTGGCCGCCGCGCCATCGCGCGGCGGTCCGTTGAGGGCGCGATCAGCCCTCGCCCGGCATCGCCGACTTGATGAAGCGGTCGGAGCCAAGATCCTCCTCGTCGTAGCCGAGAAGCTCGGCGAGCCGCCCGCGGGCGCGGCTGACGCGGCTCTTCACGGTGCCGACCTTGCAGCCCATGATCGCGGCGGCCTCCTCGTAGGAGACGCCCTCGGCGCCGACGAGCACCAGGGCCTCGCGCTGGTCCGGGGGGAGCTTGGCCAGCGCGCTCTGCAGGTCCTCGACGTCGAGCCGGTCGCCCTGGTGCGGCGCGGTGGCGAGCCGAGCGGCGTAGGAGCCGTCCTGGTCCTCGACCTCGCGCACGCGCTTGCGGTGATCCGAGTAGAAGATGTTGCGCAGGATGGTGAAGAGCCACGCGTTGAGGTTCGTGCCCGGCTGGAAGCGGGCGCGGTGCTGCCAGCCCTTGAGCAGCGTGTCCTGCACGAGGTCGTCCGAGCGGGCCGGATTCGAGGTCAGCGAGAGCGCGAAGGCGCGCAAGGACGGCACCGCCGCCAGGAGGCCGTTGCGGAATTCCGGCTCGATCGCCTCGCCGCGGGCGCGCAGCGCCGCCTCCAGCTGGTCGATCAGCTCGGCGAAGCGGGTCGGCATCTCCTCGGCGCCCAGGCGCTCGTAGGTGTCGCGCAGGTGGTCGCCGAGATGGGCGCGGATCGCGTGGGGGAGGTTCGGCCGGCCGGGTATCTCACCGTCCGGGTCGCGGTAGAGGACGTTGTCGGTCTCGTCGCGGGTCATGGCACGTCGCTTCGTGTTCGGCGGCAGGGCGCGCCAGGCGGTCCGGACCCGGCGCGTGGACCGTGTGGCGGCAGGCTGCCGGCCCGATCCTCTCTTGACATGCGTTGTAGCGCATCGGCCCCTGCCATGCACCTTCGCCGGTCCGTTTGCGGCCGGGCGTGCCCCGCGCTCAACAGGCGGCGACCTCGGTCACCTCCGCGGGCCGCCCCCGCGTGCCGGGCCGGATCAGCCGGATCGCGCCGTCGCGCAGCGACAGCACGTCGCCCCGCGCGAGGTCCGTCCAGCACTCGTCGCGGGTCAGCGCCTGGGTGGCCACCACGGTCACGACGTCGCGCTCGGTGGTCTCCTGGGCGAAGTCGACCCGCCAGTCCTCGTCGACCAGGGTCGCGGTGCCGAAGGGCGCCCGGCGGGTGAGGTAGCAGAGCCGCTTGCCGCAATGGGCGTAGAGGGTGCGGCTGTCGGTGAGCAGCATGTTGAACACGCCGAGCGCGTGCAGCTCGGCGCAGAGCCCGGCCACCGCCCGGTCGAGCACGGCGGGTGCCGGCAGGCTGCGGAAGCGGGCCTGGAGCCGGCCCAGCATCCAGCAGAAGGCGTGCTCGCTGTCGGTGGAGCCGACCGGCGTGAAGGCGCCGAGCGGCAGCCGCTTCACGCCCTTCAGCTGCCCGTTATGCGCGAAGGTCCAGGCCCGGCCCCAGAGCTCGCGGGTGAACGGGTGAGTGTTCTCCAGGCTGACGCGCCCGCGATTGGCCTTGCGCACATGGGCGATCACGATGCGGCTCTTGATCGCCGCGCTGCGCAGGAACTTGGCGAGTTCCGAGCGGGCCGAGGGCTCGGGCTCGTGGAAACTCCGCTGGCCGCGCCCCTCGTAGAAGCTGATGCCCCAGCCGTCCGCGTGCGGGCCGGTCTCGCCGCCGCGGCGCGCCAGGGCCGCGAAGGAGAAGCGGATGTCGGTGGGCACGTTCGCGCTCATGCCCAGCAATTCGCACATGGCCCCGAGATTCCGCCCCTTCGCCCCGCCCGACACGCGGCGGAGGGACCGATTTAGGGGTGTTGCGGGCACGGAACAACCGAGTGCCCGCGCCCCGTCCCCTCACTTCAGCGAGGCGGCGATGGCCTGCTGGATGCCGAGCACGTTCGCCCCCCGCCGGAGCGTTCGCTGAATCGGCTCGGGCCGCCCCGAGACCCAGATCTTCAGCTCCGAATCGAGGTCGAAACTGCCGGCGGTCTCGACCGAGAACGAGGTGATCGCCCGGTACGGCACGGTCAGATACTCGACCTTGCGGCCGGTGAGACCCTGGCGATCGACCAGGATCAGGCGCCGGTCGGTGAAGACGAAGAGGTCGCGGATCACCCGGAAGGCGACGCGCACCGGCTCACCCTCGACCAGGATGCCGGAGATCTGCTCGTCGACCTCGCCGGGCTTCAGGTCGCTGCCGTGGCCGAGCAGGCCGTCGAGAAACCCCATTGCCGCCTCCTGATCGCGACGGGAGCGTCGCCGTACCGCGATGTGGGGCTTGCGGCCGGGCGCGGCAATCGACAGGTGTGGCGCGAAGGATCGGAACCACGGACCCATGAGCGCTCACACGCTTCGCCTCGGCGTCAACATCGACCACGTCGCCACGGTGCGGAACGCCCGAGGCGAGGCCTATCCGGACCCGGTGCGGGCCGCGATCCTGGCCGTCGAGGCGGGCGCCGACGGCATCACCGCGCATCTGCGCGAAGACCGGCGCCACATCCGCGACGCCGACATGCGGGCGCTGAAGGCCAAGTTGTCCGTGCCGCTCAACTTCGAGATGGCGGCAACCGACGAGATGGTGGGGCTCGCCGTGGAGCTGCGCCCCCACGCCGCCTGCCTCGTTCCGGAGAAGCGCGAGGAGCGCACCACCGAGGGCGGGCTCGACATCGTGGGCGGGCGGGACCATCTCGCGCCCCGCATCCGGCACTTGGCGGAGGCCGGCATCCGGGTCTCGCTCTTCGTGGAGCCGGAGCCCGCAGTGATGGAGGCAGCCCACGCCCTGGGCGCCCCGGTGGTCGAGCTGCACACCGGCAGCTACTGCGAGGCGGTGGTGGCGGGCGATCGCACGCGGATCGCCCACGAGCTCGCCCGGATCACCCGCGCGGTGGCGCACGGGGCCGGCCTCGGCCTGGAGATCCACGCGGGCCACGGCCTGACGCTCGACAGCGTCGGCCCGGTCGCAGCGGTCCCTGAGATCCGCGAACTCAATATCGGCCATGCGCTGATCGCCGAGGCGATCTTCGTCGGCCTGCCCCAGGCAGTGCGCGACATGCGGGCCGCGATGGACCGGGCTCGCGAGGACTCTGCACGCGAGGGCGTGGTTCGCGCATGATCATCGGCATCGGCTCCGACCTCTGCGACATCCGGCGCATCGAGCGCTCGCTGGAGCGCTTCGGCGAGCGCTTTACCCACCGGGTCTTCACCGAGGGCGAGCGGGCCAAGTGCGACCGGCGCGCCGCCCGCGCACCCTCCTACGCGCGGCGCTTCGCCGCCAAGGAGGCCTGCGCCAAGGCCCTCGGCACCGGCCTCAGCCACGGCGTGTTCTGGCGCGACATGGAGGTGGTAAACCTGGCGACCGGCGCGCCGACGCTGCGCCTCACGGGGGGCGCCGAGGCGCGGCTCCGCGCCATTGTGCCGGCCGGCCACGAGGCCCGGATCCACGTCACGCTCACCGACGACCCCCCGCTGGCGCAAGCCTTCGTGATCGTGGAGGCGGTGCCCTCCGGCACATCCTGAGCGCTCCAGCGCGGGGCCTGCGTTGCGGGGCGACGGCGCTTGGTCTAGACCGCCGCATTCTGCGGACACGATCGCGGCTTAATCCCGAGGGCTCCGGCTCCGGCAAAGCTGGCCCGGGCGGCCGCGCTCGGCCGGATGTCCCACCGGGCATCGCCGGCCACGGGATCGAGCTGATGGAACACGCGCGCGTGGATCACGACCGAGAGCACCAGGCCGGCGGCGGCGACACCGGGGTCTGGGCCAGCACCCGCGAGACCCTGAAGGTCGGCATCCAGGCACTGCTGATCGCGCTCGTGGTGCGCACGCTGCTGTTCCAGCCCTTCAACATCCCCTCCTCGTCGCTGGTTCCGACGCTCCTGGTGGGCGACTACCTGTTCGTCTCGAAGTACTCCTACGGCTACTCGAAATACTCGCTGCCCCTGAGCGAGTACATCCCGATCAAGGCGAGCGGCCGCATCTGGGGGGCCGAGCCGAAGCGCGGCGACATCGCGGTGTTCAAGCTGCCGAAGGACAACGCGACCGACTACATCAAGCGCGTGATCGGCCTGCCCGGCGACAAGATCCAGGTGATCGAGGGCGTGCTCAACATCAACGGCAAGCCGGTCAAGCGCGAGCGCATCGCCGACTACGAGACGCTCGACGCCTACGGGCAGGTCACCAAGGTCCCCCAGTACAACGAGACGCTGCCCGGCGGCGTCACCCACCGGGTGATCGAGATCAACGGCGACAACGGCTTCTGGGACAAGACCGAACTCTACACCGTCCCGGCCGGCCACTACTTCATGATGGGCGACAACCGCGACAACTCCACCGATTCGCGCGACCTCGCCAACGTGGGCTACGTGCCGTTCGAGAACTTCGTCGGCCGCGCCGAGATGATCTTCTTCTCGATCGACGAGGGCACGCCCGCCTGGCAGATCTGGAACTGGCCGACCAAGACGCGCTGGGGCCGGCTGTTCAGCACCATCAACTGACGGACCGCCCGTGACCGACGACGCCGCGCGTCCCTCCGCCGCCGCGCGGCGCGGGCGCCGCCCCAGGCCGCCGCTGGGCCTGCTGGAGGCCCGCATCGGCCACAGCTTCGCCGACCGCTCCCTGCTGGAGCGGGCGCTGACGCATGTGAGCAAGGCGGGCGGGCGCGGCGGCAGCTACCAGCGCCTCGAATTTCTCGGCGACCGGGTGCTCGGGCTCGCGGTCGCCGACATCCTCTACGCCGCGCTGCCCGATGCCGACGAGGGCGAGCTGTCGCGCCGGCTCGCCGGCCTCGTGCGCCGGGAGACCTGCGCGGCGGTCTCGAACGCCTGGGAGGTCGGCCCGCACCTGATGCTCGGACAGGGCGAGGTCAGCGGGGGCGCGCGGCGCAACCAGACCATCCTGGCCGATGTCTGCGAGGCGATCCTCGGCGCGGTCTATCTCGACGCCGGCTACACGACGGCCCGCGCGATCGTGGAGGCGGCGTTCCGGCCGGCGGAGCTCACCGGCGCCCCGCGCGGGCGCGACGCCAAGTCCGCCCTGCAGGAATGGGCGATGGCGCGCAGCCTGCCCCTCCCCACCTACGCGGTGGCCGAGCGCTCGGGGCCCGACCACGCGCCGCACTACCGCATCGCCGCGCAGGTCGAGGGGCTGGAGCCCGCGATCGGCGAAGGCCCCTCCAAGCGGGTCGCCGAACAGGAGGCCGCCCGCGCGTTGATGGAGCGCGAGGGCATCGCGGGCCCCGCCCCGACGGAACCGAACGATGGCTGACGATACACCCGAGACACCTGAACAGGCCCCGACCCCGCTGCCGAGCACCCTGCCGGGCACGCCGGAGGGCGCGCGGGCGGGCTTCGTCGCGCTGATCGGCGTTCCGAATGCCGGCAAGTCGACGCTGCTCAACAGCCTCGTCGGCACCAAGGTCTCGATCGTCTCGCGCAAGGTCCAGACGACCCGCGCGCTCGTGCGCGGCATCGTGATCGAGGGCACGGCACAGATCGTTCTGGTCGATACGCCCGGCATCTTCGCCCCCAAGCGCCGTCTCGACCGGGCCATGGTGCACTCCGCCTGGAGCGGGGCGGCCGACGCCGACGCGGTCTGCCTGCTGGTCGATGCCCGCAAGGGCGTGGAGGAGGAGGTCGAGGCGGTACTGGCGCGCCTGAAGGACGTGCGCCGCCCGCGCATCCTGATCCTCAACAAGATCGACCTGATCCCGCGCGAGCGCCTGCTCGAACTCGCAGCCCGGCTCAATGGGCTCATCCCCTTCGAGCAGACCTTCATGGTCTCGGCGCTGAACGGCGACGGGGTCGAGACGCTCAAGCGCGCGCTCGCCGCCCTGATGCCCGAGGGGCCCTGGCTCTATCCCGAGGATCAGGTCTCGGACGCGCCGCTGCGCATGCTCGCCGCCGAGATCACCCGCGAGAAGATCTACGACCGCCTGCACGAGGAGCTGCCCTACCGCTCCACCGTCGAGACCGACCAGTGGCAGATCCGGCCCGACGGCTCGGTGCGGATCGAGCAGACGATCTTCGTGGAGCGCGAGAGCCAGCGCTCGATCGTGCTCGGCAAGGGCGGCCAGACCATCAAGGCGATCGGCCAGGCGGCGCGCATCGAGATCGCGGAGGCGGCCGACGCCCGGGTCCACCTCTTCCTGCACGTGAAGGTGCGCGAGAACTGGGCCGACGACCCCGCGCGCTACCGCGAGATGGGGCTGGAATTCCCGCGGGGCTGAGGGGGCCGTATCCGATCCTTGGGTCGGTCGCGCCGGGAAACGCGGCTGCCCCTCTCCCCGCACGCGGGGAGAGGGGCGAGCCCCCCTTGTCGGGGGCGAGCCGAGCGAGCGATCCCGCAGGGATCGACGCGGGGGTGAGGCGGCTTCTCCGGCAGAGCCTCCTCCGTTCAAGCCCCCTCACCCCCGGCTGCCGCCTCGCTTCGGCGACGACACGATCGCCGAAGCCCTCTCCCCGCACGGCCGGGAGAGGGGAAGCCACGGCCTCTGAACCGAAAAGCCGGCAACGGCATGAAGTGAATCTGTCAGTCCGAAGAGCATGACCGTCCCCACCGCCATCCTGTACGGCCTGCCGCCCGCCGAACTCGCCGAGATCCCGGAAGGCGCCGCGCAGGTCTCGCCCCTGATCCCCGGCTCCGCGCGCCTGGAGGACGTGGCGCCCGCGAGCCTGGACGCGGCCGTCCTGCTCGCGCCGCCTGGCACGGTCGAGCGCCGCTACGCAATCGCGCTGGCGCTGCGCGCCCTGAAGCCCGGCGGACGCCTCACGGCGCTCGCCCCGAAGGACCGCGGCGGCTCGCGGCTGGGGAAGGAATTGGCCGGCTTCGGATGCGCCTCGACCGAGGAGGCGCGCCGCCATCACCGCATCTGTACAGCCGCCTGCCCGGAGACGCCCCGGGGCCTAGAGGAGGCGATCGCCGAGGGTGGCCCGCGCCACGTCGACAACCTCGCGCTCTGCACGCAGCCCGGCATCTTCTCCTGGGACCGGCTCGACCCGGGCAGCGCGCTCCTGCTCGCCACCCTGCCCACCTTGCGCGGCCGCGGGGCCGATCTCGGCTGCGGGCTCGGCATCCTCGCCCGCGCGGTGCTGGGCTCGGAGGCCGTGACCGCGCTCGCCTGCATCGACATCGACCGCCGCGCCGTCGAGATGGCCCGGCGCAATCTCAGCGATGCCCGCGTGAGCCTCCGCTGGGCCGATATCCGCGAGACGGATCCGGATTTGGCCAAGCTCGATTTCGTGGTGATGAACCCGCCCTTCCACGACGGCGGCGCCGAGGACCGGGCGCTCGGCCAGAGCTTCATCGCCCGTGCGGCCGGCGCGCTGCGCCACGGGGGTGCGCTCTGGCTCACCGCCAACGCGCACCTGCCCTACGAGCGGGTGCTGGGCGAGGCCTTCGCGGAGGTGACGCTCAAGGCCTCTGCCAACGGCTACAAGGTCTACGAGGCGCGCCGGTGAGCAAGGCCGTCCGCCTCGACAAGCTGCTCGCCAATCTCGGCTACGGCTCGCGCCGGGAGATCCAGGGCCTCGCCCGGGCGGGCGACATCGTACTCGATGGAGCCCCGGTCGATGACGCGGGCGCGCGCATCCCGCTCGACGCGGACCTGCCCGAGCGGATGTGGATCGACGGCGAGCCCCTCGACCCGCTGCCCGGCCTCTGCCTGATGCTGCACAAGCCGCTCGGCGTCACCTGCTCGCACAAGGAGGCAGGCCCGTTGGTCTACGGCCTCTTTCCCGAGCGTTGGCGCCGCCGCGACCCGGCCCTCTCGACGGTCGGACGGCTCGACAAGGAAACCTCGGGCCTCCTCCTGCTCACCGACGACGGCGCGTTGCTGCACCGGATCATCTCCCCGAAGGCGAGCGTGGCCAAGCGCTACCGCGTCACCCTCGATCGGCCGCTCCGGGGCGACGAGGGCGCGGTGCTGGCCTCCGGCACGCTGATGCTGGAGGGCGAGGAGCGCCCGCTCCTGCCGGTCGGATTCGAGGCCGAGGACGCGACGCGCTGCGCCGTGACGCTGACCGAGGGGCGCTACCATCAGGTCCGCCGCATGTTCGCCGCGCTGGGCAACCACGTGACCGCGCTCCACCGCGACCGGGTCGGCGGGCTGGACTTGCCGGCGGATCTGGCCGCGGGCGCGTACCGGGTGATGGAGCCGGAAGCGATCGCGGCGCTGTTCGCGGGCTGATCCGCGGCTGGCGCGGCCTCCGGAACCGCGCCGCACCCCTTCTCCCATAGGGAGAGGGTACCCGCGCCCCGGCACGGCGTTCCCGCACGCGATTGCCTTCCGGGCCGCCCTCTGCTATGGGCCCGCCCATTCCACACGCGGGGCTGGCCTCATGACTGAATGAGGCGTTTCCGGTGGCTGGTCGGATCGGCCGGTCGCTTCCTCCGCGGCGGTATCAACCGGAGAGACAGAGAATCATGGCCGTCGACTTCACCATGCGCCAGCTCCTCGAGGCGGGCGCCCATTTCGGTCACCAGTCGCACCGCTGGAACCCGAAGATGCAGCCCTACATCTTCGGCACCCGCAACAACATCCACATCATCGACCTGGCCCAGACGGTCCCGGCGATGCACCAGGCCCTCCAGGCCGTCAGCGACACCGTCGCCCGCGGCGGCCGCGTGCTGTTCGTCGGCACGAAGCGCCAGGCCGCCGACACGATCGCCGACGCCGCCAAGCGCTCGGCCCAGTACTACGTCAACTCCCGCTGGCTCGGCGGCATGCTGACCAACTGGAAGACCATCTCGGGCTCGATCTCGCGCCTGCGCAAGGTCACCGAGACGCTCGAGACCGGCGGCCCCGGCCTCACCAAGAAGGAGCGCCTGATGCTGTCCCGTGAGAAGGACAAGCTCGAGAAGGCGCTCGGCGGCATCAAGGACATGGGCGGCGTGCCGGACCTGTTGTTCGTGATCGACACCAACAAGGAGCAGCTGGCGATCAAGGAGGCGAACCGCCTCGGCATCCCGGTGGCCGCCATCGTCGACACCAACTGCAACCCGGACGGCATCAGCTACATCGTCCCGGCCAACGACGACGCCGGCCGCGCCATCGCGCTCTACTGCGACCTCATCGCCCGCGCGGCGATCGACGGCATCTCGCGGGCGCAGGGCTCGTCGGGCGTCGATCTCGGCGCCTCCGAGGAGCCGATGGCCGAGGAGCTGCCGGCCAACGACGACGTCGCGGTCTCGTCCGAGGCGCTCGATCCGGCCGACGTGGCGCTGCTCGCCGAGTCGACCGAGCACTTCGAGCTGCTCGCCGCCCCGCGCGGCGCGCCCGACGACCTGACCAAGCTCAACGGCGCCGGCCCGCAGATCGTGCAGAAGCTCAACGACGCCGGCATCTACCATTACTGGCAGATCGCCGCGATGACCGCGGACGACGTCGCCAAGATCGACGGCGACCTCAAGCTCAACGGCCGCATCGCCCGCGACGGCTGGGTCGACCAGGCCCGCGGCTTCGTCGAGGCCGCCGCCGCCGCCTGATTCTTGTCGAAG
Source organism: Methylobacterium radiodurans (assembly GCF_003173735.1). Classification (NCBI taxonomy): domain Bacteria; kingdom Pseudomonadati; phylum Pseudomonadota; class Alphaproteobacteria; order Hyphomicrobiales; family Methylobacteriaceae; genus Methylobacterium; species Methylobacterium radiodurans. The sequence continues at coordinate 1,671,579 of NZ_CP029551.1, read as the reverse complement.
CTCGGGTCGGCACCCGCCGATCCGGCTTCCTTGAGAACCCCATCTCCGGGCCCGGCGCTCCACAGGGCGTCGGGCCCTCTCATCTGACGGCTCCGGACGGAGCGAGACGAAAGGACCGGCCATGGCCAACATCACCGCCGCGATGGTGAAGGAGCTCCGCGAGAAGACCGGCGCGGGCATGATGGACTGCAAGGGCGCGCTGAACGAGACCCAGGGCGACCTCGAGGCTGCCGTCGACTGGCTGCGCAAGAAGGGCCTCGCCAAGGCCGCCAAGAAGGCCGGCCGCGTCGCCGCCGAGGGTCTGGTCGCCGTCGAGTCCGCCGGCCGTCACGCGGCGGTCGTCGAGGTGAACTCCGAGACCGACTTCGTCGCCCGCAACGACGCCTTCCAGGCCTTCGCCCGCGAGGCAGCCAAGACCGCCCTCAACACCGACGGCACGCTGGAGGGCCTCCAGGCCGCCCACTTCCCGGGCGCCAGCGAGACCGTCGCCGACAAGCTGCAGGGCCTGATCGCAACGATCGGCGAGAACATGACCCTGCGCCGCGTGACCAAGCTCGAAGTCGGCAAGGGCGTGATCGCGAGCTACGTGCACAACCAGATCTCCGAGGGCCTCGGCAAGATCGGCGTGCTGGTCGCGCTCGAGTCCGAGGGCGACGTGGACGCGCTCTCCGCGCTCGGTCGCCAGATCGCCATGCACGTCGCCGCCACCAACCCGGTGGCGCTCGACGCCTCGGGCGTCGATGCCGCGACGGTGGAGCGCGAGTCGAACATCCTGCGCGAGAAGAACGCCGGCAAGCCGGACCACGTCATGGCCAAGATCGTCGAGAGCGGCCTGAAGAGCTACTACAAGGAGGTCACCCTCCTGGAGCAGCCCTTCGTGCACGACGGCTCGAAGACGATCTCGCAGGTGCTCAAGGAGGCCGCCGGCAAGGTCGGCGCGCCGGTCGCCCTCACCGCCTTCGTGCGCTACGCGCTCGGCGAGGGCATCGAGAAGGAAGAAGGTCCGGACTTCGCCACCGAGGTCGCCCAGCAGGCCGGCCGCGCCTGATCATCTGAGAGCTGCACGTCATGGAGAAGCCCCGGCCGAGAGGCCGGGGCTTTTCTCGTTCGGGGAACACCCACGACGCTCCCCATCCCCCTCTGCGGAGGAGGGTGGCCCCTGCGTCAGCGGGGGTCGGTCGGACGAAGTCCCGCAGAGAGGGGAACCCACGAACGGGAGTGGCGCGGCCTTCATGCAGGGCTCGTCCCACCCTGAAGCGTTCACCCCTCTCCCGTCGCCCTTCGGGCGCCACCCTCCCCCGCAGATGGGGGAGGGAGAGCGCGCCTCTTACTGTCCCGGTGCGGTGGCGGAGAGCGGCGGCACGGAAGCGGCGGCATCACCCCGCCGGAGCCGGGCGGCGATCCGGGAAACCGGACGCAGCATCACCAGCGCCGCCCGCGCCGCACGGATCTGGCCGGGCAGGTGCCGCGGGCCGACCGGCCGGAAGACGAGGCGGGGGCTCGCCCGCTCGGCCGCCGCGACCGCCTCGCCGACGCGGGGCATCGCGGCGATCCGGCGGGCCTCCTCGGCCGATACGCCGAGCAGGCGTGCCCAGGCAAGATCGCGCGCCATCCGGCCGGAGCGGTGCAGCCGGCGCAGGCGGTGGCGCAGCCAGCAGCGCAGCATCAGCCGGGGCACCCGCTCCATCCGGGCGTCGCAGAGGGCGTCGGGCTCCTCGCAGCGGGCGCGGATCGTGTCGGCGACGCCGCCCGGCGCCCGGCCGGAGAGCCGGGCCGAGATCGTCACCACCACGTCGCGCGGGTGGCGCACGCGAAAACCCTGCTGCAGCAGGGCCGCCACGAAGGCGCCGTCCTCGCCGAGCGGGATCTCCGGCATGCCGCCGACCTGGCGGTAGGCACCCGAGCGCACGGCGAGCGAGGCGCCGATCGTGGTGCGGTGGCAGGGCCAGGGATCGTGCGGGTCCGGGTCGAGGCAGGTCTCGATCTCGGTGATCAGCGCGTCGTAGGTATCTTCCAGTTTCCCCCGGGCCGGCAGCGAGGGCGGCAGCAGGGCGGCCTCCTCGGGCGCGAGCTCGACCCGGCCCGCCACCGCGTCGGCGCCGGCCTCCAGGGCCGCGAGGTTGCGGGCGACCCAGTCCGGCGGCACCCGGCTGTCGGCGTCCGAGGTCAGGATCGTGCCGGTGCCGGGCCCCGCCTCGATCCAGGCGGCGGCCGCATCCATCGCGGCGCGGCGCGCCCAGCCCGCATGGGCCCGCTCGTAGGTCGCGGTGATCACCCGCACGGGCATCGGCAGGCTGGCGCGCAGCCCGGCGACGATCGACTCTGTGCCGTCCGTGCAATTGTTGAGGAACAGCACCAGCCCGAGCCGGCCCGGTGCGAGCCCGGTCTGCTCTCCGAGCGCCCGCAGGCAGGCGGCGATCCGCTCGGCCTCGTTGCGCACGGGGATCGCGACGACGACGTCCGGGCCGGAGGGCGGGACGAGGCCCGGCGAGTCGGTGGACGGAAGAGTGGTGGGCGACAAGGAGCGGCTCCAATCCAGCAGGGCCGCGGACCGCCCATCGCTGGCGCGGTCCGATCGGTCCGTCACGGCACCGGAATCGAGGCCCGGTTCGCCCCCGTATCCCAGCAACATTACGTCCTTAGCCGGGCTCGGCTGTACGTTTGCCGAACGCATCGGGCGGAGAGCCGGCGCCGCACCGTTCACGGTTCGCGCCCTCGACGCCGCCGGGCCGCTTCGCGTAGAAGCCCCTCGGTTCGAGAGCAGGCCGGCCGCGCTCCGGCGGAGGAGTCCATATGCCGGAAACGCCCTATCGCCGCGTCCTGGTGAAGCTCTCCGGCGAGGCACTCGCCGCCCCGGACGGCTACTGGTTGCACCCGCCGACGCTGGCCGGCCTCGCCGAGGACATCGCCCGCACGATCGCGACGGGCATCCAGGTCGCGCTCGTGGTCGGCGGCGGCAACATGATCCGCGGCGCGCGCATCTCGCAGGCGGGCTTCATCGACCGGGCGACCGGCGACTCGCTCGGTATGATGGCGACCGTGATGAACTCGCTGGCCCTGGAGACCGCGCTGAACGCGGCGGGCGTCCAGGCGCGCACCATGTCGGCGGTCTCGATGCCGACGATCTGCGAGACCTTCGCAAGGCAGCCCGCACTCCACCACCTCGACAAGGGGCAGGTGGTGGTGCTGGCCGGCGGTACCGGCAACCCGTACTTCACCACCGACACGGCGGCCGTGCTGCGCGCCGCGGAGCTGCGCTGCGAGGCCGTCCTCAAGGCGACCCAGGTGGACGGCGTCTACTCGGCCGACCCCAAGAAGGATCCGGCCGCCACCCGCTACGACCGGATCACGCACGACGAGGCGATCGCCCGCGACCTCAAGGTAATGGACACCGCCGCCTTCGCGCTGGCGCGGGAGAGCCGGCTCTCGATCGTAGTCGGCTCGGTCCACGCGCCGAGCTCGATCACCGCGATCCTCACCGGGGATGCCCCGTGCACGCGGGTGGTGCCGTAAGGCAGGGCGAAATCCGCCCGATCCGTTTGCGGGCGCTCCGGTTTTCGTTCATTGAGGCGCCGAGCGTCCGGACCCGCGCGGCCCGGGCCCTTCCCTTTTTTTGCGAACGCGTCGGGATTTGACGAGATGGCCACACCGGACTTCGACCTCAACGACATCAAGCGCCGCATGCAGGGCGCGGTGGCCTCGCTCTCGAAGGACCTGGGTTCGCTGCGCACCGGCCGCGCCACCCCGAGCCTGCTCGACCCGATCCAGGTCGACGCCTACGGCTCGATGATGCCGATGGCGCAGGTTGCCACCGTGAGCGTGCCGGAGCCGCGCCTGCTCTCGATCTCGGTCTGGGACCGCAGCATGGTCACCGCCGTCGAGAAGGCGATCCGCGAGTCCGACCTCGGCCTAAACCCGCAGACCGAGGGGCAGACCATTCGCCTGCGCATCCCCGAGATGAACGAGCAGCGCCGCAAGGAGATGGTGAAGGTCGCCCACAAATACGCCGAGGAGTCGCGCGTCGCCGTGCGCCACGTGCGCCGCGACGGGCTCGACCACCTCAAGAAGCTCCTGAAGGACAGCGCCATCTCGGAGGACGACGAGAAGCGCCAGGCCGGCGACGTGCAGAAGGCGACCGACCAGTTCATCGCCGAGATCGACGGCGTGCTGGCCTCCAAGGAGAAGGAGATCATGCAGGTCTGACGCGGCAAGCGTCGGGACCGCGCGCGATGGCGGGAGAGGCGGCACCGCCGCGAAAGGCCTTCGGCAGCCGGGAACTCGGTCTGCGCGTCCTCTCAGGATGCGTGCTGGCCGCGCTCGTCGTCTCAGGGTTGGTGCTCGGCGGCTGGGCCTTCGCGGGAATCTGGCTCGCGGCGGCGATCGTCGGCGCTGGCGAGTGGATCGGCATGAGCCGCACCCTGCCGCGCCGGGCGCTCCTCGCCACCGTCGCGGTCACACTGGCCGCGCTCACGATCTGCCTGGAGCGGGAAGTTCCGTTCTGGGTCGGCCTCGCGATCCTCGCCGGCGGCTCGGCCCTCTGCCTCGCGCTGCCCCACGACAATCCGGGGCGCCTGCGGGCGCTCGGCGCCCTCACCGGCGGTGCCGTCGTCGCCCTGGTGCCACCGGCGCTGCGCGACGCGCCCGAGATCGGCATCCTCGGCCCGGCCTGGATGTTCGCGGTCGTCTGGGCCACCGACATCGTCGCCTATTTCACCGGCCGCACCTTCGGTGGGCCGAAGCTGATGCCCGCCGTCTCGCCGAAGAAGACGTGGTCGGGCGCGCTTGGCGGCCTCGCGGGCGCGGTGGTGGCTGGAACGGCCCTCGTGGCGCTCGCACGCCAGCAGGGCTGGAGCCCGCTCGCCGACACCAACCTCGCCCTGGTGGCGCTCGTCAGCGCCGTCTCGTCGGTGCTCAGCCAGGCAGGCGATCTCCTCGAATCCGCCCTGAAGCGGCATTACGGGGTCAAGGATTCCGGCCGGTCGATCCCCGGCCACGGCGGCGTGATGGACCGCCTCGACGGATTTTTCGCGGTGGCGCTGCTCGCCGGCCTGTACCTCGCCGCGCGGCACCTCGCCGCCTGAAGGAGTTCTCTTCCGTGGCTTTCACCGTCTCCGTGCTGGGCGCGACCGGCTCGATCGGCCGCTCGACCACCGACCTCCTCGCCCAGCACGCCGACCGCTTCCGGGTCGGCGCGGTGGTGGGCGGGCGCGACGCGCAGGCGCTTGCCAAGCTCGCCCGCGAGATGAAGGCCGAATTCGCCGCACTCGCCGACGAGTCGGCCGGCCCGGCGCTCGCCGAGGCGCTCGCCGGCTCCGGCATCCCGAACGGAGCTGGCGAGAGCGCGGTGCTGGAGGCCGTGGCGCGGGACGCCGACATCGTGGTGGCGGCGGTGAGCGGAGCGGCCGGCCTCAAGCCGACCCACGCGGCGCTCCGCCTCGGCCGCACCGTGGCGCTCGCCAACAAGGAGAGCCTCGTCTGCGCGGGCGAGGCCTTCATGCGCGACGCCAAGCGCTACGGCGCGACGCTGCTGCCGGTCGATTCCGAGCACAACGCGCTCGCCCAGGCGCTCGGCCACGGACCGGTCTCGGACGTCGCCAAGATGACGATCACGGCCTCGGGCGGCCCGTTCCGCACCTGGACGCGCGAGCGCATCGCGGCGGCCACCGCCGCGGAGGCCGCCGCCCACCCGACTTGGTCGATGGGCATGAAGATCAACATCGATTCGGCCTCCCTGATGAACAAGGGGCTGGAGTTGATCGAGGCGCACCACCTGTTCGGACTCGGCCACGACCGGCTCGACGCCATCGTCCACCCGCAATCGATCGTGCACGGGCTCGTCTACTGGCTCGACGGCGCGGTGACGGCCGGCCTCGCCATGCCGGACATGCGCGTGCCGATCGCCCACTGCCTGGGGCTCGGCGAGCGCCTGACCATCGCGCGCGGCCGGCCCCTCGACCTGGCGGCCGCGGGCAGCCTCACCTTCGAGCCGGTGGACGAGGACCGCTTTCCCTGTCTGCGGATCGCCCGGGCGGCGCTCCACGACGGCGGCGCGGCCCCGACCGTGATGAACGCGGCCAACGAGATCGCGGTAGCGGCCTTCATCCGCGGCGAGATCGCGTTCTACGGCATCGCGGATCTGGTCGAGCGCACCTGCGAGCATTTCTCGGGCATCCACCGCACCGCGCCGGAGGACGTCGACGCGGCGCTCGCCATCGACGCCGAGGCGCGCGCCTGGTCGGCGCAGGCCCTGCCGCGGCTGCGCGCGGCGGGCTGAAGCCCGATCGAGGCCCCGGAGGGGCTGGCCGAGAACGCATCCGCGTCCGCGCGGTTGGTCCTGGGCCGCCCCGCGGGAGGGCGGCGCAGCGGTCGACGGGACGATGGCGCGGTTCCTGAAGGACAACGGCCTCACACTGGCCTTCTTCGGCCTGTTCCTCATCTGCATCGGCGGGCAGGCGATCAGCGGATACGCCCTCCAGACCGAGGATCCTGCCGGCCAGTCCCGGAGTTCCGGCCTGATCGCCTATCTGGCCGATCCGGGCTTCCTGAAAGGTGTGTTCAGCAACTGGCAGGCGGCCCTGCTTCAGCTTCTGGTGCTGATCGTCTTCAGCGTGTTCCTGCGCCAGCGGGGTGCCTCGCACTCGCGCAAACCCGATGACGAGGCGGCCGCGCAGGGCCCGAGACCGGGCGCGCCCGACCGGGTGGGCCGCCCGTACTCCTGGACCTACGCCAACGGGCTGTCGCTCGCCTTCCTGGGCCTGTTCCTGCTCGCCTTCGCGGCCTTCTTCTTCGCGAACGCGGCGAGCTACAACGCCGACAGGAGCCGGCGCGGAGAGGCCGCCCTCGACCTCGCGCAATCCCTCGTCTCCGCCGATCTCTGGTTCCAGACCTTCCAGACTTGGCAGGCGGAGTTCTTCGCGATGGGCATGTTCCTGCTCCTGAGCATCTATCTCAGGCAGGACGGCTCCGCGGAGTCGAAGCGGCTCACGGCCCGGGACGACGAGACGGGCGCGGTCAACGAGTGAGCCGCGGCCGGACATGGCGCGGCGGTGCCCGCTACGCCGCCGGCCCGTAGCCAGCGTAGAACACCCGCACCGCCTCCGTGACCCGGTGGCGGATCTCGTCCTCGCTCGGCGACGCGCCGGCGTTGAACAGGAGCCGCGTCAGCATTCCGGCCTGGCAGAGCTGCAGGAAGTGCTTGGCGGCGAGTTCCGTGTCGGCGGGCCGCAGCCGCCCGGCCACGACCTGCGCGTCGAGATAGGCCTTCAGCCGCTCGACCCCGCAGGCGGGCCCCGCCTCGTAGAAGGCCTGCCCGAAGCGGGGAAACTTCTCGCAGGCGCCGATCACCATGCGGATGATCGAGACGTGCTCGGGCCGCGCCATCATGGCGAGGTAGCTGGCGCCCAGGCGCGTCAGCACCGCGCGGACGTCCGGATCGGCCTCGTCCAGACGGAACAGGTTCTCGGCGAGCCCGGCCTTCTCCTCGACCGTCAGGGCCTCGAACAGGGCCTCCTTGCTGTCGAAGTAGACGTAGAGGGTGCCCTTCGAGACCCCGGCCGCCCGGGCGATCTCGCCCATGCTGGCGCCGTCGAAGCCCGAGGCCATGAAGACCCGGCGCGCGCCCTCCAGGATCTGGCGGCGCTTCTCGCCCTCGGCCGGGAGAGGCCCTGCCCCCCGCTCCAGTGTCGCTGCGTCCGCCATCTCGTCGCCGGATCCACCGCTCAGATTGACCGAACCGTTCGGTCAGTGCTAACTACCGCTTCTTGCTGACGGCCGTCAACTCGGTCCGTCGAATGACCGAACGGTTCGGTCAACGATGTTGAGGACCAGAGCCCATGTCGCTTCGTGAGGATGCCGATCGCCAGGGCAGCTTCGTCGAGGCCGCGGAGGAGGCGCGTGACGCGGCCGCGCCGCGCCGGCCCGCGCCCGCCTCGGCGCCTGCGGCCGCCCCGGTCGCGAAGCCCCGGCGCCCGCTGCGCCGGGTCGTCCTGCTCCTCCTGCTCTGCGCCGCCCTCGGTGGGGGTGGCTATGCGGGTTGGCAGTGGTGGACGGTCGGGCGCTTCTTCGTGAGCACGGACGACGCCTACGTGCAGGCCGACATCTCGGTGCTGGCCGCCAAGGTTCCGGGCTACCTCGCCGCCGTGCCGGTGGTGAACGGACAGGCCGTGAAGGCCGGCAACGTGATCGCCCGGCTCGACGACGGCGACTACCGCCTCGCCCTGAAGGCCGCTGAGGACAAGCTCGCCACGCAGGAGAGCACGATCCAACGCGTCGCCCGGCAGGCCGAGGCAGCGCAGGCGCAGGTGCTGCAGAGCGCCGCCCAGATCGACGCCGCCAAGGCCGACGCCGTGCGGGCGGGTGCCGACTACACCCGCGCCACGCAGATGCAGGCGGATTACGTCGCCAAATCCCGCCTCGACCAGGCCAAGGCCGACCGCGACCGCACGGAGGCCGCCGTGAAGTCGGCGGAGGCGGCGCTGGTGGCCGCGCGCGCCAACGTCGCGGTGCTGCAGGCCCAGACCCGCGAGGCCGAGAGCCTCGCGGCGGAGCTGCGCACGGCGGTCGATCGGGCACGGCGCGACCTCGACTTCGCGGTGATCCGCGCGCCCTTCGACGGCGTCGTCGGCAACAAGGCCGTCGAGGCCGGCGCCTACGTGGCGCCGGGCTCGCGGGTCGCCGCGCTCGTGCCGCTGCAGAGCGTGCGGATCGACGCGAACTTCAAGGAGACGCAGCTCGCCCGGGTCCGCCCGGGGCAGGAGGTGCACATCCACGTGGACGCCTACCCGGACCGCGACATCGTCGGCACGGTGGAATCGCTCTCGCCGGCCTCCGGCTCGGTCTTCAGCCTGCTGCCGCCCGACAACGCGACGGGCAACTTCACCAAGATCGTGCAGCGCCTGCCGGTGCGAGTCCACGTGCCCGAGGATGTCGCCCGCGAGGGCGTGCTGCGCCCCGGCCTCTCGGTGGTGGTGCGGGTCGATACCCGCGACGGCGCCGACGCGCCCGTGCAGAAGCTCGCCGCCCGGCACTGAGGCTCGCGCCATGGCCGCCAACGCCGCCACCGGCCCCGTCCCGGCCGACCCGCCGATCGACCGCCGCCGTATGGTGGCGTTCGTCTGCATGGTCTTCGGCATGTTCATGGCGATCCTGGACATCCAGATCGTCTCGGCCTCGCTGAACGAGATCCAGGCCGGCCTCTCGGCGTCGGGCGACGAGATCCCCTGGGTGCAGACGAGCTACCTCATCGCCGAGGTCATCTCGATCCCGCTCTCGGGCACGCTCTCGCGGGTGCTCTCGACGCGCTGGATGTTCTCGATCTCGGCCGGCGGCTTCACGCTGATGAGCCTGATGTGCGCCACCTCCTCGTCGATCGGCGAGATGATCGTGTGGCGCGCCGCGCAAGGGTTCATCGGCGGCGGCATGATCCCGACTGTGTTCGCCTCCGCCTTCACGATATTCCCGCCCTCCAAGCGCACCATCGTCTCGCCGATGATCGGCCTCGTGGCGACGCTGGCGCCGACCATCGGCCCGACGGTCGGCGGCTACCTCACCGACCTGTTCTCCTGGCACTGGCTGTTCCTGATCAACATCGTGCCGGGCATCTTCGTCACGGTCTCGACCTGGTTCCTGGTCGATTTCGACCGGCCGAACCTCGACCTCCTGAAGAGCTTCGACTGGGCCGGCCTCGCCTTCATGGCGGGCTTCCTCGGCTGCCTCGAATACGTGCTGGAGGAGGGCCCGAACCACGACTGGCTGCAGGACGAGGCGGTCTTCGTCTGCGCGCTCGTCTGCTCCGTGTCGGCGCTGCTGTTCTTCTGGCGGGTCTTCACGGCGCGCCAGCCGATCGTAGACCTGCGCGCCTTCTCGGACCGCAACTTCGCGGGCGGCTGCGTCTTCAGCTTCGTGATGGGCATCGGCCTCTATGGGCTGACCTACCTGTACCCGGTCTACCTCGCCCGGGTGCGCGGCTACTCGGCGCTGCAGATCGGCGAGACGATGTTCGTCTCAGGACTCTGCATGTTCGCGACCGCCCCGATCGCCGGCAAGCTGTCGGCGAAGCTCGATCCGCGGGTGATGATGGCGTTGGGGTTCTCCGGCTTCGCGCTCGGCACCTGGATCGTCACAGGGCTGACCAAGGACTGGGACTTCTGGGAGCTGCTGCTGCCGCAGGTACTGCGCGGCTGCTCCTTGATGCTCTGCATGATCCCGATCAACAACATCGCGCTCGGCACCCTGCCGCCGGAGCGGATGAAGAACGCCTCGGGCCTGTTCAACCTCACGCGCAACCTCGGCGGCGCGGTGGGGCTGGCGCTGATCAACACGGTGCTGAACGCCCGCTGGGACCTCCACCTCGCGCGGCTGCACGAGCGCTTCACCTGGGCCAACACCGCCGCGCTGGAGCGCCTCGACGCGATGCGCCGCCAGTTCGAGGTGCTGGGCGGCGACGCCAGCGGCATGGCGCTGAAGGCCATGACCAACACGGTGCGGATCCAGGGGCTGGTGATGAGCTTCGAGGACGTGTTCCTCGTGCTCACCGTGCTGTTCCTGGGCATGGCCTGCGGCACGCCGCTGATCCGCCGCCCGCGGGGCGCCGCGCCGGCCGGGGCCGGGCACTGAGCCCAAAGGAAAGTTCGCCCCGGCATCCGGGACGGGCTCGATCATTCTTCTGAGACGCAACGCTCTCCCTCCCCCCTCTGCGGGGGAGGGTGGCCCCTGCGTCAGCAGGGGGCGGGTGAGGGGAACCCGGTTTCAGGACAGCGCTCGGCATCGACGCGGCGCGGAACCTGAAGCGTCGTCCCCTCTCTGCGGGACTTCGTCCCGACCGCCTCGCATGCGCGAGGCACCCTCCCCCCGCAGAGGGGGAGGGTTGGTTCCATCAGCCCTGCGGCCACTCGCGGATGTCGACGAAGCGGCCAGCCACCGCCGCGGCGGCCGCCATCGCCGGGGAGACGAGGTGCGTGCGCCCGCGAGGGCCCTGGCGGCCCTCGAAGTTGCGGTTCGAGGTCGAGGCGCAGCGCTCGCCCGGCCGCAGCTTGTCCGGGTTCATACCGAGACACATCGAGCAGCCCGGCTCGCGCCAGTCGAAGCCCGCCGCCTTCAGGATCTTGTCGAGCCCTTCCGCCTCGGCCTGCGCCTTCACGAGGCCGGAGCCCGGCACGATCATCGCCGAGACGTTCTGGTGCACCTTGCGATCGCCGACGACCCGGGCGACCTCGCGCAGGTCCTCGATGCGCCCGTTGGTGCAGGAGCCGATGAAGACCCGGTCCAGGGTGATGTCGGTGATCCGCGTGCCCGGCGTCAGGCCCATATAGGCCAGCGCCTTCTCCTTCGACTGCCGCTTGTTCTCGTCGGCGATCACGGCCGGGTCCGGCACGAGGCCTTGGACCGAGATCACGTCCTCGGGGCTGGTGCCCCAGCTGACGATCGGGGGGAGGTTCGCCGCATCCAGCCGAACCTCGCGGTCGAAATGGGCGCCCTCGTCGCTGACGAGGCTCTCCCAGTAGCGGCGCGCCGCGTCGAAGGCCGCGCCCTGCGGCGCCTTCGGCCGGCCCTTCACGTACGCGAAGGTCGTCTCGTCGGGCGCGACCATGCCGGCGCGCGCGCCGCCCTCGACCGACATGTTGCAGATCGTCATGCGGCCCTCCATCGAGAGCCCGCGGATGGCTTCGCCCGCGTATTCCAGCACGTGGCCGGTGCCGCCGGCCGTGCCGATCTCGCCGATGATCGCCAGGATGATGTCCTTCGCGGTCACGCCGGCCGGCAGCCTGCCGTCCACGGTGACGCGCATGTTCTTGGCCTTCTTCTGCACCAGCGTCTGGGTGGCGAGCACGTGCTCGACTTCCGAGGTGCCGATGCCGTGCGCCAGCGCCCCGAAGGCGCCGTGCGTCGAGGTGTGCGAGTCGCCGCACACGATCGTCTGGCCGGGCAGCGTGAAGCCCTGCTCCGGCCCGATGATGTGGACGATGCCCTGGCGGCGATCCAGCGCGTCGTAGAACTCGATGCCGAAATCGCGCACGTTCTCGGCCAGAGCCTCGAGCTGGGTGCGGCTCTCAGGATCCTCGATGCCGGCGCTCCGGTCCGAGGTCTGGACGTTGTGGTCCACGACCGCGAGCGTCTTCTCGGGATGGCGCACCTTCCGGCCGGCCACGCGTAGGCCCTCGAACGCCTGGGGGCTCGTCACCTCGTGCACGAGGTGGCGGTCGATGTAGAGGAGGCTGGTGCCGTCCGGCTGAACATCGACGACGTGGTCGTCCCAGATCTTGTCGTAGAGCGTGCGCGGGCTTGCCATGGCTTGAGTATTCGCTGTGGGGACCATCCGGGGCACCCGATGCACCCGGCTTGGAACCACTCTTAGTAGGGGTGTGAGGCGAGAATCGGAAGAGGCGTCGCGCCGCCGCCGCGGGATGGCTGGCCGGCTTCTGTCGCACGGGTCTCGCCCGCGGGCGGCGACAACCGGGCCGGATGCGGTATGTGGGGGGATAGGCGTGCCCCGCGCGCCGGCCGGAGTCCCAACCGTGAGCGAGCCCGCCCCGCCCGAGATCCTGATGCTACGGCCGATGCACCCGGTCGTGGCGGAGGCCCTTGGCGCCCGCCTCACCCTGCACCGGGTCGACGGCGCCGCCGACCCGGAGGCGCTGCTGAGGGAGGTCGCGCCCCGCATCCGCGGCCTCGCGGTCGGCGCGCAGACGCCGGTCGACGCCGCCCTGATGGACCGGCTGCCGAAGCTGGAAATCGTCGCGAATTTCGGCGTCGGCTACGACACGGTGGATGCGCGGGCCGCCGCCGCCCGGGGCATCGTCGTCACCAACACGCCGGACGTGCTCACCGACGAGGTGGCCGACCTCACGCTCGGCCTCCTGCTCGCCACGCTCCGCCGCATCCCGCAGGCGGACCGCTACCTCAGGGCCGGGCGCTGGCGGGAGGCGCCGTTCCCGCTCTCGCCGTCGCTGCGCGGGCGCCGGGTCGGCATCCTCGGCCTTGGCCGGATCGGGCGCGCCATCGCGCGGCGGCTCGAAGGCTTCGGGGTCGAGATCGCCTATCACGGCCGCTCGCGGCAGGCGGACGTGCCCTACGCCTACCACCCGACGCTGCTGGGCCTCGCCGAGGCCGTGCACGTGCTGATCGTGGTGGCGCCGGGCGGCGCTGGGACCGCGGGGCTGATCGATGCCGCGGTGCTGCGGGCACTCGGGCCCGAGGGCGTGCTGGTCAACGTCGCCCGTGGCAGCCTCGTGGACGAGGCGGCGCTCACAGTTGCGCTCGCGGACGGCACCATCCAGGCCGCCGGCCTCGACGTGTTCGCCGACGAGCCGCACGTGCCGGCCGACCTGGTCGCCCGCGACAACGCGGTGCTGCTGCCGCATGTCGGCTCGGCCTCGCACCACACCCGGGCGGCGATGGGCCGGCTCGTGGCCGACAACCTGCTCTCGTGGTTCGCGGGGCGCGGGCCGCTGACTCCCGTCGCCGAGACGCCGCGGCGGGCCGACGCCGGGACATCCGGGACAGCCGGGGCGTGAGACGGATCCTCCTCACGGCCCTCGCGGCCGCTCTGGCCTCATCCACCGCCGCGGCCCAGGAGGCGATCCCCGCGCAGCCGCCGCAGCTCCCGCCCCTGCTGCCGTCCGCGCCGCCGGACGCGACCCCGACCGCCCCGGAGGCGGCGCTGGCCCCGCCGGTCGATCGCCTGCCCGACCGGTTCACCGGCGTGCCGGGCACCTGGGACCTTTCCCGCGACGGGACCAACCGGCGCTGCGTGATGACGCTCGGCCTCGACAACGGACCAGTGGGCCGCAAGCTCGCCTTCCCGGCGGGCTGCCGTCGGGCGCTGCCGATCACCACCACCATGGTCGGCTGGCTCTACACCGAGGGCGGCGTGCGCCTCGTCGACAAGGACGTGCGGCCGCTCCTGATCTTCACGCCCCGGCCCGACCGGGGCAGCTACGGCGCGAAATCCGAGGCGGGCGAGGTCTACAGCTTCGTGCCCCTCGACATCGCGGCGATGCGCCCGCCCGAGCCGGACCGGCCCGTCGCGTCGCCCCAGATCGCGACGGCCGGCCCCGAGACCTCCGCGCCGGACCGGCCGGCCGTGCAGGCCGCCCTCCCCGCCCCGGCTGCGGGCGAGTCGGCCCCCGGCCTCTACGCGCTCGACCGCTACCGCGACCGGGACGTCTGCCGGCTCGAACTCGCCGGCGACGGGGGCGTCACCCTGATGCCGGGCTGCCGCGACAGCGGGATCGAGGTGTTCGGCCCCGCCACCTGGAGCTTCGCCGCCGGCCGCCTCACCCTGAAGGCCCGCCGCGGCCACACGGTCGGCCTGGTGCCGAACGGCGAGGGTGCCTGGCGGCGCGATCCGGAGACCGGGACTACCTTCATCCTGCGCCGCGTCGAGCCCTAGAAGCGGATCCCGGCGCGGCCTCGCCAACCGGGGCTCCCCCCCTAGGCCCGTGAAAGGTCCCGGCCCTTTCGAGAACTCGACGGGAGGCGGCTTACCCGACCTGATCCTGCACCGGCATCATCCGCTCGTGCAGGCCGTCGCGGCGGATCGCCACATGCCAGACGGTCGCCAGGATGTGCAGGCCGACCAAGAGGTAGACGGCCCACTGGCCGACGAGGTGGACGGACTGGAAGATCTTCTGCAGCCCCTCGTCCTTCGGCAGGCCCGGCACGGTGAACAGCCAGAAATACGGGGTCGAGCGCCCCGCGAAGGCGCTGAGCAGGTAGCCGCTCACCGGCATGACGAGGAAGATCGCGTAGAGCAGCCAGTGGTTGATCCGCCCGAGCACAGCGAGTGCCGCGGGCATCCGAGGCTCGGGCGGCGCCGGGTGGAGGATGCGCCAGACGATCCGCAGGACCACGAGGGCGAACAGCGTCAGCCCGACCGATTTGTGCAGCACGAACATGTCGCCCTTGCTCGGCGCGTCCCGGGCGAGGTTGGTGGCGACCCAGGCGAGCGGCAGCACGGCGGCGACGAGGAGCGCGGTCAGCCAGTGCAGGGCCTGGGCCACCCCGTTGTAGCGGGGCATGCCGGAGGCGGTGACGTAGGTGGGCGGCATCGTTTCCTCCGGGCGCGGGTTTAACAGGATCCAAGCTAGATCCGCAGGCCGCGAAGGACATCCCTCCGGTGGACGGAGCGGCGGTCCGCGCTAGAATCGGGTCTCGAAAATTCGTTGGGGCAACTCGTGGGGGAAGACGTCATGACCCTGCTGCGTCGCGAAGCCCTCGTTCTGATCGGCGCCGCGCTCGCCCTGCCTGCCCGCGCCGCCGACGGCCGGGCGACCGATTTCACCTTTGAGAAGCCGGAGGGCGGCACTCTGCCGCTGGACGGCTTCAAGGGCCGGCCGATCCTCGTGGCCAACACCGCGACCGCCTGCGGGTATGCCGGGCAGCTCTCGGGCCTCCAGACCCTGTGGACCCGCTTCCAGGACCGCGGGCTCGCGGTGATCGGCGTCCCCTCGCCCGATTTCGGCAACCAGGAGCCGCTCGACGGGGCGGCGATCGCCGAGGCCGCGCGGAAGAACCACGGCGTCACCTTCCCGCTCACCGCCAAGACCCGGGTGAAAATGCCGAACGCCCACCCGTTCTACGCCTGGGCGGCGGCCGAGCGGCCGGGCGAGACCCCGCGCTGGAACTTCCACAAGTACCTGATCGCCCGCGACGGCACCCTGGCGGGCGCCTTCGCCACCCAGGTCGAGCCGACCGACCCGCGGGTGATCTCGGCCATCGCGGCGGAGCTGGACAAGGCCTGAAACCGCCGTGGATCCCCTCTCCCCGCCGTGCGGGAGAGGGCTTCATGCCCCCTCGTCGGGGCATGAAGCGAGACGGCAGGCGATGGTGAGGGAGCTTCGACGGAAGAGGCTTAGCCGGACAAGCCCCCTCACCGCCGCTCCGGCTTTCGCCTCCGCTTCCCGCCGGCACGACAAGGTGCCTGCGTGCCTCTCCCCGCGCGCAGGGATAGGGGGGTGCCTCATCCGGACAGCGCCCGGAGCGTGGCCCCAGCCCTTGCCAAAGCCGAAAAAAACCCCTATGCGCCGCCCCTCGCGTTCGCTCCGGCCGGGGGCTGAACGGACGGTGCCGCCTGTCGGCACAGGGTCTTCGGATCCGTCGTCCCGTGTCTCCGCCTTCGATCAACCGCTCGGGCCCTCATCACGGCTCGAAGGGCTTGGCGCCGGGCAAGCGTGAACGAACCGGCCCGGCTCCGCTCGATTGCGCGCGTCCCGGGCCTCATCCACGATGAAAGGCCCGAAATGCCTCTCTATGAGCACGTGCTCCTCGCCCGCCAGGACGTGACGTCCCAGCAGGTCGAGACCATGATCGACACCTACAAGGGTGTGATCGAGCAGAACGGCGGCCGTCTCGAGAAGATCGAGATGTGGGGCGTCAAGTCCCTCGCCTACCGCATCAAGAAGAACCGCAAGGCGCACTTCGCGCTCCTCAACATCGACGCTCCCCCGGCCGCGATCGCCGAGATGGAGCGCCAGATGCAGATCTCGGAAGACATCCTGCGCTTCATGACGATCCGCGTCGAGGAGCTGGAGCAGGAGCCCTCCGCGATGATGCAGAAGCGCGACCGCGACGACCGTCGCGACCGCGAGCGCGGCCGTCGCCGCGACGACGAGGGCTTCGGCGGTGGCGGCTTCGGCGGCGACCGTGGGGATCGCGGCGACCGCGGCGGGGACCGTCCCGAGCGGGGCGAGCGTCCCGAGCGCAACTTCGGCGGGGAGAACTAAGTCATGGCCTTCGGTGCTGGTGGCGGCGGTGGCCGTCGTCCTTTCTTCCGTCGTCGCAAGACCTGCCCCTTCTCCGGCGCGAACGCTCCGAAGATCGACTACAAGGACGTGAAGCTGCTGTCGCGCTACGTCTCGGAGCGCGGCAAGATCGTGCCGAGCCGCATCACCGCGGTCTCCGCCAAGAAGCAGCGCGAGCTGGCCCAGGCCATCAAGCGCTCCCGCTTCCTCGGCCTGCTGCCCTACGTCATCAAGTAGGTCTTCACAGATCAGGCCGGTCCGGGCTTCCCGGGCCGGCCTCCACATCGCTTGAAGACGGCGGCTTTTCCCGGCCGCCGTCATCGTTGGGGCGCACGACGCCTCTAACCCCGGCCACACGGACCGGCGGGACAGCGGAACCCATGACCCAGTATCTCGGCATCGGCATCGGCGCGGGCCTCGTCTCGGCCCTCCTGTTCGGCGTTCTCCTCAAAGGGACGCTGCTCGCCTTCGTGCTGAACCTCGTCTCGCCGCTCCCCATCCTGATCGTCGGTCTCGGCTGGAGCCACCGCGCCGCGCTCGCCGCCGCCGTCACCGGCAGCCTCGCGCTGGCCCTCGCCGTCTCGCCCTCGCTGGGCCTCGGCTTTGCCGCCTATCTCGCCCTGCCCGCTTGGTGGCTCGCCTATCTCACGCTCCTCGGCCGGCAGAATTCGGACGGCACCACGGAGTGGTACCCGACCGGGCGCCTGCTCGGCTGGGTCGGCACCACGGCGGGCGCCGCGGTGGTGGCCATCGCGCTCCTGTCCTCGTCGAGCTACGAGGCCTACGAGACGCAGATGCGCCAGCTCGCCGGCAACCTGATCCGCGTGCAGATGCGCGACGGCAGCGCGCCCGCGCCGCGCACGGAGAAGAGCGAAGCTTCCGAGCAAGGCGCCGAGACGCCGTCCGCGTCCCCCGCCGAGCCCGCCGACGCGAAGGCGAAGGCCGAGCTGCACGCGGAACTCGCCGAGGCGATGGGCCGCCTGCTGCCCGGCATCGCCGCCACGGGCCTCGCCCTCCTCCTCGTCTTCTATCTCTGGGCCTCGGCCCGCATCGTTCGCCTCTCCGGCCGCCTGCTGCGCCCCTGGCCGGACATCCCCTCGACCGCGATGCCGCGGGGGATGCTCGGGCTGCTGGCGCTCGCCGTCGGGCTCACGCTGGCGCCGGGCTATCTCGGCGTGTTCGGCACGGCGCTGGTCGGCGCGCTCTGCGCGGTCTTCGCGCTGCAAGGGCTCGCCGCCTTCCACGACCGCAGCCGCGGCCGGCCGGGGCGCGGGGCGCTGCTCTTCGGCCTCTACCTCATCCTCTTCGTGACGCAAGGCATCGCCCTCGTCGCGCTGACCCTGTTCGGCCTCGCCGATACCGCCCTCGACCGCCGCCGCCCCCGTGGCGGCCCGGCGACCTGAGACCCGTTCAAAGCACTCTCTGAAAGGAACAGAACCATGGAAGTCATCCTCCTCGAGCGCGTGGCCAAGCTCGGCCAGATGGGCGAGACCGTGAACGTCCGCCCGGGCTTCGCCCGCAATTTCCTCCTCGCCCGCGGCAAGGCTCTCCGCGCCACCGAGGCCAACAAGAAGCGCTTCGAGGACCAGCGCGCCCAGCTCGAGGCGCGCAACCTCGACCGCAAGAAGGACGCGGAAGCCGTCGCCGAGAAGCTCGATGGCCAGAGCTTCATCCTGATCCGCCAGTCGGGCGAGACCGGCGTGCTCTACGGCTCGGTCTCCACCCGCGACCTCGCCGAGGTCGTCTCGAAGGAGGGCTTCACGGTCGAGCGCGGCCAGTTCACCCTGAACCAGCCGATCAAGACGCTCGGCCTGCACACCGTGCCGGTCGTCCTGCACCCCGAGGTCGAGGTGAAGGTCACCGTCAACATCGCCCGCAGCCCCGAGGAGGCCGAGCGTCAGGCCCGCGGCGAGTCGGTCACCGAGCGCGAGGCGTTCAACCTCGACGACCTCGGCCTCGAGGTCGGCGCGGCGCTCGCCGAGGCCGGTGAGGGCGCCGACGACCGCGGCTGATCTAGGAGATCCGGTGGACAACGGGGACTGTTCGCCCCGAGGGTTGACCGGTTCCACATTTGTTCCAAACATGGACGCCCGCCTCTCCCTCGAGAGGCGGGCGTTCTTCGTGTCGCACCCCCGGCGCGCGGATGGCGCGGCAAGCATCGGTCAACCATACCGGTGCATGGTCCGCGCGAAGGTGAAGTCGCGCGGCCCGCTTGGGGACGCGCCGGAGGAGCTAGCCGATGGCCCTGCCCAACGCCCTGACGGCCCGGCTCGAGGCGGTGCCGACCGAGTACCGGGTCCAGCCCCACAACATAGACGCGGAGCAGGCGCTGCTCGGCGCGATGCTGGTCAACAACGACGCCTACTACCGCGTCTCGGACTTCCTGCTGCCCGAGCACTTCATGGAGGAGGCGCACCAGCAGATCTTCACGGTCGCGGTGTCGCTGATCAAGGCGGGCAAGCTCGCAACCCCCATCACCATGAAGACGTATCTCGGCGACGCCGATTTCGGCGGCCAGACGGTGATGCAGTACCTCGCCCGTCTGGCGGCCGACGCCACCACGGTCATCAACGCGGGCGAGTACGGCCGCACCATCTACGACCTCGCCATCCGGCGCCGGCTCATCAACATCGGCGAGGATCTGGTCAACGGCGCCTACGAGGCCCCCGTCGAGCAGGCGCCGCGCGAGCAGATCGAGCTGACCGAGCGCCGGCTCTACGAACTCGCCGAGGCCGGCAAGTACGACGGCGGCTTCCAGAAGTTCTCGGACGCTCTGACCGCCGCCATCGACATGGCGGCCAAGGCCTACCAGCGCGAGGGCAAGCTCTCAGGGATAGCCACCGGCCTGTCCGACCTCGACGCCAAGATGGGCGGCCTGCAGCCCTCCGACCTGATCATCCTCGCGGGGCGCCCGGCCATGGGCAAGACCTCGCTGGTGACCAATATCGCCTTCAACATCGCCAAGGCCTACCAGGGCGAGAAGGGACAGGACGGCGTCACCAAGACCGTCAACGGCGGCATCGTCGGCTTCTTCTCGCTCGAGATGTCGGCCGAGCAATTGGCGACCCGCATCATCGCCGAGCAGTCGGGCGTGCCCTCCTACAAGATCCGCCGCGGCGACATCCGGCCGGAGGATTTCTACAAGATCACCGACGCCGCCCGGGACATGCAGACGATCCCGTTCTACATCGACCAGACCGGCGGCATCTCGATCGCCCAGCTTGCCGCCCGTGCCCGCCGCCTCAAGCGCCAGAAGGGCCTCGACCTGCTGATCGTGGACTACCTGCAGCTGCTCTCTGGCTCGTCCAAGAAGGGCGAGAACCGCGTGCAGGAGATGACCGAGATCACCACCGGCATGAAGGCGCTGGCCAAGGAGCTCTCGGTGCCGATCATCGCGCTCTCGCAGCTCTCCCGCCAAGTTGAGAACCGCGACGACAAGCGCCCGCAGCTCTCGGACCTGCGCGAATCGGGCTCGATCGAGCAGGACGCCGACGTGGTGATGTTCGTGTTCCGCGAGGAGTACTACGTCGGCAACAAGAAGCCGCGCGAGGGCACCGAGGAGTTCTTCGCCTGGGAGGCCGAGATGCAGCGCGTCCACGGCAAGGCCGAGGTGATCATCGGCAAGCAGCGCCACGGCCCCACCGGCACGGTCGAGCTGCAGTTCGACGCCAACATCACCCGCTTCTCGAACCTCGCCCAGAGCGACCGCCTGCCCGAGCCGATGTGACGCGCTGATGTGATAGGATTGGCCGGCAGCCCACCGGCCGGAGACGCGACGTGGCCCTTGCGACGACGAGGCGGACACCCGAGCCGCCAAGCTTGAACGACGTCTACGAGGGCGAGCGGCAGCTCGTCGGGATCATCCTCCCCCATCCGGAGGTGTATCCGGCGGTCGCGTGGATCCTGCGCGGCGAGGACTGGACGCAGAGCCTGCACCGGGGGGTGTTCGAGGTCGCTGGCGAACTCGCCGCGGCCGGGCAGACGATCGCGCCCGATTCCGTGCTGCCCCGCGTCAGCGACGTGGGGCCGGATGGGACCCCTGCGGAGACCTATCTGGCGGGCTGGTCGAGACGGCTTCCGCACCCCACCACGCCTAAGGGATCGCCCACCTCCTCGCGGAGGCCGCGCGGGTGCAGCACCGCCCGAGCATCTACGATCTCGATTTCTACGATTGGGCCTTCGAGCAGGCCCAGCGTCTCCGGCGCGCGCAGTTCTCGGCCCTCGACGCCCTGAACCTCGCCGAGGAGATCGAGGATTTGGGCAACGAGATCTACACCAAGCTGGAGAGTGCGCTGCGCATCACGCCGATGCATCTGCTGAAGTGGGATCATCAGCCGGGCAAGCGCACACGCAGCTGGATGCTGTCGATTCGGAACGGTCGCCTGGACGCCGCGAAGGTCTTGGAAAGGAGCCCGAGCCTGAAAGCCCGTCTTCCCTTCGCGATCGATAAAGCCTATCGCCGCGCCCGGATCGACGCCGCGGGCGAGCCAGGCCTGGACGAGGACACCTTCCCGGCTGCCTGCCCCTACGACTTCGAGACGATCATGAACCGGCCGATCCCCTGGCCGCCGAGCGAGGACGCCTGATCATCACCCCCGACACCCCAGCGCCCGTCGGACACGGCGCCCGCCTCACCGTCGACCTCGCCGCCATCGCCGAGAACTGGCGGCGCCTCGGCGCCCAGGGGCCCGGCACGCCCTGCGCCGCCGTGGTCAAGGCGGACGCCTACGGCTGCGGTCTCGCGCCCGTGGCCTCCGCCCTGTGGCGGGCGGGCTGCCGCACCTTCTTCGTGGCCCATCTCACGGAGGGCGCGGCGGTGCGGCGCGCACTGTCGGAGGCTGCGATCTACGTGCTGAACGGGCTGCCGCCGGGCGGTGCCGACGCCTTCCTGCGCGACAACCTGCGGCCCGTCCTCGGCTCGCACGACGAACTCGACGCCTGGGCCGCGGCGAGCCAGGGCGCGCACGGAGCGGCCCTCCACGTCGATACCGGCATGAACCGGCTCGGCTTCTCGGTGCCGGAAGCGCTGGCGCTGCGCGCCGATCCCCGCATTCGGGCGGCCGGCATCGATCTGGTGATGAGCCACCTCGTCAGCGCCGAGCTGCCCGAGGATCCGGTCAACACCCGGCAGATCCGCGACTTCGCGGCCGCCCGCGCCGCCTTCCCGGAGATCCCCGCCTCGCTCGCCAACTCCTCGGGCATCTTCCTGGGGACGGCCGCGCACCACGACCTGCTGCGGCCGGGCTACGCCCTGTTCGGCGGCAACCCGACGCCGGGCCGGCCGAACCCGATGCGGCCGGTGGTGCGGCTGGAGGCCGAGATCGTGCAGGTACGCGCCGTCGAAGCCGGCGCGGGCGCGGGCTACAACCACCGCTGGGTCGCCCCCGGGCCGCGCCGTCTCGCCACGCTCTCGCTCGGCTACGCGGACGGCTACCCGCGCGCGGCGAGCGGGCGCGGCCACGCGCTCGTCGGCGAAGTCCTCTGCCCGATCCTCGGCCTGATCTCGATGGACCTGATTATCCTCGACGTCACCGAGGCGCCCGACGCCCGGCGCGGCGCAACCGCCGTGCTGATCGGAGACGCGCTCGACGTGGATACGGTGGGCCGCGCGGCCGGCACGATCGGCTACGAGATCCTGACCGGGCTGGGTTCCCGGTATGTTCGCACCTATATAGAGTAAGGCGGGATCGGCGCAGCCGGTTCGACCGCCCGACGCGCGCGAGATCCATGGCCAAGCTGCAACAGACCTTCGTGTGCCAGTCCTGCGGGGCGGTCTACAACCGCTGGCGCGGGCGCTGCGAGGCCTGCAACGGCTGGAACACGATCGTCGAGGAGACGCCGGGCGGCGGCGTGCAGGCGGGCCCCGCCGCGACCCGGCCGTCGCGGGCGCGGGGGCGCGTCTTCCCGCTCGAAGGGCTGACCGGCGAGGCCAAGCAGGCGCCGCGCATCCCCTCGGGGATCGCGGAACTCGACCGCGTCACCGGCGGCGGCTTCGTGCGCGGCTCGGTGATCCTGCTGGGCGGTGATCCCGGCATCGGCAAGTCCACTCTCCTGATGCAGGCCTCGGCCGCCATGGCCGGCACGGGCCAGCGCGTCGCCTACATCTCGGGCGAGGAGGCGGTAGGGCAGGTGCGCCTGCGGGCCGAGCGCCTCGGGCTCGCCGACCGGCCGGTGGAGCTCGCGGCCGAGACCAACGTCGAGGACATCGTCGAGACGCTCTCGCAGGGGCGCCCGCCCGCGCTCGCCATCATCGACTCGATCCAGACCATGTGGACCGAGACGGTCGATTCGGCGCCCGGCACCGTCACGCAGGTGCGCTCCTCGGCCCAGAGCCTGATCCGCTTCGCCAAGACCACCGGCACGGCGGTGATCCTGGTGGGTCACGTCACGAAGGACGGGCAGATCGCGGGGCCGCGCGTCGTCGAGCACATGGTCGACGCGGTCGCCTCCTTCGAGGGCGACCAGGGCCACCATTTCCGCATCCTACGCGCGGTGAAGAACCGTTTCGGCCCGACCGACGAGATCGGCGTGTTCGAGATGACGGACGGCGGGCTCGCCGAGGTGCCGAACCCCTCCGCCCTGTTCCTGGCGGGCCGCGATCATCAGGCCGCGGGCACCGCGGTCTTCGCCGGCATGGAGGGCACGCGCCCGCTCCTCGTCGAGATCCAGGCGCTGGTCGCGCCCTCCGCGCTCGGCATGCCGCGCCGCGCGGTCGTCGGCTGGGATCCGAACCGGCTCTCGATGGTGCTGGCGGTGCTGGAGGCCCATGGCGGCATCCGGCTCTCCGGCCACGACGTCTATCTCAACGTCGCGGGGGGCCTGCGCATCTCCGAGCCCGCGGCCGACCTCGCGGTGGCCGCCGCCCTGGTCTCCTCGTTGTCGGGCGCGGCGCTGCCGGCCGAGACCGTCTATTTCGGCGAGATCGGCCTGTCGGGCGCGATCCGGCCCGTCGCGCAGGCGAGCGCCAGGCTGAAGGAGGCGCAGAAGCTCGGATTCGCCAAGGCGCTGATGCCGCAGGGCCGCGAGACCGCCGACCGGGCGCTCGCGACGGAATCGCTGCGCCACATCGCCGACATGGTCGCGGGGATCGCGGCGAACGGCCCGAAGCGCGGCGGGCGTGGGCGGAACCACAACCCGCGCTACGAGGAGGCGGATTAGGTCGCTCGCCCGCGGGTTGCGGCGCAATCCCCGCACAAGGGTGACGGCCGAGGTTCGGCGGGATATACAGGCGCCGCGGTTCCCGGGGGAGCCGCGCGACCGCCCGTTCCGATGGCCGCCCCCCGCACGATCCCGATGCGCTGATGCCGTTCTCCATCCTCGATCTCGTCGTGCTCGGCATCGTGGTGATCTCCGCGCTGCTCGCGGCCGTGCGCGGCGTGACCCGCGAGGTGCTCGCGATCATCGCCTGGGTCGCCGCCGCCGCCGTGGCCTGGAAGTTCCATCCCGCGCTGCTGCCTACCGTGAAGCAGCACGTGAACAGCGATACGGTCGCGCTCGTCGCCTCGATCGCCGCGATCTTCCTTGCGACGCTGATCATCGTCTCGATCATCACCGTGAAGATCTCCGACGTGGTGCTCGACTCGCGCATCGGCGCGGTCGACCGCTCGCTCGGCTTCCTGTTCGGGGCTGCCCGCGGCTTCCTGATCTGCGTGATCGGCTGGGTGTTCCTGTCCTGGCTCGTCCAGGGCAAAGTGCCGGACTGGGCCTCGCAGGCGCGCTCGCGCCCGATGCTGGAGAAATCCGGCGACGCGCTCGTCGCGCAATTGCCCGAGAACCCGGAAGGCTTCCTCAAGCAGTTCAAGAAGCCGAAGGTCGATACGCCGCCGAACGAGCCGGTCGACGCGCCCGCGGACGAGGCTCCGGCCCAGCGCCGCACCGACGGCGGAGCCACGTCGGCGCCGCGACGCTGACCTGCGCGCGCCGGCGCTTGGTTGGCCGGCGGAAAACCCCTAGATAACCGCCGTTGACGCGGCCGGGTGGAATGATTCTACGCGCGGGGCCTCGGGCCCGTGCGATCATATCCGGCGCGCGCCGCCGGACATCGGCGGCCACCAGGGACCGACCTCGATCATGCCCGACCGCGCCGTTGCTTCCTTCTCAGAAGATCTCGATCTCGATCTCGACGGCGATACGCTGCGCGAGGAGTGCGGCGTCTTCGGCATCTTCGATCATCCGGACGCCTCGGCCATCGTGGCTCTGGGGCTGCACGCCCTGCAGCACCGCGGCCAGGAGGCGGCCGGCATCGTCTCCTTCGACGGAGCGGTGTTCCACTCCGAGCGCCGCCCGGGCCTCGTCGGCGACTCGTTCTCGGACGGCGAGACCATCGCCCGCCTGAAGGGCCGCGCCGCGATCGGCCACGTGCGCTACTCGACAACGGGCGGCACCATCCTGCGCAACGTCCAGCCGCTCTTCGCGGAACTCGCCAGCGGCGGCTTGGCTGTCGCCCACAACGGCAACCTGACGAACGCGCTCTCCATCCGCCGCGACCTCGTGCGCGACGGCGCGATCACGCAGTCGACCTCGGACACGGAGGTGATCCTTCACCTCGCGGCGCGCTCGCGCAAACCCCGGATCATCGAGCGCTTCATCGACGCGCTCCAGGCGATCGAGGGCGCCTACGCCATCGTGGCGCTGACCAACAAGAAGCTCATCGGCGCCCGCGACCCACAGGGCATCCGCCCGCTGGTGCTGGGCGAACTCGACGGCCGCTACATGCTGGCCTCGGAGACCTGCGCGCTCGACATCATCGGCGCGAAGTTCGTGCGCGACATCGAGAACGGCGAGATCGTGGTGATCTCGGAAGAGGGCGTCGAGTCGATCCGCTTCGCGGAGAAGCGGCCGATGCGGCCCTGCATCTTCGAGTACATCTACTTCGCGCGCCCCGACTCGGTGGTGAACGGCAAGAGCGTCTACGCGGTTCGCAAGAACATCGGCCATGAGCTCGCGCGCGAGACGCGGGTGGAGGCGGACGTGGTCGTGCCGGTGCCGGATTCCGGCGTGCCGGCCGCGCTCGGCTTCGCGCAGGAGACCGGCCTGCCCTTCGAGATGGGCATCATCCGCAACCACTATGTCGGCCGCACCTTTATCCAGCCGACCCAGTCGGTGCGCGAGCTCGGCGTGCGCATGAAGCACTCGGCCAACCGCGCGGCGATCGAGGGCAAGCGCATCGTGCTCGTCGACGACAGCCTGGTGCGCGGCACCACCTCGGTGAAGATCGTGCGGATGATGCGCGAGGCCGGCGCTCGCGAGGTGCATTTCCGCATCGCCAGCCCGCCGATCATGCACCCGGACTTCTACGGCATCGACACGCCGGAGCGCGAGAAGCTCTTGGCCGCGACCCACGATCTCGAGGGCATGCGCCAGTATATCGGCGCCGACTCGCTGGCCTTCCTGTCGATCCCCGGCCTCTACCGGGCGATGGGCGAGGAGGCACGCGACAGCGCCTGCCCGCAATACACCGACCACTGCTTCACCGGCGAGTACCCGACCGCGCTCACGGATCTCGCCATCGCGGGCCCGAAGCGCTTCGCGATGCTGGCCGAGGCGGACTGAAGACCATGGCGGAGAAGAGCCTCGACGGCCGCGTCGCCGTCGTCACCGGCGCCTCGCGCGGCATCGGCCGGGCGGCGGCCCTGGCGCTGGCGGAAGCCGGCGCGCACGTCATCGCCGTCGCCCGCACCCAGGGCGCGCTGGAAGAACTCGACGACGCGATCCGGCAGCGGGGCGCCAGCGCGACCCTCGTGCCGCTCGACCTCACCGATTACGACGGGATCGACCGGCTGGGCGCGGCGATCAACGAGCGCTGGAAGCGCCTCGACATCGTGGTCGGCAATGCCGGCATCCTCGGCAACCTGATGCCGGTCGGGCACGTCACCCCGAAGGTCTGGGACCAGGTGATGGCGATCAACGTCACGGCGAACTGGCGCCTGATCCGCTCCTTCGATCCGCTGCTGCAGATGTCGGATGCCGGCCGGGCACTCTTCGTCTCGTCGGGCGCCGCCTCGAAGTGCCGGGCCTACTGGGGCCCCTACTCGGTCTCGAAGGCCGCTTTGGAGGCACTGGTGCGCACCTACGCGGCCGAGACCGCCAACACCAAGATCCGGGCCATGCTGCTCAATCCAGGCCCGCTGCGCACCAGCATGCGCGCCGCCGCGATGCCGGGCGAGGATCCCGAGACGCTGAAGACCCCGGAGGACCTCGCTCCGCACATCGTGCGTCTGGCGAGCCCCGCCTCCGACGAAACCGGCAAACTCTACGATTTCCCGACCGACCGGGTTCTCGAATTCCAAGTCCCCAGGTAACGGGGTCCGGGGCCTTAGGCCCCAGCGGGTTCGGGCAGAGCCCGCCCCTCGCTCACGGGTTCGCGTGCCATGATCGACGTCCGCTGCATCTGCGCCATCGGCCAGCGAGGCCAGCTCGGCCTCAACGGGCACCTTCCCTGGGAGGGCAACACCGATCCGCTCTTCGTCGAGGACGTGACGCGCTTCTTCGCGCTCACCATGGGCCACGTGCTGATCGCGGGCCCGAAGACGGTGGCCTCGGTGCCCGAATTCGCCTTCCGGGACCGCACCATCGACGTGATCCGCTCGCACGAGGATCCGGAGGCGGTGCTGAAGCGCTATCCCGGCCGGCGCATCTTCGTGGGCGGCGGCATCGCGGTCTGGAACGTCTACGCGCAGTACATCCAGCACTGGGACATCACGCGCCTGCCCTACGACGGCGAGGCCGACCGCTGGTTCGACCCGGCCTGGCTGGTGGGCGGGGCGCTGCGGGCCCCTTAGCGGCACCTTTGCGGGTCCTCGGGAGTTGATGCGCACGCGTCCCCGAGGGTCCCCATGCGTTCAGCCTCCTTCCGCTTCGGCATCGAGGAAGAGTATTTTCTGGCCGATGCCGAGACCCGGGGCACGCCCCGTCGGTCGGTGAAGCCGTTCCACACGGAGGTGGCCGAGCGCCTGCCCGAGACCGGGCGCGAGTTGCTGCAGTGCCAAGTCGAGGTCTGCACGCCGCCGGTGACGGAGTTCGGCGCCGCGCGGGAGAGCCTCGCCCAGCAGCGCGCGGCGCTCGCCGATCTTGCGGCCCGGCACGAACTCCTCGTCTTCGCCGCCGGCACGCATCCGGTCGCCGACTGGGCCCGGCAATTGCCGACCAAGGGCGACCGCTACCGCGGCATCCTGCGCGACGTCGGCCTCGCGGGACGGCGCAGCCTGATCTGCGGCATGCACGTCCATGTCGAGGTACCGGACCCGGATGCGCGCATCGACCTGATGAACCGGCTGCTGCCGTTCCAGCCCCTGCTCTTCGCGCTCTCGACCTCCTCGCCGTTCTGGCAAGGCAAGCCCACGGGGCTCACCGCCTACCGGCTCAGCGCTTTCGGGGAGTTGCCCCGCACCGGCCTGCCGGAGCTGTTCCCGGGGCCCGAGGCCTATGCCCGCTACGTCCGCATCATGGAGCGGGCGGGCTCGATCCAGGATCCGAGCTTCCTGTGGTGGTCGCTTCGGCCCTCGATCAAGTTCCCGACGCTGGAGCTGCGCATCGCCGATTCCTGCACGCGGCTGGAGGACGCGCTCTCCATCGCCGCCCTGTTCCGCTGCCTCGTGCGCCTTGTGGTGCGCCGCCCCGACCTCAATGCCGGGCTCGACGGGGTCTCGCGGGCGCTCGCCGAGGAGAACCTGTGGCGCGCTCAGCGCAGCGGCATCGGGGCCGAGCTGATCGACGAGGCGCGGGAGGAGGCGCTGCCCTATGCGGACGCCCTCGACGCGCTCCTCGACCTGGTCGCCGAGGACGCCGCCGCGCTCGGCTGCGCCGAGGAGGCAGCCCACGCCCGAACGATCCTCGCCGAGGGCACCAGCGCCGACAAGCAGATCGCCGCCTTCGAGGCCGCCCGCGAGCAGGGGCTGACCAACCGACAGGCGCTGGACGCGGTGGTGGACTGGCTGGCCGCGACGAGCCGCGGCCAGATCCCGGGACGCCCCTGATCAGCGCTTGTCGAACGGGTTCTCGGAGGTGCGGAGCGACAGCCGGATCGGCGTGCCCGGCAGGTCGAAGGCCTCGCGCAAGCCGTTGACGAGGTAGCGGGTGTAGGATTTCGGCAGGGCGTTGAGCTGGTTGCCGAACAGCGCGAAGTGCGGCGGGCGGCTCTTCACCTGTGTTGCGTAGCGGATCTTGATGCGCCGACCCGAGACCGCAGGCGGCGGGTTGCGGCTCGTCGCCTCGGAGAGCCAGTCGTTGATCCGCGAGGTCGAGACGCGGCGGTCCCAGACCTCGGAGGCCTGCACCACTGCCTCCATGAGCTTGTCGATGCCGTTGCCGGCGAGGCCTGAGAGCGGCACCACCGAGACGCCGCGTACCTGCGGCAGCAGGCGGGTGCAATCCTCGCGCAGGGTCTTCAGCAGGCCCGGCTGGTCGGCGACGAGGTCCCACTTGTTGAGACCGATGACGAGCGCCCTACCCTCACTCTCGACGAGATCGACGATGGTCAGGTCCTGCTTCTCGAACGGGATGGTCGCGTCGAGGAGCACCACCACCACCTCGGCGAAGCGCACCGCGCGCAACCCGTCCGAGACGGCGAGCTTCTCCAGCTTGTCGTCGATGCGGGCGCGGCGGCGCATCCCGGCGGTGTCGTGCAGCTTGATCCGGCGCCCGCGCCATTCCCAGTCGAGCGAGATCGAGTCGCGGGTGATGCCGGCCTCAGGGCCGACGAGCAGGCGGTCCTCGCCGAGCATCCGGTTGATCAGGGTGGACTTGCCGGCATTCGGGCGACCGACGATCGCGACGCGCAAGGGGCGCCCGCCGGGGGCGTCCGCGTCGTCGTCCTCCAGGTCGGGGTCGGGCTTCGGCAAGGCGGTCTTCAGCGCCTCGTGCAATTCGCCCACGCCCTCGCCGTGCTCGGCCGAGAACGGGATCGGGTCGCCGAGGCCGAGGCGGAAGGCGTCGTAGGCGCCTGCGAGCCCCCCGCCGCCCTCCGCCTTGTTGGCGATGAGGATGACCTGCACGCCGGAGCGGCGCACCAGCTCGGCGAAGGGCTGGTCGGCCGGCAGCACGCCCGCGCGCGCGTCGATGACGAACAGCACCACGTCGGCGGCGAGGATCGCCGCCTCGGTCTGCATCCGCATGCGGCCGGTGAGCGTGGCCTCGTCGGCCTCTTCCAGACCGGCCGTGTCGATGATGCGGAACTCCAGGCCGCCGAACTGGACGTCGGCCTCGCGCCGGTCGCGGGTGACGCCCGGCCGGTCGTCCACCAGGGCGAGCTTTCGGCCGACCAGGCGGTTGAACAGGGTCGACTTGCCGACATTCGGCCGGCCGACGATCGCGACGGTCGGCAAATCCATGGTGTCTCTCGTATCGTTCGTGTCCCGCGGGGACGTTCACGCCCGCGAGGGTTCCAATGAAGGCGCCGCCGTCCCGGGCCTCGAAGAGCCCAGGACGGCGGCGCGTCTGAGTCGATCCTTACACCAAGTCGCCCGGGCGCTTGGTGAAAAAACTCAGCGCGTCGGTGGGGGCGGCGCGGCGGGCTCGGCCTTGGCCTCGGTCACCGTCACAGGGCCGCCGGCCACCAGCGCCACGTAGACCTCGATGCGCTGGCGCAGGCCCTGCGGCGTTTCCGGATCGGCGCTGAGCTGGTCGAACCAGCGCCCTGCCTCCTCGTACTGGCCGCGCCGGAGCGCGGAGAGGCCCAGCATCTCGCGGGCGGTGTGGCGGAAGGGCGAGCCGGCGGCGAGGCTCTGCAGGCTGGCGAGCGCGGGCGCCGGATCGGGCAGGTCGATGCGCAGCAGCGCGGCGCGCAGGCGGGCGAGGTCGCGCAGGCCCTCGCCGACCGCGGAATCCGCCGCGATCGTGTCGAACTCCGCGGCGCCCTTCGCCGGGTCTGTCTTACCGGCCTCGGTGGCGGCGCGGATGCGGGCGAGCAGGCGGTAGCCCGCCGGGCCCTGCGCCTCCAGATCGTCGAAGATCTTGTCGGCCTCCTGCACCTTACCGTCGCGGGCGAGGCGGTTGGCCCGGTCGAACTGCTCGGAGGCGGCTTCCGCGGCGGAGCGCTGCGCGCTCTGCCAGTAGCGCCAGCCGCCGACGCCGGCCACGACGAGGATGGCCAGCGCGATGATCACGCCGCTGTAGCGCCGCCAGATTTTGGCGACCTGATCCCGGCGATAGTCGTCGTTGACCTCGCGGAAGAACTCGTTGTTCTCAGCCATTCGTCCCCGGCCCGCGGCGCATCGCGGACCACCTCGCTTCCGTCAGGGCCCCGCGCCTAGCACGTTGTTCGGGGATTGGCGACCGCTCGCGCAGACCGCGCTCAGGCCTGCCCCGGCCAGACCGCGACGCCGATGAGCCAGGGATGCAGCCAGCGGGCGAAGACGAACCACGCGGCGACGCCGATCACGACGGCGAGCCCGTCGTTGCGCCAGCCGGCCGGCGCGGCCTGCCCGCCGTGCTGGCTCGCGACCGCGCCGGCCGGCACGGCCCGGCGCTTGACGCTGATGCGGTCGACCACCGCCCAGGCCAGGAAGGCGGAGAACAGCACGATCGAGCCGAGATCGCCGTTGGCCAGGAGGTGAGCGGTCGCCCAGATCTTCACCGCGAGCAGCATCGGGTGCTTGGCAAAGGCCCGGATCCGGCCCGGGAGGTAGGCCGAGGCCATCACCACGAAGGCCAGCAGGACGAGGAGCAGGGCGAGGTGCCGGGTGAAGACCGGCGGGTTCCAGACCGGGATGTAGCCGGTCGCCCGGTAATGGCCGTAGCCGACCCCGATCAGCACGAGCCCCAGCACCGAGAGCAGCGTGTAGCCGAGCTTGTAGCGCGCCTCGCCGACCCGCCCCACCAGCTCCGCCCGGCGCGCGCGGGCCATCGAGAAGGAGTGCGTGCCGAGAAACAGCACGAGGCCGAGCAGCATGATCAGCATGGGTGGGGTCTCGGGAGATCTCGCGGGCTGTGGATGGGCGCGGCGCGCTCAAGCTCCTTGTAACGGTTCCGGACTGAAAGTCCTGCGGATTGTCGGGCCGGCCGGCCCGCGCGGCGGCCTGCCGCGGCTCACCGGAGATCCGCGATGCGCGCGCCAGCTGCCCTCGCCCTGGCCGTCGCGCTCCTCGGCGCACCGGCCACCGCGGAGCCTGCCGGGCCGCCCCTGTCGAGCCTGACGCTGGTGGGACCGCCCACCACGATGTTCCGGGCGCCCCGCGACGCCTGCGACGGCGTGGACCTGCCGGACGCGCCGCTGCGCGCCTTCCGCGACGCGGGCGGGTCGGTGGTGGCCTTCGGCCTGCACCACCGCAACCGGGCCCTGCGCGGGCCGGACCTCGACCGGCTGAAGATCGACTGCGCGGTGGTGCTCGAATCCGGCCACAAGGCGGATCCGGCGCTCTACGACGACCGCTCCTGGATCACCGCCACTTGGACAGAGGACGGGCGCGCGGTGGCGGCCCTCGTCCACCACGAGTACCACGCCGACGCGCATCCGGGCCGCTGCCGCGAGCAGACCATGATGGCCTGCTGGTACAACACGGTGACGCTGGTCGCCTCGGCGGATGGCGGGCGCAGCTTCCGGCGGCCGGAGCTGCCCGCCGTGGTGGCGGGCGCGCCCTTCACGCAAGATGTCGGACAGACCCGGCACCGGGGCTTCTTCAACCCCTCGAACATCATCGGCGACGGGCGCTGGCGCTACGCGCTCGTCGCCACGACGGGCTGGGACCGGCCGGGCAGCGACCAGCCGGCGGGCGTCTGCCTGTTCCGCAGCGACGACCCCGCCGACCCGCGGCGCTGGCGGGCCTGGACGGGCGGCGGCTTCACCGCGGCCTTTCCGGATCCCTACCGGGGCCGGGCGAAGCTCGCCGATACCTGCCGGCCGGTCGGCCCCTTCCCCGGACCGGTCGGGGCGGTGGTGCGCCAGCGCGGCAGCGGCGCCTACGTCGCGGTCTTCATGGCGGCGGCCGGCGGCGCGTTCCCGCAATCCGGCTTCTACTGGACGAGCTCGCGCGACCTCGTCACCTGGGACCGGCCGCGGCTGCTGCTCGCCGGCACCACGCTCTACGACGATCCATGCGGGACGAAGGGTGAGATCATCGCCTACCCCTCCCTCATCGATCCTGCGGCGAGTGGCCGCAACTTCGACGATGTCGGCGAGCGGGCACTCCTCACCTACGCGACGATCCGCACCGAGGGCTGCACGGTCACGGCCGAGCGCGACCTCGTGCGGCGCCCGGTGGCGATCAAGGTCTGGCCGTAGCGCCGCGACACGCTCGCTCCCCGTAGAGGAACGAGGGCGTCGCGGCCTCTGCCCTACCGGCCCTCGTCGATCCGCTGGCCCAGCAGCGCGATCGCCTTCTGGTAGACGCCGGCCGCGTTCCAGCCCTGGATCGCCGCGAAGTTCGGCTCGCCCGGCTGGTAGCCGGCGCCGGCCCGCCAGCCGTGGCCCTTGAGGAAGTTGGCCGTCGACATCAGCGCGGTGCTGGAATTGTCCAGGCTGCCGCCGGTGCCGTAGGTGAGCACGTTCTTGGGTAGGAACTGAGTGTGTCCGACCTCGCCGTGGGCGGCGCCGCGGGTGGAGGCGGTGAGGACGCCGCGGTCGACGAGCGTCAGCGCGGCATAGAGCTGATCGGTGAAGTATTCCGAGCGCCGGCAATCGTAGGCCAGCGTCGCCACAGCCGAGAGGGTGTTGATGTTGCCCTTCACGGCGCCGAAGCCCGTCTCCATGCCCCAGATCGCCAAGAGCGGGCCCGGCGGCACGCCGTAGCGCTGCTCGATCTGCGCGAAGAGTGCGGCGTTCTGCTGCTTCAGCTGGCGGCCGCGGGCCACGATGGTGTTGCCGCCCCGCTTGGCCAGGAACTGGTCGAGCGAGAGCTTGAAGCTCTTCTGGCCCCGGTCGGCCGAGATCGTCGCGGTCGAGTAGGAGGTCTCCGCCAGCGCGGCGAGGCTCTGGGCGCTCGCCCGGCCGCGCGCCTCCTGGATAAACTCCCGCTTCCACGCCTCGAAGCCGGCGCCGGTATTGCCGCACTGCGCGGCATCGGCGCGCAGGCCGGAGCCGGCGAGCGCGAGGCCCGCCATGATCCCGGCCGCGATCCCCGACCTCGTGAACCCGAGTCTGCTCATCTCGAACTCCTGTCGCGGCGGTCTCGGGTGTCGCTCGACCCGGACCCCCGCCCCTCCCACGGCTATATGTCCGCTGGGACGCACATCCCAAGGGGTCCCGTCAAGCTTGCGGGCTCACGCACGCAGCCCTCGCGGCCCGGGACGCGGGACCAGGCGATGAATTTTTTTGAACCATGCAGAAAAATGCATGCGCTTGGACTCGTGCGGGCGCCCGTGTAGATATCTGGCCTGCAAGAGCCCGCCCGTGCACGCCGACGGACGACGGGTCCACCCGCCCGGTTACAAGAACAGAGGCCATGCTATGAGCGCCGGTACCGCCGCCGACAAGCACTTCACCGACACCTTCTTCGCCGCCCCGCTGACGCAGGCCGATCCGGAGATCGCCCGCGCCGTCGAGCAGGAGCTCGGCCGCCAGCAGCACGAGATCGAGCTGATCGCCTCCGAGAACATCGTCTCGCGCGCTGTGCTGGAGGCGCAGGGCTCGGTGCTCACCAACAAGTACGCCGAGGGCTATCCGGGCCGGCGCTACTACGGCGGCTGCCAGTTCGTGGACGTGGCCGAGAACCTCGCCATCGAGCGCGCCAAGCGCCTGTTCGGCGTCGGCTTCGCCAACGTGCAGCCGAATTCCGGCTCCCAGGCCAACCAGGGCGTGTTCATGGCCCTGATGCAGCCCGGCGACACCTTCATGGGCCTCGACCTCGCCGCCGGCGGCCACCTCACCCACGGCGCCCCCCCGAACGTCTCGGGCAAGTGGTTCAAGCCCGTCTCCTACACGGTGCGCCGCGAGGACCAGCGCATCGACATGGAGCAGGTCGAGCGCCTCGCCCACGAGCACAAGCCCAAGGTGATCATCGCGGGCGGCTCGGGCTACCCGCGCCACTGGGACTTCGCCAAGTTCCGCGAGATCGCCGACGCGGTCGGCGCCTACTTCTTCGTGGACATGGCCCACTTCGCGGGTCTCGTCGCGGCCGGCGTGCACCCGTCGCCGTTCCCGCACGCGCATGTCGCCACCACCACCACCCACAAGACGCTGCGCGGCCCCCGCGGCGGCATGATCCTGACGAACGACGAGGCCCTGGCCAAGAAGTTCAACTCGGCGATCTTCCCCGGCCTCCAGGGCGGTCCGCTGATGCACGTCATCGCCGGCAAGGCGGTGGCCTTCGGCGAGGCGCTGAAGCCCGAGTTCAAGATCTACGCCCGCCAGGTCATCGAGAACGCCAAGGCGCTCGCCGACACCCTGATCTCCGGCGGCTACGACATCACCTCGGGCGGCACCGACAACCACCTGATGCTGGTCGACCTGCAGAAGAAGGGCCTCACCGGCAAGGCGGCGGAAGCCGCGCTCTCTCGGGCCGACATCACCTGCAACAAGAACGGCGTGCCCTTCGACCCGCAGAAGCCGACCATCACCTCGGGCATCCGCCTCGGCACCCCGGCCGGCACCTCGCGCGGCTTCGGCGTGGCCGAGTTCAAGCAGATCGGCGGCTTCATCGTCGAGGTGCTGGACGGTCTCGCCGCCAAGGGCGAGGAGGGCGACAGCACGGTCGAGGCCAACGTCAAGCAGCGCGTCCACGCGCTGACCGATCGGTTCCCGATCTACGGCTGAGGCTCTTCTGTAACCGCCGCCCTTTCGGCGACCATGCGGGTCGCTCTTTCGGCGGTCGGCACGACGGTCTAGGACGCGGGCCGCGGATCCTTTCGGATCCGCGGCCCGTCTCGTTCCACGGCACCAAGGTCCCCCGATGCGCTGTCCCTATTGCGGCGGCTCCGACACCCAGGTGAAGGATTCCCGGCCGAGCGAGGACGGGGCGGCGATCCGCCGCCGCCGGGTCTGCCCGGACTGCGCCGGCCGCTTCACCACCTTCGAGCGGGTGCAGCTGCGCGAGGTCACGGTGGTCAAGCGCTCCGGCAAGCGCGTGCCCTTCGACCGGGACAAGCTGCAGCGCTCGATCGACGTGGCCCTGCGCAAGCGCGCGGTCGATCCGGAGCGGGTCGAGCGTCTCGTCAGCGGCATCACCCGCCAGCTCGAGAGCAGCGGCGAGGCCGAGGCCAGCTCGGAGGCGATCGGCGAATTGGTGATGGAGGGGCTCAAGGGCCTCGACGACGTCGCCTACGTGCGCTTCGCCTCCGTCTACAAGAATTTCCGCGAGGCCAAGGACTTCGAGGACCTGCTCGGCACCCTCGGCGGGACGCTCGCGGCGGAGGCCGAAGCGGAGGCTGCGCCCGTGGAAGGCACCCCCGCCCCCCGGCGCCGGGCCCGGCAGGCGCGGCCATGAGCGGGCCTACGAGCACTCCCAGGGGCGAGGCGCGCTACATGCGCCTCGCCCTGGCGCTCGGGCAGCGCCATCTCGGCCGCACCTGGCCGAATCCCTCGGTCGGGGCCGTGGTCGTCGCCGGGCCGCCGGGGGCGGAGCGGATCGTCGGCCAGGGCGTGACCGCGCCGGGCGGGCGCCCGCACGGCGAGCCCCTGGCGCTGGCCCAGGCCGGTGCGGCCGCCCGCGGCGCGACCCTCTACGTCACGCTCGAGCCCTGCTCTCATCACGGGCGCACGCCGCCCTGCACCGACGCGATCGTGGCGGCCGGGATCGCGCGCGTCGTCAGCGCGATCGAGGACCCCGACCCGCGCGTCGCCGGGCGGGGCCACACGCGCCTGCGGGAAGCCGGCATCGCGGTCGAGACCGGCCTGCTCGCCGCGGAGGCCCGGCGCGACCACATCGGCCATATCCGGCGGATCGTGGACGGCCGCCCGGCCATCCACCTGAAGCTCGCGCAGACCCGCGACGGATTCGCCGCCGCCTCCGGGCCGGAGCGCCTGCGCATCACCGGCCCGGTCGCGGACGGGGCCGTGCATCTCTGGCGCGCCCACGCGGACGCGATCCTCGTCGGCATCGGCACGGCGCGGGCGGACGATCCCTCGCTCACCGTGCGGCTGCCGGGCCTCGCCCAGCGCTCGCCGCAGCGGGTGGTTCTCGATTCCCGCCTCGTGCTGCAGCCGCAGAGCGTGCTGGTCCGCACCGCCCACGACGTGCCGACGCTGGTGCTGACCACC
Source organism: Methylobacterium radiodurans (assembly GCF_003173735.1). NCBI lineage: Bacteria > Pseudomonadati > Pseudomonadota > Alphaproteobacteria > Hyphomicrobiales > Methylobacteriaceae > Methylobacterium > Methylobacterium radiodurans. The sequence continues at coordinate 1,634,712 of NZ_CP029551.1, read as the reverse complement.
CGCGGCGCCCCGGCTCATGCCAAGCGCATGCTGGAAGCGATGGGGGTAGAGTTGGTCCGCGTGGCCGACGACGGGCGCGGGCGCGTCGATCTCGCGGCGGCGCTCGCCGCACTCGCCGAGCGCGGCCTGACGCGCCTGTGCAGCGAGGGCGGTCCGCGCCTTGCGGACGCGCTGGCCGAGGCCGATCTGATCGACCTGTGCACGCTGATGACCGGCCCGGGCGAGATCGGGCCGGCGGGCGGACTGCCGGCGATCGGACCCCACCTGCGGGCACTCCTCGACGGCGGCCGCCTCCGCACGGTCGAGGCGCGCACCCTCGGGCCCGACCGGGCCGTCACCTACGAGCGGATTCCCTAGATGTTCACCGGCCTCGTCAGCGATATCGGAACCGTGCTCACCGTCTCGGGCGACGAGCGGCTGCGGCGGCTGACCATCGCTTGCGCCTACGACCCGGCCGGCATCGCGCTCGGCGCCTCGATCGCCTGCTCGGGGCCCTGCCTGACCGCCGTCTCGGTCGAGCCGGCCGAGGGCGGGGCGGTCTTCGCCGTGGACGCGGCGGCCGAGACGCTCGCCCGCACCACGGTCGGCTCCTGGCAGCCGGGCCGGCGGATCAACCTGGAGCGCTCGCTCAAGATCGGCGACGAGCTCGGCGGCCACCTCGTCACCGGCCATGTCGATGGGCTCGTCGAGATCGTGGCGCACGAGCGCGTCACCGACGCGGAGAGTTCCTGGGGCGCGAGCGAGCGCTTCACGCTCCGGGCGCCCGCGGAGCTGGCCCGCTTCATCGCCCCGAAGGGCTCGGTCTGCCTCGACGGCACCTCGCTCACCGTCAACACGGTCGAGGGCGACCTCTTCACGGTCCTGCTGATCCCGCACACGCTGGAGGTCACCACCTGGGGCGAGCGCCGCCAGGGCGACCGGCTCAATCTCGAGGTGGACCTGATCGCCCGTTACGCCGCGCGGCTCACCGAGGCGCGGGCGCCGGCCGCCAGCTGACGTTTCAGCGCGGCGGGATCGAGTAGGTGCCGGTGGCGTGGCAGACGAGGTCGTCGCCCGCCGCCGTGATCAGAACCTCGCCCACCGCGAGCCGGCGGCCGAGCTTCATCAGCCGGGCCTCGGCCATGAGATCGCCCGAGGCGGGCTTGCGCAGGAAGTTGAAGTTCAGGCTCGTCGTCACCGCGAGCGCCACGGGCCCGATATTTGCGAGGATCGCCGCGTAGAGGGCATAGTCGGCGAGCGCCATCATGGCGGGCCCCGAGACGGTGGCGCCGGGGCGCAGGAAGCGCTCGTGCGCCTCCAGCCGCATCCGGGCGCCGAGCGGCGCGACCGCCTCCAGATGATAGGCCCGCCCCCCCGCCTGCATCTGCGGGAACTCGCGGTCGAGGAAGTCCCGCGTCTCCGCGAGGCTCAGGACGGTCGTGCTCATGACCCCATGCAGCACGGCGGTGGGTGCGGGGCAAGGGATCTGCTGCGGCCGACGAATAGATCTACCCCCACTCCCCGCGCACGGGGAGTGGGGAGGCGCAGCGGCCGCTCAGAAGAAGATCGGCCGGGCGCTCGCGTGGTGCTCGGCCAGCACCGTGCCGGTGCCGGGCTCGATCTCCTTGAGCACCACGTCGTAGCCCCAGAGGTCGGCGAGGTGCTGGAGCACCCGGGAGGCGTCCTCCTTCTGCAGCGTGATCTTGTTAAGCGCCTTGTGGTGCAGGATCAGCCGGCGGTCACCCTCCAGATCGACGTCCACCACCTCGATGTCGGGATCGAGCCACGCGACATCGTACTGGCGCGCGAAGGAGCGGCGCATCTTGCGGTAGCCGCGCTCGTCGTGGATCGCCGCGACGCGCAGTTCCGGCTCGTCGGGATCGTCCACCACGTGGAACAGGCGCAGGTCGCGCATAAGCTTCGGAGAGAGAAACTGCGCGATGAAGCTCTCGTCGCGGTAGTTCTCCCAGACGTCGCGCAGCACCGACATGGCGTCGCCCGTGCCGGCGATCTCCGGGAACCACACGCGGTCCTCGGCGGTCGGCTGCTCCACGATGCGCTGGATGTCCTGCATCATCGCGAAGCCGATCGCGTAGGGGTTGTGGCCGCCGTAGGAGCGGTCGTCGTAGGTCGGCTGGCGGATGACGTTGGTGTGCGACTGCAGGAACTCGAGATAGGCCGCCTCGCCGATCTGCCCCTTCTGCGAGAGCGCGTTCATGATGCGGTAGTGCACGTAGGTGGCGCAGCCCTCGTTCATCACCTTGGTCTGGCGCTGCGGGTAGAAGTACTGCGCCACGAGGCGAACGATGCGCAGGATCTCCCGCTGCCAGGGCCGCAGGCGCGGAGCCACCTTCTCCAGGAAGTAGAGGATGTTCTCCTGCGGCAGCTCCAGGAGCGCCCGGCGTCGCTCGGCCGCGGCGTCTGTGCGGGCAGCACCGGGCTTTGCCGGCAGCGTGCGCCAGAGGTCGTTGTAGATCTGCTCGCCGTGCTCGACCCGCTCGCGCTCGCGGCGCTGCTCGGAGGCCAGATCCGGCCGCTTCTTGCGTGGGTAGCGGTGCACGCCCTGGCTCATCAGCGCGTGGGCGGCGTCCAGCACCTGCTCGACCGCCTGGTGGCCGTGGCGCTCCTCGCAGCGACTGATGAAGCCCTTGGCGAAATCGAGATAGTCGAGGATGCCCTCGGCATCGGTCCACTGCCGGAACAGGTAGTTGTTCTTGAAGAAGTGGTTGTGGCCGAAGGCGGCGTGGGCGATCACCAGCGTCTGCATCGTCGCCGTGTTCTCCTCCATCACGTAGGAGATGCACGGGTCGGAGTTGATGACGATCTCGTAGGCCAGTCCCATCAGGCCGCGGCGGTAGCCCGCCTCGTGCTGGGCGAAGTGCTTGCCGAAGGACCAGTGCTTGTAGAACAGCGGCATGCCGATCGACGCGTAGGCGTCGAGCATCTGCTCGGCCGTGATGATCTCGATCTGGTTCGGGTACCAGGACAGGCCGAGTTCCGGCCCGGCGATGGCCTCGCAGGCGTCGTGGATGCGCCGGATGGTCTCGAAGTCCCAGTCGTTGCCCGTGAAGAGCAGCTCACCGGGCTTCGGCGGCTGGATCCTCGGGCGGCTCAGGCTGGTCACCATCCGGCCAATCTCCTCGACAGTCTCTCCCCTCCCCGCGCGGGAAGGAGCCTCACGCCTCCGCCTTCGCGTCCTTGCGGCCGAACAGCTCGCGGAACACGGGGTAGATCTCGCGGCGGTGGTTCACCTTGCGCATGGCGATGGCGCCACCGGACTTGGCGACGGCCTCGTAGGTGCGCCAGAGCGTGGTGCGGTGCTCGACGAAGCCGGCCCGCGGCCCGTTCTCGTCGCCGACCTCCAGGTAGGCGAAGTGCTGACAGGCCGGCAGGATGTGGGCGCGCAGCAGTTCCGTGGCGGTCGGCCCGTCCGAGGAGACGTTGTCGCCGTCGGAGGCTTGCGCCGCGTAAATGTTCCAGTCGTCGGGCGAGTAGCGCTCGGAGATCACGCGCTTCATCTCGACCAGTGCCGAGGAGACCAGCGTGCCGCCGGTCTCGCGCGAGCCGAAGAAGGTTTCCTCGTCCACCTCCATCGCCCGATCGGTGTGGCGGATGAAGACGATCTCGACGTGCCGGTAGCGGCGCGTCAGGAAGATGTGGAGCAGGATGTAGAACCGCTTGGCGAGGTCCTTCATGTGCTCGGTCATCGAGCCCGAGACGTCCATCAGGCAGAACATCACGGCCTGGGCGATCGGCTTCGGGTAGGGCTCGAAGCGGCGGAAGCGCAGATCGATCGGATCGACGTAGGGGATGCGCTTCGAGCGCTCGCGCAGCAGCGCCAGGGACTGCACGAGGTCGGCCCGCTCCGGCGCGTCCTCGGGCAGGGCCTCGATGCGCGATTCCAGCGCCGCGATCTCGTCGGGCTTCGGACGCTTCAGGGCGATGCGCCGGGACATGGAGTTGCGCAGGGTCCGCCCGAGCGCGAGGTTGGCCGGCGAGCCGGTCACCGTGTAGCCGGCCCGGCGCATCCCCTCGGTCTCGACGATCGCGAGCCGCCGCTTGGCGAGATCCGGAAGTTCGAGATCTTCGAGGAAGAGTTCCAGGAACTCCTCGCGGGTGAGCACGAAGCGGAAGGCGTCCTCGCTGTTCTCGCCGCCCTCGCCGCCCTCGCCGGAGCCGCGCCCCCCTCCCCCGCCCGGCGGGCGCTCGATCGTGTCGCCCTCCACGTAGGTCTTGTTGCCGGGCAGGATGTGGTCCTGCAGCCCGGTGCCGGGCTGGCGCGAGAAGCGGGGCTCGCGCACCCCGTCCGCCGGCACGGTGACGCGGCCGTCCTTACCGAGATCCTTGATGTCGCGCTCGCGGGCGGATTCGCGCACGGCCCGCTGGGCCACGTCCTTCACGCGGCGGAGGAAGCGCTGACGGTTGGGGAGACTCTTGCCCCCGGGATTGAGTCGACGGTCGACGATGTGCATCCGGTGCCCGAACCCTCGTCCGCTCTGATTCCGGCCGGCCATGATCGCCGGCCGGCCGCTCGAAACTGTGGCGGCGTGAGGGTGTGGCCGGCCGCGAACCGGCCGGCGCCCCCTACCCCGCCTGCTTCACCCGCATGTACCACTCGACCAGCCGGCGGACCTGCCGCTCGGTGTAGCCACGCGCCACCATGCGCTCGACGAACTCGCCGTGCTTCTTCTCGGTCTCGCCGTCCTTCTTGGAGCCGAAGGAGATGACCGGCAGCAATTCCTCGACCTGGGAGAACATCCGCCGCTCGATCACCTCGCGCAGCTTCTCGTAGCTCGTCCAGCTCGGGTTGCGGCCGCCGTGCTGCGCCCGGGAGCGGAGCGCGAACTTCACCACCTCGTTGCGGAAATCCTTCGGGTTGGCGATGCCCGCGGGCTTCTCGATCTTGGTCAGCTCCTGGTTCAGCAACTCGCGGTTGAGGAGCTGGCCGGTCTCGGCATCCTTGAAGTCCTGATCCTCGATCCAGGCGTCCGCGTAGTCGATGTAGCGGTCGAACAGGTTCTGCCCGTAATCGTGGTAGGATTCGAGATAGGCCTTCTGGATCTCGTGGCCGATGAACTCGGCGTAGCGCGGCGCGAGCTCGGTCTTGATGAACTCCAGATAGCGCTTCTCGGTTTCCGGCGGCAGTTGCTCGCGCTTGAGCGCCTGTTCGAGCACGTACATCAGGTGTACGGGGTCGGCCGAGACCTCGGTGGTGTCGTGGTTGAAGGTCGCGGCGAGCACCTTGAAGGCGAAGCGGGTCGAGATCCCGTCCATGCCCTCGTCGACGCCGGCCGTGTCCTTGTACTCCTGCATCGAGCGGGCGCGGGGATCGACCTCGCGCAAGCTCTCGCCGTCATAGACCCGCATCTTGGAGAACAGGTTCGAGTTCGCGTGCTCGCGCAGGCGCGAGAGCACCGAGAACCGGGCCAGCATCTCCAGGGTACCGGGCGCGCAGGCGGCGGTCGCGAGTTCCGAGCCCGTGATCAGCTTGTCGTAGATGCGCTGCTCCTCGGTCACCCGGAGGCAGTATGGCACCTTGATCACGTAGATGCGGTCGATGAAGGCCTCGTTGTTCTTGTTGGTCTTGAAGCTCTGCCACTCGGCCTCGTTCGAGTGGGCGAGGATCACGCCCGTGAAAGGGATCGCGCCGATGTTCTCGGTGCCGACGTAGTTGCCCTCCTGCGTCGCGGTAAGCAGCGGGTGGAGCATCTTGATGGGCGCCTTGAACATCTCGACGAACTCGAGAACGCCCTGGTTCGCCCGGTTCAGTCCACCCGAGTAGGAGTACGCATCCGGGTCCGCCTGGGAGAGCGTCTCCAGGCGGCGGATGTCGACCTTGCCGACGAGCGAGGAGATGTCCTGGTTGTTCTCGTCGCCCGGCTCGGTCTTGGCGATGCCGATCTGGCGCAGGCGGGACGGCCGGACCTTGATCACCTTGAAGCGCGAGATGTCGCCGTTGAACTCGTCCAGGCGCTTGAGCGCCCACGGGCTCATCAGCCCGGTGAGGCGGCGGCGCGGGATGCCGTAGCGGCTCTGGATCTCGGCGCCCATCGTCTCGGGGTCGAAGAGACCCAGCGGGCTCTCGAAGACCGGCGAGACCTCGTCGCCCGCCTTGAGCACGTAGATGGGGTGGACCTCCATCAAGGCCTTCAGGCGCTCGGCGAGCGACGACTTGCCGCCGCCGACGGGACCCAGCAGGTAGAGGATCTGCTTGCGCTCCTCCAACCCCTGCGCGGCGTGGCGGAAGAACGAGACGATCCGCTCGATCGTCTCCTCCATGCCGTAGAACTCGGCAAACGCCGGGTAGGTCCGGATGGTCCGGTTCATGAAGATCCGGCCGAGGCGCGAATCCTTGGCGGTGTCGATGAACTCGGGCTTGCCGATGGCCTCCAGGATGCGCTCGGCCGCGGAGGCGTACATCAGCGGCTCGTCGCGACAGGCCTCCAGATACTCGGAGAGCGTCATCTCCGTGTCGCGGCGCGCCTCGTAGCCTCTGGCGAAGCTCTGGAAAAGGTCGTTCGTCGCATGCATCGGCATTCGATAACCCTCTCAGACCACGGGTAGCTTCATCCTGTCCCGGCTTGGATGCAACTGACAGGCCCGCTTTTGTCGCACTGCGACGGAGACGCCGCAGGTGCGTGTGCCGCCTGCAACACTCCGCCTTTCGTCGGGCCGGATCAACAGTCTTCCGGCTCGCTTGCGCGGGGCTGAGCGGCGGCCGGGGCCGAACCGGGCCCGCGACCGCCCGTGGGGCGCCGGCCCGTTGCGCGACGCACAATGGGCCGGCCGCGATGCGGCCCGTCAGAGGTCGTTGCTGTCCTTCTTGGCGTCGCCGCCCTTGGCGGCCGCCTCGACCGTGATCTTGAAGACCCGGGTCTGAACCTCGCCATCGGCGCTCTTCACCTCGAAGGTCAGCTCGTCCGAGCCGGTGAAGCCGTCCTTGGGCTGGTAGAACACGCCCATGACGCCGGCCTCCTTGTTCGGGCAGCGGAAGCTCGCGGGCGTCTTCTGCTTGCCGGCCTTCACGATCACGGCGCCGTTCTTCGGGTAGGCGGAGAACCGGAATTCCGGCATCGGGCCCTCGGCGCAATCCTTCTTCAGGTTCGGCGTGACGAGGAGGCGGCCCGTCTTGCCGGAGGCCACCGTCTCGGTCTTCTGGACCGTCTCGGCCTGGACCGGGCCTGCGGCGATCAGGAGGCCGCCGGCGACGAGCGCGGCGAGCGGGCGGGCGAAGGTCATGCTGGGCTCTCCCCTGGAGCGGTCTCGATCCGGCGGCTGCGCCGGGACACGCCATGTGGGGAGGCGGCCGCATCCCGTCGAGGGGCGCGCCCTCCGCCGGGCCGTCAGTGCCGGGGCCGGGCGGCGCTACTCCTGCAGCGCGGCCGCGACGATACCGGTCACCCGGGCGATCATCTCGGGGCGCAGCTCGTCCTTCAGCACGGCGGCGAGCCGCGCCTCGACGCGCGCCCGCTCGCCCGCATCGGCGGTGGGCGTGACGGGGATGTCGGCCTCGGCGATGCGGCAGACCCGGCGGATGGTCTCGGCGGCGGTGCGCAGGGCCTCGCGGTCGCTCGGACCCATCTCCCAGAGAGGGTTGCGCAGGCGGCTGATCACCCGCCGGGCGTCGCGGTAGGCGTGATCGACCTCCGTCGCCGCCTCGATGCGGCTCGCGAGGTAGACGAGTTCCAGAACCTCGGCGGCCGCCTGCGGGCAGGTGCGGACGACCCGCATCAGACGGTTCGTCAGTTCCTGGGTCGGAGAGAGCGGGCGGGGCGGCGCTTTCATGCGCCGGTCAACGCGGTCTCCTCGGCAAAGTTTCGCGTCTCGCCCAGCCGGAAAGGCAATGACCCGACAATGGGTTGTGCGTCATGGATCGGGTGAAGGCGGCTCTCCCGGCTCCGCGTCCGCACAGCGCGCACTTTCCCTGCCCTTCCCCTCTGCGGGGGATGGAGAGCCCGACCGGTGTCCGCCAACGTCGTGAATCCAGGGGCCTGTGAAAGGCAGAAGCACCCTACTCCCGCCCCGCCCGCAGGGCGGCCAGCGCGTCCCGGCAGGCGTGAAGCTCGGCCAGCACCGCCTCCAATGCGGCGCGCGTGGCGGGGTCCGGACCAAGCGGGGCCGCGTCGCGCTGCGTCTCCGGCGCCTCGGGCGCCGCGGCCACGACCTCGCCCCGACCGACCGCCTGGACGAAGCGCACGCCGTTCTCCCGCAGCACCCGCTGCGCGCCCTGGATGGTGTAGCGCTGCACGTGCAGGAGCTGCCGGATGCCCGCGATCAGCGCGACGTCCTCGGGCCGGTAGTAGCGCCGCCCGCCGGCGCGCTTGAGCGGCCGCACCTGCCCGAACCGCGTCTCCCAGAAGCGCAGCACGTGCTGGGGCACGTCGAGCGCCTCCGACACCTCGCTGATCGTCCGGAATGCGCCGGCCTGCTTCGGGCCCGGATCGGCGGCACTCGCGGCGGGGGGCGCTGGCTGCATGAACGGGTCCTGTCCGGGTGGCGGAGACGAGCCGCCCGGCCGCGATCATAGGCCGGGGCCGCGGGTGGCAGCCAGAAAAACAAAAGGCCCGCGGGATCCCGCGGGCCTCTCGAGACACATGATCGAACTCTTGGCTCCGGCCGAAGCGGCCGGTCCGTTCCTCAGCGCGAGTAGAACTCGATGACGAGGTTCGGCTCCATCTGCACCGGGTAGGGGACCTCGGAGAGGCCCGGCACGCGGGTGACGCGGGCGGTCATCTTCTGGTGATCGACCTCGATGTAGTCGGGCACGTCGCGCTCGGCGAGCTGGGTGGCGACCACCACGAACTCGAACTGGCGGGCGGCCTCGCGCACCTCGATCACATCACCGGGCTTCACGAGGTAGCTCGGGATGTTCACCCGCTGGCCGTTCACCTTGATGTGGCCGTGGTTGATGAACTGGCGGGCGGCGAACGGGGTCGCCACGAACTTCGAGCGGTAGACGACCGCGTCGAGACGGCGCTCCAGCAGGCCGATCAGGTTCTCGCCCGAGTCGCCGCGCAGGCGGATCGCCTCGGCATAGTAGCGGCGGAACTGCTTCTCGGTGATGTTGCCGTAGTAGCCCTTGAGCTTCTGCTTGGCGCGCAGCTGCGTGCCGAAGTCGCTCATCTTGCCCTTGCGGCGCTGGCCGTGCTGGCCGGGGCCGTACTCACGGCGGTTCACGGGGCTCTTCGGGCGGCCCCAGATGTTCTGGCCCATGCGGCGATCGAGCTTGTGCTTCGCCTGAACGCGCTTCGACATCGCGATTCCTCTGTCTTTCTGTTCGTACTTCGAGGAACGCGCCCTCCTCTCCCCAGCGGCCGGAGCCGTTCTCGGCCGGAGCCGGGCGGGGCGACAGGGCGGGGTTGAGGCCGCCCACGGGTGCGTTGAAAATGCAGCGGGGCCCCTCATCGGAGCCCCGCGACGGCGCGTCTGTAGTGCAGACGGCCGGTCTGGTCAACCTGCGGCCGGGATCGTCAGTTGCCGTAGGGGTTGTGGGGGCTGACGGCGGCCAGATGCGGCAGGCCCGCGAAGGCGTAGCGCAGACCGATGCGGAACTCGTTGGCCGTGAGGTCCTTCAGGCGGGTGCCGTAGCCGTAGGCATCGACGCCCGTGCGCAGCTTGCCGAGATCGACGTAGCGGTAGGCGGCATCGATGCTCAGGCCGTGGCCGAGATCGTAGGACAGGCCGGCGGTGAGCGCCCAGGCCAGCGAGGCGACGGAGCGCTTAGGCCGCGTCACCGCCTCCCGCGGGCCGACGCCCGGCGCGCCGTCGCAGGCGTCGATGAAGCAGGTGGTCTGGGTGTAGTTGCGGCCGGTGCCGATATCGGCCATGCCGACGCCCGCGCCGATATAGGGGGTCAGTCCCCACCACGTGCCGAGGTCGGCGTAGACGTTGACGAGGGCGGTGAGCGCGTCCACGCGCCCGGTCTCGACGTTGCCGCCGGTGGCGAAATTCGAGCGCGACGAGAAGGCGCTGAACCGGCTCGGGCCGCGCTGGTCGATGGTCGCGTCGATGCGCAGCCAGGGGTTGACGCGGTAGCCGACGCCGCCGCCGTAGCCGCCCGCGTCGCCGACCCGCAGGCCGACATAGGGCGGCACGTTCGGATCGGTCGGGTCAGGCGGGGTGTCGTCGCGGGGCCGGCCGTAGCTCGCGTGGGTGAAGTCGCCGCGCAGGTACCAGCCCGAGCCGATCTCGACCGGCGCCGCGGCCTCGACCGGCGGCGGGGGCGGCGGCAGGGTCGGCAGGAGATCGGCGGCACCGGCCTGGTGGAGGGAGCCGGCGAGCGCGAGGAGCGCGCAGACCGGCAGACGTGTAGACGCAACCATGGATCGTCCCGACGCTTGGGCCCGGCGGGCCGGGCGGCCTCGCGCAGGCGGCGGACCTGGGGCCCGGGGAGCCGGGCGGACCGGCCGAATCCAATAGTGACGAACAAGGGTTATGAGGGGCTTAACCCTAACGGAAAGGCGCGCGCGAAAGCCGATCCGGCAAGGGTCGCCCCAACGCCTCGAGGGGCGGCGCGGGAGATCCCGCGCCGCCCCTCGAGGCGTCAGCGACGTTCTGCGGGACCGCGGTCCCGGCGCTTCTCAGTACTTGCGCACCAGCGGACCGGGCGGCGGCGGCGCGTAGTCGGCCATCAGCGGGGGCAGCGGGGCCGCCACGAGGCCACCGATCAGGTAGCGGAAGCCGAGCCGCACGTCGTGCGCCTCGATGTTCTTGAACTTGTAGACCGTGCCGGGGCATCCGTCGGCACCGAAGCAGTTCAGACCCGCGGTCTTCACGCTGCCGAGGTTGAGGTACTCGTAGGCGAGTTCGAGCCGCAGGTTCGGCGTGATGGCGTAGCCGAGGCCGGCATGCAGGCCCCAGGCGAAGGTGGTGGTGTCGCGCGGGCCGATATAGCCCGCCCCGCCCACCGCCGTGCCGGCGCCCACGTCAACGAACGTGCCGACGTGGTGGAAGGCCGCGCCGACCGAGCCGCCGCCGAAGAACGAGACGCCGTTCCACGTGAAGAGATCGTAGGAGCCGCGGGCCATCGCCACGATCGAGGAGATCTGACCTGTATAGAGGTCGATGCCCTTGCCGGGCGACTTGCAGTTCCCGTCCTTGTCGAAGTTCGCGTTGAAGCAGCCCGCGTAGCTCTCGCCGAAGCGCAGGGTGGTGGAGGTCCGGTATTGGGCCACGGCCTCGACGCGCAGGCCGTTGCCGAACTCGTAGCCGAAGCCGCCACCCGCGAAGGCCTGGTCGCCGATCTCGCGGTACTCGGGATGGTAGCCGCCGTCCGGCTGCGGGAAGCCCGGCTTGTCGTGCCCCTCGAATTTGCCGAGGCGCAGCGCGCTGACGCCGACTTCACCCCGCAGGTACCAGCCCCCGCCGACATCGACGACGGGCGGCGGCGGAGGGGGCGGGGGCGGCGGGGGCAGCAGGTCGGCGGCCTGTGCGAGGCAGGGCGCGCCGACGCTCGCTGCGAGCGTGAGGCGGCGCGCCAAGGCCGTAAGCTTGGAGCGGGCCATTAACAATTCCTTCACTCGAATACGTGCCGGAAGCTGTGTTCGCTCGCTCCGGAAGACATTCGGGAGGATGAGCCTAAGAACTTAAGCCGGGCTTAACGTTAAGTCTTAGCCGTGCAGACACGTGCCGTCATTGACGATGGCCCGGCGGCGGCGACCGGGCGCTGCCCGAGGAAGAGGCCGTGCCGGCGCAGGCCGTCGGCGAGGCGACGTTCCTCCGCAACGCGCCGCGACGCCCCCTGCGACGCCTCTCCCTGCGCCGAGCGCAGGATCTCGTAGATGGTGCCGAGCCGGCGGGCGGAGGCGAGTACGTCGCGGACGCGCAGACCCGGCTCGCCCGGCTCGGGCGCATCGACGATCGTGCCGACCCATTCGCGGATCGAGCCGTCGGCGTTCTCGACCGGCACTCCGCGCGCCAGCATCCAGCGGTAGCCGCCGTCGAGGTGGCGGACCCGGTAGGCAATCTCCAGGGGCGCGCAGACGCGCCGCGCCGCCGCCCAGGCCGCGACCGTGCGCGACCGGTCGTCCAGGTGCAGCGCGTCGAGCCAGCCGCTTCCGGCGAAGGTCTCGGGCTCCTGGCCGGTGCGCTCTGTCCAGCCGTAGCTGTGGGTGACCCGCCCGTCGGGTGCGGCACGCCACTCGATCACTGCGCTGGCGCGCACCAGCGCAAGGTAGCGCTGCTCGCTCTCGTGCAGGCTCTCACCCGGATCGGGGGCGCGGATCGCGCGGGTCGCGGGCGAGGTGGCGTCGACGCGACGGAACACAGGATCGTAATGCCCGCGCGGCAGTTCGACCCGGATCGTGCTGGCGCAACCCGGCTCGGCATAGATGGTATCGAGCACCCGCCGCAGCCGACGCGCCTCGACCCGGACGATCGCGTCCGTAACAGGATCGAAATCCGCCGGCCGTCCGAGCGCCTGCGTGGCGATCGTGTAGGCTTTCAGGCGAGCGCCACGACCCGAGAGGCTTTCCCGCACGATGTATCCGAGGAATGCCGAGAGCTTCGGCGCCTTGCGCAGGGCTGGATGCTGCAGGAGGGCGGCGATCTCCCGGTCGATCTCCTCGCGCTCGATCGTGCTGGAGTTCATCTGTGCATGCGCGCGCCCGGCGACTGAGGACTGATTCGGTAACACAACTTTTGGTAGATAGACAGGATCCCCTTCCACCACGATCCGGAACGGTCGCGCGCCCGGCGCCGTTGGCTCCTCGGACAAAGGCCCGCGCGGACGTCACGCGGGCGATGCTCAACCGGATGCCCGTCCGGCATCGCAGGAGACCGCAGACCATGAGCCTCAAGACCCTGTCAGCCCCGCTTCTCGCCCTTGCGCTCGCCGCCGGCGCCCTTTCGGCCGCGCAGGCGCAGAGCAACGCCACCCCGGGCGCGCCTGCCGGCAGCAGCGGCGGCAACGCCACAACCGGCAGCACCGCCGCGCCCAGCGGCAAGTAATCCGCGGCCGAGCAGCCCACGGCCGACCAGCCAGCGGCAAAGCGCCCCAGGAACACCACGACCGGGGGGCCGGCAGTCCGGATCCCGCTTCGGATCGAGATCCGCCACCGCCGGCCGCCTTCTCAGGCGCGGCAATCCTCGAACCCGGCGCGGATCGCCTCCGCGTCGAGGTTGCGGCCGATGAACACCACCCGGGAGACGCGGGGTTCGTCCGCCCGCCAATCGGCCTGCAGATCCCCGTCGAGGATCATGTGCACGCCCTGGAAGACGAAGCGCTTCGGCTCGTCCGGGAAGGCGACGATGCCCTTGCAGCGCAGGATGTCGGGCCCTTGGACCTGGGTGAGCGTCGAGATCCAGGGCATGAACTTTTCCGGGTTCACGGCCCCGTCGATCCGGGCCGAGACCGACTGGATCTCGCTGTCGTGGTGATGGTGATGCCCCTCCTCCAAGAAGGCAGGCTCCAGGTCGAGGATGCGGCCGAGATCGAACGCGTTGCGCTCCAGCACCGCGTCGAGAGGCACGGCGCAGTTCCGTGTGCGGTGGATCTGGGCGAAGGGATTAATCACCCGGATCTCGCCCTCGACGCGGTCGAGGTCTTCGCCTGAGACGAGATCCGACTTGTTGAGCAGGATCACGTCCGCGAAGGCGATCTGGTTGCGGGCCTCGGGCGCGTCCCTCAGGCGGTCGGTGAGCCACTTGGCGTCGGCCACCGTGACGACCGCGTCGAGGCGTGCGGCCTCGCCGACATCCTGATCGACGAAGAAGGTCTGGGCGACGGGAGCGGGATCGGCCAGCCCCGTGGTCTCGACGATGATCGCGTCGAACTTGCCGCGTCGCTTCACCAGCCCGTCCATGATGCGGATCAGGTCGCCGCGCACCGTGCAGCAGACGCAGCCGTTGTTCATCTCGAACACTTCCTCGTCGGCGCCCACCACGAGGTCGTTGTCGATGCCGATCTCCCCGAACTCGTTGACGATCACCGCGTAGCGGCGGCCGTGGTTCTCGGTGAGGATCCGGTTGAGCAGCGTCGTCTTGCCGGCGCCGAGATAGCCCGTGAGCACCGTGACAGGGATCTTGGCGGAAGCGGCGAGAGACGGGGAGTTGGACGGGGCGTCGGACATGGTTTTCCTTCGGCTTCTCCTCGCGCGGGTCCGGGACCCGGGAGCGCCGCGCCATGAGGCACGGCCGTGTCCTGTCATATCGTTGCGCCCGCCGCGGATGGAAGGCGGTCCGATGGAGGGGACCAGGGACAGCGAGCGGTCTACGAGCCGTTCCGAATGAGCAGAAATTGTCCAGACGCGGGGCAAATTCTCGATTGTTTCCCGGGGCATGAGCAAAATTTCGCCCATTCGGAAGCAGAATTTCATGGTATTGCGCAACCCACGCGGGTAATCTCGGGCACCATCGCGTCGGGACAGCCGCATGAAACACTGCTTTGATCCAGGCAGCCTGCGAGAAGACAGGCATAATGTCGACCAGAACTTCGACGGCGCGGGTCGGAGATCCTCATGACCGAGGCGACGGATGATCGGGGCGCGACCGGCCTGGACGAGAGGCTCGCACGGATTGCGGAGCTCGTCGGCCGGCCAGTCGAGACCTTCCGGGTCCCGCAGGGCGATGCCCTCGGCGACGCCCTCGAACTGGTGAAGCTCTGGGAGCGGATCGACGCGACTGGCCGGGCCCGCCTTCTCGCCTGCGCCCGCACGGAGGCGACGCGTGTGGGCGAGCCTCAGCAGAGCGGCCAAACGGGTGCCGCTCTGCGCGCGCCCTCGAGCTGAGGCGCATCCGAACGGGCGGAGAGCGCCCTAACCGCGCGGTGGGCGCAGGGATTGGATCAGGCGCGGAAAGAGGCGACGGGGAACTTCAGGCTCGTTCATCGCCCGCATCGTTTCCGGACCAGCCTCCCGCATCGCGCCGTCCTGCCCGGCATCGCCCTCCGCATGGCCGATCGCGCCGTCCTCCTCGCCCCGGAGCGCGCGGCTGAGCACGTCCACGACCCGGTCCGGGATCGGCCGGTCGTAATCCTGCAGCAGCAACGCTGCCCTTCCGAGCGCGGTGAGCTTCGCCATCGACGCCTCGCCGCTCTCGTGCTCGCTCATCACCTCGTCCGCGAGGGCGCCCGCGAGACGCGAGACCTCCGCGAGGCGCTCGCCGTTCAAGCCACCGTCAACCATACTCCTGCCCTCGCAGCACCAAGTCCCGGCGCTTTCGAGAAACAAACCTTTGTTAGAAAGCGCGCTCGACTTGAATTTTACGTTCCGAGCGAACGATACGCAGCACAGATCCCCATTTCAATCACGCCGAGCACTTGCCGCGGCGGAGCCCTGGAGGGTGCCGCGCGTCGCGGGCGGACCGCCGGACCGGCGCCGTTAACGCTCTGGTGAGCCTGTTCCGAGAGGGTGCGGCCCGGATCAGCCAGGGAGTGAGCATGTCCGACACGATCGATACCGTGGGCGTCGCGGGCGACCGAATCCGCTCCATCATCGAGCGCATCGAGCGGCTCGACGAGGAGATCAAGGACCTGATGGAGGCCAAGAAGGAGATCTTCGCCGAGGCGAAGGGCGAAGGCCTCGACGTGAAGGTGCTGAAGGAGATCCTGAAGCTGCGCAAGCAGGACAAGGACGAGCGCGACGAGCAGGAGAGCCTGCTGGAACTCTACCTGCGCGCCATGGACGCGCCGAGCCCGGCCCCGATCGCCCAAGCGGCCTGAGCGGCGCTCGATCGACGAACCGTCGCGGCGGACAGGGTGCGACGCCCTGTCCGGCCGACGCGTGAATCCGGCAGATTGCGGCCAGGAGGGGGGCGCATCTCCCGAGCCGTGACCCGACCGAGACCGGATTCAGTGGTGCTGGAAGACAGAGCGCAGCAGGCCCTGCTGGGCCGCGACCGGGCTCTCGCGCGGCACCGGGGCGGGGCGGTCCTCGGAGATCAGGCCGTCGAGGTGCAGGATGCGGGTGTGCAGGCGGCGGGTGCGCAGGATCAGGTTCTGGAGCCGCACGGGCAGCAGGCTGAAGCTCTCGGGCTTGGGCGGCTCGGCAGCGGCGAGGCGCACGCGATTCTTCTCCTGCAGCGCCTGACCCGGCGTCAGCTCGCCCTCGGAGACGGCGCGCTGAACCAGGAGCCAGGAGGCGACCTGCATCAGCAGCGTGGTCAGTCGCATGCTCTCGGACGCGTAGCAGAGCGTGGCGTCGCGCGAGATCAGCCGGGATTCCTCGCGGCCTTCCCCGTCGAGATACGAAGCGGTCTCCTCGACCAGCGCCATGCCGTCGCGGAAGAGGGCGCGGAAGGCCTCCGAGCCCACATAGGTCTGACCGAAATCCACCCAGTCGCGCTCGTCGCGGAACGTGACGTCGAAGCCGCTCATCTTGCCTCCTGAACCCCGGTTCGGGCGGCGTCCCGCATCAGGACCCGCACACCGATCTCGCGGTCGTGGACGCAATCCTAACGCCCCGCGGGGCGTTCCGGTAACGGAAGCTAAACATAGCGTTAATGTGCCGCCTCCGCACCTGTGGCGGCGGGCGGGCACCGGCGGGCGTGCGAACAGGGGGATACGAACAGGGGGATACAGGGGGATAATGGCGGTACCGCGCCGGGAACGGATCGTCCCAGCGCGGGACAAGTCGCTCCCAGGGCGCGATGGTGCGGCTTTTCTGCCACGGCCGCGCTTGAGCACCCGGCTTCCGCGCCGGGCGGGGCCGTGCCGGGTGCGCCGCCGCACCCGCGCGCCACATTCTGGCCCGGTCCCCATGGGTTCTTAACCGTACCCAGATACCCCGGCGACAAGGGGCGCGGCGGGCGATCCGGCCCGCCGAACCCGTTCTCGCCCTCCGACGGACAGAGCCACCGGCCCATGCTGAAACTGGCAACCCTGCGGGTCTCCACGAGCCTCGCGCTCCTCGCCACCGCCGCAGCCGCGGGCGGCGCCCTCGCCCGCGACCCGGGCGGCTTCGCCCAGGCCGAGTGGGCGCAGGACTACGCCTCGCCCGCCGCCATGCAGGTGCAGCGCTCCTCGACCCCGATCCTGTCGCCCCAGACGGTGGCGGCGACCGAGCAGATGGTCGAGCGCTACAAGGACATCGTGGCCCGCGGTGGCTGGCGGCCGGTCAGCGGGGCCGACCGCCTGCGCATCGGCACCAAGGGTCCGGCGGTGGCCGCCGTGCGCCAGCGCCTCATCGTCACCGGCGACCTCGACGCGGCGGCCGGCACGTCCGGCGTCTACGATTCCTACGTCGCGGCGGGCGTGAAGCGCTTCCAGGCCCGCCACGGGCTGAGCCAGACCGGCGCGATGAGCCTCGCCACGCAGCAGGCCATGAACGTGCCGGCGGACATCCGCTTGCGCCAACTCGAGATCAACGCGGTGCGCCTGCGCTCCTACTCGGGCAATCTCGGCAACCGCTTCGTCATCACCAACATCCCGGCCGCGCTGGTGCAGACGGTCGAGAATGGACAGGTCGTGACCCTGCACGCAGCCGGCGTCGGCAAGATCGACCGCCAGTCGCCGATCATGAACACCAAGGCGACGCAGATCAATTTCAACCCGACCTGGACGGTCCCGGCTTCCATCGTGAAGAAGGACCTGATCCCGAAGATGCAGAAGGATCCGAACTACCTCACCGACAACAAGATCCGCATCCTCTCAGGTGGTGGCGAGATCTCGCCGAAGTCGGTGAACTGGTTCTCGGACGAGGGCACGCGCTACACCTACCGGCAGGATTCGGGCGCCGACTTCAACTCGATGGGCATCGTCCGCATCAACATCCCGAACCCCTACGGCGTGTTCATGCACGACACGAACACCAAGGGCGTGTTCGGCGACGATTTCCGCTTCATCTCCTCGGGCTGCGTGCGCGTGCAGAATGTGCGCGAGTACATCACCTGGCTGTTGAAGGACACGCCCGGCTGGGGCCGCGAGCAGGTCGAGCAGGCGATCGAGAGCGGCAAGCGCATCGACGCGACGCTGACCCAGCCGGTGCCCGTCTACTGGACCTACATCACCGCCTGGTCGACCCCGGACGGCCTCGTGCAGTTCCGCGACGACATCTACAAGCGCGACGGCGTCAACGTACCCTCGACGATCAGCGCGCCGACCCCGGTCGCCAGTGCCGAATCCACCATGCCGGAGACCTTCGAGCCCGGCGACGAGGAGGCGAACTGAGGCCTTGCGCCTCGGAGCGTTCAAGCAGAAGGCCCGCACGCCAATGGCGTGCGGGCCTCTTTTTTTCGGACCGTTGTTTCCGCGGTTCAGGCGGCGAGCTGGCGAGCCTCGTGACGGCCCTCCTTCACCTCCTCGATGATCTTGGCCACGAAGGCGTCGAGGTCGCCCGGGTTGCGGCTGGTGATGATGCCCTGGTCGGTCACCACCTCCTTGTCGTGCCAGCGCCCACCCGCGTTGATCACATCCGTCTTGATCGAGCTGAACGAGGTGACGTCGCGGCCCTTCACGGCGCCGGTCTCGATCAGCAGCCAGGGCGCGTGGCAGATCGCGGCGACGACCTTACCGGAGGTGAGGAAGCCCTTGATCACCTCCAGCGCCCGCGGCTCCAGGCGTAGCTTGTCCGGATTGATCTGGCCGCCCGGCAGGACGAGCACGTCGTAGGCGGAGACGTCGACCGCCTCCAGATCGTGATCGACCGCGACGTTCTTGCCCCAGTCGGTCTTGTCCCAGCCGCGGATCGACTCCTTGGCCTCGCGGGATTTCGGCGCGACCACGTGCACGGTCGCGCCCGCCTGCCGCAGCTTGGTCAGCGGCACGGTCAGCTCGGTCTCCTCGAAGCCATCGGTGGCGAGGATCAGGACCTTTGACTGCTTGATGTCGGGCATGGCGTGTTCTCCCGTTGCGTCGTTGACTGGACGGGCAACGGGACCGGTGCGGCGACGTTCCGCCCGGGGTCGGCAGGGCGCCCCCGCGTCACGCTCAGACCGGAACAGGCGGGCGGCGCGGCCGTTAGCCCCCGCATTCCCGAGAGTCAGAACCCGACAGCCAGGAGATCCGCGCATGGCCAATCCCGGCCTTCCGACGCCCGACCCCACGCCCGGCGATCTGCCGCCGCCGCCCCAGCCAGACGAGATGCCGGATGTCGGCCCGACCGGGCCGCGCACACCCTACCCGGTGAACGATCCCGGCATCGGCGAGCCGGGCGGTCCGGGCTCCGAGCCCGACGTGTTTCCAGGCGCCCCGACCGATCCCGGCGTGCGGATGTAGGGGAGCGCGCTCCTCCCTGTCATTCGGGAGGAAGCTGCTGCTGGCGAGCGACCTTCAGTGCCCCCCGTGCGAGGCCCGCACGTCGCGGGGCGCGCTCAGGATCTCGGCGAGGCTCGTCGCGACGTGGCGGGCCTCCTCATCGGTCAGGCGGAGTTGGAAGGGCGGCAGGGCGCCCGCCTGCAACGCCACCACGGCCTGGCCCTGCTCATCGGTGCCGACCTCGATCGCCGAGGAGGTGACGTCGAGCATCGCGACGTCCTCGTCGCTCAGATCCTCCGGCAGTTCCGGCTCCTCCGAGTCGTCGATCGCGGTCAGCAGCTGCCCGACCGCCCGCACCAGGGCGCGGGCGGCGCGGGCGTCCATCACCACGGCCGTCGCCTGATCGTCCTTCTGGAAGGAGAGTTGGATGTTCGCACCCTCGAGCGAAACCGAGATGCCTGCCATGGATCGCCTAACTGCCTGAACGCGTACCATATATGCACCGCGCCGCCCTCGATTCACAGGGCCGCGCGACGCCCCCCGGCGCGAAGGTCGCGGGCCGACACGGAAAATGGATGGCGGTATCGCCTTGTTGCGGCCGCAAGGACCACCTAGATATCTCTGTGGAGGGCCACCGATCGAGACCGACGCTTCCTGAAGGTTCAGCGTCTCGCGCCCTGCCTGCTCTGCAAAACTTTCGAAGACGAAGCGACGTGCGTCCTCGGACGCATGAACTTTCGTCTTATGGACGATACGAGGTACTATACGTGAATACCGGCACCGTGAAGTGGTTCAACGAGACCAAGGGCTACGGCTTCATCCAGCCCGACGACGGCGGCAAGGACGTGTTCGTCCACATCTCCGCCGTCGAGCGCGCGGGGCTGCGTAACCTCGTCGAGGGCCAGAAGCTCTCCTACGAGATCGTGGCCGATAAGCGCAGCGGCAAGGAAGCGGCGGGCAACCTCCAGGCGGCCTGACGCACCCTCCGCGGCTCTCGCAACCAGAGCCCGCTCACGCGGCCGGATACCGGCCGAAGCCCTCCGACGCTGCCGTCCCGACGCGTATCCGCGGGACCGGTCGCGCCGGACGGTCGAACGAATCTAAGACGACAAAAACCGAAGAAACGGAGTCGCAGGGTCCGGACAACCGGGTATCACCTGCGCCGACAAGGGACAGAACAAGAAAAGACATGCAATTCGAGTACACGCGCCACAAGGGCGCCCGGTCGCCCGTCACCGATGCGCCGACCTTTCGGGTCAAGAGCCTGAACGAAGCCTCCCGGGCCGGGCAAAAGGCCGACCTCTCCCACCTGATCGATCGCAGCTACGGCTATCACTCGCAGCGCGAGCTGCGCTGGCATCTCGCCGAGCGCCTCGGCCTGGCGCCGAACACCCTGCGCCTGCGCGAGGCCACAATCTGATCGATCCCGGGCGGCTCGGTCCCCGGCCGCCTCTCTAGCTGCCCGATTGCCAGGCCGACAGGGCCTGATCCCGCAAGCTGTCCGGGACGGCGACGAGTTCGCCGTGCACGGGCTCCGGCCGGTTGTAGACCGGCATCTGCCCCGCCAAGTCGCGGACGCTGCCGCCCGCCTCGCGCAGGACGAGGTCCGCGCCTGCCAGATCCCAATCCCGCGCATTCGCGGTGATCAGGCCGAGATCGATCGCGCCCTCGGCCACGCGCGCGAGCCGCAGAGCCAGCGAGGGGATGCGCTCGATCGTCGTGAAATCCGGCTCCGCTCCGGTCTGCGTTACGCCGCGCTCCAGCCGGTCGAACATCGGCCTGGGGCCGGTCACGCGCGCGCCGGGCAGTTCGGCGCGTCCTGAGACCTGGATCGGTTGCCCGTTGCAGGTGGCGCCCTGCCCGCGGACGGCCTCGTAGGCCTTGCCGCAGACCGGGGCGTGCACGAAGCCGACGAGCGGCTCGCCCCGCGACAGCAGCGCCACCGCGATCGACCAGTCCGGGTGCCCCGACAGGAAGGCCCGCGTGCCGTCGATCGGATCGACGATCCAGACGAGATCCCGCCCGATCCGGGCGTGGTCGTCGGCCGTCTCCTCCGAGAGCCATGCGGCCTGCGGCACCAGCTCGCTCAGGCGGATCTTCAGAAAGGTGTCGACGGCGACATCGGCCTCCGTCACCGGCGAGCCGCCGGCCTTCGACCAGACCCGCGCCGAGGTCTGGTCGCCCCGGCGGAAGAACGGCAGGGCGAGATCCGCCGCCTCGCGGAGCGCGCCGCGCAGGGCCGGCATCAGCGCGGATACGGAGGCGGCGGAGATCGAGTCGGGCATCCGTGATCCGGTTCGGGTCGGCCCCAAAGCGGCGCGGCGATCCGCGCGGGCGGGCCGGACGATACGGGACGTGAGAGGGTCGGGCCGGCGAGACCGGCATTCCCACCGTTCTAAGGTGCGGTGCGTAGGCCCACAAGCAGCGCGAGGCCCCCGCTCGCATCCGCCGCATTCGGCCTATCGGGGCAAGGAAGCGTTGAGCATTCCGCCAGCAAGGCCCAGGTCCAGATTCGCTTAACGCTGGCTCTTAAGGTCATCGAGGGAGGTGGACGGCCAATCTGCTCTGCATAACGGACGGTCCGACAGAGATCGCCACTTGCAACAGGGCATCGAACCGATGAACACCTTCGAAACCATGGCGAGCCCGCACGAGATCCACTGCCAGGACGGCGCCGCGGCCCCGGTCTGGCCCGCAGCCTTCCCGGCGCTCCCGATCTTCGGCGCCACCCAGCAGGGTACCCGGCCCGCGGGCGTCGCGCTCGCCTTCGCGGGCGAGGCCAGCGAGATCAGCGGAGAGGACCGGTTCATGCTGGCCCTCGTCGATGCCGAAGGCCGGATCTTCGACCAGATGGGCCCGTTCTGCGAGGAGGAGGTCGTGGCCGTGTGGCGCGACGTTGCGCAGAAGGCGGGCCTTGCCCGGATGATCGTGCGCGAGGACGGCGTGCTCTGCCCGGTCTCGCAGCAGCTCGGCCGCCTCGCCCTCGGCAAGATCCGGATGCGTCGCCGCCACGGCTCGCTCTGCGACCGGCGCCCGCGCTTCCTCGTCCGCCGCAAGACCGGCCGCCTGCCCGCCCGCCCGCTGATCCACCGGGGCGAGAAGGAGATCATCGCCCGGACCTGAGCGGATCGGGGAGAGAGTCAGTACAGCCAGCCGAGCGCCACCGTGTCGGCGGCGAGGCCCGCGAACAGGACGAGGCCCGCGCCGCGGTTGGACCGGAACAGGGCAAGTGCTCCGCGCCCGTCGCGCTCCCGCAGGGACCAGACCTGCCAGGCGAGATGGCCCGCGAAGGCCAGCACACCCAGATAGGCGAGCGGCCCGCCGCCCGCACCCCGCACGGCAAGCGCGACGCCGAGCACGGCGAGCCCGTAGCAGAGCCCCACGGCCAGCTTCAGCCGGTCGCCGAACAGGCGGGCCGAGGAGCGGATCCCGGCGATCTCGTCGTCCTCGATGTCCTGTACGGCGTAGATCGTGTCGTAGCCGATCACCCAGGCGACCGAGCCCACATAAAGGGCGAGCGCCGGCACGCCGAGCGCGCCGAACACCGCAACCCAGCCCATCAGCGCGCCCCAGGCGAAGGCAAGGCCGAGCACGGCCTGCGGCATCGGCATCACCCGCTTCATGAACGGGTAGATCGCGACCGGCACCAGCGAGCAAAGCCCGCAGAGGATCGCCGCGCCGTTGAACTGCAGCAGCACGGCGAGGCCGACCAGCGCCTGCGCGATCAGGAACAGGGCCGCGGCGCGGGTCCGCACCTGGCCCGAGGGGAGCGGGCGCGAGCGGGTGCGCTCGACCTGCGCGTCGAGGTCGCGGTCGGCGATGTCGTTGTAGGTCGAGCCCGCCCCGCGCATAGCGACCGCGCCCACGAGGAAGAGGACGAGGTGCCAGGGATCGGGCCAGGGATGGTCGGCCCGGGTCGCGGCAAGCGCCGCTGACCACCAGCAGGGCAGGAGCAGCAGCCACCAGCCGATAGGCCGGTCGATGCGGGCGAGGCGCAGGTAGGGCCGAGCCGAGCGCGGCGCGAGCCGATCGACCCAGTGCCCCGCGACCGCGTCCGCGACGCGTCCGTCCGCGGGGCCGCTCACGCTCCGTGCCGCGCGCACCCGAAGATCAGAGCGCGCCCTGGGGCAGCTTGAACGAGCCGGTCAGGCCCGGCCCGCCGAGCAGGCCGCCGCCGCCGCCGTTCGAGGCCTGGGCGCGGGCCTGCGCCTCCATCTTGGCGGCCTGGGCGGCCATGCCGCAGACCTTGGTGCGGACCTCGCCGACCTTCTGGTTGTCGGCCTTGAAGCCCTGCGCGAACGAATCGGGGATCGAGCACCACTCCTTGTTGGCCTCGATCCACTTGATGCCCGAGACGCCGTTCTGCTGGAGCTTGCCAAACAGGGCGCAGGCCTCCTGGGGCGTCATCTTCTTCTTCGAGGTCGAGGCGGCGTTCGCCTTCGCCACAAGCGACTTGCGCTCCTCCAGGGTCTTCTGGATCGCGCCGCAATCGGACGATTGCTGCGCGAGGGCGGCAGCGCCCCAGAGGGTGCTGCCGGCGAGCGCCGCCGCGGCCAGTACGCAGGTTCTGAATGCCATCGCCTAGACTCCTGGGATCCTTCGGGCCGTGTCCTTGGGGCCGCCCCGGGCGCCGGAGCCCGACCGAGGCGCCGCCGGCTGTGTTCTTGGTGTTCTCGTTCGCCACAGGAATGTGGCGTCAATCAAGACGCGTCCGGCCGCCGCCAACCGCGAAGGCGCGGCGGGTTGCAGTCAGAAGCGGAGATCGGACGAAAAAACGGCTGCTGTAACCTTTTGGCAACGTGTTCGTGCGCCCGGCCGCGCCGCGTTGACAGGGGCCGTGCCGCGCGCGACCAGACCGGCATGGCTGCCTACGACTTCACCGCGCCTCGGCTCCATGTCGCGGCGGATCTCTACGCTGGGGCCAGCCTGCCCCTCGACCGGGCGCAGGCGAACTACCTGCTGAACGTCCTGCGCCGGAAGCCCGAGGATCCGGTCCTGCTCTTCAACGGGCGCGACGGCGAGTGGCGGGCGAGCCTCGTGCCCTCGGGCCGCAAGAGCGCGGACCTTCAGGTGATGGAGCGGACCCGGCCCCAGACGGCGCCCTCCGACCTGCACTATCTCTTCGCACCCCTGAAGAGCGCGCGGCTCGACTACCTCGCCCAGAAGGCGGTCGAGATGGGGGCCGGCACGATCCGTCCGGTCTTCACCCGCTACACGCAAGGGGAGCGGATCAACCTGGAGCGGCTCGGGGCGAACGTGGTGGAAGCGGCCGAGCAGTGCGGCATCCTGGCGATCCCCGCGGTCGCCGAGCCCGCGCGCCTGCCCGAGGCGCTGGCGGAGCTCGCGCCCGAGCGCCTGCTGGTCTTCTGCGACGAGGACGCGCCCGTCGCCGACTCGGTCTCGGCGCTCCGCGGGGCGGGCGACCCGGCGGCAGCCCCGCCGCTCGCCGTGCTGGTCGGGCCGGAGGGCGGCTTCGCGCCGGAGGAGCGCGCGCTGATCGCCGCCCGCCCGAACACCGTCGCCCTGTCCCTCGGCCCCCGCATCCTGCGGGCCGACACCGCGGCGGTCGCGGTGCTGGCCCTGGTCCAGGCCGTGCTCGGCGACGCCCGGTAGGCGTAGACAGGTCCCGGATTCCAGAGGTCGAGACCTTTGGCGGGTGCAGGGCTGCGCGCCCCGGGACCCCGCCCAAGGACCCAGGGTCCCTGGGGATCCCCAGGCTTGGCCGTGTGCGCGGACGCACATGGCCGTGCCCGCGCGGGCCGGGCTGGCGGAATCGGTACGGCGGGTCCGCACGCAGCCGCGTTGTCGCGCCTTGCCGGCTGGATTAAGCGCACGACATCCCGTTCAACGGGCCGGGACCTTGGACTCGCCGGAGCGCCCGGCGCGCTTCCACCCATCGCAGACGACGACGCACGGGCAGAAGGCGCATGGCGCGCGACACCTCCGACACCACCCCGCTCACCACGCGGGCCGAGCTGATCGCCTGGTTCGCCGAGGGCGAGAAGCCGCGCGAGCAGTTCCGCATCGGCACCGAGCACGAGAAGATCCCGTTCTACCGGGAGAACGACGCGCCCGTGCCCTACGCGGGTGAGCGCGGCATCCGGGCCCTGCTCGAAGGCCTGCGCCGCGAGACCGGCTGGGAGCCGATCACCGACCTCGGCCACATCATCGGCCTGCACGCGGAAGCGGGCGGCGCGATCTCGATCGAGCCCGGCGGGCAGTTCGAGCTCTCGGGCGCGGCTTTGCCCGACGTGCACGCCACCGTGCGGGAACTCGACGAGCACCTCGCCGCCACGAAGCGAGCCGCCGATCCCCTGGGCATCGGCTTCCTCGATCTCGGCATGAGCCCGAAATGGCGGCGCGAGGAAACGCCCGTCATGCCCAAGAGCCGCTACAAGATCATGGCGGGCTACATGCCGAAGGTGGGGAGCCTCGGCCTCGACATGATGCTGCGCACCGCCACCGTGCAGGTGAACGTGGACTTCGCCTCCGAGGCCGACATGGTGCGCAAGCTCCGGGCCTCGCTCGCCCTGCAGCCGGTGGCGACCGCGCTCTTCGCCAACTCCCCCTTCACGGACGGGCGCCCGAACGGCTTCCTCTCTCGCCGCTCTGAGATCTGGCGCGACACCGACGCCGACCGCACCGGCATGCTGGGCTTCGCCTTCGAGCCGGGCTTCGGTTACGAGGGCTACGTCGACTGGCTGCTCGACATGCCGATGTACTTCGTCAAGCGCGGCGACACCTACCACGACGTCTCGGGCGCCTCCTTCCGCGACCTGATGGCGGGCAAGCTCGCGCAGCTGCCCGGCGAGTACGCCACGGTCTCGGACTGGGCGAACCACGCCTCGACCGCCTTCCCGGAGGTGCGCCTGAAGCGCTTCCTCGAGATGCGCGGCGCCGATGTCGGCGGCCCGGACATGATCGCCGCGCAGGCCGCCTTCTGGACCGGCCTCCTCTACGACGAGGCCGCCCTCGACGCAGGCCTCGACCTCACCAAAGGCTGGAGCGCGCAGGGACGCGAGGCCATGCGCGCCACCGTGCCGCGACTCGGCCTCGCCACGCCGGTCGGCGGGCGCAGCCTCGGCGCGGTGGCCGCGGAGGCGCTCGCCATCGCCCGCGCCGGCCTCCAGGCCCGCGCCCGGCGGGACGCGGCCGGACGCGACGAGACGATCTACCTCCAGCCGCTGGAGGCCATCGTCGCCGCCGGCCGCTCGAGGGCCGAGGAGCGGCTCGCCGCCTACGAGGGGCCGTGGCAGCGCTCGGTCGAGCCTGCCTTCGAGACCTGCATCTTCTGAGGCGTCGGTCGCCGAGGGCCGCCGCATGTGCGCTCACGCACGTTTCCGGCCCTGCGACGGTCCGGCCTGGAACGGGAGGGCCTGCTGCGTGGTTTCTCGGGACCTTCCCATGTTCAGGAGATCGCGATCATGTCGCGCTTCATGACTCTCGCTCTGGCCGGCGTCACGGCGCTCGGGACCTCGATCGGCGCCGCGCAGACCGCGCAGGCGGCCCCGCTTCCCGCCCTATCGGGCAATCAGGTGGGCGGCACCAACGCCACGATCGATCACGTCGGCTGGCGCGGCGGCTATTACGGCCGCGGCTACGGCTGGCGCGGCGGTTACGGCGGCTACGGTTACCGGGGCTACGGCTACCGTCGCAACGTCGGCGGCGCCCTCGCGGCCGGCGCGGCGCTAGGCCTGATCGGCGGCGCCATCGCGGCGAGCACCGCCCCGCGCTACGGCTATTACGGCGGCTACGGCGGCGGTTACGGCTACGGCTATCCCGCCTACGGCTACGCCCCGGTTGGCTACGGCTACGGCTACCCCGCCTACGGTGGGTACTACGGCTACGGCTGGTAAGGCTGACAGGCCGGACCAGACCTTCTAGGAAGCCCCGTCGGCGCGCCCCGCCGGCGGGGTTTTTCTTGGGCGGCGATGTCGGACGGGGTCGATCTGGATCTGACGGGCCTGAAATGCCCCCTGCCGGTGCTGCGAACGCGCAAAGCTTTGCGGGCCCTGGCGCCGGGCGCGCGTCTCACCGTCGCCTGCACCGATCCGATGGCGGCCATCGACATCCCCAACCTCCTGCGGGAGGATGGGCATCGCCTGGAATCGAGCGCGCGCGAGGGCGGCGTGCTCCGCTTCTTCATCCTTCGCGGAGCGGATCGTCCCGGATGAGATCTTCGCCGCGGGCTTCGCGATGACGCCGCATTCCTGAGCCATGCGCTGTCCGCACCGCTTGCGGCAGAACGGCAGGAATCTCCGGCAGATGGCTCCCTATATCGGCGGCACCCGCCTCATCCACGACGGCTGGGCCCGCTTCCTCGTCGCCGAGGTGACGATGCCCGACGGCACGCGCGTGAAGCGCGAGATCGAGGATCACGGCCGCGCCGTCGCGGTGCTGCCCTACGATCCCGTACGGCGCACCGCCGTGCTGATCTCGCAGTTCCGCGCGCCGGTCCTCTACGCCGACGGGCCGCCCGAGATGATCGAGGTGGCGGCCGGCATCCTCGACGAGGGCAATCCCGAGGACGGCGCCCGCCGCGAGGCCTTCGAGGAGACCGGCCTGCGGCTGGACGCGCTCGAACTCGTGACCAGCGCCTGGACCGCGCCCGGCATCTCGACCGAGCGGATGGACCTGTTCCTCGCCGCCTATTCGGAGGCCGACAAGGCGGGCCCCGGCGGCGGCTTGGCCGAGGAGCACGAGGCGATCACCGTGCACGAACTGCCGCTGGCCGAGGTCGCTGCGATGAGCGAGCGCGGCACGATCGCGGACATGAAGACCCTGGTCCTGGTCTACGCGCTGCGGCTCCGGCACCCGGAGCTGTTCGCGGAGGGATGAGCGGGCAACAGGATCGATCGCGCTGAACCGAGCCGAATCGAGGCCGCCTTCAGCGTCGCCGACCAGCCCCGCGCACCGGTTTGCGCGGAGCGGCAACCACCGGCGTCTCATCCGGGAACATCTCGTCCGCGTCCGGCTCCTTCGTCACCTCCGCTGCCCGCGGGCGCGGCTTCGGTACCGGGCGGAAGCGAGGCGGGGGCTCGACCACGACCTCGGGCGCGTCGAACACGGCCAGCAGCGGCATCGGCGGCGGCTCCTTTCTCGGGCGGCCGCGCGGCTTCTTCTCCGGCTCAGGCTGCGGGTCGAAGGCGTGGGCCAGGACCTTGCGCATCAGGCCGGGCAGCGGCTCCTCGGACAGATCCCGCCGAGGCGTGAAGCGCATGCCCGGAGGCGGCGCGGTGTTCAGGGCGACGCGGGCCAGGAACACCGTCAGCTCCAGCGGGAAATGCGTGAAGCCGTGGCGCACGAGGCCCGGCAGCCGCTTCCAGCGGGCGTCGAGGGGCGCGTCGAGGAGCGCGCCCGCCGGGTCGTAGTCGGTCTCCCAGGCGCTCGTCGGCGGCTCGGCCATGTTGCCGAGGAGCCCTTCCGGAGGGCGGGTCCGCAGCAGCACCGCCTCGTCGCCCGCGCGCAGGACCACGAAGGCGGCTCCCCGACGCAGCGCCCCCTTCGCCGCCTTGATCTTGCGTGGAAAGGTCTCCTGCGTGCCCGCGGCCCGGGCGTGGCAGGGCGCAAGCCAGGGACAGAGGGCGCAGGCGGGCCGTTTCGGCGTGCAGATCGTGGCGCCGAGATCCATCAGCGCCTGCGCGAAATCGCCCGGCCGGTCCGCCGGCACCAGGGCCTGCGTCAGCCGCCGGATCTGGGTGCGCGCCCCGGGCAGCGGCGCCTCGACGGCGTGGAGGCGGCTCATCACCCGCTCGACATTGCCGTCGACGGCCGCTTCGGCCCGGTCGAAGGCGATCGCCGCGATGGCACCCGCCGTGTAGGCGCCGATGCCGGGCAGCTTGCGCAGGCCCTCGGCCGTGTCCGGGAAGGAACCGGCCGCCGCCACGGCCTTGGCGCAGGCGTGCAGGTTGCGCGCCCGCGAGTAGTAGCCGAGCCCGGCCCAGGCCGACATCACCGCCTCCTCGGGCGCGGCCGCCAGGGCCGCGATGTCCGGGAAGCGCGCCAGGAATTTCTCGAAGTAGGGGCGGACCGCCGCGATCGTGGTCTGCTGCAGCATCACCTCGGAGAGCCAGACCCGGTAGGGATCGGGCGTCTCGCCGGCGAGCGCCCGCCAGGGCAGGACGCGGCGGTGCCGGTCGTACCAGGCGAGGAGGTCGGCCGCGCGGGCGGGCGGAAGGCCCGGGTCGGACGGGTCGGGCGCAGGCATCGGGTCGGTGATAGCCGGTGCGGAGGCCCGTTCAAAGGGCTGCCGCGTTAACCATCGGCAGGTTACAGTCCGGGCGTGGCCGCTGAGGCGTTCGAGAGACCATGGCGCGCGTCAAACCGCTGGCGGAGCTGATCGAGGGCTGCATCGGGCCGGCCTTCGCCGCGCAGGGCTTCGCCTCGACCGACATCCTGGCGGCCTGGCCCGACATCGTGGGCGCGCGGCTCGCCCGCTACTGCCGCCCCGCGCGGATCGAGTGGCCGCGCAAGCGCCGCAACAGCGCCGAGGCGCCCGATTCGGGGACTCTCGTGGTGCAGGTCGAGAGCGTGTTCGCGATCGAGCTGCAGCACCTCGTACCCGTGGTGATCCAGCGCATCAACGCCCATTACGGCTGGGCCTGCATCGGGCGGATCGTGATGAAGCAGGACCGGGTCGGCCGGCCCGGCGCGCCCGCCCGGCGGCGCGAGGTCGATCCCGGCCGGCGCGGCGAGGTGGCCCAGGCCGTCTCGCGCATCGAGGATGCGGGATTGCGCGACGCCCTCGACCGCCTCGGCCTCGCCGTGGTGGCGACGCCGCAGCGCTGAGCGGGGCTCAAGACCGCCTACGGTCCGTCAATTCGAATCCAGATGGCTGATCCCCTCTCCCCGCCGTGCGGGGAGAGGGGGATCCGCGGCCACGGACGCGATCTACCGGAACCCGCCCTCAACCCCAGAGGGCGGGTTCCGGCGGGTGGATCGTGCTGCCCTCGAAGCGCAGGGACGGCTCGCGGTCACGGGCGAGCAGCAGCGGACCGTCGAGATCGACGTAGTCCGCGTGGTGGGCGAGTAGCATGGCGGGCGCCATGGCGAGCGAGGTGCCGACCATGCAGCCGATCATCAGCGAGAGGCCGCGCGCCCGCGCCTCGTGGGCGAGCATCACCGCCTCGGTCAGCCCGCCGGTCTTGTCGAGCTTGATGTTGACGGCGTCGTAGCGGCCGGCCAGCGCGTCGAGCCCGGCGCGGTCGTGCAGGCTCTCGTCGGCGCAGATCGGGATCGGGCGCTCCATCCCCTCGAGCGCCGCGTCGTCGCCCGCCGGCAGCGGCTGCTCGATCAGGCTGACACCGGCCGCGACGCAGGCCGCGAGGTTGGCCTCCAGCGTCTCCGGCCGCCAGGCTTCGTTGGCGTCGACGATGAGGCGGGAGACCGGCGCGCCGCGGCGCACGGCGGCGATCCGCTCGGGGTCACCCTCGCCGCCGAGCTTCACCTTCAGGAGCGGGCGGGCGGCCGCCTTGCGGGCGGCCTCCTCCATGCTCTCCGGCGTGCCGAGGCTCAGCGTATAGGCGGTGATCGCGGGCGCCGGGGCCGACAGCCCCAGGATCTCGTAGGCGGGCCGGCCGAGCTGCTTCGCCTCGAGGTCGAGCAGCGCACAGTCCAGCGCGTTGCGGGCGGCACCGGCGGGCAGGTGCTCCAGGAGCTCGGCACGGGTGAGCCCCGCCGCCACGGCCTCGTCCTGCGCCGTGATCAGCGCGGCGACGCTCTCCACGCTCTCGCCGTAGCGGGCGTAGGGCACGCACTCGCCCTGGCCGGCGAGGCCCGCCGCGTCGGCGACGCGCGCGACGACCACGGCGGTCTCCGTGCGGCTGCCGCGGGAGATCGTGAAGGCGCCCGCGATCGGGAAGCGCTCGACGGCGACGGTGAGGCGGCGGGTCATCGCCTCAGGCTCCCGGGAACTCGGTGACGATCCGGTCGACGAGGCCGTCCACGCCGAAGCGCACCGGGTCGGTCGCCGGCAGGCCGTGCGAGGCGGCGAGCTGGTCGAGGAGCGCGCGCGCTTCCGCCTCCTCCAGCGCCTGCGTGTTGACCGCGATGCCGACCGGCCGGATCTCCGGGTTGGTGAGCTGCCCGAGCTGCACGGTGAGGTCGATCACCTGTCGGATCGTCGGCAGCGGGTGCTGCACGCCGCGCATCGTGGTGCGGGTCGGCTCGTGGCAGACCACGAAGGCGTCCGCCTGCGCGCCGTGCAGGAGGCCGAGGCTGACGCCCGCGAAGGACGGGTGGAAGAGCGAGCCCTGGCCCTCGATCAGGTCCCAGTGGTTCGGCGCGGCGGCCGGCGCGATCCACTCGACGGCGCCGGAGATGAAGTCGGCCACCACCGCGTCGATGGCCACGCCCCGTCCGGAGATGAACACGCCGGTCTGTCCGGTGGCGCGGAAATCCGCGTCGAGGCCGCGCGCGCGCATGCCCTTCTCCAGCGCCAGCGCGGTGTACTTCTTGCCGACCGAGCAGTCGGTGCCGACCGTGAGCAGGCGCAGGCCTGCGCGCCGCGTGCCCTTGCCGGTGGCGAAGGTCTCGCTGGTGTGGCGCACGTCGTGGAGCTGGCGCCCGCTGCGCTCGGCGGCCTCGGCGATCGCCGGCACCGCGCCGAGCCGGGCGTGCAGGCCGCTCGCCACGTCGAGGCCGGCATCGAGGGCGGCCACGATCTCCGAGACCCAGTGCTCGGGCAGCACGCCGCCCGCGTTGACGACGCCGATCACCAGGGTCTTGCAGCCCTTGGCGATGGCCTCGTCGAGGGTGAGGTCCGGGATGCCGAGATCGGCCGCGCAGCCGGGGAGCCGCATCTGGCCGACGCACCATTCGGGACGCCAGTCGGCGATGCCGTAGGCGGTCTTGGCGGCGAGCTTGTCCGGCACGTCGCCGAGGAACATCAGATAGGGTGTGGCGATCTGCATCCCGGTGCTCCGTCGCGGCGCGCCGGGCCGGCGCGGGCCCGAAGCGTGTCCTTGAGCACGTGTCTTTGCAGGAAGCGGCCGCCGGGGCAACGCGCCGCAGCGCCGGGCAGGTTCCCGGCCGGGAGATGGCGGGGCGTTCGGTCGATCGCGACCGGGACGGCCCTTGCGGTTCCGGCCGCGCTGGAGTGTCCTCCGCGGAACGATACGGGAGGCACACGCATGAAGATGTACGGCAACTGGCGCTCGGCCGCCGCCTTCCGGGTGCGGATTGCCCTGAAGCTGAAGCAGATCTCCTACGAGGAGACCTTCATCGACCTCGACGCGGGCGATCAGCACAAGCCGGAGTTCCGGGCGATCAACCCGCAGGGCGCGGTGCCGGCGCTCTTCGACGGCGACGGCCCGCCGCTGACCCAGTCGCTCGCCATCCTCGACTATCTCGAGGAGACGCGGGGCGGCGTGCGGCTCCTGCCGGAGGATCCGCGGGCCCGGGCGCGGGTCCGCTCGCTCGCCCAGGTCGTCGCCTGCGATACCCATCCGCTCTACGTCCCGCGGGTGCGCAATTACCTGATGGAGGCCTACGGGCTGCCCAAGGAGCGCATGATGGCGTTCGTGCGCCACAGCTTCACCACCGGGCTGGAGACCCTGGAGAAGCGTCTGACGGGCGAGCCCGGGACCGGCCGGTTCTGCCAGGGCGATCAGGTCAGCCACGCCGACCTCTGCCTCGTCAGCCTGTGGGTCGGCACGAAGATCTTCACGGTGCCGACCGAGCCCTACCCGACCGTGGCCCGCATCGCCGAGGCATGCCTCGCGCTTCCCGCATTCGCCGAGGCCCACCCCTTGCGGCAGCCCGGCGCGCCGCCGGCCTGAACGGCCCCGCCGGCCGGGCCGAACGGGGCCGCGGGAAGATCTGGCATACAGATGGGTATCCTGTGTAAGCAGGGATGGGATCGCGTAGCGGGACGTACGGGCCCGGCGAGTGCTGAGGGGACGGAATGGTACCTGCCGAGAAGGAGAGCGGCCTGCACCGCATCGTGGTGGTTGGGGGCGGCGCCGCCGGCCTCCAACTCGTGACGCAGCTCGGGGACAAGCTCGGCCGCAAGGGCCGGGCGCACGTCACGCTGGTGGACCGCGCCCGCACCCACATCTGGAAGCCGCTCCTGCACGAGGTGGCGGCCGGCAGCCTGGATATCGGCCACCACGCGGTCGATTACCTGCACCACGCCCACCAGCACCATTTCCGCTACCGCATCGGCCAGATGACCGGACTCGACCGCGCGGCGCGCACGGTCCAGCTCGCCGCGAGCCACGACGCTGAGGGGCGCGAGGTGACGCCCGAGCGGGCGATTCCCTACGACACGCTGGTGATGGCGGTGGGCTCCACGACCAACGATTTCGGCACGCCGGGCGTGGCCGAGCACGCCATCGCGTTGGACACGCAGGCGCAGGCGGTGCGCTTCCACCAGCGTCTCGTCAACGCGATGCTGCGCGCGCACACCCAGACCGGGCCGGTGCGGCCGGGCCAGCTCCACGTCACGGTGATCGGCGCGGGCGCAACCGGCACGGAGCTGGCGGCCGAGCTGCACCGCACCCTGCGCCACGTGGTCGGCACCGGTCTCGACCGGATCGACCCGGACAAGGACCTCAAGATCACCCTGGTGGAGGCGGCCGACCGCATCCTCCCGGCGGTGCCGCACCGCCTCTCCGCGGAGGTGATGGCGCTGCTGACCAAGATCGGCGTCGAGGTGCGGGTGCGCGCCCGCGTCACCGAGGTGCGGGCCGACGGCGTGGCGCTGGCCGACGGAGCCTTCATCCCCTCCGAGCTCGTGGTCTGGGCGGCCGGCGTGAAGGCGCCCACGTTCCTGAAGGATATCGGCGGCCTGGAGACCACGCGCACCAACCAGCTCGTGGTGACGCCGACGCTCCAAACCACGCGCGACCCGGACATCTTCGCGATCGGCGACTGCGCCTACCTCGTCGAGGCGGGCTCCGACACGCCGGTGCCGCCCCGAGCCCAGGCGGCCCACCAGCAGGCGACCTACCTCGTCAAGCAGATCCCCGCCAAGATGGAGGGGCGCCCCCTGACGCCGTTCCGCTACCGCGATTTCGGCTCGCTGGTCTCGCTCGGCGAGTACTCGACGGTCGGAAGCCTGATGGGCTTCATCCAGGGGAAGAACATGTTCATCGCCGGGCTGTTCGCCCGGCTGATGTACCGCTCGCTCTACAAGATGCACGAGCGGGCGCTGCACGGCACCATCAAGACGGCGCTGGACGCCGCCGCCCGGGCGCTCACCCGGCGCACCGAGCCGCGGGTGAAGCTGCACTGAGCCGTCTTGACTGAACCGTCTCGGAGCCGCTCCCGACCGCAACACCATCGGGAGCGGCTCTAAGTCCTTGTTTCGACGCGCTCTCTTTCGCCGAACCGGGATCCACTTCGGCGGAGAGCGCTCTAGATCGCTGCTGGGTCGGCCCGCGCCAGACGGGCCGGCAGGGAGAGAAGCAATGGTCCTCGTGAGCGTGATGTACCCGGCCGGCGGCCGCTTCGACATGGACTACTATCTCGGCCACCACATGCCGCTGGTGCGCGAGCGCTGGTCCTCCTTCGGCCTGCACGAGGCGAAGATCGTGCGCGGCGTCTCGACGCCGGACGGGGGCGAGGCGCCCTATCAGGTGATGGCCCTGCTGACCTGGGAGTCGCAGGAGGCCTTCGGAAAGGCGGCGGCCGCGCACGGGCCGGAGATCTTCGGGGACATCCCGAACTTCACCGACCGCCAGGCCCAGGTCCAGATCAACGACTTCCCCGAGCGCGGCGCGTGATCGACATCGTCAAGGCGGTCCAGGAGGCGGATCCGAGCCTCGGCTCCTACGTGATCGTGCTGCGGTCCGATTCCCGGGCGCTCGCCGCGCCCGACCGGCTCACGGACGCGGCCGCGGCCTGGGTCGCGGCGCAGACGCCGGAAGCCCGGCTGGCCGAGGTCACGATCGCGCTCGCCCCCTATCCGGGGGCGGCGCCGGCCGAGCGCACCGTGACGGTGCTGGCCTTCCCCGACGCGCGCGGGCTCGCGGCCTTCGCCACCGCCTGGACGGCCGATCCCGAGCCGGAGGAGGACGCACCCGCGGCCTGAACCCTCTCGGTCGGGCGAACGCGTCCGGCTCTAGGGCATCGTGCTGGCTATCGGATCCAGCACGATGCTCTCGTCCCTTGGTTTTGCATCATCCCGAAAGCCGGCAACCACCTTTCGGGATGATGCTCTAGCCCCGCTTCTTCGCGGCCCAGGCCGGGTAGGGGCTCTCGCCCTCGGGCCGCCGGTGCTCCAGCCGCATCGGCTGCTCGGCGAGCGGCCGGCAGAGTTCCGCGTAGATCGTCGCCGAGCCCGCCCCGTAGGTCTCGGCCTCCTCGGCCGCGTAAGCGAAGTAGCCCTGGCGAAAGCCCGCGAGCCGCATCGCCGCGTGGCACATCGGGCAGGGCTGGCCGCTCGCGTACATCACGCAATCCGAGAGGTCGCGGCTGCCCAGCAGGCGGCTCGCCTCCCGCAGGGCCACCATCTCGGCGTGGTCGCTCGGGTCGTTGGTCCGGTGGACCGTGTTGGCCGCGCGGGTCAGCACGGCGCCCTGCCGCACGATCACCGCCCCGTAGGGTGAGCCGCCCTCGTCTACGTTCCGGCGGGCGATCGCGACCGCCTCGGCGAGGTGGGATGCGTGGTCCGTCACTGAAGGCTCTCCCAAGGATTCCCGGGGCAACCGCGGCACTGGTAACGCGACACCGGGTGCTCGGGTTCAGAACGCGTAGCGCACGGTGCAGTCCGGCAGGGTCTCGGCGAGCAGCGCCTTGAAGCGGGCGAGCCAGCGGCCCTTCCAGCCGGCGCGGTAGCGCACGTTCTCGCCCCCGCCCTCCGAGACCTTCGCCTCCTGGATGTCCGGCCGCCAGAGCAGCGCCTCGGCCTTCGGGTGCCAGCCCAGATTGACCTGATGCAGCCCCGCATTGTGGGTCAGCATGATGATCTCGCAGCGCAGCTGCGCGCGGGCGCGCGCCGAGGTGCAGGCCGCGATCTGCTCGAACAGCGCCCGCCAATCGGCCTCCCAGCCCTCGTAGAGGATCACCGGCGAGAAGTTGGCGTGCACCTCGTAGCCCGCGGCCACGAAATCATCGATCGCCGCGATCCGCTCCGGGATCGGCGCCGTGCGCACGTCGACCACCCGCGCGACCCTCTCCGGCATCAGCGAGAAGCGGATGCGCGTCTTGCCCTGCGGGTCGTAGCCCAGCAGGTCGCGGTTCACCGCCTTGGTGGCGAAGGAGGCCTTGACGTTGGGCAGGGTCCGGAACAGCTCCACGAAGTCCCGCACGCCCTCCGTCAGCGCCGCATCGACCGAGAGGTCGCCGTTCTCGCCGATATCGTAGACCCAGTGGGCGGGATCGATCTGGTCGGGCTCCGGCAGCGGGCCCTGCTTCCCCGCGTGCCGGGCGATCGCCGCGCAGGCGGCTTCCGTGTTCACGAAGAGCGAGATCGGGTTGGAGAAGCCCTTGCGGCGCGGCACGTAGCAGTAGGCGCAGGCCATGGCGCAGCCGTTCGAGGTCGAGGGCGCGATGAAGTGGGCGCTGCGCCCGTTGGGCCGCATCGTGAGCCCCTTCTTCACCCCGAGCACCAGCGTCGAGCGCTTGAGGCGGACCCAGTCCTCCACGGAGCCGGCATTGCCGTGCAGCTCCGGGATGTTCCAGTGCGACGGGACGAGGATGCGCTCCGCGTCGGGAAAGCGCGCCAGGATCTCGGCGCCGCGCCGGTGATCCGGCACGGCGGCCTCGTGGTAGATCCGGCGGATGTCGAGCAGGTCGCGGGTGAGGGCCAAGGAGCGGAACGGGGATGGGGCCGGCGGCGCGGGCGCCGGCCTGATATGGCCCCATCCTCAGAGACGGGCGAGCAGCTCCGCCTTCTTCTCCGCGAATTCCTGGTCGGTCAGAACGCCGCGGCCGTGCAGCTCGGACAGGCGCTCGATCGTGCCGAGCACGTCGCCGGAGGCGCCGGAAGGCGGGCTCGCGTAGCTCGGGGCCGGGGCGTAGCCCTGCGGCGCCTCGGGTTGCGAGACCGGCATCTCGGCGGGCTGGCGCATCGCCGCCTCGGCCTCGGCACCGATCCGGCGCAGGTGCTCGATGGCGACGGCGCCCTGCGGGCCCGAGAAGCTCACGCCGCCGTTCGACTGCGAGACGCCGGAGATGTGGTGCCCGTCCGTGTCGTAGAGCGCGACGCCCGTGCCCGACTCGATCGCGAGCCGGTTGCTGTCCGGGAAGTAGGCGTAGCGCATTCCGTTCTGCGAGCCCGTGCTCGACGGATGGCCCAGATCGGCCGGCCACCACTCGCCGCCGCCCCGCTGCCCCCCGGGCGCCCCGCCCGAAGACCAGCCGCCGGGCGGCAGCGCGGCGGCGAGCTCGTTGCAGAGGCCGGAGACCCGCGCTTTCAGCTCGGTGTTGAACATGTCGCCGACCATGATCATGCCGCCGGCCGACCACTGGCCCATCCCACCGAGATCGGGATGGTTGAACTGCGCCATGCTGCCCTGGCCGCGCTCCAGCGCGTGCATCAGGTGGCGCACGGCGTCGAGCCCGACGCCGTAGCGGTCGGCGACCGCCTGCAGCCCGGCGGCGTGGTCGGGTCCATCGTTGATCATCGCGTCAGGCTCCGCAGCACGGCCCGTGTCACCCCGACCCTGCCCCGACTCGCCGCGCGCTGGCAAGCACCGCGCGGGCGTTTCGCGTGACGGGACGGGGGCTTGCCGCAGTGCGGCAGTGCTTCGCCCGCGAGGCGTCGGGACGCCCGCAGGGAGCCGACCTGCGTCAGACCATCTGCTTGCGGGCGAACAGGGCTCCGGCGAACAGCACGGCGGAGCCCGCGGCGATGAGGCAGATCATCAGCACGCGCCGCGGCTGGATCGCGGACTCGGCCAGCACCGGCGGCACGATCAAGCTGAAGAACTCGATCTGGCGCGTGGCGATGATGCGGGCGCGCTCGTTGGCCGCCAGCACCGCCGCGTAATATTTCTCCGCGTTCTTGCGCTCGTTGTCGAGCGCCTCGAAGCGGGTCAGCGCGTCGGCGAGCACGCGCTTCTGCTC
The DNA here is from genome assembly GCF_003173735.1 of Methylobacterium radiodurans. Lineage (NCBI taxonomy): Bacteria > Pseudomonadati > Pseudomonadota > Alphaproteobacteria > Hyphomicrobiales > Methylobacteriaceae > Methylobacterium > Methylobacterium radiodurans. Next base: position 1,596,593 of record NZ_CP029551.1, on the reverse strand, counting down.
GGCGTCCTGGCTCGTGGACTGGCGCTCGATCCGGGCGATGTTCTCGTCGAGGTCGCGGATCTGCGTCTTCAGCTCGATGATGCGGTTGGAGTTCGGCCCGAGGTCGCGCTGGCCTACCGTGAGCTGGATCGACTTCTCGACGCGGGCGGTGCGCAGCTCGGCGATCGTCTTCAGATTCGCCTCGTTGGTCTTCTGCGCGTCGAGCACGCCGTCGCGGTTGCGCAGGTCGCGCACCTCCAGGCGGACCTTGCGCATCCGCTCCTCGGCGAGCGCCAGCTCGCGGTTGCTCTCCGCCACCGCGTCGGTCCGGGCGTTGAGGCTGAGCCGGTTCACCACCGCCTCGGCCTCCTTCAGGATGGCCTGGATGAGGGTGAGCGATTCCTGAGGGTCGAAGGCGTTGACCGTCAGGACCATGATGCCGGAGCCCGACTCCACCGAGATGGCGACGCGCTCCTTCCAGTACCGTATGAACTTCTCGATCGGCTTCTCGGGGTCGAAGCGGGAGAGGAAATCGATGCTGTCGCGGCTGAACCAGGCGCGCAGGGGCAGTTCCTTCTCCAGCGTCTCCAGCATCGGCCGGCTGAGCACGTACTGGTAGGTGATCAGGGTGTCCTGGGCGATGAGTTCCTTGGGCACGCCCGAGTTGGTGCCGACCGAATCGGGATTGGCCTTCTCGGCGCCGCCGAGCGCCGGGCGGATCGCGAAATGCGCCTCGGTGACGTAGCGGTCGGAGGCGATCAGCCCGTAATAGACCGCGCCCATGAGCGTCGGCAGCACGAAGCAGACGACGAACAGCACCGGCAGCCACGGGTCTCGTTTCACGTGGCTCTGGTAGGACCGGATGCCCTTCCGGCGGTCGGCAAAGCGCGACATCCGGGCGAACTGCCGGAGCGACTCGGCCACGGCGTTCGACTTGTCCGCGGTGGTGAGCGGCTGCCCTTGCGGATTGCGGATCTCGACGTTCATGGGCCTGCGTTCATGGGGCTGCTCGCGTCCGGGGCAGCGCGACTCGCATCGCACGGCCCCGCGGCGAAAGCATGTCCGTTCAGATCACGCCAGCGCCGGGCTTGCGCCCGCTCAGGCGTTCAGGCGGCGGTAGACCTCGATGGCGTCGTTGACGTCCTCGTACACGATGGCACGGCCGTTGAGCAGGACGATGCCCTGCTGGCACCACTCGCGGATCGTCTCCATCGAGTGCGAGACCATGATGACGTCGGCGCTCTTGCGCCGCTGCGAGAAGACCTCGGAGCAGCGCTTCTGAAAGCGCGCATCGCCCACCGCCGTGACCTCGTCGATCAGGTAGCAGTCGAACGGGATCGCCATGCTCATCCCGAAGGCGAGGCGCGCGCCCATGCCCGAGGAGTAGGTCCGGATCGGCACGTCGAGGTAGCTGCCGAGTTCGGAGAAGTCCTCCACGAATTCGAGCACCCGCTTGGGGTCCTCACCGTAGATGCGGGCGACGAAGATGACGTTGTCGCGCCCGGTCATCTGCGGGTGGAAGCCGCCGCCGAAGCCGAGCGGCCAGGACACCCGCAGGCCCCGGTGGATCCGGCCCCGGGTCGGGTCCTCGACGCCGCCGATCAGGCGCATCGTGGTCGACTTGCCGGCGCCGTTGATGCCGAGGATGCCGTAGCTGATGCCGGGCTTCAGGGTCAGCGAGACCCGTTCCAGGATGGTGCGGCGGTGGCCGTCCGTCTTGTAGACCTTGGTGACGTTGTCGAAGCGGATCACCGGGATGGAGCCCTGCGGGATGGCGCCGCCCGGACGAGCGGGGCCGATGGCGCGGCGTGGCCGGTGAAAGCGGCGAATCTGAGGATGGGCCCGGGCCTCGCGACGGAGCCCGGGGTTGCACGCCGGCCGCGCCGGGCCGCTATTTCACCCGTTCGGTGGCGTGCGCCGCGATCGCCCCGGCCGTGGTGATCCAGACCGCGTCCCGCTGCCCGGCGATCCGTTCGAGCGCCCGGCGCAGGGGGCGCAGCCGGTGCGGCTGGCCGACGATGTAGGGATGGAGCGCGATGCCCATGACGAGCGGCGCCCGGCGCGACTGCTCGAGCATCTCCTCGAAGGCGTCGGTGACGGCCTCCGCGAAGTCCCGGCCCGTGTCCTTGCGGGCGACGATGGCCGGGATGTCGTTCAGCTCCTGCGGGTAGGGCAGCGAGAGGATGCGCCCGCCGCCGCGGGTCACGAACCAGGTCGGCTGGTCGTCGTGGCACCAGTCGAGCAGGTAGCGGTAGCCGGCCTCCGCCAGAAGGTCGGGGGTGACCCGCGACTGCGAGATCCAGGGTCCGAGCCAGCCCGCGGGCGCCCGACCCTCCTCGCGCGTCAGAACCTCCGTCGCCTCCGCGATGAGCGCGCGCTCCTCCGCCTCGCTCAAGGTCCCCTGGCGCTCAGCATTGGTGCGCCCGTGCCCGACGATCTCGTCGCCGCGCGCGCGGAAGGCCTCAATCAGGCCCGGACAGTCCCGGTAGAGCCGGCTGTTGACGAGAACGCTCGCGGGCACGCCCAAGGCGTCGAGCATGTCGCGCACGCGCCACGCGCCGACCCGGTTGCCCCAGTCGCGCCAGGCATAGTTCAGCACGTCCGGCTGCGGACCGCCCGGCGCCAGCTCGGCCCCGAGGCCCGCGCCGAAGTCGAAGGTCTCGAGGTTGAGCGCGAGGTAGACCGCGAGGCGCCGCCCCCCCGGCCAGTCGTAGACGGGCCGGTCCGGCAGGGCGGAGTAGGTGTAGCGGCCGTGGCTCGACATGGTCGGCTCCGAAATCGTCACGGGAAGGTCTCTGTGGGGAAAATCTCGATCCTGTCATGCGCGGGCACGCGCCGCCTCACGCGGCTCCGAGATAGGCAGCTTCGAGCGCCGCGTCCGCCGTGAGCTCCGCCGCGGTGCCCGACGCGGCGATGCATCCCTGCTCCAGGACGTAACCCCGGTCCGCCACGGTCAGCGCGAGCGCGGCCATCTGATCGACGATCAGGATGGTGGTGCCCTGGTCGCGCAGCTCCGCGACGGTGGCGTAGAGGGCGTTGATGATCGCGGGTGCGAGTCCGAGGGAGGGCTCGTCGAGCAGGAGAATGCGCGGGCGCGCCATCATCCCGCGGGCGATCGCGAGCATCTGCTGCTCCCCGCCCGAGAGCAGGCCGGCGCGGCTCGCCGCCCGCTCGCGCAGGCGCGGGAACCGGTCGAGCAGCGCCTCGACCTCGGCCGGATCGACCCGGCCACCGCGGCTCCAGGCGCCGAGGCGGATGTTCTCGACGACGGTGAGTTCGGGAAAGACCTGCCGGCCTTCCGGCACCAGGGCGAGGCCGAGGCGCGCGATCCTGTGGGCCGGCAGCGCGGCGATCGGGGCGTCGGCCAGCACCACCGAGCCCTCGACCGGGCGCAGCAGGCCCGCGAGCGCGCGCATCGCCGTCGACTTGCCGGCCCCGTTGGAGCCGAGCAGCGCCACCGTCTCGCCCGGCCGCACCGCGAGCGCGACGCCATCGAGGACGGGCGCGGCGCCGTAGCCGGCGCGCAGGCCGTGGGCGGAGAGAACCGCGTCGGCCGGACCGCTCCAGGGCGCGGCCCGCGGCCGGGCCGGGGCGTCGGCGGCGCCGAGATAGGCCCGCAGCACGGCGGGATCCCGGCGCACCTCGGCGGGGGTGCCGCGGGCGATCGGGCGGCCCGCATCCATGACGAGGATGCGGTCGGACACGCCCATCACCAGGGGCATGTCGTGCTCGACGAGGATCACCGCGATGCCGCAGGCCGCGATCCGGCGCAGCAATTCGCCGAGGCGGTCGGTCTCGGCGCGGGCGAGGCCCGCGGCCGGCTCGTCGAGGAGCAGTACCCGGGGGGCTCCGGCGAGCGCGCGGGCGATCTCGACCAGCCGCCGATCGACATGGGGCAGCTCAGCGGCCGGCCGGTCGAGGGCGCCGGCATAGCCCACGAAGGCCAGCAGCGCCGCAGCCTCCTGCCGGTCCCGCGCCCGCATCCGGCGCAGCAGGCGCCCTGGGGCACGCGCGAGAACGACGTTCTCGACGACGCTGAGCGAGCCGAACAGGCGGGTCGTCTGATAGGTGCGGGCGATTCCCGCGCGGGCGATCGCGTGGGCCGGGCGGCCGCCGAGCTCCAGATCGCCGAGGCGGATCGTGCCGGCGCTTGGCCGGTAGAAGCCCGAGATCATGTTGAGGACGGTGGTCTTGCCCGCCCCGTTCGGCCCGATCACGCTGGTGATCGCGCCGGGCAGGGCCGCGAAGGCCACGCCCTCCGCCGCCCGGATGCCGCCGAAGGCGATCCCGAGCCCCTCGACGGCGAGCGGCGCGCGCGCGTCCCTGTGCAGGAAGTCCGGCGCCTCCCCAGCCGCCTCCGGGCGCGCCTCGCCGCCCCGCGGCAGGAGCCGGGCGAGGCTGCCGACGAGGCCCGCCGGCACGAGCCAGAGCACCACCAGGGTGGTCAGCCCGAAGAACAGCAGCCGGTACTCGGCAAGCCCCGCCAGCGCCTCGGGCAGGAGCACCGTCACCAGCGCGCCGAACAGGGGCCCGAGCACGGTGCCGGCCCCGCCGACCACCACCGCGAGGACGAACAGGATCGACTGCGTGAACGGGAACGAGCTCGGCGCGATGAACAGCATCAGCGGCGGCAGCACCGCGCCCGCGAGCCCGGTCAGCGCCGCCGAGATGGCAAAGGCGGCGGTCTTCACCCGGACCGGGTCGAAGCCCAGCGAGGCGGCGGCCACGTCCGCGTCCCGCACCGCGCGCATCGCCTGGCCGAGGCGGGCATGGCGGAGCCGGTGGAAGCCGTAGAGGCTGAGGCCCGCCCCGATCACCGCGATCCAGGCGAGGCCGCGCTCCCCGAGGGGGAGGCCGAACAGGCTCGGGCCGGCAGCGACGACGAGGCCGTTCTGCCCGCCGGTCAGGTCTCCGCCCTCGATAAGCGCGTGCTCGACGAGGAAGCCGAAGGCGATCGTCACCATGGCGAGGTAGGGCCCGCGCACCCGCATCGCCGGCACCGAGAGCGCCGCGCCGACGAGCGCCGAGAGGCCGGCCGCGGCGGGCAGCGCCAGCCAGAAGCTCACGCCCTTGAGCGTCAGGATCGCGCTCGCGTAGGCGCCGAGCGCGTAGAACCCGGCATGGCCGAAGGAGATCAGGCCGGCCAAGCCCAGCAGGACGTTGAGGCCAGTGCCTGCCACGACCGTCAGCGCCACAAGCGCGATGACGAAGTGGCTGTAGCCGCTCGTGCCCACGACGAGGCCGAGCCCCGCGAGCGTCAGGGCCAGGATGGCGAGCGGCATCGCGGCCGGCGCTCCGAGAAGCGAGCGCATGGGTCAGACCTTGTTGACGGCGGCCCGGCCGAGCAGGCCGTTCGGGCGGAGCGCCAGCGCGAGGATGATGACAGAGAAGACGACGATCTGGGTCGCGCCGGAGCCCAAGGTGGCGGTGACGCCGGCCTCGACGAGGCCGTAGAGCAGCCCCGCCAGCACCACGCCGGTGGCCGAACCGATGCCGCCGAGGATCGCCACCGCGAAGGCCTTGATCCCGAACAGCGCCCCCATCTCGGCCGAGACGGAGAAGAGCGGCGCGATGAGCAGGCCCGCCGTCCCTGCGAGCACCGCCGAGAGCGCGAAGGCGCTTGCCACCGTGCGGCCGACATCGATGCCCATCAGCCGCGCGGCCTCGGCGTTCTGCGCCACGGCCAGCAGCACGCGGCCGAGTTCCGTCCCGCGGAACACCGCGCGGATCGCCACCGCGGCGGCGACGCCCACCACCGGGATCACGAGCTGGAGCGGGTAGATGCCGGCGCCGAGAACCTGGACGGGGGCCGAGACCAGGCCGGAGGGCAGGCTGCGCGGCTCCTTGCCGAAGGTGAACAGGAGGGCGTTGTCGAGGATGATGCCGCCGGCCACCGTCGCCAGGAGCCAGGCGTCGGAGCCGCGCACCACGAAGGGGCGCACCAGCAGGCGCTCGACGGCGAGACCGAGGAGCGCGCAGCCGGCGAGCGCCGCGGCGAGCGCCAGCGGCATCGGCCAGCCGAGTTGCACGCCGAAGGTGTAGCCCAGCACCGCCCCGAGGGTGACGGCGCTGCCCTGCGCGAAGTTCACGGTGCCGGAGACCGCGAAGGTGATGTGGAAGCCGAGCGCCACCAGCCCGTACATGCTGCCGAGGCCGAGCCCGCTGACGAGGGTTCCGGTCAGCATGGGCGTTTCTCCCTGCGTCGGCTCGGAGGGCGGCTCATTTGGCCACCGCGACGATCTCGCCGTTGCGGAAGGTCGCGAAGATGTAGTCGTCCGGCCTCAATGCGTCGTGCCGATCCTTGGCGAAGGGCACTTCGTAGGTCTTGATCAGGCCCGCATAGGCCGAGATCTTGTAGAAGCCGTCGCGGACCTTCGGCCCCTCGGTGGAGCCGGCCGCCTGGATCGCGAGCGCGATCAGGTGCGTGGCGTCGTAGGCGTTGGCGATGCCGACGGCGGGGGTGACGTCGGCCATGGACTTGATCGCCGGGTACTTCGCCTTCAGGGCATCGAGCACCGCCTTCGCCTTCGGGCTGTCGTTGCCCGCGAAGGTGAAGGTCTGGACGAAGTGGACCCGCGCTGCGCCGGGACCGGCGAGTTCGTCGAAACGCCCGCCGGCCGGACCCCAGTGCGAGATCACCGGCACGGTCCAGCCCATCCGGTCGAGGGACTTCACCACCTGGGCGGAGGGGCCGACATTGCCGACGAGGAACAGCGCGTCGGCCCCCGCCTCCCGCAGGCGGGAGAGCTGCGGGACCATGTCGATGTCGTTGGCCTCGTACTTCTCGATGCCGGCGCTAGACAGATTCGCGGCCTTCAGCGCCGCGACGAGCCCCTGCTGGTTCGACTCGCCCCAGGCGTTGTTGACGAGGATCGCGCCGGGCTTCTTCGCGCCGTAGGTCTTCACCGCGTAGGCGACGAGGGCCTCGTCCACGAGCGCGTCGACCGCGGAGACGCGGAACACGTAGTTGTCGGCGGCGCCGTTCCGGGTGATGCCGGTCCCGGCCGCCCAGGGCCCGACGAAGGGCACCTTCATCTGGTTGGCGATCGGCACGATCGCCATGGAGACCGGCGTGTCGAGGCCGCCGATCAGCGCGACGACCCCGGCGCGCTGGATCAGCTCGCGGGCGGCGAGCACGCCCTTCGACGGGTTGGCCTCGTCGTCGCGGGCGACGAGTTCCAGGGGCCGGCCCAGGACGCCGCCGCGGCGGTTGATCTCCTCGATCGCGAGCCCGATCCCGCGGGAGATCGCCTCGCCCGACTTCGCCGACTGGCCGCTGAGCGCGGTGACGAGACCGATCCGGACGGGCTCGGCGGCCCGGACCGGGCCGAGGCTCGCGACCCCTGCCAGGAGGGTGCCGAGGGCGAGGCGCCGCGTGAGGGATCGGGCGGCAGTGAGGCTGTGAGGCATGTCGATCCGGTCCCCGTATATGGTCGACCGATGACAGCAACGGCCGTGCCAGCCGCTGCATCGTTGATAAGGCTCGCGTTTTCCGGGTCAAGCACAGCCTGTCCGCCGATCGTGCACAAACGCGCGCCAAAGTGCATACACTTTCTGCATGCAGCTCTCAGGTAGTTCCGGCATCTTCGTTGCGTGTCGCCGGAGCGCGATGGAGGAGATCGGCATGGACGCGAAGGAAGCGGCGGCCGCGCGCGACGCGGCGGCGGTGACGCAGTATCTCGAAGCCTCGATGGTCCCCGATCCCGAGACCGCCGCGCGCTACATGATGCCCGGCATCGCGATCGTCTTCACCGGAGGCCGGGTGTTCCGTCATCCGCGCGAGGTGACGGCCTTCAACGCCGGCCGCTACGCCTGGGTGAAGAAGCGGATGGAGCGGCTCGACGTCGTGCCGGGCGAGGGCGTCACCACGGTCTACAGCCTCGGCACGCTCTACGGCGCGTGGCCGGACGGCACCGCGTTCGAGGGCAACCGCTACGTCGATCGCTTCACCGTGCGGGACGGGCTGATCGTCTCCATGGAGGTCTGGAACGACAGCGCCGAGCGGATGCTCGAGCGGCAGGGCGTGCCGGCCTGAGCATCAGCCCTCGACGTAGGGGGCGAGCAGGCGGATGAGGTCGCGCTCGCGCCGGGGTTCGTCGAGGATGCGCGCCCGCTCCGCCACCGCGTCGAGGTGGTGGTCCATCAGGGCGACAGCGCGCCCGGCATCGCCGGCGACGAGCGCCGCCACGATCTCCCTGTGCTCGCTCACCGCGCAGTCCGACGAGTGCGGCCGGCTGTAGAGCGACAGGATCAGGGCGCAGCGGTAGCCGAGTTCCGCGACGTAACGGTTGAGCACGGGACTTCCGGTCATCTCGGCCAGGAGCAGGTGGAACTCCGTGGCGAGCCGGATCGAGGCCGCGTCCGGGCCCCCGCTCGCCCGCTCCTCCCCGGCGATATGCGCTTCGAGCGCGGCCCGCTGCTCGGGACTGAGCCGGTCGGCCAACCGCTGGACCACGAGGCGCTCCAGGCTGATGCGCACGTCGAAGGTGTCGCGCGCCTCCTCCCAGCTCGGGCTCGCGACCACGGCGATGCGGTTCCGGCGGAGCTCGACCAGCCCCTCGCCCGCCAGTTGGCCGAGCGCCTGCCGGGCGATGGTGCGGCTGACGCTGAACCGCTCGCCGAGCGCGTCCTCGGGCAGGCGGTCCCCGGGGGTCAGGGCTCTCTCCACGATGGCCCGGCGAAGGGACCGGCAGATCGCTCCCACGCGGTTGGTCGGGGGGCTCCTCTCACCCTCTCTCATCGCTGACGCGCATCCTCTCGCACGGCGGGTCCCGGGGCCGGCTCGTATCAGATGCATGATCGGCGCCGATGTGCCCCTGCCGCCCCAACGGTGAAAAATCAGGACCGGGCACGCCTCGGTTGCCGCCCCACGCGCGGCCGGGTCACCGGGGCGCGAGGGCGGCGATCACCGGAGCCGCGCGGGAGAGACCCAGCCGAAGATGCCGCCCTGCGCGGTGATCATCGCCAGGGCGGCCTCGTGGAAGGCCGGATTTTACGACGCGCAGGCATCCGCAACGACGAGGCAGCGGTAGCCGCGGTCGTTGGCCTCGCGCACCGTGGTGTGCACGCAGACCTCCGTCGTCACGCCGCAGATGATCAGGGTCTCGATGCCGCGCGCCCAACCAAGGGTAGTGTGTCGCCCGGCGAGCGCACCGGGCGAAGGCCCCGCTCAATCCCAGTCGATATCCAGGGACCGCTCGAAGGCGACCGCGCTCAGTTCCCGGCCGCTCGGGTCCAACACCACGACATCGCGGAAGCCGCGCCGCTGCAGCTCCCAGGTCTTCTCCATCGCCTGCTCGTCGGTTCCACAGGCGAAGGTCATGGTCCGTCCGCGCGGATCCGTACCTCTCACTCTGTACACGATGCGCTCCCTCGACCTGGCGGCGATGGAGGAGAACGCGCCGGCCGGCGCGGGGCTCCGGCCCGTCGCCTACCGGCACGCGCCCGGCACGAACCGGCTATGGGCGGTCCGGTGGGTTCAGCTCGCGATGAAGCCCTGGTCGGCGCTCCTGGCCTGGCCGCCGCACGGGATGTCGCTGCCATCACCACCGGAGAGGATGTCGGCGTCCTGGCCTCGGTCAATGACGTTGCCGTCCGCTTGCCGAAGAGCGTGTCGTTCCCGAGATCGCCGTCGCCCCCGAGCCGAACCTCGCATGGGCCCAAGGACCGCCGCGGCGCCGCGCCGGTCTCCCGCGCGAACCTGGTCGCGGCCTCGCGTGGGCGCGAAGGCCGCGCCAGCCGCGGCGCAGGCGTGCGGTGCCCGCTCAACCCTCGGCACGGCATCGCGCGTCCGCTGCACGGACAGGTCAATTCAGCCGAGCGATCGGCAGATTCTGCCGGCCCACGCGGCCCGTCTCGTCGACCGCCCGATGCTCGTGCCAAATATTACAACAGGTTAGGGTCTGGTACGGATCTTGGTATCACTGCTCCTCGACAGTGGCATACAGCTCGGAGATCACCGGTCGTGGACATCTTTTCCGCACTGCAGACGTCGGTCTCCGGACTCAAATCGCAGTCCTACGCCATCGGCAACATCTCGGGAAACATCGCGAACTCGCAGACGACGGGCTACAAGCGCATCGACACGAGTTTCGTGGACCTGATCGCGGACCAGACTCCGGGCCGTGAATCGGCGGGCTCCGTCTTCGCGCAGGCGCGGCTCACCAACGCGATGCAGGGCAACGTCATCGCGACGCAGACGCCGACCAACATGGCGATCCAGGGCGACGGCTTCTTCGTGGTGCAGAAGCGCACCGGCGACGCCAACGGTCAGACCGCCTTCACGGGCACCGACATCTTCACGCGCCGCGGCGACTTCTCGATCGACAAGGAAGGCTACCTCGTCAACGGCGGGGGCGCCTACCTGCTCGGCCAGAACATCGATCCCGCCACCGGCCAGTCCAGCACGCAGCAGCCGATCAAGCTCGCGCAGACCACGCTGGCCGCGAAGAAGACCAACACGATCAATTACGGCGCGAACCTGCCGCTCGCGCCGGTGACGGCGACCTCCGCCATCACGAAGAACTACCTGTACCAGGCGAACGGTGCCACCGACGCCGCGAAGGCGACCGCCCTCGCCACGCAGGTCGTCATTCCCACCAATGCCGGCGAAGGCAAGACTTCAGCGACGCCGCTCTCCATCGCCAACAGCACCGCAGATCCGAAAGCCGTCTCGAACTTCATCGACGGCAGCGTCTCGGGACCGAAGATCACCGTGTACAGCGGCACGGGGGCGCCCCTGTCGCTCAATACGCGCTGGGCCAAGGTCCAGGACGCCCAGGAGGCCGGTCCGTCGAACACACCGCCGAAGAAGGACGCGGTCTGGAACCTGTTCTACGCCGCCGACACGACGAAGGCGGAGAGCGACACGACCTGGATCAATGCCGGGACGGCGGTGACCTTCGACGGTTCGGGCAAGCTGATCCAGCCGGCCGACGGCATCCTGCCGATCAACAACATGAAGATCAACGGCGGCGACGTCGGCAGCGTCAACATCAAATTTAATGCCTCGACCTTGACCCAGTTCGCCTCCTCGACCGGCGACGTGCGCACGGATGCCCTGAGCCAGGACGGCTACGGCGTCAGCACCATCAACGACGTGTCGATCACCTCCGAGGGCAAGATCGTCGGCACGTTCTCGAACGGGTCCGTGGTCACGCTGGCGAGCGTGGCGATCGCCCGCTTCACCAACCCGGACGGCCTGAGCCCGGATTCGCAGGGCAACTACAAGGCCACCGACGATTCCGGGCCGCCGCTGGCGGGCCTCGTCGGGTCGAGCATCCAGGGCGGCAGCGTCGAGCAGTCGAACACCGACATCGCCGACGAGTTCTCTAAGATGATCGTAACGCAGCAGGCCTACTCTGCGAACACGCGCGTCATGTCGACCGCCCAGCAGATGATGTCCGACCTCATCAACATCGTCCGCTGATCCTGCGGCAGGCTTGAGGGCGGGCGACGGGAGCGGAGGCGATGGGACTCGACGCGGTCAACACGGCGACGGCCGGCCTGCGGGCGACGCAGGCCTCGATCGCCCTCGTCTCGCAGAACGTCGCCAACGCGGGTACGGCGGGCTACGTCAAGCGCAGCACGAGCCCGGTCGCCCAGGGCCTCAACAATGCCGGGGTGGCGACCGGCGCGATCACGCGCAATTTCGACCTCGCCGCCCTGAAGCAGTTGCGCCTGGAGACGGCGGGCTCCGGCTACACCGGCACCAAGGCCGACATCCTCGGACAGCTCGAGAAGCTCTACGGCGTGCCCGGCGACGCCACGGCGCTCGACGGCGTGCTCAACGGCTACACGCAGTCGCTGCAGACGCTGGCGATCAACCCGACCTCGGCAGCGGCGCGCAGCAGCGTCGTCGATGCCGCCCAGGCGCTCGCCACCAAGATCGGCGGCATCGCGCAGGGCGTGCAGGACCTGCGCACCGGCATCGAGAACACGCTGACCGGCCAGGTGCAGGACGCGAACGCGCTCCTCGACAGCATCGCCCGGCTGAACGTGCAGGTGCAGACGGCGGGGGACGGCGGCACCCGCGCCGCGCTGGAGGACCAGCGCGACCAGCAGATCAACAAGCTCGCCGGCTACATGGACCTGCGCGTCACGAGCGAGCGCGACGGGTCCGCAACGGTGATGACCGCCTCGGGCATCACCCTGGTCGATCGCGGGGTCGCCGCGGGCCTGAGCTTCGACGGGCGTCCGACGCTCACCGCGAATGCCAGCTACGACCCGCCCGAGACGCGCAGCGTCGGCACGCTGATCGCCACCCTGCCGGGCGGGGCCCGGATCGCGCTGAGCGACGAGGGCCGGCTCTCCGCCGGCACGATCGCGGCGAATCTCGAACTGCGCGACACCCTCCTGCCCCAGGCGCAGCGCCGCCTGGACGATCTCGCGGCGGGCCTCGCCACCGCCACCACCGGGCGGACGGTCGCCGGCACGGTCGCGACGAACCCGCTCACGAACCGGGAGGAGACGACGCTCGACCTCTCCGGCATGAAGCAGCCGGGCGACCGGATCACCCTGCAGGTCACGGGCCCGGACGGCGCCAGCCGCAACGTCATCCTGGTCGCCTCGGCGTTCGACTCCAAACCCCAGGCCGCCGCCCTCAGCGACGACGCCACCGCCTTCGTCCAGACCGTCCGGATCACGCCCGGCACGCCGCCCTCCCTCCAGGCGATCAAGGACGCGCTCGGCGGCCTCTCGGACGCGGCGACCGCGCGCGGCTACCCCGCCGCCGCCGTCCCGAGCCTCGACGCGGCCGGGACCGCGGGCGCGCTCACCCTGTCGGGCGGCACGGGCTGGCGGGTGGTCGGCGGCACGGCGAGCGTCACGGTCCCGCAATCGATCTCGGACGCGCAGACCTACCCGGAATTCGCGCTGTTCGTGGACGGCAGCGCCAAGGGATTGTTCACCGATTCCCTGGACAACGGCGCCCAGCGCACGGGCTTCGCGCAGCGCCTGGCCGTCAACCCGGTCGTGAAGGCGGACACCGCGGTGCTGACCGCCCTGGGCGGAAGCGCCACGGGCGCCGACGCGACGCGGGCGAACTTCGCCTACGGCGCGCTGACGCAGACCGAGCGGACCTTCTCGTCCTCGAGCGGCATCGGCGGCCTCGCGGCCCCCTACAGCACCACGCTGGTCAAGTTCGCCCAGGACGTGATCGCCGCGCAGGGCTCGGCCTCGGCGCAGGCCCAGACCATCGACAGCGGCCAGGGCGTCGCCCTCTCGGCGGCGCAGAGCCGCTTCGCGGAGGGCGCTGCGGTGAGCATCGACGAGGAGATGTCGAACCTCATCGCCCTGCAGCAGGCCTACACCGCCAACGCGCGCGTGCTCACCGCTGCGCGCGACATGCTCGATACCCTGCTCCGGATGTAGCGCATGACCACGCTCCGCCCCTACGCCGCCGGCGCCTACGTGACGCAGCGGAACACGCAGCAGATCCTCGACCTCAAGAACCAGCTCGGCACGCTCACGACGCAGCTCTCGACGGGGCGCACAGCCGAGACCTACGGGGGTCTGGGGGTCGGGCGCACCACCAGCCTCACGGCGCACGCGACGCTGAGCGCGCTCGACGGCTACGACGCGGCGATCGGCTACGGCCAGACCCGCGCCCAGCTCGCCACCAGCAGCCTCACGGCGGTGATCAATTTCGGCACCGAGCTGAAATCGAACCTCGCAAACGGCCTCGTGCGCAGCTCCAGCGGCACGATCAACAGCGCGACGCTCGCCCGCAACGGCCTCGACGCCGCGGTCGACGCCCTGAACCAGACGGGTGCCGGCATCTACATCTTCGGCGGCCGCGACAGCGAGACGGAGCCGGTCGTCGATACGCAGACGATGCTCAACGGGGACGGCACGAGGGCCGGGGTCGCCAAGCTCGTCGAGCAGCAGCGGAATGCCGATCTCGGGGCGGACGGGATGGGCCGGCTCGCCACGACGCCCGTCGCCACGACGCCCGTCGGCACGACGTTCACCCTCCGCGAGGACACGAACGCGGAGGTGCGCGCCAATTTCGGGTTCACGCTCGTGGGCGCGCCGGTGACCACCGGCACGGCGCTGACCGCCAGCTACACGCCCGCCGACACGACGGCGAACCTCACCGCCCCCGTCGGCGAGGGCCAGCGCTTTCGCGCGCTCGTCCAACTCGCCGACGGCAGCAGCCGGTCTGTCGAGTACTACGCGACGAACGGGACCGCCCCCTCCGGCACGACGGCCTTTCCGGTCAGCGGAAACCTCGCGACCGACACCACGAAGCTCGCAGCCCTGCTGCCGTCCGGCGCCAGCCTCACCGGCGTCCAGTCCGTCACGCCGCAGGTGACCTTCGATGCCGAGCCCAGGGAGGGGCAGAGCTTCCGCGTTGTCGTGAACCAGCCGGACGGCAGCCAGAAGACGATCGACTTCCACGCGACCGCCCAGCCCGGCCTCGGCGATACGACCGCGTTCGCGCTGCCTCTGCCCGGCGCCACGGCGGCGGAACGGCAGGCCGCCGCCGCGACGCAGCTCCAGCGTCTCCTCGCACCGGGAACCCTGGCCAGCGTCCAGAGCGCGCAGACGGATGCGGCCGGGGCGATGCTGAAGAACGCGGCCGGAGAACCGATTCCCCTGCTCCGGCTGACCTTCGCGGCCGGCAGTCCCGCGACGGTCCAGATCGGGCTTCTGACGACGCAGCCCGCCGTGGGCGACAGCATCACGCTCAAGCTCGCCCTGCACGACGGCACCACGACCTCGATCACCCTGACGGCGCGGGCGAGCGGCACGCCCGATAAGCCCGGGACCTTCGCGATCGACGCCGCCGGCCCCGCCGCGACCGCCGGCAACCTCAAGGCCGCGCTCGACGCCGCCGTGAAGCTCGCCTCCGGATCGAGCCTCACCGCCAGCGCCACGGTGCGGGCGGCGGCGGACTTCTTCGACGGCTCGTCCATCCCGGGACTCGCGGCCCGGCGGATCAACGACACCGGGACCGGCTACACGCAGACGCCGCAGGACACGACGGTGCAATGGTACCGGGGCGAGGACGCCGCGACCGACCCGCGCGCCACCGCGACGGTGCAGACCGGCGCCGGCAGCACCGCGCAGATCGGCGCGCGGGCGAACGAGGCGCCGCTGCGCGCGGTGCTGGCCGGCATGGCGGCGGTCGTGCTCGGCACGCCCGCGAGCACGGACCCGGATTCCAACGCGAAGTGGCAGGCCATGGCCGACCGCGCCTCCACGCTCGTTCGGGCGGTGAGCACCAGCCCCAGCATCCAGGAGATCGTGACCGATCTCAGCCTCTCCAACACCGCGATGAGCAACGCCCAGACCCAGAACCGCGCCACCCGCAACATCATGGAGAACGCGATGGCGGGGGTCGAATCGGCCGACACGACCGAGGTCACCACGAAGCTCCTCGACCTGCAGAACCGTCTCCAGGCAAGCTATCAGGTCACCGCGACGCTCTCGAAGCTCTCCCTCGTCAACTACATGTCGTGATCTCGATCCCGACCATCGGGATCGCGAGCGCGAACGTCGGGCGGATCCACGCCCGCGGCGCGGCCGGTCCGCGCGCTTCCCATCGGCCGGACCGAGCGGCTATAGAGGCGACCCGTGCGCGTGCAGGCGCCGCCCACGGGACCGCGAGCCGGGATGCCGGCCTCACGGCCGCGCCGGATCGGGGAGTGCTGGGGATGGTGCGCCTGAACGAGATCCGGGCCGGCGAGGTCGCGGTGGACCTGCCGCCCGCGACCGATGCGGGCCTCATCTTCATCGGCACCATCCGCACCCCCTGGACCGACCGGCTGGCCTGCCCGCGCCAGGGCCGGCTCGACGGGCCGCTCTGCCGCCTCGAGATCGCCGAGCCCTTCGCCCCGGCGCTCGCCGGGCTGGAGCAGTACGCGGAGGTCGAGGTGCTCTACTGGCTCGACCGCTCGCGGCGCGACCTCGTGCTGCAGAGCCCGCGGCACGACGGCAGCGCGCGCGGCGCCTTCTCGCTGCGCTCGCCGGTGCGTCCGAACCCGATCGGCACGGCCCGCGCCCGCCTCGTCGGGATCGAGGGCGCCACCGTCCTCGTGCAGGGGCTCGACTGCCTCGACGGCACGCCGCTCATCGACCTCAAGCCCGACCGCTGCGCCTTCACCCCGCTCGCCCCGCCCCAGCCCGGCGATTTCGAGACGGGCCCGGCATGAGCGGGATTCCCGGCGCGCCATCCCGACGCACGCTCCTCATCGGCGCGGCCGCGCTCGCCGCGGGCGGCGCGCGCGCGGCCCCCGCGACCCTGCGCGACGCCACCGGGCGCGACCTGCCCGTGCCGGCCGCGGTCGCCCGCGTGTTCCCGGCCGGGCCGCCGGCCGCGATCCTGCTCTACACCCTGGCCCCCGACCTGCTCCTCGGCTGGCCCCGCGCGCTGCGCCCGGACGAGCGCGCGCTGCTCCTGCCCGAGATCGCCGCGCGGCCCGAGATCGGACGCCTCACCGGTCGCGGGAACACCGCGAACCTCGAATCGGTGCTGGCGCTCGCGCCCGACCTCATCCTCGACGCGGGCTCGACCTCGGAGACCTACCTGTCGCTGGCGCGCCGCGTCGAGGCGCAGACCGGCGTGCCCTACGCGCTCCTCGACGGAGCGCTCGCGCGGACGCCGGAGACCTACCGGGTGCTCGGCCGTCTCCTGCGGCGCGAGGCGGCGGGCGAGGACCGGGCCGCGGCGGCGCAACAGATCCTCGACCGGGTCGCGACGCGGGTCGCGACCGTGCCGGCGGAGCGGCGCCCGCGCGTCTACGCCGCGCTCGGACCGCGCGGCCTGCAGACGGGGCGCGGCGGCGCGATCAACGTCGAGAGCCTGGATCTCGTGGGCGCCCGCAACGTCGCGGGCGAGGCGAGCGGCGGGCTGGCGACGGTCTCGGTGGAGCAGGTGCTCGCCTGGGACCCCGACGCGATCGTGGCGACCGACGCCCGCTTCGCCGCGGGCCTGCGCGGCGATCCGGCCTGGGCGTCCTTGCGCGCGGTCCGGGAGGACCGGGTCCACCTCGCGCCGCACCTGCCCTTCGGCTGGCTCGAATCGCCGCCCTCCGTGAACCGCCTCCTCGGCCTGCTCTGGCTCGGGCACTGCCTCTACCCGAACCTGTTCCCGGAGGATCTCGCGGCCGAGACCCGCGCCTTCCACGCCCGCTTCTACGGCCGGCCGATCGACGCCGCGGAGGCCGCCCGCATCCTCGCGGGGCAGGGATGAGCCCGCGCGCGGGGCTCGCTGCGGCGTTGGCCTTCCTTCTCCTGGCGGTGCTGCTGGCGCTCGGCGTCGGGCGCTTCCCGCTCTCGCCGCTCGATCTCGCCCGCGCGCTCTGGGCCGGCCTGACGGGCACGCCCTCCGGGCTGCCGCCCGCGACGGGCGCGGTGCTGTTCCAGGTGCGCGGCCCGCGGGTGCTGGCCGCCCTGCTCGTCGGCGCGGGGCTCGCCGCCGCCGGCACCGCCTTCCAGGGGCTGTTCCGCAACCCGCTCGTCTCGCCGGACCTGCTCGGCGCCTCGTCCGGCGCGGCGCTCGGGGCCGTCGCCGGCATCCTGCTCGGGCTGCCGATCCTCGGCATCGAGGCCCTGAGCTTCGCGGGCGGGCTCGGCGCGGTGGCGGTGGTCTACGCCATCGGCGCCACCTTGCGCGGTGGCGACGCGGTGCTCACCCTGGTCCTCACGGGGATCGTGGTCGGCTCGCTGCTCGGGGCCGGCATCGGCCTCGCCAAGTACCTCGCCGATCCCTACAACCAGCTGCCCGCCATCACCTTCTGGCTCCTCGGCAGCCTCGCGGGCATCGGCCTCGGTGACCTGCTGCCGCTGGCCCTCGCGGTGCTCGCCGGCACCGCACTGCTGCTGGCGCTCCGCTGGCGCATGAACGCGATGTCGCTGCCCGACGAGGAGGCCCGCGCGCTCGGCGTCCCCACCGGGGTGCTGCGGGCGGCGATCGTGGTGGGTGCCACCCTGGTGACGGCAGCGAGCGTCGCCGCGGCGGGGATCGTGGGCTGGGTCGGCCTCGTCGTGCCCCACCTCGCGCGCCTCCTCGTCGGCCCGAGCTTCCCGCGCCTCCTGCCGACCGCCGCGCTCCTCGGCGGCGGCTTCCTCCTCCTCATCGACACGCTCGCGCGCACGATGGCCCCGGTCGAGGTGCCGCTCGGCATCCTCACGGCGGTGGTCGGGACGCCCTTCTTCATCGCGCTGCTCGCGCGCACCCGCGGCGGATGGTCGTGACGGAGGCGGCCCCGGTCCTCGCGGCGTGCGGACTGGTCGTGGGCTATCGCGGTCGGCGCGTCGCGGGAGCGATCGACCTCGCCCTCGTGCCCGGCCGGGCCCTGGCGCTGCTGGGCCCGAACGGCGGCGGCAAGACCACGCTGCTGCGCACCCTCATCGGCCTGCTGCCGCCGCTCGCGGGCGAGATCCGGCTGGAGGGCGCCCCGCTCGCCGCCCACGCCGTCGCCGAGCGGGCGCGGCGCATCGCCTACGTGCCGCAGGCGGGGGGACAGGCCTTCGGCTTCAGCGTGCGCGAGACGGTGCTGATGGGGCGGCTCGCCCACCAGCGAGCGCTCGCGGGGCCGGGTCCCGCCGACGTCGCGGCGGCCGAGGCCGCGCTCGCCCGGCTCGGGATCGCGCATCTGGCCGAGCGTCCGGTCACGCAGGTCTCGGGCGGCGAACGCCAGCTCGCCCTGATCGCCCGGGCGCTGGCCCAGGCCCCGCGGCTCATCGTGCTGGACGAGCCGACCGCGAGCCTCGATTTCGGCAACCAGGGCCGGGTGCTGGCTGAGATGCGGGCGCTGACAGGCGCGGGCCTCGCGGTGCTGTTCACCACGCACGACCCGAACCAGGCGCTGCGCCACGCCGACGACGTCGCGATGCTGGCGGACGGGCGCCTCGTCGCGAGCGGCCCCAGCGCCCGCACGATCAACCGCGCCAGCCTCGCGACGCTCTACGGCTGCGCCGTCGAGGAGGTCGCGGGCGGCGGGCGGCAGGCCTTCCTGCCGGGCTGAGGGGCGGCCTGTCGGATCCCCGGCCCCAGAGCGGTGTCGGCCGCCAGCTTCGGCGCGGTGCCACGGCAGCCTGGAGACTCAGGGCTGCGTCCGCACCCGCGGTCCCGATCATCCCGTGGCGAGAGCCCGGCTTCCGAAGTTCATGGCCTTGTCCCGCAAGAGCACCGACGGATCTATCGATACGTGCGCAACCCACAGGGCGTAATACGTTCGCTCACCCGAGCAACCTCGCGGCGAGACTGGAACGCCGCGAGCCGGAGGCGATGTGCGGGCCCCACCCGAAGCGGGCTCAGCCGACGACGCCGTCGATGAGGTTGCGGCCGAGCAGGAACTCGGAGCTGAACGCGGTCCGCACCACCGGCTCCAGGACAACCGGCGGCTCCAGCGCGGCGGCCTCGGCCCGGCGCGCCTCAACCGCCTCGGCGTGGCTGACCGCGCGGAAGCGCAGGCGCGTGCCGGCCTGGCCTTGAGCGAGGCGGCCGAGATCGGCCCCGATCACGGTGGCGATCTTGGGGTAGCCGCCGGTCGGCTGCCGGTCGGCCATCAGGACGATCGGCAGACCCTGGCCCGGCACCTGGATCGCCCCCGGGGCGACGCCGTCCGAGACGATGTCGTGCCCCCGCGCGTGGACGAGCGGCGTGCCGTCGAGGAAGCAGGCCATGCGGTCGCCCCGCGGGCTCACCGTCCAGTCGCGGTCGAGGAAGGCCGCGACTTCGGCGGGCGCGAACGCGTCGTCCTGCGGCCCGAGCACGACCCGGATCGTGCCGGGCGGCCGGTCGAGCCAGGGCGCGCGCAGCATCGCCGGCTCGCCGAGGGCGGCGCGGGCCTCGGCGACGGTGAGCCCGTCGCCGGGTGCGAGCGCGCGCCCGTCGAGGCCGCCGAGCCGCGAGCGGGTATGGGTCGCGGTCGAGCCCAGCACCGGCGGCACGTCGATGCGCCCGGCCACCGCGAGGTAGCACCACGCGCCGGACCGCCCGGCGCGGATCGAGAGCGTCGTGCCGGGCCGCAGGGTCAGCGCGACGGCGGGCGGCAGGGCCCGGCCGTCGCCCTCGATCCGGAAGGCGCCGCCGGCCAGCGCGACGTCGAGGGGCGCGCCCTCGGCGGCGACCGTGAGGCCGCCGAGCCCCACCTCGATCGCGGTCGCGCCCGGAGGATTGCCGAGCGCGCGGTTCGCAGTCGCGTGCGCCAGCGGGTCCATCGGCCCGGCCGGGGTGATGCCGTAGCGCATGGCGC
The DNA here is from genome assembly GCF_003173735.1 of Methylobacterium radiodurans. Classification (NCBI taxonomy): domain Bacteria; kingdom Pseudomonadati; phylum Pseudomonadota; class Alphaproteobacteria; order Hyphomicrobiales; family Methylobacteriaceae; genus Methylobacterium; species Methylobacterium radiodurans. Next base: position 1,576,407 of record NZ_CP029551.1, on the reverse strand, counting down.
CGTAGCGGCCCCGGTCCTGCAGGGTGGCGCCGCCCCCGGCCGCGGCGATGCGCAGGACGGGCGGCCCGGACGCGGCCCCGCTCACGCGGCCCTCCCGGCGACGACCTCGCCCGCGGCGGCCCGCCGCTCCAGGCCGGCGAAGGCGGCCGCGTCCACCGGCTCGAACCGGATCGTGTCGCCGCTCTCGATCAGGAAGGTGGGCGCGCGCTCCGGTGCGAACAGGCGCTCGGGGGTGCGGCCCACGACGTACCAGCCGGTCGGCATCGGCACGGTGCCGATGGCGGCGAGCCCGCCGCCGATCATCACCGCCCCCGGCGGGTGCGGCGGGCGCGGGCTCGGCCGGCGCGGCAGGGCGAGTGCCTCGGGCAGGCCGCCGAGATAGGCGAAGCCCGGAGCGAAGCCGTACATGTAGACCCGGTAGGCGGCCCCCGCGTGCAGCGCCGCCAGCTTCGCCGCCGCGAGCCCCGCCAGGGCGGCGGCCTCCTCGATGTCCTCGGCGAGCGCCGGATCGTAGCAGCAGGGCATCGTCCAGAGCCGCCCCCTCCCCCGCAACGCCCCGCGCCGCGCGAGCCGGTCCTCCACTGCCGCCACGAGGGCGTCGCGCGCGAGGACGAGCGGGTCGTAGTGGATCATCAGCGAGCGGTAGGTCGGCACCGTCTCGGCGAGGCCCGGCGGCGGGTCGGCGGCGAGCGCGGCGTCGAGGGCGAGAACCCGGTCGTTGATCGCGGGATCGACCGAGGCGCCGAACTCCACCACCAGCGCCGCCTCGCCCGCGTCGAGGAAGCGGGGCGGGCCGGGCGGTTCGGGATCGGGTGTCGTCATGAGGCGCCTTCGCGGGGACAGGTCCGGACCCGGCCGGGTCCGCCCGGCGCTCGGACGCCGGGCGAAGCCCCATCCTGCCCGCTCGCAGGCCGCGCGTCATCGCGGCGAGCGGATCCAGGCGCTCGCGCATCCCTCCCCCGCGGGCGGAGGAGGGATGCGCCCCCTACCGCGTCGTGGGCAGGAGGGTGTCGGGCAGCCACATGGCGATGCCGGGCACGAGGCAGAGCACGAGGATCGCCACCGCCATCAGGATCACGAAGGGCAGCGTGCCCCAGATGATGTCGGAGAGCGGGATGTCGGGCGCGATGTTCTTGATCACGAAGATGTTCAGGCCCACCGGCGGGTGGATCAGCCCCATCTCCATCGTGATCGTCATCACCACGCCGAACCAGACCAGATCGAAGCCCGCCGCCTTCAGGGGCGGCAGGATGATCGGCGCCGTCATCAGGATGATCGAGACCGGCGGCAGGAAGAAGCCAAGCGCGATCACCAGCGCCAGGATCGTCAGCAGCAGAAGCCAGGGCGAGAGCTGCATCGCCACGATCGCGGCCGCCGCGGCCTGGGAGATGTGCAGGTAGCTCATCACGTAAGCGTAGAGCAGCGACATGCCGATGATCAGCATCAGCATGGTCGATTCGCGCAGCGTCGCCGTCAGGATCGGCCCGACATCCTTCGTGCGCCAGACGCCATAGATGATCGCGATCAGGCCCAACGCCAGCAGGCCGCCGAGCCCCGCCGTCTCGGAGGGCGTGGCGTAGCCGCCGTAGAGCGCCACCATCACGCCCGTGAGCAGCACCACGAAGGGCAGCACCCGCGGCAGCGTCGAGAAGCGCTCGGACATGCTGTAGCGCTCCTCCGCCAGGATCGGCGAGGCCGGCCCTCCGGCCGCGTAGGCGGCTTTCGCCACCTGGTACTCGTGCCGGAAGCGGTAGACCGACCAGGCGGCGAACAGCCCGACGAGCAGCAGGCCCGGCCCGATCCCGGCGAGGAACAGCCGGCCCAGCGACTGCTCGGCGGCCACCGCGTAGAGGATCATGGTGATGGAGGGCGGCAGCAGGATGCCCAGCGTGCCGCCGGCCGCGATGATGCCGGCGGCAAATCCCGGCGAGTAGCCGCGCTTGCGCATCTCCGGGATGCCGGCCGAGCCGATGGCCGAGCAGGTGGCGGGCGAGGAGCCGGCCATGGCGGCAAAGAGCGCGCAGGCGAAGACGTTGGCGATGCCGAGCCCCCCGGGGATGCGGTGCATCCAGGCGTGCATGGCCGAGTAGAGGTCCTGGCCCGCCTTCGAGCGCCCGATGGCCGCGCCCTTGAGGATGAAGAGCGGGATGGAGAGGAGCGTGATGGAGGCCATCTCCTCGTAGACGTTCTGGGCGACCGTATCGAGGGAGGCGCCGGGCATGAAGGCCAGCATGAAGACCAGCGCCACCGCGCCCAGCGCGAAGGCGATGGGGATGCCCGACAGCATGGCGGTGAGGGTGGCGCCGGCATAGAGGGCGCCGATGGCGGCCACGCTCATCGCTTGGCTCCTGCGTTGGGGTTGGCTGCGGCGACCGTGGTGCCCATGGGATCAGGCCCCTGCGGTGTGAGGTCGGGGCGGGCGCGCTGGTCGCGGTTGATGTCGGCGGCGACGCCGATCTTGGGCTCGGCCCAGCCCGCGGCCCGCGGCCCGCGGGCCAGTGCGGCGACGACCTGCAGGGCGAGTTGCAGGCAGAGCAGGCTCATCCCCAGCGCCATCAGGGTGTAGGGGATCCAGAGCGGAGGTCCCCAGGTCGATTGCGAGACCTGCCCGTCGACCCAGGCCTCGTGGTCGAGCGCCCAGCTCTTCCAAGTGAAGAACAGGCAGAAGGCGAGGCTGACGCAGTCGACCAGGATGAGGCGGACGCGGTTGACGGAGGCCGGCAGGAGGCCCGTCAGCGCCTCGATGGCGACGTGCCCGCGCTTGGCCTGGACGGCGGCGGCGGAGCCGAAGGTGGCGCCGATGATAAGGAAGACGGCCATCTCGTCCTGCCACTCGGTGGGCTCGTGCAGGACGTAGCGGATGAGGACGGAGTAGCTCAGCACGAGGCAGGCGGCGACGAGCGCCAGCCCACCGAGGCCGAGGATGAGGCGGTTGAGCAAGCCGATGGCGTGCTCGACGGCGCCGAGGAGGCCGGGTGCGCGCGGGGCGGAGCCCGCCGGCACCTCGGCGGCGGCGGAGGCCGCGTCGAAGCCGTGGCTCACGACACCTGCTCCGCAAGCTTCAGGAGTTCCGCGCAGGTCGCGCTCTTGTTGGCGTAGTCTTTCCACGCCGTGTCGCGCGCGATGGTCCGCCAGCGGCCCATCGTCGGCTCGTCGAGGTTCTGCACCTTGGCGCCGGCCTTGCCGAACAGCTCCTCGACGCGCGTGTCGTCGGCCTTGGCACCCTCCTGCCCGAAGGATTCCAACTCCGCACCGACCGCCATGATCAGGTCCTGTTGGTCCTTCGGCAGGCGGTCGAACACGATCTTGGACATCATGATCGGCTCCAGCATGAACCAGTAGGAGCGCTCGCGGCCCGAGGTCAGGGACTTCGACAGCTCCTCCAGGCGGAACGAGATCAGGCTGGTGGAGGAGGTGATCACCGCGTCGCAGGCGCCCGTCTGCATCGCCGCGTAGGACTCGTTCGAGGGGATCGAGAGGGTCGCGGCACCCGCCTGCTTCATCATCAGGTCCATCTCGCGCGAGCCCCCGCGGACCTTCAGGCCCTTGGCGTCCTCGGGCGCGTAGAGCGGGCGCTCGCGGCTCGCGACCCCGCCGGCCTGCCAGACCCAGGAGACGAGGACGATGCCCTTGGCCTCCAGGATCTCGGTGAGCTTGCGGCCGACCGGGGCCGCCTTCCAGGCGAGCGCCTGCTGGTAGGAGGTCACCAGCGCCGGCATCAGGCCGATATTGGTCTCCGGCACCTCGCCGCCCGCGTAAGGGCTGGGATAGAGCGACAGGTCGAGCGCGCCTTTGCGCATGGCGCCGAACTGGGCGTTCGTCTTCATCAGCGAGGAGCCGGGATAGACCTGCACCTCCAGCGCGCCCTTCGAGCGCTCGGTCACCGCCTTCGCGAACTTGCGGCACATCCGATCGCGAAAATCGCCCTCGTCGATCGTGCCGCCGGGGAACTGGTGCGAGATCTTCAGCGTGGTCGCCGCCTGGGCCGCGCCCAGCCCGAAGCGGAGGAGGGCCGGCGCGGCAAGGCCCGCGGCGAGCAGGGTACGGCGTGTCGGCGTCATGGGCTTCTCCCGCACCGCACAAAGGCGGATCTGTATTTATTGCAGCGCGTCACGTATATTTGATACGCTACTTGATATGGAAGAAAGACCGTCTTGTATATTTTGTCAACGCATCCCTAAGATGGAGTCCCGGTCCAGTCGCGTCGGCAGATTCGCGACGGAAGCGGCTCGAGGGGCGTCGATCAGGAGCGGCTGGAATGAGCCAGGCACAGCGTCTCCGGCAGGTGATCGAGGAGGAGATCGTGGCGGGGCGGCTCGCCGCGGGCTCCCGGCTCGACGAGGTGCAGCTCGCCGAGCGCTTCGGCGTCTCGCGCACGCCGATCCGGGAGGCGCTGCTCCAGCTCGCGGCGACGGGCCTCGTGGAGACCAAGCCGCGCCGGGGCACGGTGGTCAGCGCACCCTCGGCGGACCTCCTGCTCGCGATGTTCGAGACGATGGCCGAGTTGGAGGCGGCCTGCGGGCGCTTCGCGGCGCGCCGCCTCGTCCCGGCGGACGAGGCGGCGCTGCGGACGGCGCTCGCCGCCTGCGCGGCGGCGGCGGCCTCGGGCGACACGGAGGCCTATTACGCGGAGAACTACACCTTCCACACGGTGATCTACCGGGCGAGCCGCAACGCCTTCCTGAGCGAGCAGGCGCACACGCTGCACCGACGGCTGGCGCCCTACCGGCGGCTGCAGTTGCGGGCGCGGCACCGGCTCGGTCAGTCGCTCGCCGAGCACGAGGCCGTGGTGGCGGCGATCCTCTCCGGCGACGCGGCGACGGCCGCCGAGCGCCTGCGCGGCCACGTGGTGGTGCAGGGCGACCGCTTCACCGACCTGATGATGAGCCTGCGGGCGATCGGCGACGCGGCCTGATCGGAGCGGAGCGTCAGGCCGCCCGCCGCACCGCGGCGTAGGTGTCGAGATAGCGGGCCGCGACCCCGGCCCAGGCGTAGCGGGCGAGATCCTCGGCGGGCGGATGCCCCCGCGCGGCGAGCCCCGCATAGGCCCCCCGCACCGCCCGCGCCGCCGCGTCCGGATCCGAGAAATCGCAGAGCGCGATGCCGGGATGGCGGGCGGCGAGGTCCGTGAAGGAGGCGTTCGGGTGGACGACCGGCACCAGCCCGGCGCTCATCGCCTCGATCAGAGCGATGCCGAAACCCTCGTACTCGGAGGCCGAGACGAAGAGGCTCGCCCCCCCGATCAGGGCCCGCACCCCGGCGGCGTCGAGCCCGGCATGGACGCTGACCGCCCCGGCGAGGCCCGCCTCGGCGATCCGCGCCTCCAGGTCCGCGACGGAGAGGTCGGAGGGCACGCCGACGATCCGGAGCTGCCATCCGGCCTCCTCCGCCCGGAGCGCCCGCATCAGCGCGATCAGCCGGTCGAGGCGCTTGTTGTGCGAGAAGCGGCCGAGCGTCAGCAGGGTCCGGCAGGGGGCCGGGCTCGCGGCGCCCGCGAACTTGGCGAGATCGACGCCGTTCTCGATCACCGGCACGCCCCGCGGCACGATCGCGGCGAACTGGCGCGCGTCGCTGTCGCTGCAGCCGACCACGGCGCCGTAGGCGCGGGCGGAGAGCCGGGTCGGGCCGTGGAACCAGACCCGCTTGAGCCCGGCATGGGCCTGCGTGTGGAAGAAGCCGCCATGGGTGGTGGCCACGAGCGGCAGGCGGTGCAGCGGGCGCGTGAGCGCGAGCGCGTCGAAGAAGAAGTCGATGGCGTGGACGTGGACGATGTCGGCGCCCTTCAGCCGGCCGAGGAAGCCCGGCGCCAAGGGATAGCGCGACGAGCCGCGGAACGGCAGGCGCTCGACCGCGATGCCGTCGATCCGCTCCCGGGCCGCAAGCCGCAGGCCCGGTTCCGAGAACAGGCGGTCGAGGGTCAGGACCCGGACGTCGTGGCCCAGGCGCACCTGCTCGCGGGCGAGATTGGCGACGAAGTCCTCCAGGCCGCCACGGTTCGGCAGGAACTGGCGGACGACGTGCAGGACGGCGAGGCGGTCCGGGCCGATCACGGGCGGCCCCCGCAGCGCGGCGCGGCGCGGGCGGCGGCCTCGATCACGGCCGAGACCGGGCCCGCGCCCGGCTCGATCCGGAAATGGTAGGCGGGCGGCCACCAGTTGCCCGCGCCCCAGGCCGCCCAGCCGACCCATTGCGCGGGATGGGCGTTCACGTGCGCAAGGACGGCGGCCAAGTGCTCGGGGCAGCCGGCCTGCGCCGAGGCGCCGACCTCGCCGAGATAGGCCCGGACCCGGTTGCGCGCGAGCCAGCCCGTCAGGCGCTCGACGGCCTGCAGGGCGTCGGCACCGCGCGGACAGGCGGCCGAGGTGCCCGAGAAGTCGGCGTCGAGATACTGGTGCACGTCGTAGGCCGCGTTCTCGCCCGGATCGACGAGGTGGAGCATCGTGCGGGCATTGTTGCCCAGCGGGGTGTCGGATTCCCAGCTGTGCGCGCCGGTCCAGCTCGTGCCCGGCACCAGCACGAGTTGGCGGGCGCCCGCCTCCCGGATCGCCGCGACCGCGGCGTTCGCGGCCGGCAGCCACTCCGCCACCGGGATGTCGTGCGGCTCGTTCATCAGCCCGAAGGCGACGAAGGGCTCGCTGCGGTAATGGGTGGCGAGCCGGCGCCAGACATCCGCGAAGGCGGCCGCCGTCGCCGCGCCCGTGCCGATGCGGTCCGGCCCGTAATAGGCGAAGTTGTGGAGGTCGATCACCGTGCGCAGGCCGGCGAGCTTGGCCGAGACCACCGCTGCGTCGAGGCGCAGCAGCTCCGCCGCGTCGAGGGGCTCGCCGAGCCGGGGCTGCAGCCGCTCCCAGCGCACGGGCAGCCGCACGCCCGTGAGGCCGAGGGCGCCGAAGCGCGCGATCGTCCGCACCGAGGGGTAGGCGTAGTCGGTCGCGTGGCGGCCCGGCACGGTGCCGAATTCCGGCCCGCTCAGGTTGACCCCGCGCAGGCAGGCCGGCTCCGCGGCCCGCGCTCCCGCCCCGCCGAGCGCGAGGCAGAGGCCGAGCGCGGCGGCGCGGCGCAGGGGCTCAACCCGCCGCATGCGGTGCGGCCTGGGCTGCGACCTGGGCTTTGACCTGGACCGGGGCCCGGGGCGCGGCCTCGGGCGCGCGTCGTCCGCGCGTGCCCGGCAGCGACCACAGGATGGACGTGGCCATGTTGTCGATGCCCCAGCGCCGCCGCACCCAGACGACCACCAGCAGGTTGTAGCCGAGCGTCAGCGCGAGGTTCGCGCACGCGACCCCGACGATGCCGAGAACGTCGGCGAGGCCGCAGAGCACGAGCCCGTAGATCGAGAACAGGACGGCGTTGCTCACGAGCAGGAAGCGCTCCCCGCCGCCGATCATCAGCAGGGACACGCCCGGACCGAAGAAGGCGGCGGCCACGGAGGAGATGCAGAGCACCAGCAGGACGTCGAGATGGGCGACGAAGTCCGGCTTGAACAGGGCCAGCGCGTAGGGTCCCACCACGAGCATGCCGAGCGCGCCGACGACCGAGATCAGGAAGCTCGCCAGCGAGAGGCGGCTGATCAGGCGCTGCAGCCCCGACCAGTCCGCGGCCTGGATCCGCGCCGCGACCATCGGCAGGCCGACCGTGTCGATGGCCGCAACCGGCAGGAGCAGCAGCGTCGCGTAGCGCAGGGCGACGAAGTAGAAGGCGGCCTCCTCCATGCCGAGCACCGCGCCGACGATCACCGTCTCCAGATAGAGGGAGACCGCGTGCAGGGCGTTGTTGGCGGTGAAGAACAGGCTCTGTGAGCGCCAGGCCGCCCGCTCCTCCGGCGCGGCCCGCGCCCCGCCCGGCCGCAGGTCGGGACCGTGCAGGCGGGCGAGGTGGACGGCCTGGAAGGCGGTGGCGGCGACGAGCAGCGCGAGGACCAGCTCCATCGCCTCCGTCGCCCCGTAGAGGATGCCCGCGATCGAGCCGAGGCAGAGCACCGCCGCGCAGCCGCCCCGCCAGACGATCTCCCGGGGCAGGAGCGCCAGGGCGAAGCGGCGGTGGATGCGGAAGAGGTTCTGCAGGTACTCGCTCACCGCGAACACCGCCGCGAAGGCGAAGGCGAGATGGAGGCGGTCGTAGGGGTCGGGCAGGCTCTGCTCCGCCACGACGACCACCGCGCCCACGCCCAGGAGGAGCGCCAGCGCGCGGCCGAGCCAGACGAGGTTGTGGCGCACGAGCACGCCGTTGGCGCCCGCCGCCGTCCCCTCCATGCGGTAATGCTTCAGCAGCAGGTTGTGCTGGCCGAGCACGGCGACGAGGCCCAGGCCGCTGCCGATCGAGAACAGGAAGACGTAGACGCCGTACTCGTAGGTGCTGAGCAGGCGGCTCGCCGTCAGCAGGGTCACGAAGCCGAGGATCGCGCTGCCGAAGCGCGTGAGGAAGGCCGTGGCGAAGTGGCCGGACAGGGCCGAGCGCCGGATCGTTGCGACGAGCTTATGCATCGGGACGCCAGCGTCTCCGTGTCGGGTGACCGCTCGGACGCGGCCCATTCCGTTACGGGTATCACCGGCCGGGCTAGCGGGGGATTAACAGGACATCCCGAAAAACGGTGCCATCCATCACGTCTTCGACAAGGCCTTGGAATGGCACGACAGGTCATTAACCACGGCGCGCAGTAATCAGTCTCACAAGCTCCGGGATAAGCTCTCTTCTACCGACGGACGGCTAGATTGCGCGGAACAGACCGCCCCGCAACGCGCCGTCTTACGGCGGCATCGGAGAGAACGATGTCCGAGTCCCAAGCCGATCCCGGCACGTGGCCGGGCGACCGCTTCGAGATCGACGCGGTCGCCATCCGCGACCTGTCCCGCGCCGCCGCGTTCGAGCAACTGCGCGCCGCCATGAACCAGGGACAGCAGGTCGCGCTCGGCTTCTGCAACGCCAACATGCTGCTGAAGGCGCTCTGCTCGGCGAGCTACGCGTCGACGCTCAAGAACCTCGTCCTTCTCAGCGACGGGATCGGACTCGACCTCTGCTCGCTCTTGTTCCGGGGCCGCTTCTTCCGGGAGAATCTGAACGGCACGGACTTCGTCCCGGCGCTGCTCGGGGGCGATGCGCGGGGGCGGACCCTGTTTCTCCTGGGGGCCAAGCCGGGCATAGCGGAAGCTGCGGCGCGCAAGCTCGCCCTGCTGTATCCCCAGCACCGGGTGGTCGGCACCCGGCACGGCTACTTCGCGCCCGCCGAGACCGACGCCGTGATCGCCGAGATCAACGCGGCCGCGCCGGACATCCTGCTGGTGGCGCTCGGCAACCCGGATCAGGAGACCTTCATCGCCGAGCACGCGCACCGGATCGACGCGCGGCTCCTGATGGGCGTGGGCGCGCTCATCGACTACACGGCGGGCGCCGCCGTGCGGGCGCCCGCGCCCGTGCGGTTCCTGCGGCTCGAATGGCTCTACCGTCTGCTGCGGGAGCCGCGCCGGCTCGGGCGCCGCTACACGATCGAGGCCGCCCTGTTCCTCAGCCTGATCGTCCGGCTGCGGCTCGCGACGCTGCTGCGGGCACGCCGCGCCGCGGCGCTGAGCACGTCCTGACCGGATCGCGGAGCCGTCCCGTGCCACAGACCGACGCCACGCCCTCCTGCCCCGGCGCGGATCCGGAGATCCCGGTCGCGATCGAGGGGCTGCACGGTTGGTTCGCACCCGGCTCGCGCCGTCGCGGGGTCCTGCTGTGCGGAACCTACGGCTTCGAGCAGCTCTGCGCCTACCGGTCCTGGCGCGACCTCGCGCGGACGATCGCGGGCTCGGGATGCGCCACCCTGCGGCTCGACTATCCGGGCCAGGGCGATTCGGTGGACGCGCGGCCGGAGGAGGACGAGGTCGCCGCCTCGATCCGGGCGATCCGGCGCGGTATCGCCTTCCTGCGGACGGAGGCCGGCGCGGACGAGATCGTGCTCGTCGGCCTGCGGCTCGGCGCGACGCTCGCGGCGCTCGCCGCGCGCGAGGGCGGCGTCGATCGCCTCGCGTTGCTGGCGCCCTTCGCCACCGGCAAGTCCTACCTGCGCGAGATGGCGATGCAGGCGCGCCTGCTCGACATCCTGCCCGACAAGACCCCCATCCCGCAGCCGCCCGGCTCGCTCCTCGTCGGCAGCTTCCATCTTGGGGCGGACACGCTCGCCGCGCTGAAGCGGATCGACGTCGTGGCGGAGCCGGGGGCCGCGCCCCCGCAGGTGCTGCTGCTCGGCGCCCGGACGGACGCGCTCGCCGCGTATTACCGCGGTCTCGGCGGCGCGGTGGAGACGGGCGAGTTCCCCGACCTCACACAGCTCGTCTCGGACCCGCTCTTCGCCAGGGCGCCCGAGGCGACCTTCGCGGCGGTCCGGACCTTCGCCTGCGCGGGCGCGTCGCCGCAGGCGGCGCCCATTCGGCCGAGGCCGTCCTTCTGCCGCATCGCGGGCGATGGCTGGCTGGAAGAGACCGCGCGGTTCGGACCGGGTCTCGCGGGCACCCTGTGCGAGCCGCAGGGCGCCCAGCCGGGAGCACCGGCCGTGCTCTTCGTCAATTCCGGCCGGAACGTACGATCGGGCCAGGGCCGGCAGACGGCGCAGCTCGCCCGCAGGCTCGCCGCGGCGGGCATCGCCTCCCTGCGCTTCGACGCGCGCGGCATCGGCGACAGCGCCGACCAGCCCGCCGGCGGCGTGCCGATCTACGCCGAGGAGGCGGTCGACGACGTGCGCGCCGCGCTCGGCCACCTCGCCGCCCGCCAGACCGGGCCCCTCGTCGTGCTGGGCACCTGCAGCGGCGGCTATCTCGCCTTCCGCGCGGCCTGCGACGACGCCCGACCGGCGGCGGCGGTCCTGGTCAACCCGTTCTGCTTCGACCTGAAGCCCGGCACCGACGTCGAGGCGATGATCCGCGACGCCTTCCGCGGCACCGTGAGCTACGCGGCGCGGGCGCGGCAGGGCCGGTTCTGGCGCCGGATCCTGAGCGGCGAGATCCGTCTCGGGGCGGTGGCGCGGGCGATCTGGCGCGACGTGCGAGCGATCGCGGCGCGCGTGGTCGCGCGGCTGCTGCCCGGCCGCGACACCGTCAACGGCCGGATCGCCCGGCTCCGCAGCCGCGGGGCGCGGATCAAGCTCGTCTACAGCGCGGGCGACATGGGCATGCCCGCCCTGCGGGCCCATCTCGGCTCGCCCTCCGGCCGCGCGGCTGCGCGGCTCACGCGCCGGCTCGGCTACCCGGTCACGGTGCTGGACGGCGTCGATCACAGCCTCAGCATGCCGGCCGATCAGGACCGCCTGTTCGCGATCCTGATGCAGGTTCTGCAGGACGTCCGCGAGCAGGCCGGCCTCGCCCGCGCCTCCGACCGGCGGCCGAGCCACGGGCAGGGGGAGGCCCGGGCGCGCTCGGGCAGGCACGGCGCGGCATCGGCGGGTGCGGTGCTGGTTTAGGTCTGGCGGGCGGGAGCGGCCGATGACAGGCGGAACCATGGTCGGGCAAGGTACGGCCCACGGCACGGCACAGGACGCCGCGCCGGCTTCATCCGCCCGCGCCGCGCAGGGCGCGGCGGACCGCGCCGTGGTGGCGGTCACGGGCCGGCCCGGGGCGCGCTGCGGGGTCGCGGACTACGCCGACAAGCTCCGCGCCGTCGTCGCCGCCCGGGGCGTCGATGTACGGCTGGAGCGCCTGCCGCGCTGGTCGCTCGGCGCGCTGCTGCGGATCCGAGCGCGCTGCGGGCTCGGCGGGCGGGGCGTGCTGCACATCCAATACCCCTCCCTGGACATGGGCAATTCCCCGGCGGTCGGCCTCGCGCCCCTCACGATCGGCGGCAGGCGGCTCTACCTGACGCTGCACGAGTTCTCGATCTTCGGGCGGGCCCGGAAGCTCTACATGCTGCCCTTCGCCCTCTCGCGCGCGACGGTAATCTTCTCGAACGCCTTCGAGCGGGCCGCCTTCGAGCGCTTCTTCCCGATCCGCCGCTGCCGAACCGATGTGGTGCCGATCGGATCGAACATCGCCGTGGGCGCCCCCGCCCCGGAGCGGGCGCGGGCGCTCGTCTATTTCGGCCAGATCGGCCCCGGGAAGGGGCTCGAGGCGTTCCTCGACGTGGTCGGGCGGCTACGCGCCGCGGGCGAGGACCTCGACGCCGTCGTCGTCGGCTCCGCCCCGGACCGCGCCTGCCCGGTTTTCTGGGAGGTCGCGGAGCGGGCGGAGGCGCTGGGCCTGCGCCTCGTGCTGGACGCCGAGCCGGACCGAGTGTCGGAGGAGCTGTCGCGGGCGCGCGTCGCCCTGCTGCCCTTCCCGGACGGGGTCAGCGAGAAGCGCGGCTCGGCCATCGCCTGCCTGGAGCACGGCCTGGCCGTCGTCACCACCCATTCGGACAAGACGCCGGACTGGCTCCGGGACGCCACCGTCCGGCATGTCGGTGTCGCCGAGACGGCGGAGCGGGTCCGCACCCTCCTCGACCGCCCCGAGGCGGCGGCTCCGGACCTAGACGCGGCGCCCTTCCGGGCCCTGCGCTGGCCCGACATCGCCGAGCGGCACGCGCAGCTCTACGGCTTCCGCTGAGGGGGAGGCCGGCGGACGGGACCACAGAGGCCAAGACCGGCGAGACCCGGAAGAGAAGCGCAAGATACGGGACAGCACAGGATCGCCCGACGGTCCGCGTTGCGCGGGCACCCGGCAAAATCTGCAGCCCCAGATCGGGACACGAACCGGAAATACAGCAAACCCGGCCTTTACCCTGTCGGCGGCATGGTCCCCTGGTCAGTCGCGTAACCGGTGTTTGCCATGGCTTCCCCGCGTACCGTGGTCGCTGGCGCACCCGCCCGGAAACAGGTCTCGCGTACCGGGCGGACGCCGGCGCCACGGATGGGTCTCGTACCCGCCCAGCGCCTACCCCTCGACGAGGTTCTCATCGGCGACTGCGTCGCCCGGATGAACGCCCTACCGGCGTCGTCCGTCGACTGCGTCTTCGCGGACCCGCCCTACAATCTCCAGCTCGGCACGGCCGGCCTGCTCAGGCCCGACCAGAGCCGCGTCGACGCGGTCGACGACGACTGGGACAAGTTCGATACGTTCAGCGCCTACGACGCCTTCACGCGCGAGTGGCTCTCCGCCTGCCGCCGGGTGATGAAACCGAACGCGACCCTCTGGGTGATCGGGTCTTACCACAACATCTTCCGGGTCGGGAGCGCGTTGCAGGATCTCGGTTACTGGATCCTGAACGACATCGTCTGGCGCAAGGCCAACCCGATGCCGAACTTCCGGGGAAAACGCTTCACCAACGCCCACGAGACTCTGATCTGGGCCTCGCGCTCGGCCGAATCGAAGGGCTACACCTTCCACTACGAGGCGCTGAAGGGGGGCAACGAAGACCTCCAGATGCGCTCGGACTGGTTCATCCCGCTCTGCACGGGCGAGGAGCGCCTGAAGGACGCGGACGGTCAGAAGCTGCACCCGACGCAGAAGCCCGAGGCTCTGCTCGCCCGCACGCTCCTGTCCGCGACCAATCCCGGCGACGTGGTGCTCGACCCGTTCTTCGGCACGGGCACCACCGGCGCGGTGGCCAAGCGCCTCGGGCGCCGCTTCATCGGCATCGAGCGCGAGGAGGCCTATGCCGAGGCCGCGCGCGCGCGCATCGCCGCGGTGACGCCGCTCTCGCAGGCCGCCCTGATGGTGGCGCCGGCCAAGCGCGCCGAGCCGCGGGTGCCCTTCCTCAGCGTGATCGAGGCGGGCCACGTCCGGCCCGGCGAGACGCTGACCGACGAGCGCCGCCGCTTCAAGGCGACGGTGCGTCCGGACGGCCAGCTCGGCGTCGGTCCGGTCGCCGGCTCGATCCACAAGATCGGCGCCCTGGTCCAGGGCCTGCCCGCCTGCAACGGCTGGACCTTCTGGCACGCCGAGCGCGACGGCCGCCCGGTGGTAATCGATGCCTTTCGCGAGCGGATGCGGGCGGCGATGGCCGGCTGAGACGACCAGACGCGGCGGCCTTCAGGCCTTCCCGTCCGCTTCCTTGCCCTCCTCGACCTCGGGCGCGACCTGCCCGAAGTTGAGGACCGCCACAAGGGCGACGCCGCCGAAGACGTTGCCCAGCAGCGTCGGCACGAAGAAGCGGAACGCGTAATCGTGCAGCGAGGCCGCGCCCGTCATCACGAGGTAGAAGGCCTCGACCGAGCCCGCCACGATGTGCTCCAGGCCGCAGAGCGCGACGAGCCACGTCATCAGCACGATGACGAGGGTCGCGGCCGTGCCGGTCGCGGGCAGGATCCACACCATCAGCGCGATGATCCAGCCGGCGAAGATCGCCTTGACGCAGGTCGGCCAGAAGTCGAACGCGACCGTGAGGTGGCTGATCTCCGCGAAGGCCGCGTGCAGCTCGGGCGGGAAGGCACCCGCATGGACGATCACCGCGGCGACGGCCGCGGTTGCCAGAACGTTGCCGGCGAGCACGATGGCCCAGAGCCGGGCGAGGCGCCACGCGGTCTTCGGCGTGCGGTCGTGCAGCAGCGGCAGCACCGGCGTGATGGTGTTCTCGGTGAACAGCTGCTGCCGGCCCAGGATCACCACGAGGAAGCCGACCGCGTAGCCCATGCTGCTCAGGGCCTTGGACCATTCCGCGGCCGGCAGGTGCGCCTTCAGCGCCCCCGGCACGATCAGCGACAGGGCGATGCTGAGGCCCGCCGCGAAGGCCGAGAGGAACAGGGCACCTCCGTGCCGGCGCAGCTCCTGGTCTCCGTTGCGGCGGATGACCTCGTGCAGGACGTAGGCGTCGGGCCGCCCGATCGAGCGGACGATGTCGTCGAGCGCCTCGCGCTCGTCCGCGCCCTCGCCCCGCTCGCTCATGCCGCCTCCCCCGCTCGCCGGTTGCCCCATCCAGGAAAGGTGCGCGTCAGGCGGAAAGTTCGGCCACCAGCGTCTCGATCTCGGCGCGGGCCGCACCGAGCGCCGCCGCGTCCTTGGTCCGGACCACGATGCGGTTCCGGAAGCCGCCCTGCGTCATCGACGGGTAGGAGCCGATCGACACACCCGGATGCCGACCCGCGATCTCGCCGAGACGGGCGGCGTAGGTGCCCTCCGCCAGCCCGCCCGCCTCGATCGTCTCGGAGAGGACCGGCGCGCCGCGGGCGAGCCCCGGCCCGATCTGGTCGAGCATCGCCTGCATGATCGACGGCACGCCCGCCATGACGAAGACGTTGCCGATGTGGAAGCCCGGCGCCTTCGAGATCGGATTCGGGATCAGGTCCGCCCCGTCCGGGATCCGGGCCATGCGCAGGCGCGCCTCGTTCAGGTCCTCGGGCTTGTGCCGCTCCAGGAGCATCGCCCGCGCCCGCGGATCGACCGCGATGCCGACCCCGAAGGCCTCGGCCACGCAATCGGCCGTGATGTCGTCGTGGGTCGGCCCGATCCCACCGGTGGTGAACAGGTAGGTGTAGCGGGCGCGAAGCTGGTTCACCGCCTCGACGATCGCCGCCCCGACATCCGGCACGATCCGCACCTCGCGCAGGTCGATGCCGATGGCCGTGAGGTAGTCGGCGATGGTGCCGATGTTCTTATCCTTCGTGCGCCCGGACAGGATCTCGTCGCCGATCACGAGGATCGCGGCGGTGACGGCGTCTGGATCTGTGCTCATGCGGCCCTCGGGATGATCCGGCGCAGATAGCGCGCCGGAGAGCCCGCGGCCACGGCCTTCCCGCGGGCGCGCGTGCACCGTAAGCGGGGGCATGCAGTTCCCCTCCCCCCTCGTCGAGGGCCGGCTGGTGCGGCGCTACAAGCGCTTCCTCGCCGACGTCGCGCTCCCCGACGGCACCGAGCTCACCGCGCACTGCGCCAATCCCGGCGCGATGCTGGGGCTGGCCGTGCCGGGCGCCCGCGTCCTGCTCTCGGTCTCCGACAACCCGGCGCGCAAGCTCCGCCATTCCTGGGAGCTGGTGGAGGCGGACCTGCCGGGCGGCCCGCAATGGGTCGGCATCAACACCGCGCGCCCGAACCACCTCGTCGCCGAGGCCTTCCGCGCGGGCCTCCTGGGGCCGCTCGCGGGCTACGACGCGCTGCGGCCGGAGGTGCGCTACGGAACGGCGAGCCGGGTCGATTTCGTGGCCTCGGGCCCCGGCCGGCCCCTCGCCCATGTCGAGGTGAAGAACTGCCACCTGCTGCGGACGGCGGGCCTCGCCGAGTTTCCGGACTGCGTGGCCGCCCGCAGCGCCCGGCACATGCGCGAGCTGGCGGCGGTCGTGGCGGCGGGCGGGCGCTCCGTGGTGATCGTGGTGGTGCAGATGCGGGCCGACGCCTTCGACGTCGCCCGCGACATCGATCCGGCCTTCGACCGGGCCTTTCGCGAAGCGCGCGCGATGGGCGTCGAGACCTATGCCTACCGCTGCGCGGTGGGCCCGGACGGCGTCCGCATCGCCGAGCCGATCCCGGTGGTGACGCCGCCCTGAGCGCGGCTCCCTTCCCCCTCGGCGGGGGAAGCGGAATCACGCCCGCTCGAACACCACGTTGAGCCGAGTGCGGATCAGTTCGCGGTAGCCATGGGCTTCCAGGAGTCGCGGCAGGTCGAGTTGCCACTGGTCGGTGCCGTTCTCGACGAGGAGCAGCCTGGGCAGCAGCGCCGCCGGAGCCTCGCGCAGATAGGGCTCCAGGATCAGGTCCTCGGCGCCCTCCACGTCGAGCTTCACCGCGTCGATCCGCTCCAGCCCCTCGGCGCGCACGAGGTCGAGCAGCGTCACTGCCGGCACGCGGATCTGCGCGCCCTCGTTGGTGCCCACGATCTTCAGGCTCGATTCGCCGCGGTTGCGCGGATCGATGAACAGCGTCAGTTCGCCCGCCTTGTCGGCCACCGCGCAGGCCACGGCCTTGACCGTGTGGAACGGGTTCTGAGCGATGTTGTAGCTCAGCCGGTCGAACACGTCGGGCTGGGGCTCCACCGCGACGATGCGGGCGGATGGGCCCGCGAAGGCCGCCACGAACAGCGCGTAGGCGCCGATATTGGCGCCGATGTCGAGGAACACGCAGGCGGGGCCGAGGCGTTCGCGCAGCACCGCGCGCTCGGTGGGGTCGAAGAACTGCGGGGTGAAGAGCACCTTCTTCTCGCAGTTGTTGTTGTAGGGGTGCAGGCGCATGCGCGCGCCGTAGCGCTCGACGTCGAGGGGCCGGCCGCCCAGCAGGGAGATCGCGAGGCGGCGCAGGAACAGGGCGACGCGGCGCCCACCCCAGCTCTCGGCCGGGATGCTGGCGGTGCGCCGGGTGATGGCGGCCACGAGGCCGGTCGGGGCGTAGGTGCCGTAGGGCGGGGTGTCGGTCATCGCGCGGCGTGATGACAGCCGAACCGCCCGGCCGCAAGCATCCGCGCCGATCATCCGAGCATTGCGGGCGTGGCCCGCGCCGTTCTAAGCCGGCCCGACGAGAGCCTCAGAGGACGCGGGCGGCACAGGATGCAGAGCTTCGATTCGGACGGCGTGCGGATCGCCTATATCGACGTGCCGCCGGAGAGCGGGACGGGCGCGCCCGTGCTGCTGATCCACGGCTTCGCCTCGAACCACGCGGTGAACTGGGTCAACACGCTCTGGGTGCGGACGCTCACCCAGGCCGGCTACCGAGCGATCGCGCTGGACAACCGCGGCCACGGCGAGAGCGAGAAGCTCTACGACCCCGCCCTCTACGGCTCCGACCAGATGGCGGGCGACGCGGTGCGGCTCCTCGACCATCTCGGCATCGAGCGGGCCGACGTGATGGGCTACTCGATGGGCGCGCGCATCACCGCCTTCCTGGCGCTCGACCACCGCGCCCGCGTGCGCTCCGCGCTGCTGGGGGGCCTGGGGCTGCACCTCGTCGAGGGCCGCGGCCTACCCGCCGGCATCGCCGAGGCGCTGGAGGCGCCGCCCGGCACGCCGGCCCCGAACCCGACGGCCGCGGCCTTCCGCACCTTCGCCGAGCAGACCCGCAGCGACCTGCGGGCGCTCGCCGCCTGCATGCGGGGCTCGCGCCAGACCCTCTCGCGGGCGGAGGTCGCGCAGATCGAGGTGCCGGTGCTGGTCTCCACGGGCACGCTCGATACGGTCTCGGGCTCGGGCCCGGCGCTCGCCGCGCTGCTGCCGGATGCGCGCGCTCTGGAGATCCAGGGCCGCGACCACAGCACCGCGGTCGGCGCCAAGGAGCACCGCGAGGGCGTCCTGGCCTTCCTGGCCGCGCGGGCCTGAGGGAACCCGGCTCCCCGCTCGGGGAGAGGGCGTGACAGGCTTGAAGACACAAGGCCCTGACCGAACGAGAACGGGCTCCGCCTCATCGAGGCGGAGCCCGTCTCATGTCCGGAGCCCGGACGGCTCAGCCTACGTAGGGCACGCCCGTCTCGGCTGGGAATTTCTCGGCCAGCGCCCGCCGGAGCTTCTCCAGGGCGCGGTTCTCGATCTGGCGCACGCGCTCCTTCGAGATGCCGAGCCGGTGGCCGAGCGCCTCAAGCGTCGCCTGATCCTCGGCCAGACGCCGCTCGCGCAGGATGCGCAGCTCGCGCTCGGAGAGCACGCCCAGCGCCTGCTGCAGCCAGCCGAGGCGCCGCTCGCCGTCGACGGCCGCCGAGACCGTCTCGTCGGGGAGTGCCGCGCCGTCAACGAGGAAGTCCATGCGCTCGGAGGAGACCTCGCTGTCCTCACCCACGGGGGCGTTCAGCGACATGTCGGGGCCAGAGAGGCGTGCGTCCATCAGAGCCACGTCCTCGCGCGACACGCCGATGGCGGTGGCGATGCGGCGGTGGATCTCGTCGCCGACGCGCTCCTCGGTCGACTGCATGAGCCGGGCGCGCAGGCGGCGCAGGTTGAAGAACAGCGCCTTCTGGGCCGACGAGGTGCCGCCACGGACGATCGACCAGTTGCGCAGGATGTAGTCCTGGATCGAGGCGCGGATCCACCACGTGGCGTAGGTCGAGAAGCGCACGTCCCGCTCCGGCTCGAAGCGGGCGGCGGCCTCCATCAGGCCGACATGCCCCTCCTGCACCAGGTCGGCCATCGGCAGGCCGTAGTGACGGAAACGCCCCGCCAGGGCGATGACGAGGCGCATATGGGCCGAGATCAGGCGGTGCAGGGCACGCTCGTCGCGGTTCTCCTTCCAGCGGACCGCCAGACCGCGCTCTTCTTCCCGGGCCAGGAAGGGCGCCTCCATCGCGGTGCGAATGAATTGCCGCCGGATACCCGCGATTTCCGCCATCCCCGCCTGCCTCTGTTATCGAGTGCTGATGCGGCGCCGCGCCCATTGAGGCAGCGCGCGCGGCGCCGCCGGGCCGATGCCAGGCATGTCCACAACGGTGTGGTGCGCGCGAAGGTTCCGACGAAAAGGCAGGTTCGGACGGCCGATCGGACGATGATCGGCGACAGGGGCGGCGCGAGCACGCCGGCGGCAGGCCGTCAAGCGACGGGCCTCACCGAAATGTGCTTCGATTCCGGAATGACCAGCCCGAGACGGCGCCGGAGCGCCAAATTTTCGACATGAAAAAGGCCCGGCGCGTCGCGCCGGGCCTCGAAACACGTCGATCCGCTGCGGCGGGATGCCTCAGGCGGCCTCCTCCTGCAGGTCGTCGCCATCCGTCTCGGCGTCGCTCTCGCCCTCGGCCTCTGCCTTGGCACGACGGGGAGACTTGGCGAGGCTCTGCTCAATCAGCTTCAGCGCCTCGGTCTCGGTGATGCGGTTGACCGACGAGATCTCGCGCACGATGCGGTCAAGGGCCGCCTCGTAGAGCTGGCGCTCGCTGTAGGACTGTTCGGGCTGGGCCTCGGAGCGGTAAAGGTCGCGCACCACCTCGGTCACGGAGAGCAGGTCGCCCGAGTTGATCTTCGCCTCGTACTCCTGGGCGCGGCGCGACCACATGGTGCGCTTCACCCGCGCGCGGCCGGTGAGCACGTCGAGGGCCTTCTTCACCACCTCGGGCTCGGAGAGCTTGCGCATGCCGACGCTGTTGGCCTTCGCGGTAGGCACGCGCAGGACCATCTTGTCCTTCTCGAACGAGACGACGAACAGCTCCAGCTTGAAGCCGGCGACCTCCTGCTCCTCGATCGCGGTGATGCGGCCGACGCCGTGAGCCGGGTACACTACGGCCTCGCCGGTCTTGAAACCCTGGCGGCCTGCCGTCGTCTTCTTGGCTGTCGTCATGCGAGAAGGGCCTCCGAACATCGCGCGGGGATTTTTTATGATCCGCGCCGAACCGTTTCACCCGGGGCGGGACACCCGGCTTCGTTCACCGTCCGCCGGCTCGC
This sequence comes from Methylobacterium radiodurans, assembly GCF_003173735.1. Taxonomy (NCBI): domain Bacteria; kingdom Pseudomonadati; phylum Pseudomonadota; class Alphaproteobacteria; order Hyphomicrobiales; family Methylobacteriaceae; genus Methylobacterium; species Methylobacterium radiodurans. The sequence goes on along the minus strand of NZ_CP029551.1, from coordinate 1,556,189 downwards.
GCTTGAGGCGCCACGGCAGATCCCAGGTGCGCCGACGACATGCCAGGACAGAGCGGCCGCGAAGGGAACGAACCTTCGACGGTCGGTCGTCTGCAACCTCGATCCAGAGAATCCGGAACTGCGTTTTCAGGGCGCGGAGGAAGCACGTCAGGCACGAGCGACGGCAGGCCCATTGTGTATCACAATCGGCACGCCGAATCAAAGCACTGGCGGCTAACGGACGCGCTGCGGCGGGTCCGTCCGGGGAGTTGTGCACGGTGTCGCGGCGGTGTCGCCCGAGGCCGGCGCAGCCCTGCCGCGCGCGACCCGCATGACCCGGCGGGGATGAATCCCCCGCGCCGGACGATAGCGCCGCGGCTCAGTCGCCCGAGCCGGGATTGGGCGAGAAATGGGCCTCGAACTTGCCGGCCTTACCGTCCCACTCCTTGGCGTCGGACGGAGCGTCCTTCTTCTGGGTGATGTTCGGCCAGGTCTTGGCGTAGTCGGCGTTCAGCTTCAGCCAGGTCTCGAGGTTGCCTTCGGTATCGGGCTTGATCGCCTCGGCCGGGCACTCGGGCTCGCAGACGCCGCAATCGATGCACTCGTCGGGATGGATGACGAGCATGTTCTCGCCTTCGTAGAAGCAGTCCACCGGACAGACCTCCACGCAGTCCATGTACTTGCACTTGATGCAGTTGTCGGTGACGACGTAGGTCATGGGCTGAAATTGGTCCCTGGTCCGCGCGCTCCGCGACAGCGGTGCCGGTGCGCGACGGCGTGTGGCGCGTCTTCTGCCGGACCGGCCGTCGGGCGGCCCAGGCGCGCGCGAATGCTTCTAGAGAGCCCCGAGGGCCCCGTCCGGATGCGTCTAGCGGCTGCCCAGAGGGCTGACAAGCGCGCCGGGCCGTCGCGGTGCGCCCCGGCCGCCCCTGTGACCCGCTTACAATGATTCCAGGGAGGAATCGGGGAACGAGTCGGGGGCGGATTCCCCGGACGCATCGGGCGCCGAGAGATCGGCGTAGAGGCGCCTCGCCTCCGGCGCCGGCCCGCGGCGCTCGCCCAGCGCCAGGATCCGCACGCTCATCGTGGCGTGGGCGGCCGCAACCGTCACCACGTCGCCGACGCAGACGCCCTTGGCGGGCGCCTCCGCGCGTTTCCCGTTGATCCGCACGTGGCCGTCGCCGACGAGGCGCGCGGCCAGAGAGCGCGTCCGGGCGAAGCGCGCGAACCAGAGCCACTTGTCGAGCCTGAGTTGGCCCGCCTTCACGGCACGGTCCCAGGCTTCACCGGACGGAGCCTCCCGCGCGCCTCACCGCTTGTCGCCGCCCCCGGTTTCGAGCTGCGCCTTCAGGGCGGCGAGCTTGGCGAAGGGCGAGTCGGGATCGGGCTGGCGCTCGCGGCGCGGCGGGCGCTGGTCGGGCCGCGGGCCGGCATGGCGCTGGTCCTCGCGGCGGTCGTCGCGCCGCTCGGGACGGCCGCCCTCGAATCGGTCGCGGCGGGGACCGCGCTGCTCGTCGCGCCCGCGCCGCTCGCCTTCGGGCCGGTCGCCGCGGGGCGGCCTGCCGTCCTGGGCGCCTTGCGCACCCTGGCCGCGGTTCTGGTCGGGACGGCGGTTGCCGTAGGGACGCTCGCCCTGACGTTCACCTTGGCGCTGCTCGGAGCCGCCCTCGCGGCCGCGGCCCTGGCCGCCGCGCGGGCGCTGGCGCTGATGGGCCGGGCGCTGGTGGCGCTGCAGGTGCCAGACCTCGACGACGGCCGGCTCGGCAGGCTCCGCCGCCGCATCCTCGGAGGCCGCGGCCTCCGCGGTCTCGGCCGGGGCGCCCTCGTCGGAGGCGGCCGCGTCGGCATCTTCCTCGGCCGCCGCTTCGGCAACGGCTTCGGCAACGGCTTCGGCCGGGGCGCTGTCGGCCTCCGGAGCGGGTGCCTGGGCAGCCGCTTCGGCGGACTCCGCGGCGGCGGGCTCGGCCTCGGCGGCCGGGGCGGGCTCCGCCGGCTCGCTCGCCACGGTCTCGGCATCCGGGTTGTCGGCGGGCGCATCGGCCGGAAGGGTCCCGGCAGCGGGCTCGGAGGTCGTCTCCGAAATCGCGTCGGCGGCCGTGTCGACAGAGGCATCGGCCGCCTCGGACTCAGCGGCGTCCGCGCCGGCCGTCGCCTCGGTGGCGGTCTCGTCCGCATCCTCGGCCTTCGCCGGCACGGGCTGGGCCGGGGTGGTCGCGGCGGCGGGCAGGAGCGGCACGGTGATGGCCGGGCCCGGGCGGCTCTCGGCGACGTAGCCCAGCGACTTCAGGATCGAGGCGAAGTCCTCGCCCGAGCAGCCGACCAGCGAGGTCATGCCGACGGTGGCGACGAAGCCATCGTTGTCGGCGGCCCCCGGGGGTGGGGCGCCCGGCGTGGTGCCGGGGCGGTAGGACACGGCCGGGCGGATCAGGTCGGCCAGCCGCTCCAGGATGTCGACGCGCACCGCGCGCTCGCCGCAGACGCGGAAGCCGGCCGCCCGGTAGAGGCCCTTGGCGATCTCCGGATCGACCTTGATCGAGGTGCGGCCGGAGCCAGCCAGATGCGCGATCTCGTCGAGGCCGCGCTGGTCGAGGCCGCCGTTGCGCAGGGCCCAGAGCTGTGCCGCGAGCGTGCGCGGGGCGGGCTTCAGGAGGGCCGGCAGGAAGATGTGGTAGGCGCCGAAGCGCACCCCGTGGCGGCGCAGCGCCCCGCGACCGTCCTGATCGAGGGTGCGCATCTCGTGCGCGACCTTGGCGCGCTCCAGCACGCCCAAAGCCTCGACCACCTGGTAGCCGATGCCTTTGGCGAGCCCGGTGAGGTCGGCGGCCGTCTCGATCTCCATCAGCGGCCCGAGGAGCCGCACCACGTAGGCGCGCAGCCACGCGTTGAGGCGCACCTCGACCTTCTCGCGGGCGGGGCCGGCGAGGCTCTCGTCGGCGAGCAGCCGGATCTGGGGGCTGAAGAGCTTGTCGCCGGGGGCGAGCTTGGCCACCGGCGCGCCGGTCCAGCGGATGGTGCCGTCGTGCGAGAGCACGAGCGCGGCGTCGGCCGCGGCCGAGAAGCGCTCGGCCCGCGCCTCGATCTCGCCGGAGAGCGCCTTCTCGGCGGCGCTCCTCAGGGTCTTGGCCTCCTGCCCCTCGGCGCTGGCATCCGGCACGAACAGGAATCCGTGCAGGTGGCCGACATGCTGACCCTCGACGGTGACGTCACCGTCGGCGGTGATCTGGGCTTCGAGCATCGTGTTCTCTCTCAGGCGCCGCATCAGGACGCTGGTGCGCCTGTCGACGAAGCGGCTCGCGAGGCGCTCGTGCAGGGCGTCGGACAGCCTGTCCTCTACCCGACGCGTCTCGCCCTGCCAATGTTCTGGGTCGCGCAGCCAATCGGGCCGATTCGCGACGAATGTCCAGGTCCTCCCCTGCGCGATCCGGCGCGAAAGGGTCTCGATGTCGCCGTCGGTCCGGTCGATCATCGCGACGTGCTCGGCGAACCACTCGTCCGGGATGCGGCCGGCCATGCCCCGCATCAGAAAGCGGTAGAGCTGGGCCACGAGATCGGCGTGAGTCTGCGGGTGGACCTTGCGGTAATCCGGCACGCCGCAGACGTCCCAGAGGCGGCGCACCGCGGCCGGGCGGCTCGCCAGGTCCCGGATGTCGTCCTCCTTCATCAGGATCTCGAGCGCCTGCTGGTCCTCGCCCATCGGCGCACGGGTCAGGCCCTGCTCGTGGGGGTGCTCGTCGAGGCTCGCCTGGAGCGCCTCCAGCGAATCGAAGACGAGGTCGGGGTTGCGCCACTGAAGGATGCGCACCGGGTCGAAGTCGTGCGCTTCCAGACGCTCGACCAGTTCCTGCTCGAATGGCGGGCAGCGGCCGGTGGAGCCGAAGGTGCCGTCCGAGGTGTGGCGGCCCGCGCGCCCCGCGATCTGGCCCATCTCGGCGGGCGTCAGCTTGCGGAAGCGGGTGCCGTCGTACTTCCAGTTCGCCGCGAAGGCGACGTGGTCCACGTCGAGGTTGAGGCCCATGCCGACCGCGTCGGTGGCGACGAGGTAGTCCACGTCGCCCGACTGGTAGAGCTCGACCTGGGAGTTGCGGGTGCGCGGCGAGAGGGCGCCCAGCACCACCGCGGCCCCGCCGCGCTGGCGCCGGATCAGCTCGGCGATGGCGTAGACCTCCTCGGCCGAGAAGGCGACGATGGCCGAGCGGCGCGGCAGGCGGCCGATCTTCTTCTCGCCGGCAAACGTCAGCTTCGACAGGCGCGGGCGGGTGGTGGTGTGGACGTTCGGGATCAGCGAGCGGACCAGCGGCTCGACCGTGCCGGAGCCGATCAGCAGGGTCTCCTCGCGCCCGCGCTGGTAGAGCAGCCGGTCGGTGAAGACGTGGCCGCGGTCCATGTCGGCGCCGAGCTGGATCTCGTCGATGGCGACGAACGCCACGTCGAGGTCGCGCGGCATCGCCTCGATGGTGCAGATCCAGTAACGTGGCCGGTCCGGCTTGATCTTCTCCTCGCCGGTGACGAGGGCGACCTTCTCGGGGCCCACCTTGGCGACGACCCGGAGATAGACCTCGCGGGCGAGCAGCCGCAGCGGCAGGCCGATCATGCCCGTCGGGTGCTGGAGCATCCGCTCGATGGCGAGATGCGTCTTGCCGGTGTTGGTGGGCCCCAGCACCGCCGTGACGCCGCGCGCGCGGGCCTGCGGTGGGAGGGAGCGGCGGGACGGCTGGAAGAGGGCCAAGGAGCGGGCGATGTCCCTTCGGCGCGGACGGCCGGTGCGGCGGGCTTGAGGCCACACGCCACGGCGGCGCGGCCCTCGGACGATCCCGTGCGCTGCGCCCGTTGCCGGAGCGCGGAGGGATCAGGGTCCCCGCCGGAACCGATCCTCATATGGGGTGCCGGGTCTCCGCGCGCCACCGTACGGATCCGTCCCGAGGCCCGGCACACCGTAGACGTCCAAGCGCACGTCCGGGCGCGGCCCGTCGAGGTCGGCGCAGAGGGTGTCGGGCACCGCCACCAGCGGCCCGCGGCGGCGCGGCCGGCCCTCCGTCACCTCGGCGGAGGAGTAGGCGTTCCCGCCGCAGGGGCTGCCGGCTTCCAGAGGCTGTGCCGCGGCCGGGAGGCCGGCGAGGAGCAGAAGGGAGGCCGCGGCGGCGGGAACGCGGCGCACGGGTCTATTGCGCGTCGAGGCTCGCGACCGAGCCGGTCTGGGCGGGGCCCGCGCCCTGGGGGGCCGCCTCGGCGACGGCGCCGGCGCGGTTCCAGCGGGTCGCCTCGATGATGTTGGTGCCGACCGTGGTGCGGACCGAGATCCGCAGCGGCACGAGCACCCGCGTGCCCTCGACCGGCGCGAGCCAGACCGACATGTCGCGGTTCTCCTCCATGAAGCGCACGCCCGGCCGGTCGGGCCGGTGGCCGGCGACCGCTTGGTAGCGGGCGTTGCAGACGAGGACCGGGCCGGCATAGCCGGGCTTCCCGACCGAGCGGGTCTCACTGTAGCTCAGCACGACGTTGAACCGGGTTGCGCCGTCGAAGACCGGCAGCGTGCGATTGCAGTTCTCCGGGTCGGTCAGCTCGCCGCGGGCGTGGGCCGGCATCACCAGCGCGCTCACCGGGTCCATGATGCCGCGCTTGTTGGCCGCCGTGATCGGCACCCGGTCCTCCATGTCGAGGAGCGGCGGGATCACCTCGGACTGGGTGACGTTGCCGGAGCGGAGCGCCATGCGCACCGCGATGCCGGCATTCGCCGTTCGGGTGGCGATGGCGAAGGTGTTGGGCTGCGGGCTCGCAGCAAAGGTACCGGACGCTTGGGCCGAGCCCTGGCCGCCCGTGATGGCGCCGACGAGGCCGGTGAGCACCGCCGAGACGTCGGCGCGGTAGCGCGGCCCCTCGAAGGAGCCGGCGAGGCGTGCCGTACCGATCGGCAGGCCCGCGAGATTGATGCCGTAATCGACGGCGAGCGTGGCGGGCGCCGCCCCGCGGTGGCGCCGGGGCGCGGCCTCGGCGATCGCGGCCGCGCCGACGAGGCCCGCGCCGACGACGCCGGAGAGGAGAAACTGCCCGATACGGCGGGCCTGCGCGGTGCGGAGGGCTGGCGCGAACATGGTCCGGTTACGATCCTCGACGCTCGCCCGGACAGGTCCGGCGAGATCCGATTTATCCCCAGCCCATGGTTAACAGACCGTTGGACCCGTGATAGCGCCCGGCAGCCACAGGGGCGGCTTTCCGCGCAGCTTTCCGTGCCCTTCGCCTTGACGGCGGCGGGGCACCTCCCCTATAGGCTCGCGCCTTCTACAGGACTCCGCTGGACCTGGAATCACGCTTGGGCGTGGCCCGCGGCGCGCGCGCCGCTCGGTCATTGAGGTCCGAGTACTGACCGCCCACGGAACGATACGGGATAGATTGAAGCCATGGCGCGCCGCTGCGAACTCACCGGCAAGGCCGTTCAGGTCGGCCACCTCGTGAGCCACTCGAACCGCAAGACCAAGACCCGGTTCCTGCCGAACCTCTGCAACGTCACCCTGCAGTCCGACGCGCTCAACAAGAGCGTCCGCCTGCGCATCACCGCCCACGCGCTGCGCTCGGTCGAGCACCGCGGCGGCCTCGACGCCTTCCTGATCAAGGCCGGCGAGACGGACCTGTCGCAGACGGCCAAGCTGCTGAAGCGTGAGATCCACAAGAAGCTCGCCGAGACCGAGACCCAGGCCGCCGCCTGATCCTCTCCGGCTCCTCGGAGCGCACGAAAAAGCCGCCGCGCGGGTCGCCCCGCCGGCGGCTTTTTCGTGTGTGGATCGGACATGGCGGAGAGCGGCGGCGCCGGAGCGAGGCGGCGCATCGATCCCAAGGGGATCGACCCGATGGTGAGGGGGCTTGTCCGGAAGAGTCCTCTCCGTCGAAGCCCCCTCAATGCCGCTCCGGCTTCGCCTCCGCTTCCTGTCTGCACGACCGAGTGCAGACAGGCCTCTCCCCGCGCGCGGGGAGAGGGGCAACCCGCGGACTCCGGCGCCGAGCTATCCTGAAGGGGGGCGAGGCGTGCTGCGCCTCAATGCGTCCAGGGCGCCGTGCGGTTAAATTTGAAATTGTCGGAGTACGACAGGCCCTTGCGCACGACCGTCTTGTGCGGCTCCTCGACCCGGTAGCTGATGCCGGCGCGGGTGGCGTAGGCCACGGCCTCCTCGCGGGTCTCGAACTCGAGCTTCACCTGCTGGAGCATGTCGCCGGAACTCGTCCAGCCCATCAGCGGGTCGGTCTCGCGCGGGCCGGTCTGGTCGAATTCAAGGATCCAGACCTTGGTACGGGCGAGCCCCGACTGCGACGCTTCTTTCGAGGGCTGGTAGATACGGGCGCTCGGCATGGCGGCTGGGATGGCTCCGGACACGAATGAGAATGGTCGGGGCGATAGGATTCGAACCTACGACCCCCTGGTCCCACTATTAGCCCCGAACGGGGTGTCACATCCAGGGGGTCTTGAGCGAGCTACGGCGGCATTTGGCATCACCGTTCGCTCATTTTCAATCGGCTACACCGCCGCCGCTCGCCCCTGCCCCCCCTTCATACGTCACACCTCACACTCCCGAGGCTAGCTGGGTCAGGACTTGCCTTAGAGCATCAACAAACCCGGGTCGTGCAATCTCGATATCCAACGCGTCGACGAGAGCCCCATGCTCGTTCGCGCGCCACTTCTTCGTGGTCATGTTGCTGTCGCTGATGAAGTGCTCGAGAGCTTCGCGACGCGACCTCGACAGTTTGATGGCTCCGGCCTCGTTCGGCGTCAAAGCCTGGGCCGGCATGCTCAGAGCCGTAGGGATCGGCGGCGCTTCCCGCGCGATCTGGTTCTTCAGGAGGTTCACCTGGTTCCGCAGGCTCGCGCAATCATGCAGCAGAAGCCGGACCTGATTGCGAGCCGACGGATTGTCGATGGCTGCCAGCAGGGCATCCTCTCTGTCTGAGGCTGGCTCAAGCGCAGCCTTCGGTTTCTCGACCTCGCCGGCGAACAGCTCGATGAGCGCTCGGTAATCCGCGCCGTTCGCGTTCCTGATGGTCTGCGTGGTCGGACCGCCACAAGCAGCCGTCCGGTTGCCTACTGTCGCAACGCGGTAATCCGCAGATCGAGCACGGGCTTGGCCAATAAGAACCCATGCAAGGTTTCTGAGCTGGCGGACCTTCGTAGGGCTGGACGTTCGCGAGAGGATCTCGCGGAAGCGCTCGAGTGTCCGCGGGTGGCCAGCAAGGGCACCCTCAGGCTCGAAGGCGTCCGGCACCTGTTCGGTCAGCATAAGATCCGCTGAAGGCTGCGGCAGCTGGAACTCGTTGTCCATCGTCACTCCCTACGCTGCGGTACTCATTGGGGGTCGATTGAGGTCGATGCGCAGGCTGCAGATCCTCCTCTCGTATGCCGGTATGCGACCTAGAGCCGCCGTCAGATCGTCATGTCTGCCGACGAAGACGGCTTGCTCCTCTGCACGGGTGAGCGCCGTGTAGACCCAGGTCGGATCGATCCAATCGCCATCACTGATGGGGATTACGACACGACGCGCTTGGCTACCCTGGGCACGATGCGCGGTGACGGCATAGCCGAGGCTCAGTTCAACGAGCCGCTCGCGCTTGAACAGCAAGTCCCGGTCGACACCTTCGAACCGCGCCGTGAGACTCCGGTCGTCCTCATCGATAGCCACGATCCTCCCCATGGAGCCGTTGCGGAGCCCTCGCTCATAGTCGTTGCGCAGGTGGACAACCGGCTCGCCGACAGCGAACCACTGGTCCAGCCAACCTTTCACACTTCGTGCCTGAGTGCGGCCGACGTGCGCGTCATGAAAGCGCGTGTTCAAGCTCAGCACGGAGCCTGTCCCGCGTACGTTCAGCGCGGCCACTACGAGCAGATCTGCGAACGTGCCGGTCGGGTCCAGGGCATCCACTGCCTCAAGTACGGCTGCGTCGATCTGCTCTCTTCCACACGAGAGCAAGAAGACCCCGGCTGCTGCTCCCGAGAAACGCGGGAGGTTAGGCACGCTCCGGGCTCTCACCGCTGCAGCTACGCGCGGAATTCCGGACGCCTCCGATTGCCGATGGATGGTCGTCAGCGTCGCCGTGATCCGCTCAAGTTCGACCAAGCGGTGGAAGCAGACCCCGAAACTGACCGGCGGGAGCTGGAACGGGTCGCCGACGAGGAGCAGCCGGCACCCCTCCGGCATGGCTTCGAGGATCTGATGCATCTCCCCAAGGCCGATCATGGAAGCCTCGTCGAGAATGAGTAGCGTGCGCTCATCGAGCAGCGGAAGCTCCGCATCGGTGTCAGCCCTGCTCCCGGGCGTCGACCAATGTGTCGCCCCGCCTGATCTCTTCCGGAGGCCGAGCAGAAGGCGATGGATCGTCAGGGCCGGGCGGCAGCCGCTCCGGGCTCTCCCAGTCCCCTCTGTCAGCCGGAGCGCCGCTTTGCCCGAAAGCGCAGCCATCTCGACGCGACCGCCGAGCCCCTCCCATATCTCGACGATGCTGCGGCAAGTGCTCGTCTTGCCTGTCCCGCCCCCGCCGACCAAACAACTCAGTGCGCTCCCGAGGACCTTCCGGACGGCCTCGCGTTGCTCAGGGTGCAGCGATTTTCCTCCGACGGTCCTGGCTGCCAAGCGCATCTCCAGGATCGACGGATCAGGCACCAGGACGGATCCCCGTACCTCGATGCCATGCACCATCCTGTGGAAGCGAGCGGCGATCTCCTCTTCCATCATCGCGCAGCCGGGTGAACGCCAGACGTCACCGCCGTCGATGACAGCGCGGTTTCGGACGGCAGCCGCGACGATGATCTCGGCCATCTCGGACGACGGATTGCAGCCTAGCCGTTCAATGACGGCGCTGACGAAGGCCTGTTTGGGTGCAGCCGTATCGCCCTTGGCCATAATCTTGCGCATCGCGGCGTCAACGGCCCCGACCAGCCTTTCGGGCGCGAGATCGGCATCCGTTCCGGGATCACGGTTCGCCAGGATGCGCCGGCCGACCTTGTCGACCATGCGCCACGGCAGGACGCTGGCGAGGACGTACGGGTTGCCCCGAAGGATCTCCGGGGCATCAGCCCCCATCAAGGATACGATGGTTCGAGCGACTCCGGCATCCTCGATGCCCTGCTCGTCCAACCAGGCCGTAGCCGTGTACTCGCCCACCAGCCTCTGCCAGTTCAGGGTGATGTTGGCAGCGATACGCGCGGCCAGATAGGGCCTCTTCGCGTCCAAGGCTTCCGCGATGTCCTCGACCAGGGCACCTCCGGAGAGGGCCTGGCCTAGATCGCGGCCGTAGCGTTCCGCCAAGCGCCGCGCCCGCACGGGACCGACGCCAGGAAGGGTGCAGAGCCAAGAGACCACCAATGCATCTTTCGGAGGAAGGCGTCGACAGCCAGCCGTGGTCGCATGGAGTTGCCACCCGTAGACGGCATGGCTCCGCCACTCGCCGGCGACCTGCCAAGAGCCTCCGACCTCCAGTTCGATCCCTTGCCCCGTCACCACGACGCGTACGACGTCTCCCTTCGCGAGGCGAAGCGAGAAGATGACGCCGCCCGAGAGATCGCTGAGCACGGATGCAACAACGCCTTCGAGCGTCGCCTCGTGTGCAGCCCCGCTCATCGCACGGGATCCGTGCGCAGGAGTGTCCCTGTGCGCTGGAGGTGCAGCAGCCTGCTTCTGAGACTGGCGTTCTCAGCCTCCAACGCAGCATTCCGTCGGGCAAGGTCGGCGATCTGCGCTCGCGCTTCCAGATGGCCCTCCGCCTGCCGCTTCGCCTCCGAGCGCTCCTCGGCGAGACGACGGCGCACCGCACCGTCCTCGATCTCTCCGAGCGCCCTGCTACCGATGGGCTTGAGGCCCTGTGCTTCTGCGACGATGTTCACGGGACCCGAGAGCTCGGGCTTCGTGAAGAAGTGCTGTTGGTGGCTCTCCAGCACCCGTGTCACCTGGCCGGAAGTCTCTGCCAGGGCAGCTTCGCGGGCAATGAGATCCCGGACGAGCTGGCGCACGTTGACCTTCCCGTCCGGAAGGTGAGGCAAGGTCGGGACCCGCCGGGCCGCTGGCGTCAACTGCCACTCGGCTGCGAGATCGTCGAGGTAGGGCTCCAGCACAGCGAAGATCACCGGGATAATGGAGGGCTGCGCCATTCTCAGACCTCCGCGACGGCCGTGTGTCCCAATGCCAGGGCAGCATTCGGAGCTTCGATCATCACCGCCCGCTGAACGGGACGTCCGATCTGCCGCTCAATCAGGGAGACCGTCTCATCCAGTAGGCCGAGTTCCTTCAAGCGAGCCTCGCCGCTCATGAGCTGACCGAGTTTGTCGCGCGACATCCGCCTCCGCAGGAGGTCGGAGGCAGCGTCGAGGGACGCCTTGCTGACCTCATCCGAGAGGCCGACATAGACTGGCTCAAGCCCGTTGCGCATGAGCATGCGGTTGAAAATCTCTTTCCGCCTCAGGTTCGCCGTCGACCAATTGATGGAGTGGTAGAAGCGCGCCGTCCGGCAAATCTCATCGACGAGCTCGAACTCGGGCACCTCGACATAGTTGATGCCGATTCCGGCCCCCTCAGGCGCATTGACGATCAGAGCCGGTCCCGCCGGGCTTGCCTCTTCGCCAGCGGTAACCTCACGACGCGCGATGGCCACGGCCTGCTCCACCAAATTGTGGTAGGCATGCATCGTCTCCGCGCAGACATCGAGTTCGCCCATGGCGTCCTCAGCTGCGCTGGCTGCCCTAACCAGTTCGGCATCCTGCTCCGGACGCGAGCTTTCCCCAGCATCCTCTGCGGCGATGCGGATAGCCCTAAGCCGCTGCTCGGCTTGGGTACGTGAGCGCCAAGTCTTGGATCGCTCTGCCGCTTCGAAGCTGGTCTCATTCAGCTTTGCGACCAGCCCAGGCAGAAACTGGTGGCCCGTCACGAAGAAGCGACAGAGGGCGCAGTTGCCGGTGCCGCCTCTCACAGGGCCATAGTACTTCCTGTCACGCTGATCGACGACCGCATACCCACCTTCGTGGCAGCGGGTGCGACCGTTGGGGCAGATGCCGTGGTCCATCCACTGCCAGATGGCTGGCTGCGTTCTCTTCGCCGTCTCGAGCCCTTGCATAGAGTTAAAGGCAGTCCGGAGCGAGAGCTCGTTGACCGACAGCGCCTTGATGAAGGTCGCCATCTCGGCCTGTGCCTGATCGTCGGCCTTCACCCGCGCATTGCTGAGAACTTCGCTTACATGCCCGATGTCTAAACGCGCATAGTAAAGTGTCATCAGGATGCTGGCGTGACCTGCAACCAGCTTGCTCAAAATCTCGATGGGCACGCCTGCCTTAGCGAAGGCGGTCAGGCCTGTCACGCGCAACGAATGCAGGTCGAAGATCGACGTTGCCGGAACCCGGCCGGACGGCTCCTCCCGCCAGCTATCAATGATTTGGATCTTAGATCCATCTTGATTGCGGATCCCCCGACGCTGGAGCTCCATCTCCAATTCAGCGCAGAGGTCGTTCCAGAATAAGCGGATACGTCCGTGCGTCACAGGTGCGGCACGTAGGTCGCTCGTTGCATCACGAAACAGGTAGTAGCGTGCTGGCGTATTAGCGACCACGTCCGAACTCGCATCACGTGCGTCGGGTAGTTGCTGGAACGGCGTCGGTGTCGATAGCGGATTGTAGCGCAGCTGCCACTCACGCAGTTCCAGCACCAACCGAATGACCTGCTCGTTCTCCCATGGAATCACGTAGCCACGATCGACATCGCCGACGCGGTCCTGTGTCTTGTTGGTGTTGACGTAGACGCCTGTGAACCACGTGGTCCGCTCTGGGTCCCAGATGCGGCGTAGGACGCCTTGGTCCTCCTTAGAGGCGGCGACACCGCATCCATTCTTCACCCACGTCCGAGAAACTGCGTCGAGGACCTCGCGGTCACCCTCGCCGCTATCCAGCATCCGGATCTGATGAGTACGGAGCGGCAGATAGAGCTTGAGCAGCACGAGGAAGGCGCGCACTGGATTCCAGACGTTCGCCGGCTTCCCTGTTGTGGGATCAGGGACACGCAGCCAATCCGTGCTGGCGAACGTCTCTTTCGGCCAACGGAAGTTGTCCCGCGTGATGATCTCTTGAAGGATGGTCACCCAAGCCACAGGCATCGCAAGCCGATGCGTCTGGCCGCCATAGTAGGAGCGAGAGGTCGGGATAGCCTCCTGAGGTATGGGGTTGACGAACCCCCGCACGCGGTACCGAACCCCCTCGTCGCTGACCGTACACAAGGTGTCGAGAGCAAACTCGAAGAATGCATGCGTCTTAGCAATCGTCTCATTCTTCTTGTCCGCGATATAGATCAGTAAATCACCGGCCAGAGAATAGTCAGATTTCATAAAATCAATCGGATCTCGCGCGACATAAGGATGGGAGATCAGAAAGTCGAGCAGGTGATTCGCTGCAACGATGTTTGCAGTGAGACGCTTCCGAGCCCTGATGCTCGCAATCCAATCCGTGGCGAGCTTACGCCAAGGCTCAACCGCACGATCCTTTAATACCGCCCAGGCAAAGGTCGGATCGGCCCGACTGGTGCTGCGGCGGCCGGGAGCCGTCGATCCCTCTGCCACGAGCGCATGCTCGGCGGCCACACGCGGTCGAAGGATCTCGTTGATGTTGCCGGTGAACCCGTCGGAGCCCGCACCTCGATTCAGGGCGTAGATAGCCTCACGGAAGGCCCAGTACTTCCGGTCATCGGTTGGCGCAAACTCGGCGTAGACGCGGGCAATGCTCTCGTCGATGGTAAGATCGGGGGCGTAGGGGCCCACCGTCACAACAGCCCGGATCGCCCAACGAGCGACCAAGTCGACGTTGTTTTCCGCCTTGGCGCGGGCGTGACGCCTGACCCGCTCCTGCAACGCGGCAAGATCGGCCGATGTCGCTACCGTCACCGGCGTGGACTGATTGCGGTAGATAGGATTGAATAGTGTCTCGCCACCGCGCACGAAGTTGCGCGGGAAGAGGATCACGCCCTGCACGTAGAGGTGTAGGCACAGGAGGACAAAATCCGCCTGCTGGAATTGGCGAGCCAAGAACGCATCGTATGCGGCATCTAACGCGACGACAAATTCGTCCCGTGTTGCGGCCATACTAAGCGAGGCAAGTATGTTCATTGCCCCCAGCCGGGTCCGTTGCTTGCCCCGCATCAGATTGGAGATGTTAACGGCAGCCGCTGCAGAACCAGAGGCGTTGAACGGCTCAAGAACACTGAGGAGGACATCATCGGCCGCGACGAACAAAGGCGCATCACCCTTGCGCTCGCGCGCAACCATGATCGGCGGCAGGCTTGAGGTGCATCCCATCGTCGCTCAGATCCCGGCCAGAAAAGGAAGTTCGACGCGCTCCTGCCGCGACACAGCCTGATCCAGGACGCGGTGAACCTTGTCCGCATCCGGCCGGGTGTAAATTGCGGTGCTCTCCGGCGACTTGTGATGCATTGCCTTCTGGATCACGACGCGATCCACACCGGCATCCGCGAGGATCTGTCCGTAGTGGTGCCGTAGTCCGTGCGATGTGCCGCCTGTCTCCTTGACAGGCTGGACGCCTACCAAATTGATCGCTCTAGCCAGCTTTTTGTCATATTGCTTGATGGTGTATGGGCTTCCTACAAACCGGCCGCTGTGATTAACGAACAGAAAAGGACTGTCGGTTTGAGGCCTCACGTCTCTGACGTAAGTCCTGTACAATCCCCAGAAGATTTTGCCCCACCAAGCCGGAAACCACTGCACCTCCATGTAGAAATCTCCAGCCTTCTCCCTGACGAGTAGCGGATCCTTCCACCCGGCAAAGAGGTGCTTCGAGCCGACCTTATGGCGCGGGCAAAGACCCTTGCTACGCAGGAACTCCTCTCGCGAAGTCACACGCCATTTGCGTTCGACCGCGCTGAAGAAGCGATACTTTCCCTCGCTCGGATGATGGACGCGAACGAGGGCAGAGCCCGGTGATCGCGGATCATCACGGACGTCATCAAGATAGAGGTGGAACGGCTCCGACTGCCTGAGCCCGCCAGCTCCCTGTAGGATCGCGATCATCATGTCGCGCACGTGGACACGGCGATGCGCCGGGCCACGAGCGCTATGCCGTGGCACGGCGAAACCCATCCTGATCAGGTCGGAGAACTTCTGGGGCGGGAAGTAGGGCGGCCGAACGGGATCAACACGCGGCCGACGCCTCATCGCAACATCACGAGAGTGAGCTGCGCGATCCCACGCCGCCTGTCGGTCGCCGATATGACGAAGTAGGGAGCGCCTGTTGCCGATGTCCCAGGCTCGGAACTGGGCTAAGCGCTGCGCCCAGTCGGCCGATACCCATGGATTGAGAGGCTCGTTGCCATGGCGCTCGACACAGTAATCTGACAGCCATGTGAGGCGCTTGACGTGAGCGTCGGCCACATCGAACGAGAGCTTGGGCCAGAATAGGCCCGTTTCGTCCGTACCGTCAGGCTGGATGGTGCCGCATAGAAGCGCCTCGGCGAAATCCGAGAGGATCTCATGTTGCCGGCCGCCTCCAGCATAAACGTGCCCACGCTGACGAGCGAAATCGTAGAACAGGCCAAAGGCCTGGGCATAGCCGCGTTGCCAACTCCGGCTCTTCTGTCGGTTCCTTGGCGCTAGAAACCAGTCCAGGAGGACTTGCGAAACCCCTTCCTCTGTGATCAAAACACGGACTGATGAACCTTGCGGCGTGGAAATAGGATAGTCGCAGCTAACGTGATGCAGCGGGCTAATATGGCGCTCCGCGTCCATCTGCGAGATCTCCATGAATCATTTCGGCACACGAGATCGTCCCGATAATAGACGGGTCTGGTCTATCGTGCCGATTTGAAACATCTGGTTGAGGGGAAAGTTAGCGTGGCAAATAGCGCGCCAATCAGTCGAGCGCGAGTAAAAATGCCAGCCTTTTCCAAACGAGTCGTTGCCCGCCTGGGAATATCCAAGATAAATTTTGCTCTGACAATAAGAGATATTTAACTATCTCGCAGCTGGCTGCGCAGCGTTGTGTATAGCACGTCCTGAGGTCGCAGCGGGAGAGATGCAAGGCACACGCAAGCGGCGAAGCCCCCTATTCCCGTCGCACCCAGAATAAAGAAAAGCGGATTATTCTCGGTGAGGCTGGTCGCTCGCAGGGCTGCAATCGAGGCGGATGTCCTCCGGCACACCTCTGGTCGCATCGCTCCCAAGACGTGACCGCGCGCTTCCGTCGAAGGTGGAACTGGGAAATTGGTCGGGGCGACACGACTCGAACGTGCGACCTGATGGTCCCAAACCATCCGCTCTACCAGGCTGAGCTACGCCCCGATGTTATGGCGCACTGTGAGGTATCACACTCCTAAGCGCCTGAACCTAAATACATAGTACCCTTAGCGGGGGGTATAAGTCCCGAACCAGGTGCGCTACCAGACTGCGCTACACCCCGCCACGCCGCTGTTTCTAAGGATTCCAGGCTCCGGCGGCAAGGGATGCGCCGTGACGGAAACCGCGGCTTGACCGCACGATCCCCGCGTCCCACCTCGCCTCCCGAGGGGCGGACGCTGAGGATCCCGATGATCGATCTCCACTACTGGCCGACGCCGAACGGCCACAAGGTCACGATGCTCCTGGAGGAGACCGGCCTGCCCTACCGGATCCATCCGGTGAACATCGGCGCAGGCGACCAGTTCAAGCCCGACTTCCTGGCGATCGCCCCGAACAACCGCATGCCGGCGATCGTAGACCGCGAGCCGGCGGGCGGCGGCGCGCCGGTCTCGCTGTTCGAGTCGGGGGCGATCCTGCTCTACCTCGCCGAGAAGACCGGTCGCTTCATCCCCGCCGACATCCACGGCCGGGCCGAGGTGCTGCAATGGCTGTTCTGGCAGATGGGCGGCCTCGGGCCGATGCTCGGCCAGAACCACCATTTCACGCAGTACGCGCCCGAGAAGGTGCCCTATGCGATCGACCGCTACGTCAAGGAGACCAACCGACTCTACGGCGTGCTCGACCGGCGGCTCGTCGACCGCGCCTTCGTGGCGGGCCCCGACTACTCGATCGCCGACATGGCCTGCTACCCGTGGATCGTGCCGTACGAGAAGCAGGGCCAGAACCTCGACGACCACCCGAACCTGAAGCGCTGGTTCGCGGCGATCCAGGCGCGGCCCGCCACGCAGGCGGCCTACGCGAAGGGGCCGGAGGTCAACCCGAATCTCGGCCAGACCATGAGCGAAGAGGCCAAGAAGGTGATGTTCGGCCAGACAGCGGCGAACACGAAGCGCTGACGGTCGATCAACCCTCCCCCCTCTGCGGAGTGAGGCGGGAGAGGGGAACCACGTCGCAGAAAGGGGCGTGGCCTTCATGCAGGGCCGAGCCCAACCCTGAAGCGGGGCTCCCCTCTCCCGACCCGGCCTCCCGGCCGGCCCACCCTCCCCCGCAGAGGGGGGAGGGAGAGCGTCGGAGCTATCGCCGCAGCGTCTCCAGCAACACCGGCGCCGCGTGCGGGCGCGTCGCCAACATCCCATCGATCAGCGCCAGAACCTCGGCCCGGCCGCAATTGGCGGCCGGCTCGAAGGGCGTCCAGGTCTGGATGAAGTCGAGGCGCTCGAACACGTCGCGGTAGCGGCGCAGCTCCGCCACGGTCAGCGGCACGCCGCGCACGAAGGCCTTGTGGGCCGAGATGGTGCGTGCCCGGCGGAAGTCGTCCGGCTCCAGCTCGAACTTCAGCGCGTCGCCGCAGAAGCAGATCTTGCGTTTGCGGTCGAACAGCACGGCATGGCCGTCGAAATGGCCGGCGGTGCGGTGAAGTTCAAGCCCGGGGATCGGCTCCAGAAAGTCGTCGTAGGGCCAGGAGACCTGGAGCGCCGCGCTCCAGGTGAAGTCGGCCGCCGGCAGGCACAGCTCCGGGTCGAAGCGGTCCTGCAGCTGCACCAGCGCGCCATAGGCGTGGGGATGCGAGGACGAGAGCACCTGCATGCCGCCGAGCTTGGCGATCTGGTCGAGGGCCGCCTCGCTGAAGACCGGACAGCCCTCGAAGCCCATGTTCCCGTGATCCGTCTGGATCAGGTAGGCGGACGGACCGATCCCCGAGACGGGCTCGTTCCAGAAGCGCCAGACGCCCGGCTCCAGCTCCTCCCAGTGGCACGGGAAGGCCTCTTGCGCCTCCCGCTCGGTGCGGAAGCGCCAGCCGTCCTGCGGCACGACGTGGCGGGCGTCGAGGCACATCGGGCAGGACGCGGGCGCCTCGAAATGGCGCTGCCAGAACCCGCAATTGTCGCAGGTGTAGGCGGGCAGCTTCAGGGCGCCCGCGAAGGGCAGGTAACCGGGCACGGGCGCTTCCTCGCGGATGAACGGGTCGTCGCCTGCGGTATCAGGCGCCTCGCCTGAACGCAGCCCGGACGAGATGGGGCGGCGCCGACAAAAAACCCGCCGGCCTCGCGGCCGGCGGGTTCGGATCGGTGGGTCTCCGGGACGGCCCTAGTGGGCCGGGCTCGGAGTCCCGTGCCCGTCGCGGTCGGGCGCCTCGCCGTGCGGGCGCTTGCCGCGCTTGCGCTCGATCCAGAGCACGAGGCGGCGGATCACCACGTAGAAGACCGGCGTCAGGAACAGGCCGAAGAAGGTCGCGCCGATCATGCCGAAGAACACCGCGGTGCCGAGCGCCTGGCGCATCTCGGCGCCCGGGCCGGTGGCGATGACGAGCGGCAGCGTGCCCAGGATGAAGGCGAAGGCCGTCATCAGGATCGGGCGCAAGCGGAGCTTGCAGGCCTGCACGGCGGCCTCGACCGGACCCTTGCGCTCGTTGTTCTCGATGTCGTGCGCGAACTCCACGATCAGGATCGCGTTCTTGGCCGCCAGGCCGATGAGCACGATCAGGCCGATCTGGGTCAGGATGTTGTTGTCCTGCCCCCTGAGCTGCACCCCGAACAGGGCGGCGAGCACACCCGTCGGCACCACGAGCAGGATCGCCATCGGCAAGGCCCAGGACTCGTACTGGGCGGCCAGCACCAGGAAGACGAGGAGCACGCCGAGCGCGAAGACGTAGATCGCCGTGCCGCCCGCCGCCTTCTGCTGGAAGGCGATCTCGGTCCAGTCGTAGGCGTAGCCGTCCGGCAGGCTCTTCTTGGCGATCTCCTCCATCGCGTCGAGCGCCTGGCCGGTCGAGATGCCGGGCTTGGCCACGCCCTGCACGGGCACCGAGTAGTAGAGGTTGAACCGCTGCACGATCTGCGGGCCCGAGATCTCCCGGATGGTCGCGAGCGTGCCCATCGGCACCAGGGCGCCGGTGGAGGAGCGCACCTTCAGCTGCTCGATGTCCTGCTTCGAGACGCGGAAGCGCGCGTCGCCCTGCACGCGGACCTGATAGATGCGGCCCAGCGTGTTGAAGTCGTTGACGTAGGCGCCGCCGAGCGCCGCCTGCACGGTCGAGAAGACGTTGCCGAGCGGCACGTTCAGCATGCGGGCGACCGTGCGGTCGATGTCGAGGTAGAGCTGCGGCGTGTCGTTGCTGAAGGTGGTGAACACCCGCTGCACGTCGTTGCTCTGGTTGGCCGCCCCCAGCATCTCCCCGACATTGGCCAGCAGCGGGCCGATGGCCGAGCTCTGGCGGCTCTCCACCTGCATCTTGAAGCCGCCGCCCTGGCCGAGGCCGCGCACCGGCGGGGGCGGGATCACGATGACCCGGGCCTCCTGGATGTCGGCGGTGGCCTTGATCACGTCGCCGGTGATCACCGCGGCCGAGCGCCCCTGGGCGGCGCGCTCCTTGGCGCCGGCCAGCGTGATGAACATCACGCCCGAGTTCGTGGTGTTGGTGAAGGTCGCGCCGTCGAAGCCCGCGATGATGACGGTGTTCGTGACGCCGTCGATCTTGCGCGCGGCGGCGGCGGCCCGGTTCACCACCTCGGTGGTGCGGTCGAGCGAGGCGCCCGACGGCAGCTGCACGACGCCGATCAGGTAGCCCTGGTCCTGGTCCGGGATGAAGCCCGTGGGTGTCGTCTGGGCGAGGTGGAGGGTGCCCGCGATCACCGCCGCGTAGACGAGCAGCATCGCGATGAGCCCGACCATGTAGTTGGTCAGCCCGTAGATCGTGCGCGAGTAGGTGTGCGACAGCCAGTCGAAGCCGCGGTTGAACAGGTCGGCCAGCCAGTTGATGAAGCGCGTGAGGAAGAACTTCGGCTTGGCGTGCGCGTGGTGCGGCTTGAGCAGCAGCTTGCAGAGCGCGGGTGAGAGGGTGAGCGAGTTGAAGGCCGAGATCAGCGTCGAGGCCGCGATGGTGAGCGCGAACTGTTTGTAGAACTGGCCCGAGATGCCGGGGATGAAGGCGGTCGGGATGAAC
The DNA here is from genome assembly GCF_003173735.1 of Methylobacterium radiodurans. Lineage (NCBI taxonomy): Bacteria > Pseudomonadati > Pseudomonadota > Alphaproteobacteria > Hyphomicrobiales > Methylobacteriaceae > Methylobacterium > Methylobacterium radiodurans. The sequence goes on along the minus strand of NZ_CP029551.1, from coordinate 1,535,914 downwards.
ACCGCCGCCAGCACCAGCGCGATGGCGATGACGGCGCCGCCGACCTCGTCCATCGTCTTGTGCGCGGCCTCGCCGGGGGAGAGCCCCTCGGCCATGTTGCGCTCGACGTTCTCCACCACGACGATCGCGTCGTCCACCACGATGCCGATGGCCAGCACCAGCCCGAACAGGGTCAGGTTGTTGAGCGAGAAGCCGAAGGCCGCCATCGCCGCGAAGGTGCCGACAAGCGAGACGGGGATCGCCAGCACCGGGATCAGCGCCGTGCGCCAGCTCTGGAGGAAGACCAGCACCACGATGACCACGAGGCCGACCGCCTCGAACAGGGTCTTGTAGACCTCGTGGATCGACTCCTCGATGAACTCCGTCGGGTTGTAGGCGATGCGGTACTCGACGTCCGGCGGGAAGTTCTTCTTCAGGTTCTCCATCACGTTGCGGACGGAGGCCGCCGCCTCGAGCGCGTTGGTGCCCGGGCGCTGGAAGGCGCCGATGCCGACGGCCGGCGTCGCGTTGAGGAAGGAGTTGGTGGTGTAGTCCTTCTGGCCCATCTCCACGCGGGCCACGTCCTTCACCCGCACGAGGCGCCCGTCTGAGGCCTTGACGATGACCTCGGCGAACTCCTCGGGCGTCTGGAAGCGTCCCTGCGACTGCACGATGAGCTGGAAGGCCTGGCCCGTGGCCGCCGGCGGCGAGTTCAGGGCGCCGGCCGCCACCTGCACGTTCTGCTCCTGCAGCGCCGTGGTGACGTCGGAGGTGGTCAGGCCGTAGGCGGCGAGCTTCTGGGGATCGAGCCAGACGCGCTCGGCGTACTCGTTGCCGCCGAAGATCGAGATGTCGCCGACGCCGTCGAGGCGCAGCAGCTCGTCGCGGATGTTCAGGTAGATGTAGTTGGCGAGGTAGTTCTGGTCGTAGGTCTTGTTCGGCGACAGGAGGTGCACGACCAGCATCAGGTCGGGCGAGGCCTTGCGCACGGTGACGCCGAGGTTGCGCACGTCCGGCGGCAGGCGCGGCTGGGCCACCGAGAGCCGGTTCTGGACCAGAACGTTCGCGATATCGAGGTTGGTGCCGACCTTGAAGGTGACGGTCAGCAGCATGTTGCCGTCGTTCGTGGAGAGCGACGTCATGTACAGCATGTTGTCGACGCCGTTGACCTCCTGCTCGATCGGCGTCGCGATCGTGGCCGCCACCGTCTCGGCGTTGGCGCCCGGGAAGGAGGCGCGCACCGTCACGGTCGGCGGCACGATCTCGGGATACTGCGCGACCGGCAGCGTCTCGTAGGCGACGAAGCCGAGCAGCAGGAAGATGATCGAGGTGACCGAGGCGAAGATCGGCCGATCGACGAAGAAATGGGCAAAGCGCATCGGTCAAACCTCTCGGCCGGCGCCCCGGAAGGGCCCATGCCTCGCGTCACCTGCGGATGGGGCCGGGACCGGCCCGCGGGGCGTCCTGCCCCCCGGGCCGGCTCCGGTCAGCTCTTGCTCGGCGGCAGCGTCTGCATCTCGGGCGTCACCTTGGCGCCGGGGCGCACGCGGGCGAGGCCATTGATCACCACGGTCTCGTCGCCCTTCAGGCCCTCGCGGATCACCCGGTAGCCGTCGACCTTGGGCCCGAGCTTGACGTCGCGGGCCGACGCCGTGCCGTCCTCGGAGACGAGGTAGACGATGCGCTTGTCCTGGTTGGCCGAGACGGCCTCGTCGGGCAGCAGCACGCCCCGGAACGGCTTGGTCGCGGGCATCGAGACGATGCCGAACAGACCCGGCTTGATGAACCCGTCCGGGTTCTCGACGGTCGCGCGCAGCAGCACCGTGCCGGTCTGGTTGTCGACGCGGTTGTCGACGAAGTCGAGCGTGCCCTTGCGGGTCGGCTTCTCCTCGCCGGTGAGCGCGATCATGATCGGCACGCCCTTGCCGCGCTGGGTCTGGCCCATGCCGATGTTGAGGCTGTTCTGGTACTTGAGGAACGACTTCTCATCGACGGTGAAGCCGAAATAGATCGGGTCGAGCGAGACGATCGTGGTCAGCATCGTCTGGTCGGTGATGACGATGTTGCCCTCGGTGACGAGGCGGCGGCTGATGCGCCCGTCGATCGGCGACTTCACTTCCGTGAAGTCGTAGTTGAGCTGGGCGTTGCGGAGCGCGGCTTCCGCGCTGTCCACGTCCGCCTGCGCGGTCTGCGAGGCTTGCCGACGCTGGTCGGTGACCTGCTCGGAGATGTTGCCGCCCCGCGAGAGCGTCTGGGCGCGCTCGAGGTCGGTCTGGGTGAAGGAGAGCCGGGCCTTGGCGGAGGTGAGCGCGGCCTGGGCCTGCTCCAGCGCCGCCTTGTAGGGCCGCCGGTCGATCACGAAGAGCACGTCGCCCTTCTTCACCGTGGCGCCGTCCGTGAACTGGATCTTGTCCAGGTAGCCGGTGACGCGGGCGCGCACCTCGACGAACTCGATCGGGTCGAAGCGGCCGGTATACTGGTCCTGCTCAACGATCTCGCGCACCACCGGCTTGGCGACCGTGACCTTCGGCGGCGGTCCGCCGGGGGCCTGGGCGTGGGCCGGCACGGCGCCGGCCAGAGTACCGGCCAAGGCACCGGCAGAGGCGAGAACGAGAAGGCTGGAGAGCCGGCTGCGCAGGGCAGGATGCATGACGAGGTCCCTGAGCATCGGCCGGCGGCGCGCGGTGCGGTGCGCGGGCAGGATCGATGCGTGGTCAGAGGAGGCTGGGCGGGTCAGCGGGGTTCGAGGGACGCGGACCTTCACAGTCTTGTGGGCCCCTAGTCCCTCGCGCAGTTCAGAGTTGTGCGGCGGCGCACACGGCACATGCGCGGCGAACGCGCCGCTCGGACTATTCAACGGCTTCACCGGCCGCGTACCAGTCCTTGAAGCCGCCACGATAATGCGCCTCGATCGGCAGGCCGGCCTGCTGCGCGGCGCGGAGCGCGTGCACCGAGCGCACGCCCGCGGCGCAGACGAAGACGGGCCGGCGGGCATCCCCCTCGACCAGGGCGGCAAGCGCCTGCGGATTGAATTCCGAGAGCGGGTGGGTGACGGCACCGGGGATATGGCCGTCCGCGTATTCGTGGGCTTCGCGCACGTCGATCAGCAGCAGGCTGCCGTCGGCAAGGCCCTGCTTGACCGCATCGCGATCGAGGTCGACCACCCGCATCCGCACTCCTCCGGTATCCGGCGCGACCGGGCGCCTCTGCGCCGTCGGAACGCGCCGGGCGCGCGGACGGCGGAACTTGGCTTCCACTTGGCTTTCGCGGTGGAATCCGCTTTGGAATCCGCCGGCTGACGCTTTCCCTTATTCGTCAGCCCGGCGCCGCGCAACATGGCCCTGCCTGGACGCGCCCCCAGGCCGCACTATCACGAACGCGTCCACCACCCCGTCCTCTCGCCCGTGGAGCCGACCGCCAGCCATGCCGCGCCGCGCTCGCGCCCTCTCCGTTCTCCTCGCCGGTTCACTGGCCTGTCTCCTGGCCGTGCCGCTGCCGGGCGCCTCCCCTCGGGCTCAGCCCGCCCGGACCGCGGAGGCGGTGCCGATCCCCTCGGACATCGCCCGTGCCCTGCCGCCGCTCGCGCAGAGCGGCATGGTGTCCTCCCAGGAGGCGCGGGCGACCCGGATCGGCGTCGATGTGCTGAAGCGGGGCGGCAACGCGGTCGATGCGGCGGTGGCTGTGGGCTTCGCGCTCGCCGTGACCCTGCCGCAGGCGGGCAACCTCGGCGGCGGCGGCTTCATGCTGGTGCACCTCGCCGAGCGCAACGAGACGGTGGCGATCGACTACCGCGAGACCGCGCCGCACGCCGCCACCGCCGACATGTTCCTCGGCCCCGACGGAGCGCCCGACCGGGCGGCCTCCACCCGGGGCGGCAAGGCGGTCGGCGTGCCGGGCACGGTGCGGGGCTTGGCCGAGGCGCACCGCCTCTACGGCTCGGGCAAGCTCACCCTGGCGGAGCTCATCGCGCCGGCCGAGCGGCTCGCCCGCGAGGGCATCGGCGTCGAGGGGGGCCTCGCCGATTCGCTGCCCCAGGTCGCCGGGATGCTCGGGCGCTGGCCCTCGACCCGGGCGGTATTCTTCCACGGGGACCGGGTGCTCGCCCGCGGCGAGACCCTGGTGCAGACGGACCTTGCCGACACGCTGCGGACCATCGCCGAGCGGGGGCCGGACGCCTTCTACACCGGCCCGATCGCCGAGAAGATCGTCGACGCGGTGCGGCAGGCCGGCGGCATCATGACGACCGACGACCTTGCCGGCTATCGGGTGAAGCGGCGCGAGCCGGTGCGCGGGACCTATCGCGGGCACACGATCGTCTCGATGCCGCCGCCCTCCTCGGGCGGCATCCACCTGATCGAGATCCTGAACGTTCTGGAGGGCTTCGACCTCGCCGGCATGGGTGTGGGCAGCGCCCAGGCCTTCCACACGCTGGCGGAGGCGATGAAGCCCGCCTACGCCGACCGCGCCACCTATCTCGGCGATCCCGACCGAGTGAAGGTCCCGGTGCGGGGGCTGCTCGCCAAGGCCTACGCGGACACGATCCGGGCGCAGATCAACCCGGAACGGGCGCGCCCCGCCGACGCCGTGCGGGCCGGTGACCCGGCCCCGTACGAGTCCGACCAGACCACGCATTTCTCGGTGGTGGACGCGGCCGGCAACGCGGTCGCCAACACCTACACGCTGAACTTCTCCTACGGGATCGGCCTGGTCGCCGCGGGTACGGGCGTGCTCCTCAACAACGAGATGGACGACTTCTCCGCCAAGCCCGGCGCGCAGAACGCCTACGGGCTCGTCGGCAGCGACGCCAACGCCGTGGCGCCGGGCGCGCGGCCGCTCTCCTCGATGACCCCGACCTTCCTGTTCCGGGACGGCCGGCTCCTCCTCGTCACCGGCAGCCCCGGCGGCAGCCGCATCATCACCACGGTGCTGCAGGTGATCGTGAACCTCGTGGATTTCCGCATGAACCTCGCCCAGGCGGTGGATGCGCCGCGCGTCCACCACCAGTGGCGGCCCGATGTGCTGCTCGCCGAGGAGGGCATCTCGCCCGATACCCTGGCGCTCCTGCGCGCCAAGGGCCACGCGGTGAAGGTCGGTCCCACCACGGGCTCGGCGAACTCGGTGATGCGGCTGGACGACGGCCTGCTCGCGGGCGCCGCCGACCCGCGCCAGCGCAGCACGCTCGCGGACGGCTACTGAGGCCGGAGTTCGGCTTCGCCGAGCCGGGCCCTGCCCGGGACCTGCGAAAGGTCCTAGACCTTTCGAAACCGTGACCCTGGGACGGCCTCCGTCTGTCCCCCGGCGCGAAGCCGGGCTAAAGGGGGCCGCTCTGCACAGGTCCCCATGCTCGCGCTCCGCTCCCTCGCCTTCAACCTCTGCTTCTATGCCGCCACCGCGGTGATCGCTCTGGGCTGCCTGCCGGCCCTGGTCTCGCGGCGCACGGTGCTCGGGGTCGCACGGCTCTGGGGGAACACCACGATCTGGCTGCTGCGGCACGTGGCCGGCATCCGCGTGGAGTTCCGCGGCCTGGAGAACATCCCGCCGGGACCGCTCCTCGTCGCCGCCAAGCACCAGTCGGCCCTGGAGACGCTGGCGCTCTGCACGGTCTTCCCGGAATTCGCCTACATCCTGAAGCGGGAGCTGCTCTTCATCCCGGTCGTCGGCTGGCACCTGTCGCGCGGCGGCATGGTGGCGATCGACCGCTCGAAGGGGAATCGCGCCATGAGCCTGATGAACGCAGCCGCCGCGGACGCCATCGCGCGCGGGCGCCAGCTCATCATCTTCCCCGAGGGCACGCGGCGGCCGACCAACGCGCCCCCCGTCTACAAGCAGGGCCTGTCCCACCTCTACGCGGCGCTCGGCGTGCCCTGCCTGCCGACCGCCCTCAACACGGGCCTGTTCTGGCCCCGCCGTGGCTTCCTGCGCCGGCCCGGCACCGCGGTGATCGAGTTCCTGCCGCCGATCCCGCCGGGCATGGCCCGCGCCGCCTTCCAGGGCGAGGTTCTGGAGCGGATCGAGACCGCCTCCAACGCGCTCCTCGACGCGGGCCGGGCCGAGCTCGCCGCCAACGGCCACCCGGTGCCGGAGCCCGGCTCCTCGGCCTCGCGCACCGCCTGACGCGGGCTCCGGGCGCGCGAACGGCGCTCGGTGTCGCAGCCCGGCCGTCTTGTGGATAACCCCCGCCATCGCCATCTCCTGCGTAGGATGCGTCGCGCTTGACGCCTGTGGATGACGGCGGATAAACTAGAACAAATGGCGAACAAACGAGCCCTGTCCTGGTCGGCCGCCCTCCGCGACCTGAAGGACGATCGCACACGGAGACAGGACGTGCGGGAAGAACGTCTGAGGACGACGGCCGGGCTGCGGGGCAGCCCGGCGCTCGCGCTCTCGGCCTGGCGCGGCCGGTCGGGCCGGCGCTACGTGGTCGGCGTGCACGCGCTGAACGAGCCGGCTCTCGACGAGGTCGGGGCCGCGGTGGTGCTGGCGGTGCGCCGCGACACCGCCGGCATCGCCGAACTCGTCTCGGTCGCGACCTCGGGCGAGAGCCCGCGCGAGCATCTCGGCCGCACCTGGCTCGCCCGGATGCGCGGCCATGGCGCCACCGAGATGCACGTCCACCGGCTCGCCGAGGACGAGGCCGAGCGCGCGGCGATCGCCGACGACCTGAGCACCGACACCCCGCGGGGCTGAGTGCGGGCTTGAGAATCCCCGCCTGACATCCGGGGCGCGCGTCCTAGATCCGTGCCCGTCCCTCTTGCATCGCCGCCCGCCCCGCGGGACAGGCCGCGGGAGGTGCAGGGCCGGTGACGGAGAGGGCGGGCATGGCGCAGGGCTCGGGGCAGGCGGATATCGTGCGGGACCGGCGCGGCGGGCTGCGCGGCTCGCGCCTCGGGCTGTTCCTGCCCTTCATCCTCCTGGCCGTGGTCGCGCTGCTCTGGACCGCCGGCTGGTTCTACCTGCGCGACCGCGCGGGGCGAGAGATCGACGCGTGGCTCGCCCGCGAGGCCGCTGCCGGCAGGACCTGGACCTGCGCCGACCGCTCGATCACCGGCTACCCGTTCCGGCTGGAGCTGCGCTGCGCCTCGGTAGCGCTGGCCCGCGCCGATGGCGGCTTCACCCTCGGGCCCTTCACGGCGCTCGTGCAGGTCTACCAGCCGCGCCACGCCCTGTTCGAGGCGACCGGCCCGTTCCGGACCCGGCAGGGCGACCTCGCGGGCGAGGCGAGCTGGACGAGCCTGCGCGGCAGCTTCCACGGCGCCGCGGACGGGTTCGTGCGCGCCTCGCTGGCGGTCGATGCGCCGCGGGTCACCGTCTCCGGGCCCACCCTCGACCGACCCGTCGAGGTGGCGGGCGAGCACCTCGAACTCCACGCCCGACCGACGCCGGGGCGCTTCGACGCGGACGGCGCGGTGGATACCAGCCTGCGCTTCACCAAGGCCCGCTCGGCCGAGGCAAACGCCCTGATCGGGAACGCCGATCCGGCCGACATCGCCCTCGACGCCACGCTGACGAAGGCCGTCGTCCTGCGCACCGGCACGCTGGCGCGCGAGTTGGAGATCTGGCGCGAGGCCGAGGGCCGGCTCGAACTCGCCAACCTCGCCGTCAACAAGGGCGACCGCCGCCTCCAGGCCAAGGGCACGCTCGGCCTCGACGAGGGACACCGCGTCGCGGGCCAGCTCGATCTGCGAGCGGCCGGCCTGGAAGCCCTGGTCGGCAGCCTCGTCGGCCAGCGCTACGGCGCCGACCGGGGTGCGCTGGTCGGGGCGCTCGTCGGCGGTCTCCTGGGCTCGGTGCGGACGCCCGGCACGGACGGCGCGCCGGCCGGCGGCGAATCTCCCCTGAAGCCGCTGCCGCCGCTGCGCCTCGGCGACGGCCGAATCATGCTGGGTCCCTTCACCGTCCCGAACGTGCGGCTCGAGCCGCTTTACTGACGCAACCGGACCACACCGGCCGCCGAAGCGCCCGACCCCGGGTTGCGCGGCGGCGGGTGCCCGGTCACGCTGATCCCTCTGGTTCATCGGGGACGCACGCGTGTTCGGTCCGGTCGCGGACATCCTGCTCTGTGGCGCGCTCGCCTACGCCACCGCGCTCGTCGCTGGGCACGGCCTCGCCCGCGCGGGCTTTCCGGTCCCTGCGGACGGCGAGCCCTCCATCGACGGCCTGCGCGGCCTGCTCGCCCTGGCGGTGCTCGTCCACCATTTCGCGATCTGGATTTCCGTGGCGCGCGCCGGCGCGGCCTGGGCGACGCCCGCATCGCTGCCGCTGCACAATCTCGGCGCGGGCAGCGTCGGGCTGTTCTTCATGGTGACGGGCTACGTCTTCTATCCCCGCATCCTCGGCGGCCTGCGCGGGCTCGACCTCGGCCGCCTCTATCTCGGCCGTCTGTTCCGGCTCTACCCGGCCCTCGTCGCCTCGGTCCTGATGATCCTCGGCCTGATCCTCTGGCGGACCGGCGGGGCGGACGCCCGTCCGCTCCACGAGGAGGCGGCGGCGCTGCTGCGCTGGCTCGCCTGCGCGGGCACGCCGCCGCTCCTCGGCGAGGCCGAGAGCGGGCGGATGAACGCCCACGTGCTCTGGTCGCTGCGCTACGAGCTGCTGTTCTACATCCTGGTGCTGCCGGCCTGCTGCGCCGCGATGGACCGGGTGCGGGGCCGGGCGCCGACCTGGTGGGTGCCGGCGGGGCTCCTCGTCGGGGCGCTGCTCCTGCGACCGCTGAAGAACGTCCTGCCGCTGATCGGCTATCTGCCGCTCTTCGCCGTCGGCATGCTGGCCTACGAGGTGCGGCTGCGCGAGGGCCTGGCCGCCCGCCTGCGCGGCCCGGCCGCCGCCGGCCTCGCCATAGCCGCGCTCGTCCTCGCCGCGACCACGCAGGTCGTGTCGGGCAAGCCCGCCGCGCTCGCGCTCTACGGCGCCTTCTTCGTCTGCGTCGCCTGCGGGAATGATTTTAGTGGGCTGCTGCGCTCGCGCGGCGCGCGGGTGCTCGGCGCCTGCTCCTACGGCGTCTACCTGCTGCACGGGCTGGTGCTGAGCGCGCTCTTCGTCGATCTCGCGCCCATCACCGGAATGGTCCCGATCGGGCTGCTGCCACTGCTGATCCCGGTCGCGGCTCTCGCCGCAATCCTGCTGGCGGCCTTCGTCCATCTCGCGGTCGAGCGGCCCGGCATCCGGGCCGGGCAGGCCCTGACGCGGGCCTGGGAGCGCGGGCCATTCCTCGGTCGACTGCGGCCGCGGGCGGCCTGAGCGGTCCTCCGGCCCCGCTCCTCAACCCTCCTTGCGGCGCCCGAAATCCGGCTCGGCCGTCTCCTGGCCCATCGCCACGATGCCGCGGCGGATCGCGCGGGTGCGGGTGAAGAGCGCGTGCAGCGCCTCGCCGTCGCCCCAGCGGATGGCCCGGGCGAGCGCGGCCAGATCCTCGTTGAAGCGCCCGAGCATCTCCAGAACCGCGTCCTTGTTGGTCAGGAACACGTCGCGCCACATGGTCGGATCGGAGGCGGCGATCCGGGTGAAATCACGAAAGCCGCCGGCCGAGAACTTGATCACCTCGGATTGGGTGACCTCCTCGAGGTCGGCTGCCGTGCCCACGATGTTGTAGGCGATCAGGTGCGGCACATGGCTGGTGATGGCGAGCACGAGGTCGTGGTGCTCCGGGCTCATCGTCTCGACGATAGCGCCCAGGCCCTCCCAGAGGCCGCGCACCCGCGCGACCGCCGCCTCGTCCGTGCCCTCGGGCGGGGTCAGGATGCACCAGCGGTTCTGGAACAGGGTGGAGAAGCCCGCATCGGGCCCCGAATACTCGGTGCCCGCCACCGGGTGGCCCGGCACGAAGGCCACGCCCTCGGGCAGGTGCGGCGCGACTGCGGCCACCACCGAGCCCTTCACCGAGCCGACATCCGAGAGGATCGCGCGGGGTGCGAGATGCGGCGCGATCTCGGCCGCGACCGCGCCCACAGCGCCCACCGGCACGCAGAGGATCACGAGATCGGCCCCCGCCACGCCCTCGGCCGCGTCGCCCGTGACCTGATCGGCGAGGCCGAGGTCCCGCACGCGCGTCTGGACGGCCTCGTCCCGGTCGATCGCCACGATGGTTTCGGCCAGCCCGTAGCGGCGGGCGCCGCGGGCGATCGAGGAGCCGATCAGCCCGAGGCCGACGATGGCGAGGCGCCCGAGCGGCGCCGCTCCCGCCTCAGGCATGCGCGCCCCGCTGGAAGTCGCGGAGCGCGCCGAGGAAGGCCGTGTTGGCGGCCTCGCTGCCGACCGTGACCCGCAGGCAGTCCGGCAGGCCGTAGGAGGCGACGCGCCGGGTGATCACGCCGCGGCCCGACAGGAAGGCGTCGGCCGCCGCCGCCGAGCGGCCGGGCTCGTCGGGGAAGTGGACGAGGATGAAGTTCGCCACGCTCGGGGTGACGGCGAGGCCGAGCGCCCGGACCTCCTCGGTGAGGCGGGCGAGCCAGGCGTCGTTGTGGGCGACCGCCGCGGCCACGTGGGCGTCGTCCCCGATCGCCGCCGCGCCCGCCCGGATCGCCGCCGCCGAGAGGTTGAACGGCCCGCGGATGCGGTTGACCGCGTCGGCCACGTGCGCGGGCGCCACCATCCAGCCGATCCGCAGAGCGGCGAGCCCGTGGATCTTCGAGAAGGTGCGGGTCATCACGACGTTGTCGGCCTCCAGCACGAGGTCGAGCCCGGAGCCGTAATCGTTGCGGCGGACATACTCCGCGTAGGCCCCGTCGAGGACGAGGAGCACGTGGGGCGGCAGGGCCATGTGCAGGCGGCGCACCTCCTCGAAGGGCAGGTAGGTGCCGGTCGGATTGTTGGGGTTGGCGATGTAGACGATCTTCGTCCGCTCGCTGATGCGGGCGATGAGCGCGTCGACGTCGGTGGTGAGGTCGCGCTCGGGCGCCACCACCGGCACGCCGCCCGCCGCCAGGATGGCGATGCGGTAGACGAGGAAGCCGTGCTCGCTGAACAGGCCCTCGTCGCCGGGCGCCAGATAGGCGTAGGCGAGGAGCGAGAGCAGCTCGTCCGAGCCCGCACCGCAGACGATCCGGGCCGGGTCGAGGCCGTAGCGCTCCGCGATCGCCGTGCGCAGCACGGTCGCGCTGCCGTCTGGGTAGAGGGCGAGGTCGTCCAGGGTCGCGCGCGCCGCGGCGATCGCGGCCGGGCTCGGGCCCAGCGGCGTCTCGTTCGAGGAGAGCTTGTAGACCTTATGACCGCCCGGCGCGCCGCTCTTGCCGGGGACGTAGGCCTCGATCGCCGCGACACCGGGGCGCGGCACGGGGCGGGTTGGGAGCGAAGCGGTGGGCATGGTGGGGCGTTCGGCTCGGGCGGCTGGGACGCGCCGCTCGGACGCGCCCGTCGAAGAGGCTCGTCTACAGCATTTTGGCGCCCGATGAAGCCCGCTCCTGCGGCAGGGCCCCGACCCGCCGAGCGCCTATCGGTGCGGCACGAAGATGACAGAATGTGCGGTCTTGAAGCCGGCAAAGCCCGGGCTTGCGAGGCGATTAAGGATTGCCCGCTACGATCTGGATGGAGTCAGAAGCGGGCCGCCCGAATGCGACCGGCCCCGGGATCTACAGGAATGACCATGTCGGGACTGCGCACCATCGGTGCCAAGGTCGGGCTCGGCCTCGCGATCATGTTCGGCCTCGTCGCGGCGCTCGGCGCGCTGTCGGTGCGCGAGTTGCGCGCGGTCAACGGCGAGGCAGCCGAGCTGCGCGACACCCACCTGCCGGCCACCCAGATCCTCGGCAAGATCCAGGTTCTGGTGCTCCGGCAGCGCGTCAACGGGGTGCGGATCATCTCGGCGGACACGCCGGAGCTGCGCGCCGACGTCCAGGCGACCGTCGACAAGCGCGACCGCGAGCTCACCGACCTGCGTTCCGCCTATCGCGCGCTCCCCGCGACCGCCGAGGCGCAGGCCCTCTTCGCGGCCTACGAGCGTGAGTGGGAGGCCTACCAGGGCCTCCAGGCGCGGATCGCCGCCATTGCGGCTTCCGGCGACCGGGACGGCGCTCAGAAGATCTACATCACCACCATGTCGACCGGGATCGGCAAGGTACTGGGCGAGCTGCAGAAGCTCGTCGAGCTGAACGACGGCTACGCGGGCGCCAGCGGCGACCGGGCCCGGGCCGTCTACGAGCGCGGCCTCACTTTCACCCTCCTCCTCGTCGGCCTCGTGGTCGCGGTGATCGCGGCGGCCATCCTCGGGCTCGTCCTGCATGTGGGGCGGCCGGCGCGGCGGATCACGGACGCGATGAACCGCCTCGCCGGCGGCGAGACAGGGCTCGCCATCCCGGGGGCGGGCCGGCGCGACGAGATCGGCGCGATGGCCGCGGCCCTGCAGGTGTTCCGCGACAACCTGATCCGCACGCGCCAGTTGGAGGAGGAGACGGCGCTCGCCCGTGCCGGCGCGGAAGCACAGCGCAAGGCGGCGATGCGCGAGATGGCCGACGGCTTCGAGCGCGCGGTCGGCGGCATCATCGGCACGGTCTCGTCGGCGGCGAGCGAGCTGCAGGCCACCGCCCAGAGCATGGCGTCCACCGCGCGGGAGACGGCCGGCCAGTCCGTCTCGGTCGCGGCGGCGGCCGAGCAGGCGGCGGCCAACGTCACGACGGTCGCGGCGGCGGCCGAGGAACTCGGCGCCTCCGTCTCGGAGATCGGCCGGCAGGTCGACGGCTCGGCCGGGCTCGCCGAGGCGGCGGTCGGCGAGGCGGAGCAGACCTCCGCCCTCGTGCAGGAGTTGAGCAGCGCGACCGCCCGCATCGGCGACGTGGTGGCGCTGATCTCGCAGATCGCGGGCCAGACGAACCTGCTGGCCCTGAACGCGACGATCGAGGCGGCGCGGGCCGGCGAGGCGGGGCGCGGCTTCGCGGTGGTGGCGGCCGAGGTCAAGGAACTCGCCAACCAGACCGCCAAGGCGACCGAGGAGATCACCCAGCAGATCGGCCGGATCCAGGGCTCGACCGGTCAGGCGGTGAGCGCCATCGGCGGCATATCGGCGCGCATCCGCGAACTCAGCGGCGCCGTGACATCGATCGCGGCGGCGGTGGAGGAGCAGGGCGCGGCAACCCAGGAGATCGTGCGCAACGTGACCCAGGCCGCGGCCGGCACGGACGAGGTGACCACGAACATCGCGGGCGTGGCCACGGCCTCCGAGGAGACCGGGGCCGCCGCCGCCCAGGTGCTCGGCGCGGCCGACGAGCTGTCGCGCCAGTCCGAGCACCTGAACGCCGAGGTCGGCCGCTTCCTCGCGACCGTGCGCGCCGCCTGAGGCGCCGATCCCTGAACCTCCCGAAGGATATCAAGTCCCCGGGAGGCAACCAGGCATCCGGTATTCCAACGCGTCGGCGCCGTGCTACGCATCCGCATCATCGGCGGGAGGCGGCATGAGTTCGGCGACGGGGCCCGGTGGGGCGGGGATCGAGCGGGTCGCGATCGACGACGCGAGCCTCGGCGCCTTCTACCGGAGCATGAATCCGACGGAGCGCCACACCTTCTGGGCCTGTGCCGCGGGCTGGGCGCTCGACGGCATGGACTTCATGATCTACCCGCTGGTGATCGGCACGATCATCGGGCTGTGGCAGGTCGAACCCGGCACCGCGGGGCTCGCCGCCACCGTGACGCTGCTGGCCTCGGCGCTCGGCGGCTGGCTCGCGGGCTTCGTCGCCGACCGGATCGGCCGGGTGCTGACGCTCCAGATCACCATCCTCTGGTTCTCGTTCTTCTCGCTCGTCTGCGCCTTCGTGCAGAACTTCGAGCAGCTCCTCGTCGCCCGCGCGCTCCTCGGGCTGGGATTCGGCGGCGAGTGGGCGGCGGGCGCCGTGCTGATGGGCGAGACCATCCGGGCGCAGTATCGCGGCCGCGCGGTGGGCACGGTCCAGTCCGGCTGGGCGATCGGCTGGGGCATGGCGGTGCTGGCGCAGGCGGTGCTGTTCACGTGGCTGCCGCCCGAGAGCGCGTGGCGCTGGATGTTCGTGATCGGCGCGTTCCCGGCCCTCCTCGTGTTCTACCTGCGCCGCTACGTGCGGGAGCCCGAGGTCGCCGTCGAGGCGAGAGCGCGGGCCGCGGCCTCCGGCGACCGGCCGCGGATCTGGGAGATCTTCTCCGGCCCGATCCTGAGGACCACGATCCTGGCCTCGCTCGCCTCGGCCGGCTGCCAGGGCGGCTACTACGCCATCACCACCTGGCTGCCGCGCTTCCTCACCACCGAGCGCGGCCTCTCAGTCGTCTCCTCGACGGGCTACCTCGCGGCGCTGATCATCGGCTCGTTCGCCGGCTACCTCGTCGGCGCCTGGCTCGCCGACCGGCTCGGGCGGCGCCCGCTCTTCCTGATCTTCTCGCTCGGCGCCATCGCGGTCATCCTGGCCTACACGCAGCTGCCGCTCTCGAACGCGGTGCTCTGGGTTCTGGGCTTCCCGCTCGGCTTCTTCGCCTCGGGCTACTTCTCGGGGATGGGCGCCTTCCTCACCGAGCTCTACCCGACGCGCCTGCGCGGCTCGGGCCAGGGCTTCTGCTACAATTTCGGCCGCGGCGTCGGCGCCCTGTTCCCGGCGCTCGTCGGCTACCTCTCCGCCGGGGTCGGGCTGGCGGGCGCCATCGCGATCTTCGCGGCCATCGCCTACGGGGTGTTCTTCGTGGCGGCCTTCGCGCTGCCCGAGACGCGGGGCCGCGTGCTCCATGCCGAATCCTGATGTCGACGCCTGAGCCGGAGGCCCGCATGAGCGAGACATCGGACGCGAGTCCCCCCTGCCCCGCCCCCGATCCGAGCCCGCGCGGCCCGACGCGCTACCGGGTGCCGGCGGGCGCGGTCGACACCCACGCCCACGTCATCGGCCTGCCGCCCGCCTACCCGCTGGTGCCGGAGCGCAGCTACACCCCGCCCGCCGCGCCCGGCGAGCGCTACCTCGCGATGCTCGACGCGACCGGCATGGCCAACGGCGTGCTGATCCAGGTCAGCGTACACGGCACCGACAACCGGCGCATGGTCGAGACCCTGCGGGCAAACCCCGAGCGCCTGCGCGGCGTCGCGGTGATCCCGCTCGGCCTGCCCGACCGGGAGTTGGCCGACCTCAAGGCGGCGGGCGTGGCGGGCCTGCGGCTCAACGTGCTGTTCGGCGGCGGCGTCGGCTTCGCGGATCTGGAGGCCTACGGCGCACTCGCCCGTGAGATGGGCTGGCACCTGCAGTTCCTGATCGACGCCCGCCAGATGCCGCCGCTGGCCACCCGGCTCGCGCGCCTGCCGGTGCCCTTCGTGGTCGATCATATGGGCCACATGCCGACCTCGGCCGGGCTCGACGATCCGGGCTTCCGCACGCTGGTCGATCTCGTGCGCGACGGGGCCTGGGTGAAGCTGTCGGGCGCCTTCCGCACCTCGGTCGCGGGCGCGCCCTTCGCCGACACGATCCCCTTCGCCCGCGCGCTGCACGCGGCGGCGCCCGGGCGCTGCCTCTGGGGCTCGGACTGGCCGCACGTCGCCGCCTGGGCCGGGCCGCCGCGGATCGGCGACCTGCTCGACCTCGTGGCGGACTGGATCCCGGACGAGGCGGACCGCCGCCGGTACTTCGTGGACAACCCGCGCCGGCTCTACGGCTTCTCCGATCCGGGCTGAGACTGAGGCGGATCCGGGCTGCGCCGCGTCCTCACGCGCCGTCCCCGACCGCCGCTGCGATTCCGAAAGTCTCGCGGACCGAGCGGCCGGCCGCGAGGCTCGCCTCCCACTCCGCCTCCCGGGCGAGCTTCGCCTCCGCGTCGCCGATGCGGTCCCGCGCCGTCTCCGGCGCGAGCGCGACGAGTCCGTCGTCATCGCCGATGATCAGGTCGCCCGCGGCGACGAGCCGGCCGCCGACGACCACCGGCGCGTTCACCGCCCCACGCTCGGCGGAGGCCGGGCCGCGGGGCGTGATCGCCCGGGTGAAGACCGAGAGGTCGGCCCAGCCCGCCAGCACGCCGACGTCGCGGATCGCTCCGTCGCAGACGAGGCCGACCCCGCCCCGGCGGCGCAGGTGGCCGCCCACGATCTCGCCGATCATCGCGGTCTCGGACCGGCCGCCCGCCGCGATCACCAGCACGTCGCCCGGGCCGATCCGCTCGACCGCGTGCAGCACCGCACCGAAATCCGGCGGCTCACAGAGGGCCGTGACCGCCCGACCGAACAGGCGCGGCTGGCGCCCCGGCGGGTTGAGCGGCCGGATCGCCGGGTCAATCTGGTCGGCCCCGCGGGCGAGGTCGGCCGCGACCGCGACCGGCACCGCGCGCCAGCGCGCGATCTCGGCCTCACTGAGTCCGCCCTCGGGCACGGCGTGAATCGTGACGGGCATCGGATCTCCGCTTCGTCGGCGGTCAAGCTGCGGTAAGAGGGCGCGACCGGGCCTCACGCGCCGGGCCCGAAGCACGACGCGAGGCGGACCATAGCATGACGGGTGCGGCGAATTCCCTGGACGCGGCCCTCGCGCGGGTCGGGACCGGCCGGTTTCAGGCCCGCCTCCTGGCGATCTTCGGCCTCGTTTGGGCGGCCGACGCGATGCAGGTGCTGGCGATCGGCTTCGCGGCCCCGACGCTGGCAACGTCGTTCGGCATCCCGGTGCCGCAGGCGATCCAAGTCGGCACCGCCTTCTTCCTCGGCATGATGCTCGGGGCCTGGGGCTTCGGGCGTCTCGCCGACCGGGTCGGGCGGCGCGCGGTCCTGATCGGCACCGTGCTGGCGGACGCCGCCTTCGGCCTCGCCTCGGCGCTGGCGCCCGACTTCGCGAGCCTGTTGGCCCTGCGCTTCCTCACGGGCGCCGCGGTCGGCGGCACCCTGCCGGTGGACTACGCCGCGATGGCCGAGTTCCTGCCGGCCGCCCGCCGCGGGCGCTGGCTCGTCCTGCTCGAAGCGTTCTGGGCCGTGGGCACCCTGGCTCTCGCGCTGGTGAGCTGGGCGGCTGCCGCCTGGGGCGGTCCGGACGGCTGGCGCTGGATCTTCGCGGCCACTGCCCTGCCGGCGCTCCTGGGCGTGGGCCTGCGCTTCTGGGTGCCGGAATCGCCCTACTTCCTCTGGCGCCGGGGCCGGCTCGACGCGGCCGACAGGGTGCTCGCCCGGATGGCGGCGGCGAACGGGCGCCCCTTTACGGCGGGCACGCTCCGGCGCGAGCCCGAGGCGGGCCCACCGCCGCGCCTGCTGGCGGCGCCCCTGCGGCGGCCGTTCCTGCTGATCCTGGCGGTCTGGCTCTTGGTCTCGATGGCCTATTACGGGCTGTTTGTCTGGCTGCCGGCCCAGCTCGCGGCCTCGGGGCTCGGCTTCCTGCGGGCGCAGGGTTTCCTCGTGCTGGTGGCGCTCGCTCAGCTGCCGGGCTACGCGCTCGCCGCCTACGGGGTCGAGCGCTGGGGGCGGCGGCGCACGCTGATCGGCTTCCTGCTGACGGCGGCAGCCGGCTGCTCGCTCTACGTCGCGACCGTCGATCCGCTGGTGATCTCCGGCGCGACCCTGCTGATGAGCTTCGCCATGCTCGGCGCCTGGGGCGCGCTCTACGCCTTCACGCCGGAGCTCTTCCCCACCGCCGCGCGCGCCACCGGCATGGGCGCGGCCGGGGCGCTGGCGCGGGTCGGGGGGCTGCTCGCCCCCTCGGCGCTCGGGCTCGTGGTGGCGGTGAGCTTCGCGGCGGCGATCGGGCTGTTCGCGGTGCTGCTCGCGCTCGCCGCCCTCGCGGTCGCGGGGATCCGCGAGGAGACGCGCGGCCGGATCCTCACCTGAAGGCGCCGCGCGCCCTCCCCTACTCGTCCGCCTTCGGCTTCGCCGGCTTGTTCGCCGCCTTGGCCTGCTGCGCGGGCTTAGAGGATGACTTGGCGACGGGCTTGTGCGCCGGCTTCGCCTTGGCCGCCGGGATCACGGGCGTGTCGGCCGCCGTGGAGGTGTAGGCGGTCGCGCTCTGCGGGATGCCGCCGGATTGCGGCTTGCGCGCGGCGGCCTTCTGCGCGGGCGCCGCCTTGGCGGCGACGGCGGCGGGCTTCGGCTTCGCCGGGGCGTTGGCCGCCGCGCTCGCCTTGGCCTCCGCGGCGCGCTCCTTCGCCTGCGCGAGCTTGGCGGCGCGAGCCTCCTTGGCCGCCTCGCGCTTGGCCTTGGCGGCCTCGAGCTTGGCGGCGCGGGCTTCCGCCGCCGCATTCTTGGCGGCGTTCTCCTGCTCGGCCAGCAGGGTCTGGCCCTCGGCCGGGCTGCGGCCGATCCAGACCGCGATCGGCTGAAGCGGCGCCCGCGGCGGCAGCGTGCGGTTGCGGATCGCCGCGGTGCTGAAGGCCGCCATGGCGGCGGCCGGCGAGGCGGCGGCGGTCTGGCCCATGAACTGCGCGATGGCGCCCTCGGCGCCGTTGCCGGCGATGGCGCCCGGGCCCTCGTCGATCGCGGGCGCCTTGCGGCCGCCGCAGATGAAGGGCCGCATGTCGGGCGGCGCCGCGCTCGCCGAGGCCGGCAGCGCGTCGAGGCTCGGGCTGGTCCACCCGGCCGACTGGGTGAAGGCGTAGTCGAACAGGTCGGCCGTCTTCAGGTCGCGCTCGCGCGCGCTCGGCTGGCCCATCACCACCGCGATGACCCGGCGTCCGTTGCGGGTAGCGCTCGCCACCACGTTGAAGCCGCCCGAGCAGATGAAGCCGGTCTTCATGCCGTCGGCGCCTGCGTAGCGCCCGAGCAGGCCGTTGTGGTTGGCCATCACGGACTTGCCGAACTGGATCGCCGAGATCGAGAACAGGTCGCGGTGCTGGGGGAAGTCGCGCATCAGCGCGCGGGCGAGCACCGCCATGTCGCGGGCCGAGGTCCATTGCCGGGCGTCCGGCAGGCCGTTCGGGTTGTACCAGCGGCTCTCGTGCATGCCGATGCGCCGCGAGGTCTCGTTCATCATGTCGGAGAAGCCCTCGACGGAGCCGCCGAGGCTCTCGCCGATCGCCCAGGACACGTCGTTGGCCGACTTGACCATGATGATCTTGAGGGCGTTGTCGAGGGTGAGCTGCGTGCCGGGTCGGAAGCCCATCTTCGAGGGCGGCTCGGCGGCCGCGGCCGGCGAGATGGTGATCAGCGTGTCGAGGGAGGCGCGCCCCTGCCGCACGAGGTCGAGGGCGACGTAGGCCGTCATCAGCTTGGTGATCGAGGCCGGGTACCAGGGATCGGTCGCCGCCTGCCCGTAGATCACCTTGCCGGTCTCGGCATCGACCAGCAGGATCGGCGCCGTGGCGGCCTCCGCCGCTCCGACCAGCACCGCGAGCGCCGCGACCGCGCCGGCGAAGCGCTTCAGAATTCGATTCGACATCCGGCCTGACTTCGGTGTGGAACGCCGCGGCAGCGCCTGAGACCCGCTGTCCCTTCCGCACCGCCGAAACACGAGGGCGGAGGTAGGACGGTCAGCGCGGTCCGGCGAGCCCGGTCGATCGGATCTGCACCCCGGAGCCGTTCAACGCGGCCACCGTGGCGAGAGCATGGCGCGCCCGCGATGGCGCATCCAGGCCGGGACGCTTATCTGCAGGTCTTGTGCACCGCGCAAAGGGTCGAGCGCGGGAGCCGAACGGCAGGACGATGGCGTACGCGGTCAAGGAACTCTTCCACACCCTCCAGGGCGAGGGCGCGCAGGCGGGCCGTGCGGCGGTGTTCTGCCGTTTCGCGGGTTGCAACCTCTGGTCGGGCCGCGAGCAGGATCGCGCCACCGCTGCCTGCCGCTTCTGCGACACGGATTTCGTCGGCGTGAACGGGCCGGGCGGCGGCCGCTTCGCCGAGGCCGACGCTCTGGCAGACGCCATCGACCGGACCTGGGAGGGCGGCGCCCACGCCCGCTACGTCGTCTTCACCGGCGGCGAGCCGCTGCTGCAGCTCGATGCGTCCCTGATCGCGGCGGTCCACGCGCGCGGCTTCGAGATTGCGGTCGAGACGAACGGCACGGTGGCGGCCCCCGATGGCATCGACTGGATCTGCGTCAGCCCGAAGGGCGCGAACCCGCTGGTCCAGCGCTCCGGCCACGAGTTGAAGCTGGTCTACCCCCAGCCCGAGATCGACCCGGCGACGCTCGCCGACCTGCCCTTCCGCCACCGCTTCCTCCAGCCGATGGACGGGCCGGCCGGGGCCGAGAACACGCGCGCGGCGGTGGATTACTGCCGCCGCGACGCGCGCTGGCGCCTGTCGCTGCAGACGCACAAGATCCTCGACATTCCGTAGGGGCTCGTGCCGCGCCTCCCCCTCTGCCCTTGGGCGGGGAGAGGGGATCCGCGGGCGTCCGCGGCCATCATCCGGACGACCCTTCAGCCCTTACGCAGCGCGTCGTCGCGCCACCTCGGCGAAGGTCTCGACGGCCGGCACCGGGGCGGGCGCGCCGGTCGCTCGCAGGATACCCGCGGCGCCGGCGAGCGCGCCCGAGCGCAGTTCCAGCCCGAGGAAGCGCTGACGCTCGAATGGCCCCGGCATGGCAAGATCCTGCGCCGCCGCCCCGTCGAAGCCGAAGCGGGCGTAGTAGGGCGCGTCGCCGACGAGCAGTACCGCCCCGTGGCCGAGCGCCTCCGCGCGGCCGAGCGCCGCCTGCATCAGCACGCTACCGAGTCCCTGGCGCTGGATCGCCGGATCGACCGCGAGCGGGCCGAGGAGCAGCGCCGGGCAGCCGCCCGCATCAACGTTCCACAGGCGCACGGTGCCGACGAGCCGGCCGGCGCGCGTCGCCGTGAAGGCAAGGCCGCGCGTGGGGACACGCCCCTCGCGCAGGCGCTCGGAGGTCTTGGCGAAGCGGTTCGGGCCGAAGCAGGCGTCGAGCAGGCGCTCGCGCGGCGCGACGTCGGCAGCGTGCTCGGTGCGGATCTCGATCATGACCGATCATCCCCGGGATCGATGAATGGGGCGTGGACACGAGACCGGCCGGGCCGCGGAAGGCGGCCGGACGGGGATCTGCAAGGCTTTGCAGCGTGGGGTTCGAGAACCCGCCTGCATCGGCGCGCGTTCCGCGCGCCGATGCAGGTCAGATCACGATCTGGCGTAGGGGCGGGAAGCCGTTGAAGGCCACCGCCGCGTAGGTCGTGGTGTAGGCGCCCGCGCCCTCGATCAGCACCTTGTCGCCGATCGAGAGGGAAACCGGCAGCGGGTAGTGCTGCTTCTCATACAGAACATCGACCGAGTCGCAGGTCGGCCCGGCGATGACGCAGGGGGACATGCGGTCGGCGTCGTGCTCCGTGCGGATCGCGTAGCGGATCGACTCGTCCATCGTCTCGGCCAGCCCGCCGAACTTGCCGATGTCGAGATAGACCCAGCGCACCTCGTCCTCGGCCTGGGACTTCTTCGAGACCAGCACCACTTCCGCCTCGATCAGGCCGGCATTGCCGACCATGCCGCGGCCCGGCTCGATGATCGTCTCCGGGATCTGGTTGCCGAAATGCTTGGTGAGCGCGCGGAAGATCGCGTCGCCGTAGCTCTCCACGCCCGGCACCGCCTTGAGGTACTTGGTCGGGAAGCCGCCGCCGAGATTGACCATCGACAGGCCGATGCCCCGGGTGGCGCATTCCTGGAAGATCGTCGCGGCCGAGGCCAGCGCCCCGTCCCAGGCCTCGGTGTTGGCCTGCTGCGAGCCAACGTGGAACGACACGCCGTAGGCGTGCAGGCCCGCGCGATGGGCGTGCTCCAGCACGTCGACCGCCATCTCGGGCACGCAGCCGAACTTGCGCGAGAGCGGCCAGTCGGCGCCCGCGCCGTCGCAGAGGATGCGGCAGAAGACCTGGATCTCGGCCGTCTCGACCGCGGCGGCCTCGGCCGCGCGCGCGATCTTGTCGGCCTCGACCTCGCAATCGACCGCGAACAGACGGATGCCGAGCTTCAGCGCGCGGACGACGTCGCGCTCCTTCTTGATGGTGTTGCCGAAGGAGATGCGGTCGGGCGAGGCGCCGGCGGCGAGCGCCATCTCGATCTCGGCGACGGACGCCGTGTCGAAGCACGAGCCCATCTCGGCCAAGAGGCGCAGCACCTCGGGAGCCGGGTTCGCCTTGACGGCGTAGAACACGCGGGTGTCGGGGAGCGCGCGGGCGAACGCCGTGTAGTTGTCGCGCACCACCTCGAGGTCGAGCACCATCACCGGACCCTCGTCCTGGCCGAGGTCGCGGCGCACGCGCAGGAAGTCGCGGATACGATCGGTCATGAGCGTTCCCCAGCAGATATCGTCTGCGCCCGGTCACGCGGGCGCATGATGTCGATCATGACGGCCGCAGGCGGCCGTCGGCGTCAGGGGGCGATGCGTCGCGTCATCCGCACGCGTTGGAGACGCGCGGACATACGCGGGCGCAGAGCACCCGGAAGCTGCCGTGGATTGGTATGGGGAAACCCCAACCGCACGCCGGGCAAGGATAAACAAGCCTCTTCGGTGTCGGCCTTTGGAGGGCCGACGAGACCAAAAAAGCCCGTTCGTCGTTGCTTTAAGCTGCGTCCCCCGTGGAGAGCGGGGTTCGCCGGTTTCGCCTCCGGCTGTCGGTTGTTGTCGGGGTCTGGTGTCGCCACCCGGATGCCGGCCGTAGGGATCCACCCTTGCGACCATCGATCCTTTAAGACCCCTGGCGGCTGTCCGGCAGTTGACCGGATGCCCACCAACCGACACGCGGCCACAGGCACGTGCGAAATTGGGCAGGGGCGATATACGGCCGCGTCAGCCTGCGCACAAGGCACCGGGCTGTGATTTCCGGGCGCAACCCACCGCCGTGGCAGGCTGTTGCACAAACGACGCGCCGTGGCCGCGCGGGCTTCCCAAACGGGCGGCGCGCGGGCATGTCCTCTGCGGCTACGTACGTAAGTGATCCCGATCGGCCGAGCGGTCCGGCCGGGACCGGCGCACGCCCCGGAGCTTGAGCGAATTCATGGCCTGCCCGACGATGCCGCCCCGCCGCCCGATCCGACCCGGGGCTTCCCGGTGAGCGCGGCCCGCTCGCACATGGCGGCGCGGCCGGCCAGCGCCGGCACGGAGGAGACGGCGGCGCACATCGTCCTGCGCCCGGCCCGGCGTGCCGACCTCGACGCCCTCGTCGCGCTGGAACACGCCGCCTTCGCCACCGACCGGGCCGAGCGCCGGGCGATCCGCCACGCGATCGATTCGCCCACCATGAGCGTCGTGGTGGCGCTTGCCCTGGAAGGCGGCGAGGAGGTTCTGGTCGGGGCGGCCGTGCTGGAGCGGCGGCGCGCGAGCCGCATCGCTCGGCTCTCCTCGATCGCCGTGTCGCCCGCCCGCGGCGGTCTCGGCATCGGCGGCACGCTCCTGGGTGCGGCGGAAGCCGAGGCGAGCGCCCGGGGCTGCGACCGCCTGCGCCTGGAGGTCCGGGCCGACAACGGCGCCGGCATCCGGCTCTACGAGCGCCGGGGCTACACGCGCTTCGCCGTGCGGCCGGATTATTACGAGGATGGGATGGAGGCCTGGCGCTACGAGAAGGCGCTTTAGGCTCCCCTGAACGAGGTCATTCCCCTCTCCCCGACCGCGGGGAGAGGGGAAGCCGTGTGTTCGCTGCGGCGATCGCACCCGCCTCAGTCGCAGCTCTCCTTGGTCACCGTCTTACGGTCGCCGTACTCGTTCGTCTTGGTGACGGTCTTCGAGGCACAGCCGTCGCTGGTCTCGCGGGTCTCGACGGTCTTGCGCTCGACGGCGGGCCGCTCGACCACCACCGTGTCGGGAGCGTCGCGGCGGATCACCGTGGTCTCGGCGCTCGCGGCCTGCGGGAGGAGGCTGGCCAGGACGATCGCGGCGGCCGGAACGAGAAGGCGCATGGGGCTTGCTCCATGAGAATTGGGATGCCCAGGAACGGCAAGCCTCGCCTTACGGTTCCGGAAGTCTCGAGTCCGCGACCCCGACGCCCGCAACCGGTGGGGATCCGACGCTCCCCAGCGCGATCGGCGACGTCGTGACCGGCCAAGCGACTGGCCAAGTGACTGGCCAAGTGACTGCGAGGTGACCGGCGGAGCCGCGACCAGGGAGACGACAATTAGGACATTCTTGGCGACTCGCCCGCTAGCACCGACTTCGTCCCGCCCCCGGCCGGTGCGGGAGCCGAGCGGGGCTGCCCGATGGCTGTGATCGTCGCCTTCGTCCTGAACGCCGGCCTGAGCTTCGGCCTCGGGCTGCTGCTCGCGATGCTGCTCGGGCCGGCCGATTTCGGCCGCTTCGCGCTGGCGACGGCGGGCGCCATCGTGCTGAACACCCTGGTGCTGGAATGGCTGCGCCTCTCGGCGACGCGGTTCTACTCGGACCGGGTGCGGCTCGACGCGCCCTGGATCCGGCACAGCCTCGACCGAGCCTACGGCCTGATCGGCCTTGCGCTGATGGCGGCGGCGGCCGTGGCGCTGGCCTTCGGCTACCGCGAGGGACCGGACGGGCGGGCCGCGATGCTCGCCGGCACGATGGTGGCGGCGGTCGGCAACGGCGTGTTCGACTATCACGCCGCGCTGGCCCGCGCCCGCTTCGACGGGCGCCTCTATCTCGGCCTGATGGCGGCCAAGAACGTCCTGGCCTTCGTCGGCATGGCGGGGGCCGCCTGGTTCCTCGTCCATCCGGCCTGGGTGCTGGCGGCTGCCGGCATTGGCCCGATCCTCTCGGTGCTGATGCTCTACGGCCCCCTGCGCGATCCGGTCTCGGCCCCGGTCGGCGCGCGGATCCGCACGACCTGGCGCCAGTTCCTGGCCTACGGCCTCCCGCTGATCGCCGCGACCGCGATCTACCAGCTCCTGCCCTTCCTCAACCGCGGCGTGATCGCGGCCCACGCGGGCTTCGCCGAGGCCGGCTACTTCGCCCTCGCGGCGGATGTCGCCGGCCGCAGCATCACAACGCTGGGCACCGCGCTCGACCTCCTGCTGTTCCAGTTCGCGGTGCGCGCTGAGGAGCGGCACGGGCGGGCGGCGGCCGAGGCGCAGGTGGCGCAGAACGTCGCGGTGGTGGTGGCGCTGCTCATGCCCTGCGCGGTCGGATTCTGGGCCGTACTGCCGGCGATCCAGGGCCTCGTCGTGCCCGAAGCCTACCGGGGACCCTTCGGCTTCTACGCCGGGCTGCTGCTGCCGGGCCTCTTCGCCCTTGCGATCATGTTCTACGCGCTCAACCCGGTCTTCCAGATCCGCCGCCGGACGCTCCCCGTGATCGCGGCGGCCGGCGCCGGGCTCGCCGTCAACGGCCTTGGCCTCCTCGTCCTGCCCGGCCTCGTCGGGCCCGCGGGCGTGCCGCTTGCGCAGACGCTCGGCCTCTGCACCGGCTGCGCCTGGCTCGGCTGGCGGGCGCTCACGGGTCCCGACCGGCTGCGCCTGCCCTGGGGGTCGCTCCTGGCGGCAGCGGCCGCAAGCCTCGCCATGGGGCTGGCGCTCGCGCCGCTGCGCCATCTCGATCCGGCCCGGGCGCTGGCGCTCCAGGTGCCGCTGGGCATCGCGCTCTACGGCGGCCTCGTCTGGGCCTTCGACATCGCCGGGCTGCGGCGGATGGTCGAGGGGGCGCTGCGCCGGGCGCCTGCCGTCCCGGCCGAGTGAGGGCCTTTCCGCCCCGCGATGCAGCCTGCGCTTGAATCCCCGGTATTCTCCCGCCTGATCCTGTCCTAAGAACGCTTCAAGAGTAGCGGCGAAAGCCGTGGCGTCAGGGCAGGAAACGATGGGTTCATACGAGCCTCGCGACGAGGACGAGGCGACCGCTATGGTACGCGAGGCCGCCGCGCGCGGCGCGCGGCTGCGGCTCGTCGGCGGCGACACCAAGGCCCGGCTCGGCCGCCCGCCCCAGGACGAGGCCACGCTCTCGGCTCGGGCGCTCTCCGGCATCACCCTGTACGAGCCCGCCGAGATGGTGGTGGCGGCCCGCGCCGGCACGCCGCTCGCCGAGGTGCAGGCGTTGCTCGCCTCCCGCAACCAGATGCTGCCCTTCGAGCCGATGGATCACCGGGCGCTGCTGGGCTCAACGGGCAAGCCCAGCTTCGGGGCGGTGGCGGCGATCAACAATTCCGGGCCCCGCCGCATCAACGCGGGCGCAGCGCGCGACAGCCTGATCGGCGTGCGCTTCGTCAACGGACGGGGCGAGGCGATCAAGTCCGGCGGGCGGGTGATGAAGAACGTCACCGGCCTCGACCTCGTCAAGCTGATGGCGGGCTCCTGGGGCACGCTCGGCCTTCTCACCGAGGTGACCTTCAAGGTGCTGCCGGTGCCGGAGCGCGTGGCGACGCTCGCCTTCGCGGGCCTCGACGACGCCCGGGCGGTCGAGGCGCTCTCGGCCGCGCTCGGCTCGCCCTTCGAGCTGACCGGCGCCGCCCACCTGCCGGCCGGGCTCGACGGGGGCGAGGCCCGCACCCTGATGCGCCTCGAAGGGTTCTCGGACTCGATCGACTACCGGCTGGGCGAGCTGCGCCGCCTCCTCAAGCGCTTCGGCGCGCCGCAGGTGGTGGAGGCCGCCGACCTCTGGGCCCGGATCCGCGACGTCGCCCCCTTCGCGGGCACGGGCGCGGCGGTCTGGCGCCTCTCCACCGCACCGACCCGCGGGCCGGCGCTCACTGCCGCGATCGCCCGGACACTGTCGGCCCGCTGGTACTACGACTGGGGCGGCGGGCTCGTCTGGCTGGAGACCTCGGCCGAGGGCGATGCGGGCGCGGCCGCGATCCGTGCGGCGGTCAAGGCGCAGGGCGGCCACGCCACGCTGGTGCGCGCGCCGGACGCCGTGCGCGCCGCCGTGCCGGTGTTCGAGCCGCTCGCCGAGCCCCTGATGCGGGTGACGCAGGGGATCAAGGCCGCCCATGACCCGGTTGGATTGTTCAACCCG
The DNA here is from genome assembly GCF_003173735.1 of Methylobacterium radiodurans. Classification (NCBI taxonomy): domain Bacteria; kingdom Pseudomonadati; phylum Pseudomonadota; class Alphaproteobacteria; order Hyphomicrobiales; family Methylobacteriaceae; genus Methylobacterium; species Methylobacterium radiodurans. The sequence continues at coordinate 1,509,203 of NZ_CP029551.1, read as the reverse complement.
GGCCGAATGTACGCGGGCGTCTAGAGCATCGTCCCGAAAGCCGGCAACCACCTTTCGGGACGATGCTCAGGGATTTGGCCGCCCCGGCCGGGGCGAGGCTTTGGGACAAGGAACCGTGCAAACCAACTTCAACCCCGCCCAGCTTGCCGACCCGGCGATGGCGGCCTCGGAAAAGATCCTGCGCACCTGCGTGCATTGCGGCTTCTGCACCGCGACCTGCCCGACCTACCTGCTGCTCGGCGACGAACTCGATTCCCCGCGCGGGCGCATCTACCTGATCAAGGACATGCTGGAGGGCGGCAAGGCGGCCTCGGCCGAGGTGGTCAAGCACGTCGACCGCTGTCTCTCCTGCCTCTCCTGCATGACGACCTGCCCGTCCGGGGTGCACTACATGCACCTCGTCGACCACGCCCGCTCGCATATCGAGAAGACCTACCAGCGCCCCACCGACGACCGTCTGATGCGGGCGCTGCTGGCCTTCGTGCTGCCGCACCGGGGCCGCTTCCGGCTGGCGCTGACGGCGGCCAAGCTCGGCCAGCCCTTCCGCGGCCTCGTCGCGCGCCTGCCCCGCGTCGGCAACCGGCTCGCCGCGATGCTCGATCTCGCGCCCGACGCGCTGCCCCGCGACAACCCGACGAACCGGTCGGGCAGCTTCCCGGCCGCGTCCGTCGGCACGACCCGCCGCCGGGTGGCGATGCTGCGCGGCTGCGCCCAGAGCGTGCTGCGCCCGGACTTCAACGAGGCGGCGATCCGCCTGCTCAACCGCCACGGCGTCGAGGTGGTGCACGCTACGGAGGGCTGCTGCGGGGCGCTGACCCACCACATGGGCAAGGACCACGCCTCGCACGCCCAGGCCAAGCAGACGATCGACGCCTGGACCGCCGAGATCGAGCGCGGTGGCCTCGACGCGATCCTGGTCACGGCCTCCGGCTGCGGCACCACGATCAAGGATTACGGCTTCATGTTCCGGGACGACCCGGCCTACGCCGAGAAGGCGGCCCGGATCTCAGGCCTCGCCAAGGACGTCACCGAGTACGTGGCGGCCCTGGGCCTGATGGAGGCGGTCGTCGAGACCGATCTCGTGGTGGCCTACCATTCGGCCTGCTCGATGCAGCACGGCCAGGGCATCCGCACCGAGCCGAAGGCGCTCCTGAAGCGGGCGGGCTTCACCGTGAAGGACGTGCCGGAGGGTCACATCTGCTGCGGCTCGGCCGGCACCTACAACATCCTGCAGCCCGAGATCGCGGCCAAGCTCCGCGACCGCAAGGTCGCCAACATCGAGCGCACGCGCCCCGACCTCATCGCCACCGGCAACATCGGCTGCGCCACCCAGATCGGGAAAGGCACCGACATCCCGATCGTGCACACGGTCGAGCTGCTCGACTGGGCGACCGGCGGGCCGAAGCCCGCGGCGCTGGAGCGGGTGCGGCGGGAGACGCTGGTCGCCGCGGAGTAGCGGCCGACCCGGAGCGGCTAGTCAGAGCAGTTGGTAGGTCACCGGGATCCAGCGGTAGCCGGTCCCGGCCCGGACCACGTAGCCGAGGGAGGGGAAGCTGGTGTGGTAGCCCGCGACCAGCAGCCCCTCGCGGGCGGCCATGTCGTAGATCCGCTCCCGCGTCCGCGCGCCCTCGGCCTTATCCATGTCGAACAGGGCGTGCCAGCCGGGTTGGGCGAGCGACGCGACCTCGTGGTGGGCGCAATCGCCCCAGACGAGCAGGCGCTTGCCCTGGCTCTCGACGTGGTAGGCGAGGTGGCCGGGCGTGTGGCCCGGGGCCGCCAGCGCGCGGATTCCCGGCACGATCTCGTCGCCGTCCGCCACGAGGCGGGCGCGCTCCGCGAGCGGCAGGAGGTGGCTGCGGAAGACCTGCGCTGACCGGTAAGCGTAATCCTCCGGCGGCGCTCCGAGGCGCTCGGGGCTCCGCCAGAAATCGAACTCCGCGGCGCCGATGACGAGGGTGGCCCCGGGGAAGGCGGCGCGCCCCGCCTCCATCAGGCCGCCGATATGGTCGGTGTGTCCGTGCGTCAGGACCACATGGGTGATCGTTTCGGGCTCGACGTCGACGGCGCGCAGCCGCGCCGCGAGCCGCCCGCCCGCAGGCCGCGGCACGAAGCCCACGGCGCCGTTGCCGGTGTCGAACAGCACGCGCTCACGCCCGGTCTCGACGAGGACGGGCGTGAAGCCCGGCTGGAATCGGTCCGGCGGCAGCCGGTTCTCGCGCATCAGCTGCTCGACCTCGGCCCGTGGCCGGTCCTCGCCGACGATCGGCCAGGGTCCGTCGATCAGGCCGGCCGCGTCGAGGAGCATCGTGACCGTGAAGGCCCCGAGGGCGAACCGGTAATGCGCCGCCGATTCGAGCCCGGGCGGAGGCGTCTGCGCACCGGCGCGGGTCGAGGCGCCCAGGAGCGCGAGCGGCACGGCCGCCGCGAGGTGGCGCCGGGTCAGGTCCGTCATCGTCCGATATCCTCCCGCGCGGCGACCGGCTAGGATCGGGCCGCACCGCTCCGGACGATGAGAGCGGAAAGGTGGGGGGCGTGCTTGTACGAACCTGCTGCGCCGCGCGAGGCGGCCCTCGGCCCGGTCTGGCATGTGGCGGGGCCACACACCTTCTTCGCCGGGCCGCTGCGCTACAACGCGGCGCACCAGCACGGCGCGCCGGTCTTCCTCGCCGGGCTCTACGGATCTTTCCGCATCCGGGTGCAGGGCCAGGACTGGGTCCGGTGCCGGACCGCCCTCGTTCCGGCGGGCGTCCTGCACGAGCTCGATGTCGGCGGCGCGCCCCTGGGCGTCCTCTACCTCGAACCCGGCGCGACCGGCCCGGACGCGCTCGTCCCGCTCCTGAGCGGAACAACGGAATCCGGCGGCGCCCTCCTGGGCGCGGGCGGCGAGATCGGCCCGCTGCGCGCTCTCTGGGAGGCCCAGGACGCCCCGCTCTGGGCCGGGGAGTCGCTCGCCGATCTCACGGCCTTTTCCGGGCGGCGGGGCGCCGGTGCCCGCGATGAACGCATCCTGCGCGTCGTCGCGCGCCTCACCGCCCGTCCCGATCCGGACCAGTCGGCCGCGCGCCTCGCCCGGATGGTCGGCCTCTCGGAATCGCGCCTGCAGCACCTGTTCACGCGCGAGGTCGGCGTACCCTTTCGGCGCTACCGCGCCTGGGCCCGGATGCGCCGGGCGATCGAGGCCGTCGTGGCAGGGGCGAACTTCACGGGGGCGGCGCACGCCGCCGGCTTTGCCGATCAGGCGCATTTCGCCCATGACTTCCGGCGGACGTTCGGGGCCCCGGCCTCCGGCAGCCTGCTCGACATCCGACGCTGACGCGGTGCCGACGCGCCGCGGCCGGCGTCCAGGGAGGATCGATGCCCATCATGGCATTTCGCGCCGCGCGCCGCCTCGCGCTCCTCATGACGATCCCCGCCGCGCTACCCGCCGCCGCGCAGGCGCCCGCGCCGGTCAAGATCGGCCTCTCGGCCCCCCTCACCGGGCCGGACGCCGCCTTCGGGCAGGGGCTGCGTGCGGGCGCCGAGCAGGCGGTGGCCGAGATCAACCGGGCGGGCGGCGCGGGAGGGCGGCGGCTCGTCCTGGTGGTGGCCGACGATGCGGGCGACCAGCGCCAGGGCGCGGCGGCCGCCCGCAAGCTCCTCGGCGAGGGCGTGCGGCTCGTGGTCGGCCCGCTCGAATCCTCGGTCGTGGCCGCCGCGGCGCCGCTCTACGAGGCGGGCGGGGCCGTCGTGGTGACGCCCGGGGCGAGCTACCCGGCGCTGACCGCGCAAGGGTTGTGGAACCTGTTCCGCCTCGCGCCCGGCGACGCGCAGCAGGGCGCGGCGGCCGGCGCCTGGCTCGCGGGCCGCGAGGGTCCGGTGGCGATCGTGCACGACCGCTCGACCTTCGGCCGCGGCCTCGCCGACGCCGTGTCGCGCACCCTGCGGGCCCGCGGCCGTCCGGAAGCGCTGTTCGAGAGCCTGCCCCGCGGCAGCCGCGAGGCGGGCGACCTCGTCGGCCGGCTGAAGGCGGCGAACGTGCGGGCGGTGTATTTCGGCGGCTTCGGCGCCGAGGCCGCCGTGCTGGCGCGGGCGATGCGCGAAGCCGGGCTCGACACGACCCTGGTCGCGAGCGATGGCATCCGCGACCGCGACTTTGCCGCCGCGGGCCCGGCCGCCGAGGGCACGGTGATGACAGTCCTGCCCGACCGCCGCGCGCCGGAGCCGCGCGGCAAGGCGCCTTCGCGCGGACCCGAGGCGAGCCTCGTCGCGGGCTCGGCCTACATGGCGGTCGAGGTTCTGGCGCAGGGGCTGGCCCGCGCCCGCAGCCCGGACGGACGGCGGGTGGCCGAGGCCCTGCGCGCGGCTCCGGTCCGCACGAGCCTCGGCGAGGTCGCCTTCGACGGCCGCGGGGATCCGGGGAGCGATGCGGTCGCCCTGCGGGTCTGGCGCCGGACGCCGGACGGGCGCGTGGATTACGCCGGCAACGAGCCCTGAGACAGCGGCGCGATTCCTGTCGAGGAAGGCGGGGCTTGCGGCCGTGGGCGGCCCGCATGCCTTGCCGCAGGGCGCGGCTGCGATTACATCCGGGCGCGTCTGCCGACGTTGCGGACCGATCCGTCGCGGATCGGAAGCGCCGCGGCGACGTTTTAATCGATCGAGCCAGAAGACGCATGCATGCCGGAACGCCTGTTTCCAGACGGTCCGACTGGAGAAGGTGAATGGCAAAAGAAGAGTTGATGCAGTTCGACGGTCTCGTTCTCGAGATCCTGCCCGACGCGCGCTACCGGGTCCAGCTCGACCAGGGGCACGAGATCGTGGCCTACACCGCCGGCAAGATGAAGAAGAACCGCATCAAGACGCTGGCGGGCGACCGCGTGACCGTCGAGATGTCGCCCTACGACCTCGAGAAGGGCCGCCTCGTGTTCCGCCACAAGGACGAGCGCTCCTCCGGTCCCCGCCCGCCCATGCGCGGCGGCCAGTTCCGCCGCCGCTGAGCCCGCGCTGAGCACGCCCGCCGCGGCCGGCTCCCGGGCGGGCCGCGCCTACCTGCTCCTCCTGTTCACGATGCTGGTCTGGGCCGGCAACGCGGTGGCGGCCCGCTGGGCACCGGGGCAGGTCTCCCCCCAGGCCCTCACCACCCTGCGCTGGTTCTTTCCCTGCGTGATCCTCGCGGCGATCGCGCGGCGCCACGTCATGGCGGATCGCGAGACCCTGCGGCGCCACTGGGGCCGCATCCTCGCCATGGGCGCGATCGGCTACACGGTCTACGCGAGCCTGTTCTACGCCGCCGGCGCCTATACGGGCGCGGTCAACATCGCCCTGCTGCAGGGGGCGATCCCGGTGCTCGTCCTGATCCTGAACTTCCTGGCCTACCGGCAGCCGGTCTCCTGGGGCCAGGGTCTCGGCGTCGGCATCACGCTGGTCGGCACGGGCGTCGCCGCCTCGCATGGCGACCTCGACATCCTGCGCACCCTCGCCTTCAACCGCGGCGACGTGCTGATGCTGGTCGCCTGCCTGCTCTACGCGGGCTACACGGTCGCGCTGGCGACGCGTCCGAAGGTCTCGGCCCTCGCCTTCTTCGCGGCGCTCGCGGGCGCGGCCTTCGTCACCTCGCTGCCGCCGCTCGCCGCCGAATGGGCGGCGGGCCGCCTGCTCTGGCCGACAGCCGCCGGCTGGGCGATCGTCACCTACGTGGCGCTCGGCCCCTCGCTCGCGGCGCAGCTCACCTTCCTGACCGCCGTCGAGATGATCGGCCCCAACCGGGCCGGCCTCTTCGTGAACCTCGTGCCGATCTTCGGCGCCGGGCTCGCGGTGCTGATCCTGGGCGAGCCCTTCGACGGCGCGGACGCGCTGGCGCTGGCGCTGGTGCTCGGCGGCATCGCCTGCGCCGAGCGGCTGCGCCCGCGCGGCGCGCCGCCGGTCCTGCCGCCCGAGGAGATCGTCACGCCCCGGCCGCAGAGCGGCGCCCATGGCGACCGGGGCTGAGACCGCCTACTCGCAGACGCGCACGCGGCGGAAGTAGACGTCGCCGTAGGCGTCGATGTAGCGGCGGCGCTCGAAGTGGCAGACCGGGCCGACGACCTCCTCCTCGACATAGACCGGCCGCGGGGCGCGGTAGACCGGCTTGCCAGGATAGTACGGGTCGGCCGCCGCGGCGCCGAGCGCACCGCCCACCGCGAGACCTCCGAGCACGCCCAGAGCCGCGGCCCCGCCGGGACCGATGCCGTCGCGGGCCTGGGCGGCCGGTGCGGCGACGAGACCCCCGACGACGAGGGCGATTGCGAGACTGCGAACCATCTTGGCTTGTCCTCTGGACCGGCCGCACTGATTCTCCGACGGGCGTCCGGCTTCTCCGCGAGAACAGCCCTGCTTTTGGGGCAATTCTTCGGCGGCGGTTTCGGGCTGCCGGATCACAGGCGCGCGAGGCGCAAGGACAGGGGCCAGCGCACGCGCCGGCGCGCCTCCGGCGGGCCCCAGACGGCAGCGAGGTCCCGCGCGAAGTCCGGTAGCGGGCTCGTGCCCAGGGCGGCCTCGGCTCCGCGGAGCGCCGACCACGTGCCGGCATAGCCGACGAGATCGTCGAGGCTCCACGCGGCCTCGATCGCGAGGTCCGGCGCGGGCAGCTCCGCGAAGGGGAACGGCAGGGTGCGGTAGCCGGCCTCGACATGGGCGCGCTCGGGCGGCCAGTAGGGCCCGACCACCCGCGTGTAGAAATGCCGCAGCACCTGCTCCGCCTGCCCGTCCAAGTGGAGGACGCCGTAGGAGATCAGCGCCAGCACCGCGCCCGGCCGCGCGACGCGTCGCGCCTCGGCGTAGAAGGCCGGCAGGTCGAACCAGTGCGCGGCCTGGGCTGCCGTGATCAGGTCCACGCTCGCGCCCGGAAGCCCGCTCGCCTCCGCGGGCGCGACCCGGAAGTCGATCCGTGGGTGCGGCGGGGCCTCGGCGATCTGCGCCGCGCTCGCATCGGTTGCCACGACCCGCGCGAAGGGCTCGGCCAGCAGCCGGGCGAGCTGTCCGTTGCCGCAGCCGCAATCGAGGGCAAGGCCGCGCCCCGGCGCCAGTTCGGCCAGCGTTGCGGCGAGCGCCGCCGGGTAGGTTGGGCGGTGCGCCGCGTAGCCGGAGGCGGCCGCCGAGAAGTGGTCCTTGAAGGGGGCCTCGCCCATCGGTGCCTCGGTGCGTTTCGGGAACTTCGGTCGCGCCGGACCGTAGCGCGCTTGACGCGGAAAGCCGAACCGACTTGGAACGGGCGGATCATCCGCGAGCATGGAGGCCGGCTTGGCGACACGAGGCTTCACCGGGCGCCGCCCGCCCGAGGCGACCCGCGAGCGGCTGCCCCCGGGGCAGTACCTGACCGACGACTTCCCCGTCCTGCAGATCGGCCCCAACCCGCCGGTCGATCCCGCCACCTGGCGCTTCACCCTGCGGGAGGGCGCGCGACCGATCCGCTCCTGGTCCTGGGAGGAGTTCGGCGCCCTGCCGCGCACGCGCTGGAGCGGGGACATCCACTGCGTCACCAAGTGGTCGAAGTTCGACACGGCCTGGGAGGGCGTGAGCTTCGACGACCTCATGGCCGCCGCCGGCATCGCGGCGCCGACCGATTTCCTGCTGGCCGAGGGCTACGACGACTACACCACCAACGTGCCGGTGGCCGATCTCGTCGGCGGCAGGGCGATGGTGGCGACCCACTACGACGGACGGCCGATTCCGGCGGACCACGGCGGCCCGGCGCGGCTCCTCGTGCCGCACCTCTACTTCTGGAAGAGCGCCAAGTGGGTGAAGGGCCTGCGCTTCACACAGAAGGACGAGGCCGGGTTCTGGGAGCTGCGCGGCTACCACATGTACGGCGACCCGTGGCGCGAGCAGCGTTTCGACGGTGACTGAACCCGATGCATCCCTGCCTTGGACCGCGTGGCGGGAGGCCCCGATCACCGCGGTCGCGCCCGTCACCCCGAGGGTCAAGAGCTTCCGCCTCGCGGTCGATTTCGCGGATCGATTCCGGGCCGGCCAGCACGTCGACCTGCGGCTGACCGCCGAGGACGGCTACCAGGCCCAGCGCAGCTACTCCATCGCGTCGGCCCCGGAGGCGGGCGGCACGATCGAGCTGATGATCGAGGCGCTGCCCGACGGAGAGGTCTCGGGCTTCTTCGCCGAGGTGGCCGCGGTCGGCGACGCGATCGAGCTGCGCGGGCCGATCGGCGGCGCCTTCGTCTGGGGCCCCGAGGATGGCGGCCCGCTGCTCCTCGTCGGCGGCGGCTCCGGCGTGGTGCCGCTGCTGGCCATGCTGCGCCTGCGGGCGCTGGCCGCGCCGGAGGTGCCCTGCCGGCTGATCTACTCCGTGCGCGGCCGGGCCGAGGCGATCGCGCTGGCCGAGCTGGAGACCCGCGCCCGCGACGAGCGGGGCTTCGGGCTGAGTCTCCTCACCACCCGGGAGGGCGCGGGCCGGCGCATCGACGCGGAGGCGGTCGCGGAAGCGCTCGCCGATCTCGGAAACCCGGCGCACGTCTTCGTCTGCGGCTCGAACCCCTTCGTCGCCGCCGCCGCCGATCTGCTGCTGGGGGCCGGGATCGCGCCGGGACGCATCCGCACCGAGCGCTTCGGCGGGTGACAGAGCGGATAAAACCCCGCGCGCCGTCCCGGCCCAGCCTTGCCTCCGCGCCCGGGGCGGCGTTGGTTGCGCCGGCCTTGGCTCACTCAACCGCAAGGAGATCCATGACTCGACGCCTCGCCCTCGCCGCGCTCGCGCTCCTGCCGCTGGCGGCAGCGCCCGCCGCTGCCGCGGAGCCCGACCCGACCGTGCTCGCCGCCGTGAAGGCGCAGGACAAGCCGCTGCGCGCGACGCTGGCCGAAATCGTCAACGTCGATACCGGCACGGGCCAGGTGCCCGGCCTCAACACGGTCGAGGCGATCCTGCGCACGCGCCTCGAGACGCTTGGGGCGACGGTCGAGACGCGCCCGGCCCCGGCCTTCGGCGGCAACACCCTGATCGGCCGGATCAAGGGATCGGGCACGGCCAAGCTGATGCTGCTCGTGCACTACGACACGGTCTTCGGCGAGGGCGAGGCGGGCAAGCGCCCCTACACGGAGCGCGACGGGCGCGCCTACGGGCCGGGCGTGGCCGACGCCAAGGCCGGCATCGCCATGATCCTGCACACGCTGGCCGCCCTGCAGCAGATGAGGTTCACCGGGTTCGGCGAGATCACCGTGGTGTTCAACCCGGACGAGGAGCGGGGTTCCCGCGGCTCGCGGGACGTGATCCGCGAGGTCGCGGCCGGCCAGGACGCGGTGCTCTCCTTCGAGCCGACCTTCGCGGATGAGGCGGTCGATGCCGCCACGATCGCCACCAAGGGCATCAACTACGCGAGCCTCACCGTGAAGGGCCGCTCGGCGCATGCGGGCGGTGCGCCGGAATCCGGCCGCAACGCCGTCACCGAACTCGCCCACCAGCTGCTGCAGTTGCAGGATCTCGGCGACAAGCCGAAGGGCACGAGCCTGAACTGGACGGTGGTCTCGGGCGGCACCAAGCCGAACATCATCCCCGATCAGGCCAAGGCCGAGGGCGACATGCGCTACTTCGAGGCTTCGGAATACGACCGCGTCCTCGAGCAGGCCCGCAAGATCACCGAGACGCACCGCGTCCCCGACACGCAGGTGACGTTCGAGCTGGCGAAGGGCCGCCCACCGCTGCCCGTGAACTCGGCGACGCGCACGCTCGGCGAGGCGGCGCAGGCGATCTACCGCGAGGTCGGCGGCGACCTGAAGCTCGTCGAGATCGGCGGCGGCACGGACGCGGCCTACGCCTTCCAGCCCGACAGCCCGGCCAAGCCCGTGGTGCTCGAATCCCTCGGCGTGGTCGGCGGGCGCTATCACAGCCCCGATGAGTTCGCGGTGCTCGACAGCCTGACCCCGCGCCTCTACCTCGCGACGCGCCTCGTCATGCAGCTCTCGGGCAAGGCTGCCCGCTGAGGCGACCGTAAGAGCGATCCTCTGGCGGGCCGCCGGGCCCGCCCCACATCCGGGGCCCCGACCGCGGAGCCCCGCCATGACCCGAGATCTTCTGGCCGAGACGGACGCGGTGCTGTTCGACGCCTACGGCACCCTGTTCGACGTGCACGCGGCGGTGCAGCGCCACGCCGAGGCGATCGGGCCCGACGCCGGCCATCTCTCGGAGGTCTGGCGCAACAAGCAGCTCGAATACAGCTGGGTGCTCGGGCTTGCCGGGCGCTACCGCAGCTTCTGGGACCTGACGGAAGCCGCCCTCGACCACGCGCTCGCCCTGCATCCGCGGGTGGACCGCGGCTTGCGCGAGAGTCTCCTCGACGCCTACCGCGACCTCGACGCCTACTCGGAGGTGCAGGGCGTGCTGGCGCGCCTGCGCGCCCGGGGCCTGCGGACCGCGATCTTCTCGAACGGCGATGCCGCGATGCTGGCCCGCGCCGTCGCCTCGGCGGGGCTGCGGGAGCACCTCGACGCCGTGCTCTCGGTCGATGCCGCACAGACCTTCAAGACGTCGCCCGCCGCCTATGCCCGGGCGGTGGAGCAGGCCGGCGCGGAAACGGACCGCGTGCTGTTCTGCTCCTCGAACCGCTGGGACATCGCGGGCGCCACCGCCTTCGGGCTGCGCTGCGCCTGGATCAACCGCAAGGGCCTTCCCGACGAGTACGCGGACCTCCAGCCGGCGGCGGTGCTGGCGGATCTCGCGGGGCTGCTACCGGACGCCTGATCCCCGGCCGCGTGCCGGCCTGCCAGCCTCACAAACCAGCCAGCTAAGCAGTACGGCCAGCAAAACGCCTGCGCGGCATGACGTTTGCTTAACGGGATCTGTCCTGCGCAAAGTCCTGCACAGGTCGAGTCGACACCTGGATCCTGCCAACGCAATCATGGGTCAGAACAATGATGTTCCCGATAGCCATCGGAGCTCAGCGCTCGGCCAAAAAAGATTCCTTACTCATCGACAAGATTAAAACGTACCTATCCCGGAAGTTCATCTACAAAGGCATCTTCGATCGTGTGCGCGTGATGGTCGAACAAGGCCAGCCGGCGCGCGTTCTCGAGTGCCGTTCGGGCATCTCGAAGATATCGATCCTCGAAGCGTTCCAGCGGCGGGAATTCGAGCTGCCCAGCGCGTCCTTCGAGGCGCGCGCGGAGGCCTTCCTGCAGGCGGGGCGACGGGCGGGCCGGCGGCCCCTGATCATCGACGCCGGCGCGAATGTCGGCGTCACGGCCCTTTACTTCAAGTTGCGATATCCGGACGCAACCATCGTGGCGATCGAGCCGCAGGACGAAAACTTCGCGCTCCTGCAGAAGAATCTGGACGGGCTCGACGGGGTGCACTGTCTCAAGGCCGCCCTGCACAGCAGCGCCGACCAGGGGCTCGCCATCGTGCAACCCGCGGGGCTCGGCAACGATGCCTACAGGATGCAGGGGACCGCCCCGTCGGCGGGAAACGCTCGGGACGATGCGCGCGTGGTCGGCACGATCACGACCTGCACGGTTGCCGGCATCGTCGGGCAGTTTCCAGGCTGTTTTCCGTTCGTGCTCAAGGTCGACATCGAGGGACACGAGAAGGAAGTCTTCGGCGGCGACACCGCGTCGATCAACCGCTTTCCGGTCATCTTCCTCGAGCCGCACGACTGGATGCTGCCCGGCGAGCAGACATCACGAACCTTCGCCGCCTTCTCGGCCCAGTTCCCGCGCGACCTCGCGATCTCCGGCGACAAGCTGGTCTCGCTGCAGATCTGAGGGCGCCCGCCCTCGAGCCTCTTCGGAGAGGCGACGGGACCGTGATAGGGTGCGGGGATTGCGAGGCCGGCAGTCACTGCGCGCGGTCGAAGCCCCCTCGCGCGCCGGGCCGACAACCGTCGCCCCTTGCGCGGCAACCGATCCACCACGCAGCCGACGACGGGTACCATGCGGATCCCAAATCGCGTCTTCGACCGGTACGTGGTGCCGCGCATGCGGCACGCCGAGATGGAGAGCGCGTATCTGCGCGCGCAGTTCCGGGAGCGCTACGACATCGCGGTCGGGCTCTACTCCTACGGGTGCTTCGATCGCTGGCGCATCCCGCCCGGGAGCCGGATCGGCCGGTACTGCTCCTTTGCCCGGTCCGTGCGCATCCTCGACGCCAACCACCCGATCGACCGGGTCTCGACCCATCCCTTCCTGTACGACCGGCATTTCGGCATCGTCGACGCGGATCAGGTCACGCGGACACCGGTGGTGGTCGAGGACGACGTCTGGTTCGGCCACAACGCCATCGTGGCGCCCGGCGTCGGGCGCGTCGGCCGGGGCGCGATCATCGGGGCCGGGGCGGTCGTGACGCGACCGGTCGCGCCCTACGCGATCGTCGCCGGGGCACCCGCCCGGCCGCTGCGCGACCGTTTCGACGCGGCCACGATCGCGCGCCTGGAGGCGAGCCGCTGGTGGGAGCAGGACCGACACGCCCTGAAGGCCTTCCTGCGCGCCGAGGGCCTCGACGGCCCGCTCACGCGGGAGCACGCCGCCGTCCAAGCCTCGGCCTGATCGGCCCCGCTCACGCACATCGACGTCGGAAGAGGAAGCCGGAGGGGCGGAGGCGACGGCGCCCGAACCCTCTCGATCAGGGATCGTTCTCGACCGCAATGCCGGAGTAGGCCGCCGATGCGAATGCAGATCGGCTCAGAGCACGACGGCCGTGGCGGAACGCTACGGCGCTCTTCGTAATCCAAGGCTCATGGCACAAGCCCTAGGGCCGCCCCCGATCGCGCTGCGATCGACAACCGCCCCGAACTCCTGCTGCGACGCGGGCGCGTGCGCCGAACCGGCGTCCATCGCAGCAGAGAATCCTCTGGCGCCGGAGCGCTGGGCGTCCGCCCGGACGATCCGGCGGTGTTCCAGCGCATGGGTATCGCAAGCGCGCGTAAAGGCGTGCGCGGCGAAGCACGAGTCGTGATCGGTGAGGACGTGGGTGACCCGCGACGGGAACGCCTCCAGGGCCTCCTTCAGGAAACCGACGGCGCTCGCGGTCGTCTCATCGTCCTTGAGAGCGAGGTGGGCGCAGCGGGCGGCGTGATCGACGGCCACGTAGAGGAAGCGTCCGCCATCCGGTTCGTCCGTCGCCAGAGGCGTGACGTCGAACCTGACCCGGCCCGTCCCCTGGCCGCTCGCGTTGACGGGGCGGCGGCCGCGCTCGGCCTGCGGCAGCCGATTCAGACCCTCGGCCTTCAGGATGCGGTAGACCGCGTCGCGGTTGAGGTGAGGCAGGAACTGCGTGACGACCGCCGTCAGATCGTCGAGCGGGAAGCCGGTGGCACGGCGCACCGCGCAGACCATGGCGCGCTCCGCCTCCGTCGCCTTCCAGGGCAGCTTCCTTGGCCTGGCCGGTCGATCCTGACAATCGTCGGCACCCCGCTTGCGCCACTTGCGGATCGTCTCGGTCGAGACGCCGTAGCGCCGGGCGAGGACACTCGGGCTCTCGTTCGAAGTTGCGATCTCGGTCCGAACGGCCGGGGTCGTCCGTGCATTCGGATGGATTCCGGGCATCAGCAGGTCCTCCGCGTATCACTGCGGAGCCGCCGGTCCGGACGTGCCCCGCAACATCCCCATCCTGCAACGCACCAAAACCAGGAAGCGTTCCGGCCAGTATCGGCGATGTGTGACAATCAAGGCGGTAGGTGTAACAGCTCCCGCGAAGGAAATTATGCTTGAACAGACGCTGCTGCCCATTCGGCACATTGGACAGGTCGGACATAAAATCAACACATCGGCCCGCTTCGTCCACCGATATGTCTGTTTTTAGACGTGCGCCGTATCGCCTCAAGTAAACATACCGGTATAGCGCGGCGTCTTTTTCAGCATCCACCCTGGGCAAACAATCCTCGACGCCCTCCGGCCCAGTCGCGGACGAGGCGGTAGGCGCCGGGGAAATGCCAGCGCAGGCTGGTCTTGCAGTGCGAGACCCGCAGCGCCGGCCGGCGAGGAAGCCCGGGGAAGAAGCGCGTCCGGAACGTCTCGCCGAGAAGGTCGAGGCAGCGCAGGTAGTGCCGGCCGTAATGGATCGCGAACGGATCCTTCCAGGGCTTGTGCGGCGTCGTGTAGTGGATGACCGCCGGGTTGCGGCGCAGCTCGGCGAAGGCGCCCCGTTCGTAGCCGAGGTCGGCGGCGCGCAGGTCCGCGGCGCGCGGCTGGAAGTTCCAGCGCGGGTCGACGAAGCGGACGCGCCCGCGCAGGGTCAGGTTGAGGGCGTCCTGATCGAAGTATTTGAGGTTCGAACCCTCGCGCTGGATCAACCGCATCGTCGCGGCGGCGAGGTCCTCGGAGCGCCAGACCGCGAGGTTCATCAGGAGGACGCCGGCGTTGAAGTAGGGCTCGGCCTGCGCGAAGCCGAGGCTCGTCCGGTTGTCGCAGAACGGGTCCGGCACGGCCGCCGCTGCCCGGCCGGCGAGATCAAGTCGCCAGAGGTCGGCGAGATCGGCCAGCACGACGAGGTCGGCGTCAAGGTAGAGCACCCGGTCGTGCTCCGGCATCAGGTGGGGCAGCAGGAGCCGCGCGTAGGTTCCGGCCGAGATCGCCGCGCTGACGGGAAAGTCCGAGAAGCGGTCGAGGTCGATCGGGATGAAGCGGCAGGTGTCGGAGGGACGCCGGGCGAACAGCGCGCGGATCGTGGCGGCGCAGGAGGGATCGTCGCCGCAGTGGAAGATGCGGACGTCGAGGCCCAGGCTCTGGCCGCTGTTGAGGAGCGAGGCGACCGTCGTCACCGCGTGCGGGAAGAAGGCCCGGTCGATGCAGAGGGCGACGGCGATCCGGTCGGGACGGGTCTCAGTTGCGGCTTCGAGCATGTGCTCCCCCCGGGTTGACGATCAGGGACGCGGCGGCGCGGCCGGAGCCCGCGCGGCCGCGATCGCATCGAGCGCCCGCCGCGCCTCCGGGTCGGTGACGGGCCGGCGCATGGCCTCGCGCCAGCGCGCGAGCTCGGAGAGCGGCAGGCGCCACCACTGCGACGCGATCAGCGCCCGCCGGACCTCTTCGGGGAAGCGGTAGCGGACCACCCGGGCCGGGACGCCGACCGCGACCGCGAAATCGGGTACGTCGCGCGTGACCACGGCGCCCGCTCCGACCACCGCGCCGATGCCGATGCGGCGGCAGCCCGGCGTGATCACGGCGTACTCGCCGACCCAGGCATCGTGGCAGATCTCGAGCCGAGGCGGCGGATTGGGCAGGTTCTCGAAGGAACCGTAGCTGCCCTCGTAGAAGGCCGGGCTCGTGGCGATCCGGTCCAGCGGGTGGTTGAACGACCAGCAGGCGGTCTGGGCGATCGAGACGTAGCGTCCGACCCGCAGGCCCTCCCTCAGGTGCCAGGTGGGATAGAGCACCGAGCCGTACGAGTAGGCGCCGACGCTGACGCGGTTCCGCTCCCAGAGGACCTGCCGCAGGCTGTAGCTGTAGGCCGATCCGCCCTCCCACCGGCGCAGGCGCCAGACCCAGCGCGACGGCAGGCGCCGACCCAGCACCGCGAGAAGCAGGCGCAGGCGCCAGGACCGGCGCAGGCCGGGATCCGACAGGTCGGGGCCGGCGGCCTCGCCCGGCGCGGCACTTCCCTCCGAGAGCACGGCAGCAGTTGCCCGAAGGGAACGGAACGGGTCGCCCGCGCCCGGATCCGGCGCATCGGCGAGCGGGTCGCGCCCATCCTGCCCCGTGCGCCCCTCGGGCAACGGCGCCACGGGCCGACGAGCCGGGAAACGTGCGGGCGCGCTCATCGGCCGAGCACCTCGCCCGCATCGGCGAGCCGGGGCGCGAGCGCCGCCGGGGCCCGGCGCCCGGGTGGGCGCGGCCCGAAGCGGTGGCGCAGGCCGAGCACCGGCCGGGCGACGAGGATCTGCGAGAGCCACGCGAGGCCCAGCGTGGCCGCCGTGCCGCCGAGGCACATCACCAGCGTCTGGGCTCCCGAGAGCGCGTAGGCCGACCGAACGTCCATCAGGTACAGCCCGGCCGACAGCGGCACGAAGTGCCAGAGGTAAGCGCCGTAGGACACCTGCCCGATCCAGCGCAGCGGGCGCCACTCGAGAACGGAGAGCAGCGGTGCGCCGCGCGCGCTCGCGTAGAGGACGACGAAGAGGAGGCCGAGCGCGACGCCCTGCAGCGTGTAGCGCAGGGTCGCGCGGAACATCGGGTCGCGGATCGTCAGGGACAGGAGCATCAGAAGCCCCGCGAGGGCCAGCAGCGGCACGCCCCGGTCCCGGACCCGAACGAGCCAGGCGGGGAAGCGGGCGAACACCACGGCGAGCCAGGCCCCGTAGGCGATCGAGTCGAAGCGTGCATCGCTCGCCTTGTAGGTCCATTCGGGGTCGAAACGCCCGGAGGCCTCGACGACGGCGCGCCAGACCGGGCTGATCAACAGGACCGCGCTCAGGATCAAGAGGAGCCGGCGCGGCGCGCTCCCATTCAGGATGAGCACCAGCGGGAAGATGAGGTAGAAATGCTCCTCGACGGCCAGGGACCAGAGCGAGTGCCAGTCGGCACAGGTCTCGATGCACATGCCCTGGGCCAGATGATAGTAGTTCGTGACGTAGAACAGCGCCGCCAGCAGCTCGGCCGGGCGGATCACCTTGCCGAGCACGAGTGCGAGCGCTCCCGTGACCAGCACGAAGACCGTAAGTTCCGGCGCGAGCCGCAGGAAGCGCCGGACGTAGAAGTTGCGCAGGTCGATGCGCCCGCTCGCATCGCTCTCGCGCAGCAGCAGGGTGGTGATCAGGAAGCCGCTGAGGAAGAAGAAGATCGTCACCCCGAGGCCGCCGGGCACGATCCGCCCGAGCCCGTAATGGCCGAGCATCACCACGAGGACGGCGACGGCGCGGATCCCGTCGAGCCCCGGGATGATCGCGCGGCGGGTGAGGGCCTGGACCGCGGCCGGCGGCGCGGCGGGACGTTCGGTGTCGGTCTGCATCGGTGTCTCCCCCTGGCTGCGGGACACGCGGCTATCGAAACGGCCACATCGCGGATTCACATCGCGGGTTCAGCGGGAGCGGGTCTCGCGGAAGTCGCTCCAGCGCAGGCCGACGGCGCGCCGCGTGATCACGAGCCTCTCCGCGGCGGATTCGCCGGGCGGAGGTTCGCCGGGCGCGGCCGGCGCGGCATGCGCGAGGCGCTTGAAGTCGAGCCAGGTCGCGATGCGGTTGCCGCATCCCTCGCACTCGACCATCGTCGCGTCGTTGAAGTCGGCCGGCAGCCGGATGCTCGGGCTGCCGCAGGACGTGCAGGAGAAGGTGTTCGTGACGCCGGTCATGAGGCCTCCTGGGGGCGTGAGGGTGGGGCGCCCCGGGGACGACTTCAGTCGTCGATGACGGGAGCGCGGTCGGCGGCCTCGAGGAACAGCGCGAGGGCCGCGAGGTGGAGGATGGCGCAGATCAGCATGGCGGCGGCTCGGCGATGGATACCGCGGACGCGGTGCGCGCCATCCTGTCGACGAGGTCTTGGGACCGCCTTAACGCGGATCCCCGCCCCGGCCGGCGCCGCCGCGCGCTACTGCGTCGGCTTGAAATCGTACTCGACGCGCAAGGCCACCTCGACCGTATCGCCCGGCCGCAGATCAGTGTCCTCGTCGGCCGTGATCCGCTGGATGCGTGCCGGGTCGGCGCGCCGGATCACGGTGATCTGGGGGGCGCCGCCGGTGCCACGCACGAGTTGCGAGCGCACGACGCCGGTGTAGAGCAGCTTCTCGCCGGTGGCCTGAAGCTTGGCCCGCGTCTGGGCGAGCTTCACGTCCGAATCCTGCAGGTCGCGCAGCAGGTCGCCGCGACGCTGATCCTCCATCCGGTCGATGGCGCGCGTCGCGTCCTGACGCTCCTTCTTGGTCTGCTCGACCTGCACGCCGATCTGGAGTGCGCGCGTCGAGGAGAGCAGGCTCAGGCGCCGGGTTTCGAGCGAGCGGGTGATCGGCACGATGCCGCGCTTGTTCAGGTCGGCGATGCGCTCGATCTCGCTGGCGTCGAGCTTGGCCCCCTCCTCCTCCTTGACCTGCTGGTCCGTCATCGTCCGGATGCGGTCCTCGGTGAGCTTGAGGGCCTGGCGCAGGTGCGCACGCTCTTTCGTCACGTCCGCGTTGCGGGCGTTCAGCAGATCCTGCTCGTTGCGCAGGATCCGGTCGCGCACGGTGGCCGGGAGCGGCACCTCGGTCAGCGCCGCCTTGTCGATCGCCGGGCGCCCCTCGAGTTCCGCCCGCAGCCGTGCCGAGACCGCCTGGGCGCGGGCAAAGTCGGCCCAGAGGTTCTCGTACTCGCCCCTGAGGTCCGCGGTCTGCAGGATCGGACTCTCCATGCGGAAGCGCTGCAGGTCGTAGCCGCCGGCGAGCGATACCGCCTGCCGGACGCTGAGCCCCGCCCGGAAGGGCTGCTCGCCGGGCTTGGCGACGTCCCCACTCACATAGACCGGCCGGTACTCGGCCACGCTCAGCGTGATCTCCTCGCCCGAGATCGCCGTGAGGTTCTCGCGCCCGTCCTGGCCGCGGATCGTCAGGCTGCGGTGGGGCAGCAGGTCGCGCACCCGATCGCGAACCGCCCCGACCGTCAGACCGGCCGCCCGCACCTGACCGATCAGCGGAACGGCGACCGCGCCGTCGAGGTCGACGGTGAGCTTCTGCTTCAGGTCGGGAACGCCCGCGACGGAGAATTCGAGGCTGTCGCCGGGTTGCAGCAGGTACTCGGCCGCGGTTGCAGCCGATCCGAGGGTGGCGTGCAGCAGCGCGGCGAGGCCGAGGCACGCCGCCAGGGCCGAAGCGCGCGGGCGCCGGAGGGATGCACCGAAGGGGTCGGATCGCCTGTAGCTCAAGAGCAAAACTCCTCGCGAAGACAGTTGATACCCTTTGAAATTATCTGCCAATTACCGTATATCGCAAACTTGTATATTGATATACTTAGTATTTCACGATACATCAACCTCGATTCGGGTTGCCCCGATCTTCGGCGAGGGAGTGCGGCATGGGGTGCAGCGTGGACGGCGGGCGGATTTGGTCCGGATTCCGGGCCACGCGACCCACGAGGGGCGCGGTGCCGGGGCTCGTGCTTCTGCTCGCCCTCGGCTCGGCCTGCGGGGCGCGGGCCGAGGCGGGGCGCATCGCCTCCGGCTTCCTTCTCGACGAAGCCCGGAACCGGCTCGGCCGGCCGGCCGGCGCCTTCGCCTGCCCCAACCCGGTCGAGCCGCTCACCGACATGGCGCGCTTCCGCTCGCGTTACGATCCCAAGGATCCGACGCAGTCGCGTGTCGATCCCGAGCGCGAGCGCGCCGAGGCGGCCCGGGGAACCCGTCTCGCGAGCTTCGGCAACGGCCTCGCCCACCTGTCCGACCGCGCGGTGACGGCCCGTCCGCGCGATCCGGAGATCGCGCGCTGCGTCCTCCGGCACCTCGACCGCTGGGCGGAGGCGGGCGCGCTCCTCGGCAGCGCCGCCGACAACGACGAGCTCGGCCGGCATCAGGCGGTGATGACCCAGGCCTGGCAGCTCGCGACCTACGCGGCCGCGCTGCTCAAGATCGGCCCGGAGGGGCTCGATCCCGGCGCGCTGGCGCGCACCCGGGACTGGATCGGCCAACTCGCCCGCTCGGTCGTGGCCGAGTACTCGGTCGACAACCAATGGTCGCGCCACGGCGCCAACCACCTGTACTGGGCCGGGCTCGCGGTCGGCTACGCGGGTGCCGCCCTGCAGGATTCCGGCCTGCGGGACTTCGCCCTTCGGGCGCTCCGGCGTGGGCTCGCCGACATCGACGAGACCGGCGCCCTGCCGGCCGAGATCGGCCGAGGCAGCCGCGGCGCGATCTACCAGAACTTCGCGACCCTGCCGCTCGTCGCCCTGGTGCGCTTCGCCGACGCGAACGGCGTCGCGCTCACGCCGGACGAGGAGCGGGCGCTCAACCGGCTCCTGACCTTCGACGCGGCGCTCGCCCGCGACCCGGCCACGCTGGAGGCACGTACCGGCGTGCGGCAGGCCCCGGCCCGCGACCGCAGCTCGCTCGCCTGGATCGACATAGTGCTGCCCCGCCTGCGCGGGCGCGACCCGGCCCGGGCGGCGGATCTCGAGGACCTCGCCGCGCGCTTCGGCGCCCGTCCGTCCTGGCACGCCTTCCTGGGGGGCAATGCCGGGCTCGTCTACAACCCGGCCGACCAGAGACCGGAGCGCTGAGCCAGACGAGGCGCCGGACGAGGCGCCGGACGGCTGAACCCGCGGCAAGCGCGTCGGCGAACGGATCAATTGATCGGCCGGCGTTATCGTCTCCCTCACCAGCTCGGCCGCGGGAACGGGAGCGCGAGAAACAAGGTTGCACCCCTTAAGATACAGGCAACGAATGCCTCCTAGCGTCCGAATCGATACGAACGAAAACAACGCGGTCTCGCCGCCGATCCGATTTCGTTCGTCGATTAGGAAGTTGAAGCTATGTCTTCCCTCATCAGCGGCACGGCCGACGCCCTGCTCGACAGCATCACCGCCGCCAATCCGGCCCTCGCCGCCGTCGCGCGCCTTGCCGCAAGCCTGCCCGCCGCGCCCGTGACGGGCGGCCTGCGCTCGGTCGCGACGCTCGGCGCCGCGGACGGATGCTACTACAACGCCGCCCTCAAGACGCTCGTGGTCTACAAGGCCGGCGTCTTGCTGGACGGGATTGATTTCCGCGGCGTCAGCGTCCGCGTGGAGACCAACAACGTGACGGTCACCCGCTCGGCCTTCGACGCGGCGGCCGGCATGGCCGCGATCACCGGCGTCGCCGGCACCAGCGGGCTCACCGTCACAAACTCCACCTTCGACGGGCTGAAGCTCGACCGCGCCTACAACGACTTCATCATCGCCCAGGGTCGCAACACCACGATCACGGGCAACCGCTTCCTGAACGCCCCGAGCGACGCGGTCTACATCGAGAGCGGTACGGTCGCGAACAACTACTTCTCGGGCGGCGGCTACCAGACCGGCGCGCACGCGGACGCGATCTGGGTCGGCAAGACCACGGGCCCGGTCACGATCACCGGCAACCTCATCGACTGGCGCACCAAGCCCGACGCCAAGGTCGAGACCAACAACGCCGTGCGGGTCACGGCCGAGATGGGCGCGACCTCGGACGTCACGGTGAGCGGCAACGTCCTGCTCGGCGGCGCCTACACGGTCGCGGTCAGCGAGCTCCCCTACGACAAGGGCACGATCAGCAACGTCCGGGTGACGAACAACGTGGTGTCCGCAGGGCTCTACGGGCCGCTCGACCTCGTCACGCAACCGCCGGGCCTCGTCTACACCGGCAACGCCAACGCCGCCGGCCTCGGGCTGTCGCTCGCCGCGGCGACCGGGCCCGGCGTGGCGGAACTCCTCGCCGGCACCCGCGCCGTCACCGGCACGGCGGGCGCCGACGCGCTCGTCGGCAATGCGGGGCGCGACTTCATCCAGGGCGGCGGCGGCCAGGACTGGGTCTCGGCCGGCGCGGGCGACGACGTCATCGAGGGAGGCGCCGGGCGCGACTACCTCGCGGGCGGTGCCGGCAAGGACGTGTTCCTCTACCGCGGCTTCGATGTCGGCCGCGACCTGATCAGCGATTTCGAGCACGGCAGCGACCGCATCGACCTCGCGGAGCTGCCCGGCGCGCCCGCCCAGGCCGGGGCCTGGAGCTGGCTGGGCTCCGAGCGCTTCACCGGGGCGGCGTGGCAGCTGCGCAGCGTGGCCACGGCCACCGGCACCACCCTGCTGCAGCTCGACGCCGACGGCGACCAGAGGGTCGATCTCGAGATCGAGTTCAGCGGCCAGCACAGCTTCTCGGCCGCCGACTTCATCCTGGGCACGGCGGCGAGCGCGCCCAGCGCCCCGATCGTCACGGCCCCGATCGTCACCGCTCCAATCGTCACGGCTCCGATCGCCGCCGAGCCCGTCGTGCCGGCCTTGCCGCTCGTGCTCGGCACCGACGGCAACGACATCATCACGCGCACCGGCAGCGAGGCCGTGCGTGTCGTCGCCGGCGCCGGGGGCGACAGCATCCGCACGGGCTCGGGCGACGACGTGATCGTCGGTCAGGGCGGAAAGGACATCATCGTGACCGGTGCGGGCCGCGACCGGATCGTCTACGAGCAGGCCAGCGACAGCACCGTCTCGGCGCGCGACTACATCACCGACTTCGAGGTCGGCCGCGACCTGATCGATCTCTCGGCCCTGTCCGGGTCCGCGCCCGGGTTGCCGGCCCAGCTCGACTGGATCGGCGGCAACGCCTTCTCGGGACGGGCGGGCGAGCTGCGCGCCACCGGCACGTCCGCCGGCAGCACCCTGATCCAGGCGGATCTCAACGGCGATCGCACGGCGGACTTCGCGATCGAGCTCGCCGGCCAGAAGGATCTGACCGCCGCGAGCTTCGTGCTCTGACCGGATCGCGGCGGCCGGGCCGCCCGGTCGCCGCCCGGCGTACGGGACCGCCCGCTCACGCACGCCGGGACCCCTCCCCGGCCGGGTCGAGCGCCCCGGGCAGCGCGGCCGCGGCCGGCTGCGCGCCGAGCAGCCGGGCATAGGCCGCCAGGAGCTTGGGCTCCTCGTACTGCCAGGCGAGTTGCTCGCGCACGCGGCGGCGCCCGAACGCGCCCATCTGCGTGCGCCGCTCCGGATCGTCGAGCAGTTCGAGGACCTTGTCGCCGAAATCGGCCGGGACGGTGTTGCGTGCGTACAGGGAGGCGTCCTGCGCGGAGAAGCGCCCCTCCGTCAGGTCGAACTGCACGATCGGCTTGCCGAGCGCCATGTACTCCATGATCTTGTTCATGGTGGACTTGTCGTTCATCGCGTTCGGCCGGTCGGGATTCACGCAGACGTCCGACGAGGCGAGCGCGCTGAACAGCGTCGCGTCCGGGACACGGCCCGTGAAGGTGACGTAATCGGCCAAGCCCATCCCGGTGCAGGCCGCCTCGATCTCGGCGAGCGCGGGCCCGCCGCCGACCACGACGAACTGCACGTCGTGCCGCCCGCGGACCTCGACGACGTGCCGGACCGCCTCCAGCAGCAGGTCGAGCCCCTCCTGCTGGCCGATCACGCCGACATAGCCGACGAGATGGCGCCGCCCCTTGCGCCAGGCCGGGTCGGGCGGCGGCTCCTGGATGCGCGCGAGATTGGGCCCCGAGCGGACGACGTGCACCCGCTCCGGCGCCATGCCGCCGCGCT
Source organism: Methylobacterium radiodurans (assembly GCF_003173735.1). Classification (NCBI taxonomy): domain Bacteria; kingdom Pseudomonadati; phylum Pseudomonadota; class Alphaproteobacteria; order Hyphomicrobiales; family Methylobacteriaceae; genus Methylobacterium; species Methylobacterium radiodurans. The sequence goes on along the minus strand of NZ_CP029551.1, from coordinate 1,486,092 downwards.
CGATCGCGATCTGCCGGTAGGAGTTGTTGGTGGCCAGCGACACGTCCGCGACCCGGAAGGTCAGCTTCTCGACGAGCAGCATCAGGCGCCAGCCCCAGTCCCGGCGGCCGAACTTGGCCTCGTAGAGCTCGGGGTTGATGTCGTGATGATCGAAGAGGAACTTCTTGCCGAAAAGCTTGTAGAAGCCGCCGATGAGAAAGATCAGGTCCGGCGGGTTGCAGGCGTGGATCACGTCGAAGCCGCGCTCGCGCAGGACCCGCAGGCTGAGCACGAACTCCCAGAACAGGGCGCTGGCGTATTCGACGAGGTAGCCGAGCGCGCCGTGCCCCTCGTGCGGCAGCGGGTGCCGGTAGACGTGGATGCCGTCGATCTCGACGTAGCGCGCCTCGGCGTCGCGCCCGGTCGGACAGATCACCGAGACGGTGTGCCCCGCCCGGCGCAGCGCGGTCGCCTCCGACCAGACCCGCCGGTCGAAGGGGACGGGCAGGTTCTCGACGATGATGAGGATGCGGGCCATCGGGCGCCGCCCCCCTACCAGAGGAACCCGTCGTAGGACTCGCCGAGCGCCTCGGCCTCCGTGAGGCGGGCGAAGTCGAGCACCTGCTGGCTCGGTCGGATCCGTTCGACGGCGGCGCGGTATTCCGGGGCGTTGGCCGTGACGACCACGGTGTCGGTCCCCGCAAGTGCCTCGTCGAGGTTGTCGACCATCAGCTCGGCCACGTGCGGGATCACCCCGTAGAGGTAGCTGCGGTTGGCGCCCGTCAGCTTGGCGAGTTCGACATTGCGGTCGAACACCTTGATCTGGCAGCCCTTGCCCAACAGGCGCTCGATCATGTCGAGATAGGGGCTCTCGCGCAGGTCGTCGGTGCCGGCCTTGAAGCTGAAGCCCAGGAAGCAGACGCTGCGGGCGCCCGAATCCAGGATCCAGTCGATGCCGCGCTCGATCTGCTCGCGGTTCGAGCGGGCGATGTTGGCAATCACCGGCAGGTCGAGGTCGCGCGAGACCGCGTGGTGGGCGAGCGCGCGGGTGTCCTTGGGCAGGCAGGAGCCGCCGAAGGCGAAACCCGGCTTCAGGTAGGCTTTCGAGATGTTGAGCTTGGTGTCGGCGCAGAACATCTCCATCAGCCGGTGGCTGTCGATGCCCTCCTTCTTGCAGATCGCGCCGATCTCGTTGCCGAAGGTGACCTTCAGAGCGTGCCAGACGTTGTCGGCGTATTTGGCCATCTCGGCGATCTCGAGACTCGTCCTGAAGACGGGCCCCGGCAGGCCGTCGTAGAGCGCGACGAGGCGCTCGGCCGTCTCGGCGTCCACCTCGCCGATCACGGTCTTGGGCGGGTCGTAGAAATCCGTGACCGCGGTCCCCTCGCGCATGAATTCGGGGTTGCTCGCGAGCCCGAACCGCTCGCCGGCGCGGCCGCCGGCCTCCGCCTCGAGGATCGGCAGCACGCGGCCCCGCACCGTCCCGGGCAGGACGGTCGAGCGCACCACCACCGAGTGATAGGTGTTCTTGCGCGCAATCGCCCGGCCGATCTGGCGCGCCACCCCCTCGACCGCCCGGGTATCGAGCGAGCCGTTCGGCCGGCTCGGCGTGCCGACGCAGATCAGCGAGAGATCGGTCTCGCGCGCGGCCTCCTCCACGTCGAGGGTCGCCCGCAGGCGCCCGCCGGAGACCGCGTCGGCAACGTACTCGGCCACATCCCGCTCGACGATCGGCGCATGCCCGCGCGACATCAGATCGACCTTCGTCTCGTTGAGATCGACCCCCACCACGTTGTGGCCCATATGCGCCAGACAGGCCGAGCACACGGTGCCGACATACCCAAGGCCGAATACACTGACGTTCATGCCGTGAAGTCCTTCTACTGGGAGGGGGCTTCGGCCGTGCGGAGACGCGGCCGCAACGCCCTGCCGGAGCGGCGCTAATCGCTGTATGTCATGGCGGGGACTAGTGCTTATGCGGGCTTGTATTGCACTGCGTTAACTATGCCTATGCGTGGCACCGGCCGTCAATTCCGGGATTAATAATTTGTTAATTCTGGGCTGCGCAAAATTTAGTCGTTTTGCGCGGTTGCGGGACGTCGTTGGCCGCAACAATACCGCACCCGCAGCATGAGCCTTGCTGCACCGCAAGACCGGCCCGAACCCGACGCGCGCTCCCGCACGAGCGCCGCGCGGAGGCGCACGGCCCAGCGCGAGAGACCGCACGCGCGGGATCTCCGGCGGGATCTCGGGACAGCAGGATCGTCGATCCGACAAGTCTAGAGAGCCGGCGCAGTGTCATCGGCGGGCTGCAGATCCGATGCGCCCGCATGCCAACAAGTCTTCGCAACTGCCTGCGCGAACATGTGCAAAACAGCCGCGAGCCTGTCCAAAATTTGACCTTTCCGTTCTCTGGCCAGCCGTTAACGTTCCGTTAGTTGTGCACTGCCGCGTAAGGCGGGCCCCAGGACTCTCGGACAGCAAAGGCCTGGCACATGGCGCTTTCCCTCGAGGATGTTCAGCACCCGGTCGTCCGGCTCGATCCGTCGAGCCGCCGCCAGCCTGCCGTTCACATCCCCGCACAGGTTCTGGGCGTCGGCGCCGCGCTCGCCGATTGGGTGGCGATCGCCCTCAGCGCCTGCCTCGCCGGGCTCGCCTACCGGGGTCTGACAGCGGTGCCGGCGGTCGGCGGCCGAGACGTGTACCTCGCCACCGGCGCGGTCTTCGCCTCGCTCTACGTGCTGCGGATGCACGGGCGCGGTCACTACGCCGTCGAACGCCTCACCATCCGTCCGGTCCCCGTCTCCGAGATGGTCTCCGCCTGGATCATGGTGATCGGCATCTGTGCCGGCCTCGCCTTCATCCTGAAGATCGGCGAGGACGTCTCGCGCGGCTTCTTCCTCATCTTCGCGGGCTCGGGACTCGCCGTGGTGGTAGGCCTGCGGGTCGGCGCGCAGTGGCTGTGCCGGCGCGCCGCAGGCTCCCGGATGATCGCCGACCGGCCGGTCCTGCTCCTGGGCGAGCGCGCCGAGGTGGGAAGCCACGGCCTGCACCGGCGCCTGCGCGAGTCCGGATACCGGGTGATCGACGCGCTCCCTTGCGAGTTCCGCTCAAAGGCCGAGGTCTCCGCCTGCGCCGCCGAGGCGATCCGCCGCTCGCGCAGTGAGCCGGTGGAGGAGATCCTGATCTGCGTGAACTGGTCGCGCGTCGACGACCTCGAGAACCTGCTGCAGTGCCTGCGCGTCCTGCCGCTGCCGGCGCTCGTGCTCGCCGACCACAAGGTCCGCAACCTGCTCGCCAAGCCCGTCACCCGGGTCGGGTCCGTGCTGGCGCTGGAGGTGCAGCGCAGCCCGCTGAGCCTCGGCGAGCAGGCGGCCAAGCGCACCCTCGACGTCTTGCTCGCGGCGGTCGCCCTCGTCCTGCTCTCGCCCCTGCTCGTCCTCGTGGCCGCCGCCGTGCGGCTGGAGAGCCCCGGTCCGGCCCTGTTCCGGCAGACGCGGATCGGCTTCAGCGGCCGCCGCTTCCAGATCTACAAGTTCCGCTCGATGCGCGTGCAGGACGACGGCCCGGTGATCCGGCAGGCGACCCGGGACGACCGGCGCGTCACCCGGATCGGCCGCCTGCTGCGCCGCACCAGCATCGACGAGCTGCCGCAGCTCCTCAACGTCCTGCGGGGCGACATGTCCCTGGTCGGTCCGCGTCCCCACGCGCTCGCGCACGACGACCAGTACACGCGGGTGATCGCGCCCTACGCCTACCGGCACCACGTGAAGCCCGGCATCACCGGACTGGCTCAGGTCAACAAGTGCCGCGGCGAGACCGAGACCGTCGACAAGATGGCCCGGCGCGTCTCCTACGACATCCAGTACATCAACCGCTGGAGCATCTGGCTGGACCTGCGGATCATCCTGCTGACCGCCGTCCAGGTCTTCAAGCACGACGCCTACTAGGGATCCTCCCGACCGCCGCCGGCCAGAACCGGCCCATCGCTTCCACCGCCCGCCGAGGAGACTTCGTGACAGCGCACGCCGCACACGGTTCGGCCCTCACGCCGCGCGTCCGCGCCGGATCGTGGACGCCGCCCGGCACGCAGGCGCCGCCCGGCACGCAGGCGCCGCTCCGGGCCCAGGCGCCGCTCCGGGCCCAGGTGCCGCTGCGGGCGCAGGCGCCGTTCTGGGCGGCCCTGATCCTGCTCGGCGCCTATCTGGGCCCCGCCGAGATGGCCGTGAAGGTCGGCATCGTGCTGACCACTCTGCGGCTCGCGCTGCTGATCATGCTGGCCTGGGCCGGGGCCGTGCTGGCGAGCCGGCTCGCGAGCGGGCGCTACGTCTTCGTGCTGTCGGACGGGCTGGTGCTGGTGCTGGTGCTCTGGATGGAGCTCGCACTCTACGCCACGACCGGCCCGGAGGCCGTCACCAGCGCCGTCGGGCTGCGCCCGGTCGAATTCCTCAGCGCCTATCTGGCCGGGCGCTTCATCTTCGGCCGGCGCGCGGGGATCGGGCCCTTCGTCCAGGTCCTCCTCGTCGTCGTCGGGCTGCTTGTGCTGCTCGGCCTCGTCGATCTCGCCGCCGGGGAGAACATCCTCGGGCGCCTCGCGCGCCAGTATTTCGGCGTCGACCGCAACGCCCTCTACATCACGCAGTACCGCATGGGCCTGCCCCGCGCGCGGGCGAGCTTCGAGCACGCGATCCTGTTCGGGACGTTCTTCTCGGTCTGCGCGCCGCTGCTCTACTACCTCTCGCCCGGGCGGCTCACCTGGATCGCAGGCCTCGGCCTGTGCCTCGCCGGCATCGTGCTGGCGCTCTCCTCGGCACCGATGCTGGCCTTCGGCATCTTCGCCGCGCTCGCGACCTTCGACCGCCTGCTCGACCGCGCCCCCTGGCGCTGGGCCGCCCTCCTGGTCCTCGTCGTCTACGGCATCGCGATGCTGCTCGCCTTCGTGGACGACCCGCTGCGGACCCTCGTCAACCTGTTCACGCTCGAGCCGGAGACCGGGGTCTACCGGTTCCTGATCTGGGAATGGGTCGCCTACAACCTCCAGCCGACGCCCTGGTTCGGCATCGGCCTGCGCGACTGGGTGCGGCTCTCCACCATGGTGTCGAGCGTCGACGCCCTCTGGCTCGGCCAAGCGCTCCACGCGGGCTATGTCGGGGTCGCGCTGCTCGCCCTCGTGATCGTGGGCGCCTTCTTCGCCTGGCCGGGCCGCGCCACGCCGCCACGGCGGCCCGACCCCGTCGTCGGGACGGCTGCCAAGGCGGTGACGATCGCGCTCGTCCAGATGATCTTCGTCTCGTTCACGGTGCATTACTGGGGCACCTGCTGGGCCTTCTTCGCCCTGCTGATCGGCATGCGGGCCGGCCTCACCGAGGCCGCGCGGCTCGATGCCGGGCAACCGGCCCCCCGCCCCGGTCCGGGCTTCGGCCCAGGTTTCCACCGCGGCCCGGCGGGGCCGGATCCCCGCCATGGACGCGCTCGCAGGGAGGCTCGCCGCGCCGATGCTTGACCGGACCCCCGGATCCTTCCTGGGCCGCGGCCGCCCGCTGCCCCCCGACGCCCCGAAGGTCAACGATCCCGGCGACGTCACCTACCTGATCGCGGTGGTGCGCCGCTGGCGGCGCCTGATCGGCGGGTTCGTGCTCGCGGGCCTCGCGGTCAGCCTCGCCTACCTGCTCCTCGCGACCCCGCAATACAGGGCGACCGCCCGCATCCTCATCGACTTCCGCCGCCTCGCCGACATCGGCCAGGACCAGTTCGCGATCAACAATCGGGTCAACGACGCCGCCGTCGAGAGCCAGGCGACAATCATGACCTCCGAGGGGGTGCTGCGCGCCGTCATCCGTGCGGAGAAGCTCGACGCGGACCCGGAATTCGCCGAGGACGGCAGCGCCCTCGACCGGCTGCTCGCGCTCGCAGGTCTCGCCGACCCGGCCGACGCGTCCCCGGCCGGGCGCGAGCGCCGGACGATCGAGGCGCTCGGCCGGCGCGTCACGGCCCAGCGGGTCGGCGTGTCCTACGTGGTCGAGCTGCGCTTCCTGTCGGCGGACGCCGCCAAGGCGGCGCGCATCGCTAACGCGCTCGCCCGGGCCTACGTGGACGACCAGCTCGCGGCCAAGCGGGAGGCCGCCGGCAGCGCCAACGGCTGGTACCGCGACCGGGTCGCCGAGCTGCAGGCCCAGGCCGGGGAAGCCGAGAAGGCGGCGGTCGCCTACCGGGGGGCCAACCGGATCATGCTCGCCGACGGCAAGTACGTGGACGAGCAGCTGCTGAGCGAGCTGAGCAGCCGCCTCGTCGCGGTCCAGGGCGAGCGCAGCGAGGCGGAGGCCAAGCTCGCCCGGATCGAGGCGATCCTGAGCGCGGGCGGAGCCGGCGCGGTCGCGGACGAGTTCCAGAACAACCTGATCACCGGCCTGCGCCAGAAGGCGGCCGAGATCCGGCGCCGCATGGCCGAGATCACCGCGCGCTCGGGCGGCGACCACGACGCGGTCGAGCGCGCCCGCCAGGACCTCCAGGCGACGGAGGCCTCGATCGCCGACGAGTTCCGCCGCATCGCTCAGGGCTACCGCAGCACCGCCGCGGTGGCGCGCCTCAACGAGCAGACGATCACCCGCGACCTCGAGGATCTCGCCCGGCGCTCGGCCGAGGCGCAGGGGGTGCGCGTGCAGCTCGCGCAGCTGCAGAGCGTGGCCGACACCTACAAGACCATGCGGGACAGCTTCCTCACCCGCTTCGCCGAGGCCGCGCAGGAGCAGACCTTCCCGGTCACCGAGGCGCGCATCATCAGCGGCGCCTCCGAGCCGAACCGGCCCGCGACCCCGAACTGGTACAAGGCCTTCGCGGCCGGCCTCTCGCTCAGCTTCGGCCTCGGCTTCGTCGTGGCCCTCGGGCGGGACGTGCTGACGCGGCGCGTGCGCGACCGCCGCCAGCTCGCCGCCGCCGTCGGCAGCCCCTGCATCGCGGTGATCGCCGACCTGCCCGCGCTCGCCGCGCCGCCCGCGCCCGGGCGGAACCCGATCGCGGAGGCGGCGCGCCTGCCCTTCTCGGCGCTCGCCGAGAGCCTGCGGGCCGTCCGCCTCACGGCCGACGCGCGCTTCGAGGGGACGGCGTCCGGCACGGTGCTGGGCCTCGTCTCGGCGGTCTCGGGCGACGGCGTGACCACGCTCGCGGGCAACCTCGCCACCCTCCTGGCGCGCAGCGGCAGCCCGACCCTGCTGATCGATCTCGACCTGCGCGGCCGAACACTCACCCGGCTGACGCGCGACACCGCCGCGACGGACACGGAGGCCGGCCTGCAGGACGTGCTCGACGGACGCGTGCCGATCAGCGCGATCGTGCGCCGTCAGCCGTCGGGCCTGCACGTCCTGCCGGCCAGCACCCACGCCGACCGGCTGCACCCCTCGGAGCGGATCGCCGCGCCCCAGCTCGCCAATCTGCTGGAGATGGCCCGCGCCGGCTACCGCTACGTCGTCCTCGACCTGCCGCCCATGCTGCCGGTCTCCGATGCCCGCGCCGCGGCCGCCCTCGTGGACGGTTTCGTGATGGTCGCGCGCTGGAACCAGACCAGCCTCGACGACCTGCAGGCCGCGGTCGCGCTCAACCCCGAGATCGCCGCCAAGCTGATCGGCGCGATCATGAACCGGGCGGATCCCGACGTGCTCGCGGTCTTCGACGACACCGTGCTGGACCGCAGCCTCACCTATCTGCGCCGGGCCCGCCGCCCGGAGCGCGAGGGAGCCGCCGGCCGGGCGCCGCGGCCTGAGCCCGAGTCCGAACACGCGCCCCAGACCGCCTCTGACGCCGGAGTCGAGACCCGATGAATTACCTCGACCGAGACCTCGTGAGCGTGCCCTACGAGGGGAGCGCCGCCGTCCAGCAGCCCCTGCAGAACCTCCTGCGCACGGCGCTCGGTGTCGTCCGCCGGGGCTGGCGCAAGATCGCGCTCGGAGCCCTGCTCGGGTTGCTGGTGGCCGCCGGCATCGGATACTCGCTGACGCCGCTCTACCGGGCGAGCGCCGAGATCTCGATCGACCCGCGCCGGCTGAGCGTCTTGTCGACCAAGGACGAGCGCAAGCGGCAGGAGCCGGTCTTCGACCCGGCCCGGGTCGACAGCCTGATGGAATCGGCCCGCTCCGACCGGACCGTGCGGGCCGTGGTGACGGCGCTGAAGCTCGACGACGACCCGGAATTCAACGGGACGCGAACCGGGCTCCTCGACGGCGTGAAGGCGTGGTTCGGCGCCGAGGCGGATGCACCCACACCCGAGGCGCGCTTCGAGGCCGCGGTCGAGTCGGTCGGCAGCCGCTTCAGCGCCGCGCGGATCGACAACACCTTCGTGTTCGAGGCGCGCTTCCTCGCCGAGACGCCCCGACAAGCCGCCCGCGTGGCCAACGGCTTCGCTCAGGCCTTCCTCGACGAGCAGGTGGGCGCCAACAGCGAGACCTCGGCCCAGGCAGCGGGCTGGCTCAAGGCGCGGCTCGACGAGGTCGGCGCGCAGGCGGCCAAGGCCGATTCCGCGGTGGTCGCGTTCAAGCGGGAGCACAACATCGCGGTCGCTGACGGCAAGTCCATCGACGAGCTCGCCCTCACGGCGATCGGAAGCCTGCTGACCGAGGCGGTGGGCAACACCGCGACGGCCAAGGCCAAGCTCGACCGGGTCGAGGCCGTGAACGCCCAGGCGCCCCCCGACCTCGCCGTCGCCGACGCCCTCACGAACGAGGTGATCACCAAGCTGCGCCAGCAATATCTCGACACCAATCAGCGCGTCGCCGATCTCGTCGCGCGCTTCGGCGCCGATCACCCGCTGGTCCAGCGCCTGCGGGCGGACGCGGAGACGACCCTCGGCTCGATCCGGAGCGAGCTGAAGCGCATCGAGGAGGTCTATCGCAGCGACCTCGCGATCGCCCAGTCGCGCGAGGCGGCGCTGCGGCAGAACCTCGCCCAGCAATTCGCCCGAACGAGCGACATCGGCCAGAATCAGGTCAAGCTGCAGCAGCTCGAGAGCACCGCCCGGACCACGCGGCAGGCCTACGAGGACTACGCCCAGCGCTACATCCAGGCAGTCCAGCAGCAGAGCTTCCCGGTCTCGGAGGCGCGCGTCATCACCGAGGCGAGCCCGCCCACCAAGAAGTTCTCGCCCAAGCGCACCCTCCTGATGGCGCTCGGACTCGTCGGCGGCGGCCTGATCGGCCTGTTCGCGGCGGTGGCGGCCGAGTTCTCCGACCAGAGCCTGCGCACCCGGCGCGACATCGTCTCGGCCTTCGGCTGCCACTGCCTCGGCTACATCCCGAGCACCGCGGCGGACGCCCGGATGGGCGGCCGGCTCCGGCGCGGGGCGCCCGGGCGGCTCGCCCTCGACCACGTCCTGCACAACCCCTTCTCGATCGAGGCCGAGACCCTGCGGACCGTGAAGGTCGCCGCCGACCTCGCCCGGGAGGAGGAGGGCGCGCGCGTCATCGGCGTGGTCTCGTGCCTGCCCGACGAGGGCAAGACCATGGTGGCGGCCAACCTCGCCCACCTGATCGCCCAGAACGGGGCGCGGGTGCTCCTGATCGACGGCGACCTGCGCAAGGCCGAGCTGACCGAGGCCCTCGCGCCGGACGCCCGCACCGGCATCGACGGCGTCCTCTTCGGCGGGGCCGACCTCGCCGACGCGGTGCGCACCTCGGCCAATCCCCGCCTCGACCTCCTGCCCGCCCGCACCGGGCTCGCCCAGCGCGACGGGCACGAGATCCTCGGCTCGCGGGCGATGCGCGACCTGCTCGCCGAGGCCGAGCGCGACTACGACTACGTGGTGGTCGACCTGCCGCCGATCCTGTCGGTGGTCGACGCCCGGGCGATGGCCCCGCTCCTCGACGGGGTCGTCCTCGTGGTCGAGTGGGGCGCCACCTCGCGCGAGGTGGTGGCCGACGCCCTGCGCTCCGCGCCCGCCCTGCACGACCGCCTGCTCGGCATCGTCCTCAACAAGGTCGCGATGCCGCACCTGCCCCGCTACGGCGACCAGGGCCACGCCTACGCCCCGGCCCGAATCGGCGCCTGACCCCAGAGAGCCCCGGACCCGTGATGCGCGTCGCCTTCCTCTCGTCCGGCCCGCCCGAGACCCGCGCGGCCTGGAGCGGGACGCCCTATTACTGCCTGCGGGCGCTGCGGCAGCATTTCGAGGCCGTCGAGCCGATCGGCAGCCCGCCGATGCGCGCGCTGCTGCAGGGCCTGCGCCGGGTCTCCGGCCCGGCCCGGATCGACCCGCTGCGCGAGCCGGTGCTGGCGCAACTCTACGGGCTCGCCCTGCGGCGCAGGCTCGAGCGCTTCCGGCCCGACGTGGTGTTCGGGCTCGCCAGCACGACGCAGCTCTACGGCCTCGTCGCGGACTTCCCCGTGGTCCACTGCTCGGACGCGACCTTCCGGGGGATGCGCGACTACTATCCCGACTGGTTCTCCGGCCTCTCGCCGCGCACGCTGCGCAACGGCGAGCGGCTGGAGGGCGCGGTGATCCGCGGGGCGGCCCTGTCGCTCTACGCCTCCGACTGGGCGGCCGACTCGGCGAGGCGCGACTACGGCGCGGCGCGCGCCCACGCGGTCCCGTTCGGGGCCAATCTCGACGCGCCGCCGCCGGCCGCCGATCCCCCGCGGGACGGCGTGTGTCGCCTGCTCTTCGTCGGCGTCGACTGGGTGCGCAAGGGCGGCGACCTCGCCCACGGCCTGCTGCTGGAACTGCAGGCCCGCGGCGTGCGGGCGGAACTCCACGTCGTCGGCTGCCCGGTCCCGGCGGCGCTCGCCGGCACGCCAGGCCTCGTCGCCCACGGCTTCCTGAGCAAGGGCGATCCGGAGGCGGCCGCGCGGCTGCGCGCCCTGTTCGGGCGGGCGAACTTCCTCGTCGTCCCGAGCCGCCAAGAGGCCTACGGCCTCGTCTTCTGCGAGGCCGGCGCCTACGGGCTGCCGAGCCTCGCCACCGCGACCGGCGGCATCCCGACGATCGTGCGGCCGGGGGTCAACGGCTTCCTGTTCGGGCTCGATGCGGACGCCGCCACCTACGCGGACACCCTGCTGGCGCAGTGGAGCGACCCGGCGGCCTATGCCCGCCTGCGCGAGAGCACCCGGGCGCGGGCCCGCGACACCCTCACCTGGGACAGCTGGGGGGCGGCGAGCGCCGCCCTGATCCGCGCCGCGTCGCGCCGCACGGAGCCCGCCCCAGCTGCGGCCCGCGCCGCCGCCGCGCCGGGGCTCGCCGGAGGCCGGGCATGAGGTTGGGCATGAGGCCAGGCACGCGGCGGGCGCCGGGGACGGCTCCGGGACCGGGCTCGCGCCTGCGCACGGGCGCGACGCTGCTGTCGGGCAACATGGCCGACATGCTGTTCCCGCTCCTGCGCAACATCGCGCTGGCGCACACCCTGCCGAAGGAGCAGTACGGCGTCGCCCTCTCGCTCTCGGTGGTGGCCGCCTTCGCCGAACTCGCCACCGACATCGGCATCCAGTACTCGGCCGTGCGCGGGCACGACGAGGCCGATCCGGAGGCGGTCTACGGCACGCTGCACGCGCTGGCGCTGATCCGCTCGACCCTGATCGCCCTGGTGCTGCTCGCCTCGGCCCCGCTCGTGGTGTGGGCGCTCGACGTGCCGGACGCGCTCTGGGCCTTCCTCCTCCTGCCGCTCGCGCCCTTCCTGCGCGGCTTCCAGAACCTCGGGGTCAAGGAACTCACCCGCACCTACGAGTTCTGGCCCGACGCCGCCACGACCGCCGCCGCGCAGGCCGCCTGGACCGTGATCGCCGTCGGCATCGCCCTGGTGAGCCGCGACTACGCCTGCATGCTGTTCGGCATCGTCGGGGGCGCGGCGGTCTCGGTCCTCGTCTCCCACCTCCTGGCCCGGCGCCGCTGGCGCCTTGCCTGGGACCGGCCGGTCGCCCGCGAGGCCGAGCGCTTCGGCCGTCCGCTGATCCCCAACGGGCTCGCAAACGCCTTCAGCATCATGGGCGACCGGCTGCTCGTCGGCAGCCTGCTCGGGGTCTCGACGCTGGGCCTCTACGGCAACGCCATGGGCGTCGCGCTGATGCCCCGCGGCCAGCTCCTCAAGTTCCTGACGAGCCTCTACCTCCCGGCGCTCGTGGCCGCCGGCAAGGCACACGGCCAGTCCCCGGGCCCGTCGGCAGGCAGGCCCGATCCCCGGAGCCTCCTCCTCGACCGCTGGGCGGCGTGGCTGTCGGTGGCCTCCTTCACCTACGGGCTCGGGCTGCTGGCGCTCGGCGTGCCGGTGATCGGCTTCGTGTTCGGCGCGGCCTACCGGCCGTCCCAGGGGCTGGTGAGCGCGATCGCGGTCGATGTCTGCATCAAGTCGCTGCTGGCCTTCCCGGTCGCGCCCTGCCTCGCGGGCGGCCAGACCGGCTTCCTGCTCCGGGGCTCGATCGCCGGGGCGGGCGCGGTGCTGCTCGCCGCGCTCAGCGTGCCGCTGCACGGCACGCTCGAAGGCTTCGTCGCGGCGCTCGCGGCGGCCGAGGGGCTGGTGCTCGCCTGGATCGTCCGGCGCAGCCTGCGCCTCCACCCGTTCACGCCCGCGCTCGCCTGGTTCCTGGTCCTGTTCCCGATCGGGGTCACCGCGGGCCTCGGCGCGGTGGCGGCGACCTGGCCGATGCCCCTGGCCGACTGGGTCGCGCTCTGCGTCGTCTGCGGGCTGGCGGGGCTCGGCGCCTACGGATTCGCGCTGCGCAGCCACGGCGTCGGCCTCCGCGACATGGTGCGGATGGGCGAGCCCGCGGGCGCGCTCGGATGAGGGAGGGGAGCATGGACCTCACCGGGCAGGAGCCCCGCATCTCGGTCGTGATGCCGCATCTCGACGACCTCGCCAACCTCGACGCCTGCCTCGCGCATCTGGCCGCCCAGCGGATGCCGCCGGAGCGCTACGAGGTGATCGTCGCCGACAACGGCTCGCGCGCCGGCCTCGCGGCGGTCGAGGCGGTGGCGGCCGGGCGCGCCCGCGTCGTCGCTGCGCCGGAGCGGGGGGCGGGCCCGGCCCGCAACGCCGGCGTCGCCGCCGCGCGCGGCGCGATCCTCGCCTTCATCGACAGCGATTGCCGGCCGAGCCCCGACTGGCTCGTCGCGGGCGAGGCGGCGCTGGCCGCGGACGGCGCGGCGTGGAGCGATCGGGCCGGCAGCGACGTGGTGGGCGGCGCCGTCCGGGTGATCGCGGCGGACGCGGCCGCGCCGAGCGCGGTCGAGGCCTACGAGCTGGTCTTCGCCTTCCGCAACGACCTCTACGTCCGCCGGAAAGGGTTCACCGTCACCGCCAACATGTTCGTCTCCCGCGCGGTCTTCGCCGCGGTCGGGCCCTTCGCCAACGGGGTCTCGGAGGACGTCGAGTGGTGCCACCGGGCGCGCGCCCTCGGCTTCCGCCTAGGCTACGCCCCCGCCTGCATCGTCGCCCACCCGGCCCGGCGGAGCTGGGACGAGCTCGCCCGGAAATGGCGGCGCACCACCCGCGAGGCGCACGCGCTCGCCCCGGTCGGCCTCCTCGGGGCCCTGCGCTGGCTCGCCCGCGCCTGGCTCGTGCTGCTCTCGGCCCTGCCGCAATCCTGGCGGATCCTGAGGTCCTCCGATCTGCCGGCCCGCCGGACGCGCCTGGGCGCCGTGATGGTGCTCCTGCGCATCCGCGGCTTCCGCTTCGCGGAGGCCCACCGCCTCGCCTTTGGGCTCAGCCAAGAGGTCGTTCGATGAGCGAAGATCGTTCGATGAGCGAAGATCGTCCGATGAGGGATGTCGCGGTCGCGATCGTGGGCTATCGCTGCGCGGAGGCCATCCGCGCCTGCCTGGCTCAGCTGGACCGCTCCACCGTGCCGGTCGGCGCGGTTTGCATCTGCGAGAACGGCGGGCCGGAGGCCTTCGCGGAACTCGCGGCCGCGTTGCGCACCGAACTCGCCTGCACCGAGGCGGGGGCCGATCCCGGCGCGCCGCCCCCGGCCGCCGAGAGCCTCGTCCTGCGCCCCGGCCGGCCCGGCGGCGCGATCGGCGCGGTGCGGCTCTACCGGGCTCAGGGCAATCTCGGCTACGCCGGCGCCGTCAATCTGGTGATCGCCGCGCTCGCCGAGCGTCCGGACTGGACGGCGCTCTGGGTGCTCAACCCGGACACGCTGCCGACGCCGACCGCGCTCGCAGCCGTCCAGGCCCGCGCGGAGGCGGGCGGCTACGGCATCGTCGGGAGCCGCCTCGTGATCCAGCGCTCGGGCCGGGTCCAGCTCTACGGCGGGCGCTGGCGGCGCTGGCTCGGGCGCGGCTACAATATCGGCCTCGGTGCAGCCGCGGAGGCGCCCATCGACCCTGCGGCGGTCGAGAGCGCCCAGCACTACGTCTCGGGCGCCGCGATGTTCGTCAGCCGGGCCTATATCGAGGCGGTCGGCCCGATGCGCGAGGATTACTTCCTGTATGCCGAGGAGGTCGATTGGTGCCTGCGCCGCGGCACCTTCCGCCTGGGCTACGCGCACGATTCGGTGGTGCTGCACGACCACGGCGCCGTGATCGGATCGAGCGTCGACCGGCGGGCGCGCACCCCCCTGTCGGTCTTCCTCGACGAGCGCAACCGTCTCGTCCTGACCCGCCGCTTCTATCCGCTGGCCTTCCCGGTGGCCGCCGTGATGGCGCTGCTCTTCACGACGCAGTACCTGCGGGCCGGCGCCGTCCGCAACTTCCGGGTCGCGCTCGCCGGCTGGTGGGCGGGCCTGCGCGGCGAGACCGGATTCCCGCACCATCTCGGCCCGGTCCCGCGGCCCCGCTGAGCCGCGGCCGCGGGACCAGAGTGAGTCCCTATCGCCGTCCGCCCGCGACCCGCAGCGCGCGCGCAGGGGCCTGCGCGCCGTCCTCCTCGAACAGCTCGGCGAGCTTCTCGGTCATCGCGCCGCCGAGTTCCTCCGCGTCGATGATCGTCACCGCGCGGCGGTAGTAGCGCGTCACGTCGTGGCCGATGCCGATGGCGAGCAGCTCGACCGGCGAGCGCGTCTCGATGTCCTCGATCATCCAGCGCAGGTGCCGCTCGAGGTAGTTGCCCGCATTGACCGACAGGGTCGAATCGTCGACCGGCGCGCCGTCCGAGATCACCATCAGGATCTTGCGCTGCTCGGGCCGGCCGAGAAGGCGCTTGTGCGCCCAGTCCAGCGCCTCGCCGTCGATGTTCTCCTTGAGCAGCCCCTCGCGCATCATCAGACCGAGGTTCTTGCGCGCGCGGCGCCACGGGGCATCCGCCGCCTTGTAGACGATGTGGCGCAGGTCGTTGAGGCGGCCCGGGTTCGGCGGCTTGCCGGCGGCGAGCCACGCCTCGCGGCTCTGGCCGCCCTTCCAGGCGCGGGTGGTGAACCCCAGGATCTCGACCTTCACGCCGCAGCGCTCCAGCGTGCGGGCCAGGATGTCGGCGCAGGTCGCCGCCACCGTGATCGGTCGCCCGCGCATCGAGCCCGAATTGTCGAGGAGCAGCGTGACGACGGTGTCGCGAAAATTCGTGTCCTTCTCTTGCTTGAAGGAGAGAGGCTGGAACGGGTCGATCACCACGCGCACGAGCCGGGCCGGGTCGAGCTGGCCCTCCTCCAGGTCGAAATCCCAGGCGCGGTTCTGCTGGGCGAGAAGGCGCCGCTGCAGCCGGTTGGCGAGACGGCCGACCACGCCCTGCAGGTGCGAGAGCTGCTTGTCGAGATAGGTGCGCAGCCGCGCGAGTTCGTCCGGGTCGCAGAGATCCTCGGCGTGGATGACCTCGTCGAAGCGGGCGTTGAAGATCTTGTACTCGGGGCCCCGCGGCGTGTTGTCGGCCCGCTGCGGCGGGCGCCAGGACTCGCCGGCCTCCTCGGAATCGGCCTCCTCGGCCTCGTCGGGCAGCTCGCCGGACGGCGCGTCGGCCGCTTCCTGCGTGCCCTCCTCGATCTCGTCGGAGGCCTCCTCCGAGGTCTCGATCTCGGCGCGGTCGCCCTGGGACTGCTCCTCGGCCTCGCCCTCCTGCGGGCTCTGCTCGCTGTCCTGGGCCTCGCCCTCCTCGTCGGTCTCGTCGTCCTCCGGATCGAAGGGCGTCTCGTCCGCCATGTCGAGGGAGGAGAGGAGGTCCCGCACCGAGCGGGCGAAGGCGCGCTGGTCCTCGATCGAGCCCAGGAGCCCGTCGAGGTTGCGCCCAGCCTTGGCCTCGACGTGGTCGCGCCAGAGATCGACGATGCGCTGCGCGGCGGCCGGCGGCGCCTGCCCCGTGAGCCGTTCGCGCACCATCAGCGCGACGGCGTCCTCCATCGGCGCGTCGGCCCGGTCGGTGATGGTCTCGTACTTGCCGCCGCGATGATAGCGGTCCTCCAGCATCGCCGAGATATTCGAGGCCACGCCCGCCATGCGGCGCGCGCCGATCGCCTCGACGCGGGCCTGCTCGACCGCGTCGTAGACCGCGCGGGCGGGCGCGTTCTCGGGCGCGAGGCGGCGGTGCACCGCGACGTCGTGGCAGCCGAGCCGGAGCGCCATCGAGTCTGCGTTGCCGCGCAGCACCGCCACGTCGTGGGCGGAGAGCTTGCGGGGCGGCTCGGGGAGCCGCGCCTTGTCCCCCGTCAGCGCCGGCCGGTCGGTGGCGTAAGTCACCTCGATCTCGGAGCGGCGCGCGATGGCGCGCAGGCACCCCGCCACCGAGCGCTTCAGGGGCTCGGCCACGGGCTCGCGGCGCTCACCGGGCTTGCGGTTGGAGATGGACATGCGGGGCTACCGATCGGCCTCGTACTCGAAGGGACGGTTCAGGATGTCGTCCCAGCTGTGGGGACACTCCGCGGGCAGGGTCTTGGGGGAGCGCCGCATCTCGCGGGCGGCTCGCAACCGGGCGAGGCGGAAGCCGTCCTCGATCGCCTCCCCGACGCGCGCCTTGAGACCCGGGTTCCGGCGCAATTGCCTTTCGATCCGCACCCGCTGCTCGGCGATGGTCAGGGACCAGCTCCGGGTCCGATGCTCGGGCCGGTGGTCCCATTTGAGGGCGTGGGCCAGAAGCACGTCGATGGCGCTCTCGAGCTTGTCGTACTGCTCCGACCCCACGTCGCTCAGCTCCTCGGCGATGTTGTCGAGGTCGAGCGCCTCCACCCGGCCGGCGCGGAGCAGCGCCACCTGCTCCTGGACCCAGGTGTAGAGGTCGTCCGCGCAGCGGGTCCGGCCCTCGGCGCGCGGGGCCGCCGTGGCGTCCTCGCAGGTCGGTGCCGGATGCGCCATCGCGTCCTCCATCAGGTCAGCTGAGCGCGACGTTCACCGCGCTCTCGGGCAGGTCCTTGCCGAAGGCGCGCTGGTAGAACTCGGCCACCAGCGTCCGCTCCAGCTCGTCGCACTTGTTCAGGAAGGTGACCCGGAAGGCGAAGCCGATGTCGCGGAAGATGTCGGCGTTCTCCGCCCAGGTGATCACCGTGCGCGGGCTCATAACGGTCGAGAGGTCGCCGTTCATGAAGGCGTTGCGGGTGAGATCCGCCACGCGCACCATGCGGTTGACGATGTCGCGCCCCTGCTCGCCCTGGTAGTGCGTCGCCTTGGAGAGCACGATGTCGACTTCGCGGTCGTGCGGCAGGTAGTTCAGCGTGGTGACGATCGACCAGCGGTCCATCTGGCCCTGGTTGATCTGTTGGGTGCCGTGATAGAGGCCGGACGTGTCGCCGAGGCCCACCGTGTTGGCGGTCGCGAAGAGCCGGAAGGCCGGGTGGGGCCGGATCACCCGCTTCTGGTCGAGCAGCGTCAGGCGGCCAGAGACCTCCAGCACCCGCTGGATCACGAACATCACGTCGGGGCGCCCCGCATCGTACTCGTCGAAGACGAGCGCGACGTTGTTCTGCAGGGCCCAGGGCAGGATGCCGTCCTGGAAGGCGGTGACCTGCTTGCCGTCCTGCAGCACGATCGCGTCCTTGCCGACGAGGTCGATGCGCGAGACGTGGCTGTCGAGGTTGATCCGCACGCAGGGCCAGTTCAGCCGGGCGGCGACCTGCTCGATATGGGTCGACTTGCCGGTGCCGTGGTAGCCCGTGACCATCACGCGGCGGTTCCGGGCGAAGCCCGCCAAGATGGCGAGCGTCGTCTCACGGTCGAAGATGTAGTCCGGGTCGAGATCCGGCACGTGCTCGTCGGCTTCCGAGAAGGCCGGCACCTTGAGGTCGAGGTCGATGCCGAACACCTCGCGGACCGAGACGTGGCGGTCGGGCATCGCGGCGGGCTTGTCGTCAGAGAGCATACGGGACCTCGTGGGGGCGGGCTCCGACGGCGGGTGCCGGATGACCTCGCGGATTCTCGGACCGGGCGGGCCGCGGAGATCCGCGGTGCCGGCCTTCCTTAGCCGTCGTCGCGCCGGACCGCCAAGGGGGCGGCGGCACGCGGGACGCGACGTCCGGGATCACCCCCATATAGGGAGCCTCCCGGCATTGTCCGCCCGCGCCGCGCGGGAAGGCGTCGCGCGGTGCGTGCATCGATCGTGCCGGAGCCCGCCCGCACGCCTTCCGGCTCAGCAGAGCCCCGCGCCGCGCAGGACGTCGTGGGCGCGGATGATGTCGCGCAGGCGGTCCTCGAAGGAGCGGTCGCCGCCGTTGGCGTCCGGGTGGAAGCGCTTCACCAGCACCTTGTACTGCGCCTTGATGGCGGCGGCGTCGGCGGTCTCGTCGAGGCCCATCACGTCGAGCGCCTTGGCGACCGCGGGCGAGCGGCGCGGGCGCTGGGGCTCGGCCGGCGCGCGGCGGCGGGTCTCGCCGAGCCCTTCCGCCCGCAGGATGCCCAGCGGGTCCACATAGGCCCAGTCGCGCTGCGGCTCCGATTTCGGGTCGGCGCCCGGCTTGGCCGAGCCCGCCCGGTTGACGCCCATCGCCCAGGTCGGCCGGTGCCCGATGATGGCATCCTTCTGGTAGGCCTGGACGGCGGCGTCGTTCATGCCGTCGAAGTAGTTGTAGG
Organism: Methylobacterium radiodurans; assembly: GCF_003173735.1. Taxonomy (NCBI): domain Bacteria; kingdom Pseudomonadati; phylum Pseudomonadota; class Alphaproteobacteria; order Hyphomicrobiales; family Methylobacteriaceae; genus Methylobacterium; species Methylobacterium radiodurans. Next base: position 1,467,221 of record NZ_CP029551.1, on the reverse strand, counting down.
TCGCGTTGTAGGCGCGCACGTGGTCCATGCAGAAGCGCCAGTACTGGCCCTCCGCCTTGCGCCCCTTGGGCGCGCGGTAGAGGCCCGGCCGGCCGCAGCCCGGCGTCTCGCAGACGGGCCCGGTCTCCTTCGCTTCCTCGCAGGAGGGCTTGATCCGGATGCTGTCGAACAGGCGCGAGTTGAGATCCATGACGGGGCGATTATGAGGGGGCGGACCGGAGACACAAGGCCGGCGGGCCTGATGACGCATGCGGTGGATCGGGCTTGACGGATCCGCCGCCGGCGCCTCCGCCGGGAATCGAGGGTTTTCAGCCGATGGCGACGTTGCGGGACTGGATCGAGGAGACGCTTCGGACGCAGCTCGCGCCGACGCGGCTCGAGGTGGTGGACGAGTCCCACCTGCACGCGGGCCATTCCGGCTGGCGCGAGGGGGGCGAGACGCATTTCCGCCTCGACGTCGTCTCGGCGGCCTTCGAAGGCAAGAGCCGGGTGGACCGTCACCGACTGGTGAACGGGCTCATGGACGATGCGTTCAAGCGCGGGCTGCACGCCCTGGCGCTCCGGGCGCGCACGCCCGGCGAGGCAGCCTGAACGGGCTTTCCGGCCCAACGGAGATATGGCGATCGTGGCCCTGGTCTGCACCCCTCAGATCGCCATCGACGAGGAGGAACTGGAGGAGACGTTCGTGCGCGCCTCCGGTCCGGGTGGGCAGAACGTCAACAAGGTCTCGACCGCTGTCCAGCTGCGCTTCGACGCCCGACGCTCGCGCGCCCTGCCCGATGCGGTGGCGGTGCGGCTGATGCGGCTGGCCGGCCACCGGCTCACCCAGGACGGGGTGATCGTCATCAGCGCCCAGCGCTTCCGCAGCCAGGAACGCAACCGGGAGGATGCCCGCGAGCGGCTCGCTGCCCTTGTCGCGGAAGCCGCCGTGCCGCCGACGCCGCGGCGAGCGACCCGGCCGACGCTCGCCTCCAAGAAGCGGCGCCTCGAAGCCAAGAGCCGCCGCGGCGCGGTCAAGCGCATGCGCGGCGGCCCGGGCGAGGATTGAGCCCGCGCGAGGGTTGCCCGCCGCGGGTCTCGCCTCAGGCGAGCGCCTTGGCCTTCGCCACCGGCTTGGCGCTCGGCGCGGCATCCGGGGCCGGCGAGACGCCCGAGACGAGTTCGCTGCCAGGCCTCGCGATCGTCAGGACCAGGGCGACGACGGCGAGGAGCGCCGCCACGGCCGCCGGGAACAGGAAGGCGGCCTCGCCGTAGCGCAGCTGCAGCACGCCGCCCAGGATGGCCCCGGCGCTCAGGCCGGCCCAGAGTGGCGCCTGGATCCAGAACGACGCGGCGACCGAGCCCATCAGCAGGTTGGCGAGGCCGGTCCCGAAGCGGACCACCGCACCAGTGACGTAGGTGAGCGCGAGGCTGCGCCCGCCCTCGTCCTGCAGGATCGCGTTCTGCAGACCGAGCGCCAGGATGATCGGGTAGGCGTGCAGCGGGTAGGCGAAGGTGCCCCAGGGCATGAGGAGGCCCACGGCGAGCAGCACCGCCTCGATGATCAGAAGCGCGGCCAGCCGCCAGCGCCCGAACAGGGCCGCCAGCAGCGTGCCCAGGAAGGCGCCGAAGCAGAACACGATGATGGTGCTGGCGACGCGGGTGACGTTCTCCCAGTCGCTGTTGGCGACCGCGACGCCGAAGCGGGTGGTGTTGCCCGACATGAACGACATGAAGAGCTGGGAGAATTCCAGGAAGCCGATCGAGTCGGCGCAGCCCGCCAGTGCCGCCAGCGCGACCGCGAAGGGGATACGCGTGGTGGGGCTTGCGGGGAACGACTTGTCCGCCGGCGCCTCTTTGCGCGTCTCCGTCATGCAATTTGTCCTTCGTTACACGTCCTTGGGGCCGCGTAATAAGCGCGGAAGACGGCGAAGGTTCAGTGTTCGTCGGCACACAACTCACTTTTGCGCAACACGATAATCCGGCCCGGAACATCCCGCCCCCGCTCGCGCCGGATCGCCGCAGGCACGCGCACAGCGGTCGCGAGGCCGGCACCGCGTGCCGCCGCCTCCACGTGGGCGTCGGCGTGGGCGAAGCGCCCGTCCGCGCCGAGGCGCACGCCCTCCGCCCCGGCCTCGTCCGGGGACTGCACCGTGAAGACGGCGAGCCCGGCCGGGCGCAGCACGCGACTGATCCCAGCCAGCACGGGGCCGAGGTCGGCGAGGTAGATGAACACATCGGCCGCGAGGCAGAGAGCGGCGGACGCACCGGGCTCGGCTTCCAGGAAGGCCGCGAGGTCGCCTTCTGCCAGCCGGTCGTAACAACTCTTGGCGCGGGCGAGCCGGAGCATCGCGGGCGAGAGATCGACGCCCGCGAGATGGCCCGCCCGGTCGCGGATCGCCGCGCCCATCAGGCCGGTGCCGCAGCCGAGATCGAGCACGGTCTCGAAGCGCGTGGGCGCATCCGGCAGTGCGTCGAGGGCCTGCCGCAGCAGTGCCGGGCCGCAATAGCCGAGCCCATCGACGAGGTGGCGCTCGAAACGGTCCGCGTAGCCGTCGAACAGGGCGCGCACATAGGCGCCCGACAGGCCGGCGGCGCCCCCATCGAGCCGTGCTCGGTGCAGGCCGGCGCCGATCCGGTCCTCCGGGTCGAGCCCGCGGGCGGTCTCGAAGGCGTCGAGCGCGGCGCGCCGCTGGTCCTCTGCGCCGGTCGCGGCGTGCAGGGCCTCGCGGGCACGCCCGAGCAGCAGCCAGGCCGGGGCGTAGCGCGGCGCCCGCTCGATCGCCTGCTCGGCCATCTCGGCGGCGCCCGCCGCGTCGCCCTCCGCCAGGCAGGCCTCGGCGTAGACGTAGCGGCGGTCGGCGAGAAGGTCGCCGGAGGAGAGCTGGGACATCGGTCGCGCTGAACGGGTGGATGGGCGCCCTATATACCGGCGCCCGGATACGGACCATCATGACGCTCCGCGCCAGCGACCTCCTCACCCTCACCCGAGAGGGCCTCTACTGCCCGCTCGGCGACTTCCACGTCGACCCGACCTGGCCCGTGCCCCGCGCGCTCATCACCCACGGCCACGCCGACCACGCGCGGGCCGGCCACGGCCGGGTTCTGGCGACGCCCGAGACATTGCGCATCATGGCGGTGCGCTACGGCGCGGAATTCTGCGGCACCCGCCAGGAGGCGGCCCTGGGCCGGGCGATCCGGATCGGCGAGGTCACCGTGCGCTTCGCCCCCGCCGGCCACGTGCTGGGCTCGGCCCAGATCGCGATCGAGCGGGAGGGCGTGCGGGTCGTGGTCTCGGGCGACTACAAGCGGGCGCCGGACCCGACCTGCCTCCCCTTCGAGGTGGTGCCCTGCGACGTCTTCATCACCGAGGCGACCTTCGGCCTGCCGGTCTTCCGCCACCCCGACACCCGCGGCGAGGTGCGGCGCCTGCTCGAATCCGTGCGGCTCTTCCCCGAGCGCGCCCAAATCGTCGGCGCCTACGCGCTCGGCAAGGCGCAGCGGGTGATGGCGCTGCTGCGGGAGGAAGGCTGGGACCGGCCGATCCACCTGCACGGGGCGATGGAGAAGCTGACCGAACTCTACAAGCAGGAGGGCGTGCCGCTCGGCGACACACCGAAGGTCGTGGCGGCCGAGCGCAAGGACCTGCACGGCGCCATCGTGCTCTGCCCGCCCTCCGCGATCCAGGATCTCTGGTCGCGCAAGTTCCCCGATCCGGTGACCTGCTTCGCCTCGGGCTGGATGCGGGTGCGGGCCCGAGCGCGCCAGAAGGGCGTCGAGCTGCCGCTGGTGATCTCCGACCATTCCGACTGGCCCGACCTCTGCCGCACGATCCGCGAGACCGGGGCCGGCGAGGTCTGGGTCACGCACGGGCAGGAGGACGCGCTGGTGCACTGGTGCGGCACGCAAGGGATCCGCGCGAAGCCCCTGCACCTGCTGGGCTACGGCGACGACGGCGAGGCCGAACCCTCCGCCGGTCCCGAGGAGGCGGCCGCGTGAACGCCTTCGCCGAACTCCTCGATCGCCTCGCCTACGAGCCGCGCCGGAATGCGAAGCTGCGCCTGCTGCAGGACTACTTCGCCCGGACCCCGGACCCCGAGCGCGGCTACGCGCTGGGTGCCATGACCGACACCCTGAGCTTCCGCGAGGCCAAACCGGCGCTCATCCGGGCGCTGGTGGAGGAGCGGGTCGATCCGGTGCTGTTCCGGCTCTCGCACAACTACGTGGGCGACCTCGCCGAGACGACCGCACTGATCTGGCCGTGGCCGGACGCGGGGGAGGCAGGGCTCGGCCACAACAACCCGCCCCCGCCGACGCTGGCCGAGGTGGTCGAGACGCTCGCCACCACGGCGAAGAAGGACCTGCCCGGTCACCTCGCCCACTGGCTCGACGCGCTGGACGAGACCGGGCGCTGGGCGCTCCTGAAGCTCGTCACCGGAAATCTCCGGGTCGGCGTCTCGGCGCGGCTCGCCAAGACGGCGGTCGGCGCGCTCGGCGGCCACGAGGCCGACGCGGTCGAGGAGGTCTGGCACGGGCTCGCGCCGCCCTTCGCCGGCCTCTTCGCCTGGGTCGAGGGCCGGGGCGAGCGCCCCGAGACCCTGAATCCCGCTCCGTTCCGCCCGCCGATGCTCTCGCACCCGATCGAGGAGGAGGCCGACCTCGACCGGCTCGACGCCCCTGACTTCGCGGGCGAGTGGAAGTGGGACGGGATCCGGGTTCAGCTCGTCGGCGGCCGCGACCGGGAGGGCGGCCAAGTTGCCCGGGTCTATTCCCGCACGGGCGAGGACATCACCGGAGCGTTCCCGGACCTCGCCGAGGCGATCAGCTTCACGGGGAGCCTCGACGGCGAGTTGCTGATCCTGCGCGACGGTCGGGTGCAGAGCTTCAACGTCCTGCAGCAGCGGCTCAACCGCAAGGCCGTCACCCCGAAGCTGCTCGACGAGTTCCCCGCCCATGTGCGCGCCTACGACATCCTGGCGGCGGACGGCGTGGACCTGCGGGCCGAGCCGTTCGAGACCCGGCGCGCCCATCTCGAAGCCTTCGTGGCGCGGCTCGACCACGCCCGCATCGACCTCTCGCCGGTGGTGCCCTTCGCGAGCTGGGCGGAGTTGGCGGCCGCTCGCGCCGATCCCGCCTCGGTCGGCGCCGGAGAGGACGCCGACGCGATCGAGGGCGTGATGCTGAAGCGGCGCGCGAGCCCCTACCTGCCGGGCCGCCCCAAGGGGCCCTGGTGGAAGTGGAAGCGCGAGCCCCACATCGTCGACGCTGTGATGATGTACGCCCAGCGCGGCCACGGGAAGCGCTCGTCCTTCTACTCGGACTACACGTTCGGGGTCTGGCGGGAGGGCCCGGAGGGCGACGAGCTGGTGCCGGTCGGCAAGTGCTACCATGGCTTCACGGACGCGGAACTCGCCAAGCTCGACCGCTACGTCCGCAACCACACCACCAAGCGCTTCGGCCCGGTGCGCGAGGTCGCCTACGGCCGCGACGCGGGGCTGGTGCTGGAGATCGCCTTCGAGGGCGTGCAGCGCTCGACCCGGCACAAGTCGGGCGTGGCGATGCGCTTCCCCCGGGTCAGCCGGATCCGCTGGGACAAGCCCCCGGCCGAGGCCGACCGGATCGATGTGCTGGAGCGCATCCTCGCCCGCGGCGAGCGCGAGATCGCGCCGGGCCAAGCGCTGGAGGAGACCCGATGAGACAGGGCCGGATCGGCGGGATCGAGGATTTTTCCGCGGGCGAGGTGCGGCGCCAAGCGAGTGCGCGCCTGACCATCGCCACGCAGGGCCAGGGCTTCACCGACGTCACCGAGGCGGTCGCCGCCTTCGTCCGGCAGAGCGGCATCCGGGACGGGCTCGTCTGCGTGTTCTGCCGGCACACCTCGGCCTCGCTGACGATCCAGGAGAACGCCGACCCGGACGTGCAGACCGACCTCCTGAGCGCGCTCGACAACCTCGCCCCGCGCGGGGCCGGCTACGTCCACGGCGCCGAAAAGCCAAACGCATTACAAAGTCGGACGCGCTACACCCACACGGCTGAAGGCCCGGACGATATGCCGGCCCACATTCGCACGATGCTGACCGATTCGAGTCTGTCGATTCCGGTGTCCGGTGGGCGGCTCGCGCTCGGCACGTGGCAAGGCATCTACCTCATCGAACACCGGGACAGACCGCATCGACGCGAGATCGTGCTGCATGTCATAGGTGCGTGAGGCTGATCGGTACCGCTCGCACCAAGATCGTCGCTACCGAAGCGAAGCTCTTCATCCGCTTCTCGGACGGTCGGCGCATCGAGCGTCCCAACGGCCTAACCTCCGCCCCCAACTAGCGCTTCGAGCCGAACAACCCGCCGGAGGACGTGCGGCATCGTGGCGCAGGCCGCACACAGTCCAAACCGATCACTCCACTGGTCCCCTGTCCGAGCCGGAAGCCCGCTCAGCCCGCGAACGTGGACGATCTCGTCCACCTCGAACGCTGGATCAGCTACAAGAACATCGGCAACTATCTGGAGAAGGAAGCCCGCGCGATCTTCGCGACTTTTGGCAACTCACCAACAACAAGCCGTGGTCCGAGTGCGACCGCGACGACGGGCGCAAGCTCGTCACCTACCTGTTCGAGATGAGGACGGACAAGAGCGCCACAGTTTTGAAGAAGGCTGGGCACCTCTACGCGGCATCGAATCTTGCCATGTCGGAGGGCAAGCTGAAGTTCAACCCGTTCAGCAGCATCATCCCGAAGGTGCGGGACGCGGAGAAGCGACTGCCGGTCAGCAGCCACGACATGACGGTAATCCGCGAGGGGCTGCACACCTTGAAGCCGGAGGAACGCCTCCCCTAAATGCTCTGCGCGGCCATCGGCATGCGGAGGAGCGAAGCCTACTCGATCAAGACCGAGCGTATCGTAGGCGATCTGCGCTGCGTCACGATCGGGCAGAAGACCGAGGCGTCCGAGCGCGAGATCCCCCTTCCCTCAGTCGTCCTGCCGTTCCTACCGGCCAAGATTACCGGGCCGCTGTTCAAGAAGGATCTGAAGAATCCCGGTCGCGAGACGCTGCGGTCGATCCGCCGGCTCGGCATCAAAGATCCGGACGCGTGTATCCACGGCCTGCGACACCGCGCGGCAGATCGGCTCCGCAACGCGAAGGTCAACGAGCAGCGCTGCCACGACTCAATGCGCTTCGCGATTCTGGGACACGAGAACAAGACCGTCGTGGAGAGCTACGGCAAGGGCTACCCGATGTGGGAGATCATCCCCTGGATCGATCAGATCGGGTACTGACGCGATCAACTTGACATCCTTCGTCTTTGACGCACATTGAGGGCGCATGTTGTGGATAACGTACAGATTCAATTTGACTTAACCACCAATTGGGCTGTGCTCTACTGCGCATCTGTGTGAGCCTTCCTTCGTGTTCGAAACACGACAGGAGAATCACGATGAACCAGCAGACCCTCAACACCCTTCAGACTTTGATGCCGAACGCCGTCCCGGCGCAACACTATATGGGCGACTTCGACAAGGCTCAGATGCACATCACCTCGTCCTTCGATCAGAAGGACGCTAAGGGCCTAACCACTACGCTCGCGGTGTTGGAGAGGTACGGCAAGAACGCCGTGGCGGTGCACCTAATGCCCACGGGCTTCGGCGGCTACTCCCTTGAGGTGCTGTTCGATGACGAGGCTGGGCACGATCCAATCGTCATGTGGAACGCGCTCATCTCCCGGCGTCCCCCGAAGCGAGCCGCGTGAAGCGCCGCCCTTCGACCCCGCCCAACGCTTTCGACATAGCCCTGATCATCGAGAGCGTCGAGGCGGCGATTCGAGCACACCGGATTGGCGACCATGGCGAGGCCGAGCGCCTGATGGATCATGTGGATCGTCAGGTGCGGGTGATGATTCTGAAGCTGGAAGCGCGAAATCTACAGTGATCAAGGCGTCTGTTTTATCGCGCCAGATATTCCTCTTGCTACAATCTTGACGATAGAACTGTATTGCTCGATTATAATGCCGCTCGTCAAAAGCCGAGAGCGCCTATGTGCAAACCGTCCGTCACGGCGGAGGAGCAGATCGCGATTCAGCGGGAAGCTCTTCGCGGAATCCTTGACACTCTCCAGAATCTCGATCCGGAGATGACCTCTCACGCGGAAATGGAGCGCTGCAAGAAGGTCATCACGCGGCTGCGCGCAGCCGTTAAGGCTCTGGAGGCGCCAGAGATTTTTGCTGCACCTACTGAGGCTTCCGTGAATGTGCTTGCGGATGCCATAACCGCCAAACGCCTTTCCATCGTGAGGCAACAGGAGGAGCAGCGGGAGCGGCCTGAGCCAGCACCAAGGAGGTGAGGCCGAACCGTTAATACATTTCAGCGGATCTGGATCTCCACTGTAAGCTCGGCAGCAGCGTGCTGCGACGCTTTGAGTTTTACCGTCTTGCGCGGACGACATAGAGTCAGCCTTCGAAAAATTCCTCATCGAGCCGCCTTACTGTCAGGGCTTCCTCCACTCGGCATCCCACGCTGTGTAGGATCATCAAGCGGGCAAGCTGCTGACCATCAATCAGCACGATCCGCTTACTCAGTGGCCGCCGAGGTATCAGAACAGCGATCTGGTAACCATCTGATTCCAAAAGGGATGCGGCCACCAAGCTGATATGAGATTCTGTGCGACTCGGTGGATTGTGGAGATCTGCTTGGTCGAACCTGCCGCTCTGCGACGTGTGCCGCGCTCTTTCGACGGCCCCTGCCTCGACGCTGCCTGCAAGCTTGATGCGGCTGCTCCGGGCTTCCTGAATCACCTGCTGTATGCGTCGAATCTGCGACGCGCTGCGACCTTCGCGACGCTCATCCAGATCGATTTCGAGCGCCCGGCCGCGATGGCAGAACGACTGCGGCCGTTCGCACCGGCCACTTGCCTGCCAGAGCTTGATCCCTGTGCTCAAGTCGTCCGTGCGTTGCTGATCCTGCGAGAGCGAGAGATCATAGCTGCGCTGTTTGGATCGGTGCCGGATGGATTCCTGGGTCTACTCGGACGCCTCGGCAGCCAGCCACTTCCCGATCCTGCCCAATACGCGCTCCTCCACGACCTCTTCGGCAACCCGGCTCATCAGGCTCGTGCCAAGTTACTGCGCCAGATTCCTGGCCTCGTCTCTCCGAGCAAGATCGTGGCCGCCGCGCACCTCGATCCGGTGCTCCTCCACCCGGCCATGCTCGCCCGCATGTCCGACATAGAGCGTGTCACAACAGCGAATGCGGCTGTGGCAGTCATCCGCTCGGTGGTGCCCGACGCGACCGACGAAGCGCTTCGCCAATCGCTCGATGGGCTCAGTGCAACCGGCCCAAGCCTGGGGGAGTGGGCACGCGGCTGGCTGCGGCGGCGGATGTCTCGCGTTCCGGTGGAACCGCCTATCCCCGCCAACGATCCGGAACTTCGCCTGATTCAGGGGCGTGAGATGGCCGATCTCGGACGCCGGTTCCAGAACTGCGCCGCCGATCGCGTCGGCTATGTCGCCTTGGGTAGCCGCCTCTACTACGAGTGGATTGGATTCGGGGAGCCTGCTGTAGCGGAACTACGAAGCTTGAGCGGCTCAAACGGCATCTACTTCGTCATTGAGGATCTGAAGGGCACGCGCAACAGCGAGCCTGACGCCGAGGTCGCCAAGGCAATCTGCAAGCGTTTTTCGGATGCAGGTGTGCTCACCTATCGTGATGAAGCCAAAGGACACGGCTTCGGAAGCGCTCTGCGCCACCTCCTCGGTGTCTGGGAATGCGAGTTCATCGAGCCGGATGCCGACATTTCTAACCTGCTGGATGAGGCTGCCTGATGCAGGAAATCCGTGACCGACAGGGCCATCTCCTGGGTACCCTCGATGACCGGGCTCTGGCCGACGCCATCGTGGCCCGGAATCGTCAGGGCCATATCGTTGCCATCTACGATGCGGCGTCCGACACGACGCGCCTGCCGAACGGCCATATCTACGGATCTGGGAATCTGCTCGCTGCTTTTCTCGTCTCCGGTTGCTGATTCAAGCACCCGGCATTTCATCTGTCTAGAATCTCGTGAGGAGCTTCGAAGGAGGCGACATGGCCGACCGGTTCGGGGTGGATCAGGCAGCAATCCTCAGCAGGATCTTCGACCGAAACGCCATCCGCCGCCAAGCGCTTCTGCCACCTCTGAACATCCGTGCGGTCTTCGAGCATGAGGTAGAGACCGCCCGGTGGCGAGCGATCTGTGACGCACATTACGCCCACGTTCGGGCAGAGGTGCTGGCGCGACTCCGGGAGCGCCACGGCTTAGATTTCGGGAACAGTGCCGGCGGACGTTGGGCCGTGGAGTTCCGCACTCGCCGCGCGTTGCATGAGCGGTTCTGGCTATGAGCCTGTTCTTTTCAAAAGCGCCGCATCGACAGCCATGACCTGCATCTAAACGCGCCAAACGCGCCAAAGTGTCTCGATTTGCTGGCCGCGTGACCAGATCCGTTTTCCGAACTTACAAATCTGAGCATATCTATTTACGCCTCCCCGGCACTCGAGGACGGAGAGACCAAATTTACGGCGCACCGCACATTCGGCCTAGCGATCGACCTTGTACATCGTGGTGCGATTCAGCTAGGTCTGTAGCCGCTTTCCACCATGTTGCAACACAGTGCGCTGAGCCAGGACCGATGAATCGCAGCCAAGCAAGACAGAGACTTCGGCAAAATTACCGCTGCAACTCTTCTATTTGATTTGGTACAGGCGGATCGGTATGATTAGTCCGGATGAGGCAATCAGTAGGGCAGCAACAATCTTTGAGATTTTTCAGAGAAAGGGATGGTTGAAGGGTGAGCAGCCACGGGTTGACTTGAAAAAAAGCTTCAAGAACTTCTGCACCATCGCAAACAAACTAAGCACTGAACAATTCGAAATGCTGTCAATCATGCTTAGAAATTATACTAAAATTGAATACGAGTCATATGTCCCAAGTATGATCATTGCACTTGACCAAGTTAAACTCAAATTTTCTGAAGGGACAAAATTCCGAGTAATACCTCTACTTGCGCCGAATGATGTCGGTAAAAGCAAGAGTGGCGCTGGCGTTCTATATTATTTCGAACACATCGTTTGGCCTCGATCGGAAGTTTTTTCAGAATACAATCTATCCAGCTACACGTCTGCATCCAAGCTTCCAAAGTTGTCGGGAAAGGGGGCGGCTCGCGTAACTTTTGTCGTTGACGATTTCATCGGAAGCGGCGGCACGGTAAAAAGGTTCCTAGACGAGTATGAGGCAACATATCTCGCACAAAATGAGAGTGTAATTTTCTTGTCTGTCGCGGCCATGCGGGCCGGACTGGATTATGTCCAGTCCAGGGGCTACAGCATCTTCACTGACATAATCCTGCCTAAAGGCATAGCTGATTGCGAGCACTTTCCCGACAAGGATCAAGCTTATGGGCTGATGGATCAACTTGAGGCCATGATATCGCGAGAAGAGAATTACAGATACGGCTACGACAAGTCTGAGGCACTGGTTACCCTAGTAAGAACACCAAATAATACCTTCCCGCTATTTTGGTTTCCGCGTGCCGCTGATGGCACCTCCTGGCCAGCACCCTTTCCAAGGTAGAAGCAATCATGTCCGTGCGACTTGCGAATCTGCTGCGCAAAATTCAACAAGGGAGAGCAGCTTCTGTTCTCCAAGAAGATGGAGAGCTTCTATATCAGGTTGCCCAACTCGTTACAGAAGCGTTGCAGAGGGATCTTGTTCGCTACGATGAGACTCGCCGCTTACGCCTGACTGGAGCCGGCAAGCAGTTCTTGTTTGACGCGGACCGAAGACGTGAGGGTGGGGTCAAGGGATGGATCGACCCTATGGACGAGCAACGACAGGCTACGCTTAGCGAGGGAGATATTTACATCCCTAGCAGGAGCGTGATAGCGAAGCTGCGTGAACGCTGATGGAAGACCACGTGGGCAACCACAGGAGCGGCGAGTCGCCGTTCTGGAGTGAACTGGCTTTCTAGCAGGGTGCCAGACTGATTTTGACCGGAGGTCAAAAGTCAGCCAGGCACCGCTCGGCTAAAGCCTCGCGAGCAATGTGAATATTACATTCACATTGCTGTTTATCGAATGATCAGTTCCATCAGGCACGTGAAACAATCTTCGAATTATGAAACTGAGTGGCGGCGTTATGCCGCCGCTTTTTTGTCTGCTGCAAAAGCAAAAAAATTGAGTCAAGATGACATCGATGCTTGCTTGCAATATGCGAAGCCTTTAACCCTTGGTGGCTTTCCTGTCATATACGATACCGACCATTTCTGCGGTTTGGTCGGATACACACCACACTATGTGCTTGGAGCTATCAAAAGCACAGATAGGTACTATCGGCAGTTCTCCATCAAAAAGAAATCTGGAGGAGACCGCACGATCCTCGAGCCACTACCGAGTCTGAAAGAGATTCAGCACTGGATTCTAAGGAATGTACTTGAGCGCGTTGCAATACACCGCGCTGCTAAGGCATTCCAGAAAGGGACCTCAATAAGAGATAACGCTCGGTTTCATCGCGGTCAAGCCTGCGTCTTGACCATTGATATCAAGGATTTCTTTCCAAGCATCGGAATCAACCGGGTCTTTTCAGTTTATCATAGAATTGGCTATAGTAAGCAAATATCCAGCCTTCTTGCTGATCTGTCCTGCTTCGAACTTAGTCTTCCACAGGGCGCTCCTACGAGCCCGTACATATCAAATTTGATTTGCCGCTCACTAGATGAGCGTTTCTTTGCGTATGCACGGAGCGCAAAGCTCCGATACACAAGATATGCTGACGACCTGACCTTCTCAGGGGCAGACATCGGGTCGTCTTTCGTATCAAATGCGTACGAGATAATTAGGGAATACGGTTTTGAGCCTAACCTTTCGAAAACTCGACTCCTCCGGCAGCATCAGAAACAGATGGTTACAGGTGTTGTAGTCAATTCGAAGTTGCAAGCTGACCGTGCCTTGCGTCGGCAGATAAGACAATACGCCTACTACATAGAAAGATTTGGGCTTGAAGGTCACGCTGCAGCGACTAGCGTGCAGCGTCGGAATTTTGAACGGCACCTCATGGGCCTCGCTCAATTCGTGTGCAGCCTTAACCCCTATGATCGAGATGCGCGTAACCTCATCGAACTTTTAAAGATAGATTAATTTTAAATTCGTATTGTTCGACCAACCACAGTAGTTCATCCGTCTTTAATTTTTGCCAGCAGATAAATTCATTGTAGGAATAGTTACAGATTGGATATTATCTATCGCAACGCAGCTACGCGCCTCCGAATCGTCACTTTTGAGCAATTTCCAAAACGAGTGCGCCAGTAGGCCAAGGCCAATTGGCAAAATCCATTCAGATCCACTTCACCACCGCGAAGCATGCCACACACGTTGAGCTTGAGCATTGGCACGGTTGTGCCAGAATCTCTTGAATCTGTGTGGCACGGAGGATTCCGGATGCTGATTGGCCTCGCCCGCACTTCGACCCTTGAACAGGAAGCTGGTCTTGAGGCGCAGAGGCGGGCGTTGCTCGCTGCCGGCGTCGGGAGGCTGTTCGAGGAGCAGACCTCGGCCGTTGGGCCTCGGCCTGGACTGGAGCAAGCGATCGAGTGGTCCCGTGAGGGCGACACCCTGGTCGTCACGGACCTGAGCCGGATCTCACGGAGCGTTCCCGACTTCTGCCGAATCCAGGCCCGCCTGGGGCAGAAGGGGGTAGAGATGCGCGTTCTGAATCTCAGCCTCGATACCGCGACGCCGACCGGTAAGCTGATGCTGAACCTGCTGGCCAGCATCTCGCAGTTCGAGCGCGAGATGATGCTGGAGCGTCAGCGGGAGGGAATCGCGAAGGCCAAGGCGGAGAAGAAGTACCGGGGACGCGCACCCACCGCGCGCGCGAAGACCCAGCAGGTCAAGGAGCTTGCCGCTGCTGGTATGAAAAAGGCAGCCATCGCCAAGGAGCTTGGAATCGGGGTGCGCAGCGTTTTCCGGATTCTCAGACCAGTGATCGCGGCGAATAGTCGAAACATCACCTGAGATCCTGATGCCGCGTAACGGCTTAGGCAGAGAATTTATGATGCAATACTTGCTTTCTCAGAATTCTTTCCTGCGGTCTTTGATAATATTCTTGCGCAGGTAGTGCGAGCTAGTACCTATTTTACCGTTTTTCAAGTTCCACCTGTACGGCAGAATGTCGCCTGTAGCCGCAGGGGCTGCAAGGGAGTTCCGAAATGCCTGTTGAGATCACTTTCGGCGGCACTTGCCGGGATGCTAGCCTGCTTCCTCAGGATGAGGCTGGACTAAAATCATTCTTCGACACAGACCTAGCTCCGGCTATATTTCAAGATCTGAAAAAGAACTTCTTGATGGTCATGGGTCAAGGCGCCGACACAACAAGAAATTTCCCTGGCGTTGTAGAAGAGAGAGGCTGCGAAGTTAGTGGATCAGTTATAATCAGAATATAGTTCAAGGTATGTTCTGATACACCTCAGATATAGTAAAAGTTCTTGCCAACCATTAGGGCATTCGGACGACGTTAAACTCGTTGATACTGAGGACATGCTATGGCTAAACGAGCGCTGATGGTTGGCATCAACACCTACTCAAATCGGAGCTTCGATTTGAAGGGCTGCCTAAATGATATCGACAGCTTGAAACGTCTTCTTGTCAGCGGGCCTTACAATTTCAACGTTGATGATATCGAATCTTTGACGGATACTTCTGCGACGAAGCAATCTATATTGAGCAGACTAGATTACATGTTGGGAACGGCCAGTCCGGGCGACACATTGATTTTTGCATTTTCCGGCCATGGAACTCAGGCGGCATCGCAAGATCAGTCGGAATCAGACAAAAAAGATGAATGTTTAGTTCCCTATGAGGGCACATTCACATCTCTCATCAGGGACAACGATTTGCATGGTATGTACAACAAGTACATTGATAGTCGGATCAAGTTCACCGCGATTTACGACATGTGCCATTCCGGAACCATGATAAGAGAACTCGATGTAATAAATGACAATATTGTAGAGGTCGTTAGCAACCGATGCTTGGATGTTTTCGATCTTAAGGGGCGTCCAGCGAGAGATAAAGAAATAGGTCCATACAATATTCTTTCAGCCTGCAAGGACAACGAAACTGCAGCAGATCTGCGCGCAGTTGGGCCGAGCAAACAGTCAAGAGGCGCCTTCAGCTACTCTCTGCATAATTTTCTGTCTTTGACGCCTGATCTACCCGTCGCTATCGCAGATGGTCAAATATTAGATGGTATAAAAGAAGTCAGCGATCACAAACAAAACCCACATTACGTTGTATATGACATTAACTCTCCTTTGATTAGATACTGAAAGCTTGACAGCTTGCTACGAAATTGATTCTTGCATGCCGGTTCCCTAACGTGCATGTTGGGATACCCCTGCTAGGTAATTTGCTGGATGACTTCGCCTCGCAGTGCTTCGGGCTGAGGAATCCCCGAGAACAGCCGATTCCCGACCGCAACCGAGGGGACGGCACGGATGCCCGCCTCCTGCGCCTCGCGCAACGCCGCATCGTGGCGCTCCGCGTGGAGCGGCGAGCCCAGCACTGCATCGACGCCCGAGGGATCGAGGCCGAGATCGTGCAAAATCGCCTTGAGCACGTCGGTTTGGCCGATATCGCGATCTTGCTGGAAGAACGCGCGCAGAACCGCATCGACGTAGGCGTCGCCCTGGCCTTGCTCAGCCGCGTACTGAAGGCCGAGGAACGCCTTTCGGGTGTACGGCTGCGGGGAGATGGTTGGCAGCCGGATGGTGATGCCCATACGCTCGGCGGCGGGGTAGACGCCCTGCTTCCACGCTATTGGCAGATACTCGTCCTCCGGCCGTAGGGTTGGAGTTGGGTAGGGGCGCAACTCGAACGGCATCCAGACGATGGCCACCTCAAGCCCCTCGGTAGCGGCTCGGATGACCTGCTCGCCCAGGAGACAATAGGGGCAGACGAAGTCGATCCACACGCGGAGAACCGCTCGGGCGCCTCGGTCTGCGTCGGTGCTGGCATCCTGGCTCATGTCGTTCGGTCCGGATTCTCGCGGCGGTGAGAAGGGGTGTATCGGAACAAGGCGCTACCCCGCTTCTAGCGGTCCTTCTAGCTGCAAGCTCGCTCCAATTGATGTTGGCATTCGGAGCCAGCATGGCGCGGTGGGGGCTGCCAGCGACTCGGCTGCCTGATTGCGCCTCTTTGAATAGGCGCCGGCAAAAGCCACCATGCCGAGCGCGATTTTTCGCGCTCAAGGCACGGAGTTGCGCTCCCCATTCGGCTTCGCATTTTGGATTGAGCGAAGGCTTGTCCTGAGCACATCTTGACCGTTTCCGGTTCCGAGAGCCTTGAGGCCGAGGAACCGATCGCCTTCGGAATCGAGCGGACGAACGACGCAGTCGTGAGCGCGCGAAGCGCGGCGAGATTCCGCGTTGTCTTGATTGAGGCCCTGCCGAAATCGTGAAATTTTCATTGTATATACAACGTTGTATCTTCTCTCTTCAAGGATACATATCAGACAATGAGAATTTTATTGAGTACGAATCATCCAGAGCTTATATTAAGTCCATACTTAAACAGACATTAGAGTTCATTTATGAAACCCAAAACAAACAAGAAGCCGCAGCCGCTGAAGCCGTGCCCGCCCATCGGTGTGATTCAGGTGATGCAGTTTCAGTTCTTCGAGAACGGCAAGGTGAAGCAGGGACAGTCTCAGCACACCATGATGCTGGAGGCGTACTGCGAAGGCCGGCTGAATCTGTTCAACCCGTATTGGAAGCGCACTGTTCAACTGGCTGAATCGAAGCTCACGTACAGGTGGGCGCAGCG
The DNA here is from genome assembly GCF_003173735.1 of Methylobacterium radiodurans. NCBI lineage: Bacteria > Pseudomonadati > Pseudomonadota > Alphaproteobacteria > Hyphomicrobiales > Methylobacteriaceae > Methylobacterium > Methylobacterium radiodurans. The sequence continues at coordinate 1,450,404 of NZ_CP029551.1, read as the reverse complement.
CAAGCTGGAAGCTGGGGAGATGACTGCCGAGCAATTCGCTGAGTATGAGGCCGCGCACGAGACCTGCACTGCGATTGCGGTCTGCGAGGACACCGAGTGGGTGAAGGTCGGGCGGATCGGCTCGAAGCGCGAGAACATCAGCTACATCGGTCAGTTCATCATCGTGAGGCGCCAGAAGGCTGGGCCGATGGAATGCGTCGTCTTCCTCGACGGCGAATCCTTCGGTCCCGATCGATTCCAGCACGACCTCCGCTCAAAGCCCGGAACCGGACGGCGCAAGGCGTATGCCTTCTACGATCCCTCTGGCCTGTACGAGGCGATGAAGCGCGAGGAAGCCATGCGCGCTGAGTCGGACGCCAGGGCTGCTCAGCAGCCTCCTGAGGGGCTTCTCGGGGGTGATCCGTGGCAGTGATCCTCAGGTTCAGCACACTCGGCCGACTAGCTCAGATCGGGCAGGTTGCACATGATCGGTGAGGCCGAACTTGCAGCACTGTGTGCATACGTGTCCGAGCTTGAGCAGCAGGTCGATTTCCTGATGCGCGAGCGGATTCTCTACACCGAGGGTCCGCAAGCGCTTGAGGCGAAGGCACCGACCACCGAGCCGGCGCCGCCCGGCTACGCGTACGGCAACGCGGGGCAACTCGTCCTCGCGGATCACGAACTTGTGTACCGGCACCTCTGGGGTGACCTGCCGGTGAAACCGGTCGAGCGATTCCGCAAGCCGGACGCAGGGGGATCGTAAGGGCCGGGCCGTAGGGTCCGGTCCATGGCTATGATCATCCCCCTCTATGTTGACCACGATGATGACGCGGACACCCGCCAGTGGCCGGTCGCTCAGACATGGACCCTCGCTGAGGCCCGCGCGGATCAGCACGTTCAGGATTGGGTGGCTGAGGGCAGCTTCGGAGAGGACCGCGAGGAACTGTTCGAGTGGCTGGCCGAGCACATACCGGAGGCGACGTTCCGGGTGATCCGGGACCGTCCCGGTCGGTCGCTCGACATGGCCTTCGAGCTTGTCATCGAGAACGCCGACCACGCCTTCGCATTCCGGATGCGGTGGACGTGATGCGCCACCTTCACAGTTTCGTGATCAGCACCAGCGAGGACGATGCGACAGCCGGCGAGGGCTGGCCGATAGAACTCATCTTCGGCATGGCGGACCGGGACAACGAGGATCTGCACGTCTGGCTGCCCCATGATCCGGACGAATTTCTCGACTGGATGGCCGAGCATGCCCCTCAGGCGGAGTTCTTCGTTCGCATCAACGAGGCGGACGCCGAGTGCCACCGAGCCGAGGTGGTGATCGCGGACGAGAACGCGGCGCTCGCCTATCGGATGCGCTGGCCCGAGCCGCTGGAGTAGGGTCACGCGGCGTCCTCGTCCGCCTCGGCATGCTTCGGCTTCCACATGGGCTCAGCCTTCAGTTCCGCCTTTTCCCGCATCACGGCGTTCACGGCTTCCCGCCCCTCGGGTGTGGTCATCAGGAAGATGGTCGTCTCGGCCTCTGACTCGATCGATGCCTGGAGGCGCCGCCGGATCGCCGCCTCAACGAGCCGTCTCCGCTCGGCGTCCTCCTCAGCGATCCGAGCGGCCCGCTCCTCCCGCGTCTCCCCTTTCGACTTCACGGTAAAGCCTACGCGCTTGCTGATGGCCGCGTCCGAGAACGGGTCGCTGTCGTCCACGAGCCTGGGCTTGATCGGTCGGACAGCAGCGAGGCGTGCAGCGGCCTGTTGCTCGAACAGCGCCTCCATGCCGGCCACGGAGCCCGTGAGGGGACGCCCGTCAGGTGTGCGGCCGACTAAGGGGACTCCCCCGATCACCTCGTTCGATGGGATCACCTCGACCGGGGGAAGGTCGAAGCCCTCGGGAACGCCCTTTCGACCATGCTTGGTCGAAACTCGGTCGAAACGACCGCGTCCCTGATTTTCAGCGTAAGCCTTCGTGCGGGCTCGCCAATCTACCGAATCCCCGGAGAGTTTCGACCGAGTTTTGACCATAATATCCTCCCCTAAGGAGGATATATTTCTATTATAGTCGAAACCCGTCGAAACTTGGTCGAAATGCGTTGGCTGCATTTCGACCAAGGAGATATCCTCCGAGCCTTGCGGTTCACGCATGGCTGCCGGGAGGGTGACGGCGAGATCCGAACCAGCCAGATCCAGAACCTTCAGAGATTCCGAGGACCAGTAGTAGAGGTGCGGCATCTTAGAGTTGCGCGCCGTGTCCTCGACCATGCGGACGGTGAATCCCGCCTCGACCAGGGAATCCAGCGTGCGGCGCAGCCCGGAATCCGTGAGGCTGGGGAGGTGGGGCTTGAATGGGATCGCCGCAGGCTGCACAGCGGCATCGGCCAGTGAACAAATTCTTGAAGTGCCTGCCCTTAGCGCCACGAGAGTTCTTCGGAAGGATCTGGCGCTGGACCCGGAGAAAGAGATCTTTCGAAATAATATCAGGAAAGTGGTTCAAGATGGGCTCACCCATTTTGAGAACCCTGCCATTCTCATCTTCCCGATGGGGCTGCCACGTGCCTACTACCGCCTCGTTGCGTAGGGTTTTGGAGACATAACTCGATCCCCAATGCTTGGCCCCGCCGAAGGTCGGGTATCCCTTGCGGGTAAACTCGATTGCAATCCTGTACGAGCCGACCCCGCTCGCCGCGAGTTCGAACATCTCGCGGATGATCGCCGCCTTCGCCTCGACCACGATCCAGCCATCGCCGTTGTTGTCCAGCCAGCCCGGCCCGATTGTGGAGAATGGGATGCCGTCCACGGCCCTGCGACGCTTTGTTTCCATTACCTGAAGGCCACGGTGCGACTTCGTGGCGGACTCATTATGCGCCCTCTCCATCATCGAAAGCAGCGCTTGTAGCCGCCATGGTTCCCGATTCAGAACCTCCTCATCCAATTCCCAGCCAAGATCGAGCGGAACGACGACGATTCCCGCCTGGAGGAGGGCACGCAGAGTATCGAGCGCGGCAAGTGGCTTTTCACGGCTTAGTCGATCGACATTCTCGATCAGTAGGATCGAGCCCGCTTCTACGGTGCCGTCCTCGACCGCTCTGAAGAAACCGGCCAGCGCACCTTTGGTCTTGTTCCTCCCCCTATGAGCAGAGACGCCTATGTCGCGCAGACCATCATCCAAACGATATCCTTTCGCCTCAGCCCAGGTCCGCGCTGCCTCCAACTGTCGGCGGAGCGAATCGCCCTTAATCTGCCGGCCGGTGGACATCCGGATGTACGAGTACGCAATACGCATGGCTGAAACCTCAACACCTTGCGGGTATCTATAGCGTTTGTGGAATGCATATGGGAGCGAGGGTCCGGACGACATGCCGGCCCATATCCGCACCCTGCTCTCGGATTCCGGGCTGACGATCCCGGTCTCCGGCGGGCGCCTCGCGCTCGGCACCTGGCAGGGCATCTACCTGATCGAGCACCGCGACCGCCCGCACCGGCGGGAGATCGTGCTGAGCGCGGTAGGGGCCTGAGCCGGCATCCCGGGCTTCGCCCTGGTCCTGCCCAAGGTCTTGGGACCTTGGGGATCCCGGGCCTGTCAGAGCGTCCGGTACATCACCAGGGCATCCACGTAGCCTGCCGTCGGATGCCGGAAGGCCTGCGGCAGGCGGCCGACGGTGTCGAAGCCGAGCGACTCCCACAAGCGCACCGCCCGCACGTTCGTGCTCACCACGAAGTTGAACTGCACGGCCCGGTAGCCGCAGGCGCGGGCATGGTCCAGCGCGTGCTCGCACATCCGCCGCGCCACGCCGCGGCCGGTCGCGGACGCGGCCGTCATGAAGCCGAAATTGCAGACGTGCCGCCCGCCGCCGGCCTGGTTGGGACGGATGTAGGCGGTGCCGAGGACGGCGCCCTCGGCCTCCGCCACGAAGGTCACCTTGTCGGGCGCGAGCCAGTAGGCGAGCCCCGCCGCCCGGTCCATGTCGGCGTCGAGCGTGTAGGTGTCGCCCGCGCGGATCACCGGCTCCAGGATCGACCAGAGCGCGTCGGCATCCTCGGGGCGGGCGGGGCGGATCAGCATGACGTCGCGGCCGTGCCGCTCACAAGAACTTCGCCGGGTCCGTCTCCGGCGGGGGCACCGCCACGTCCACGCGGTTCCACCAGCCGCCGCCGAGCGCCTGGAACAGGGCCGCGGTGTCGGCGTACTGGGTGGCGCGCGCCGAGGCCGAGGTGACGAGCGCCGAGAGGTAGCTCTGCTGGGCGATCAGCACCTGCGTGGCGTTGATGGCGCCCGCCTCGAACTGCTTGCGGATCAGCCCGAGGCTCTCGCCGGTCGCCTTCTCGGCGGCCGACGCCGCCGCGACCGCGCTCGCGTCCGCCTGGAGCGCGCGGAGCGCGTCGGCGACGTTCTGGAAGGCGCCCACCACGGTGGCGCGGTACTGCGCCTGCGCCTGGGTCAGCGCCTCCTCGGAGGCGCGCTGTCGCCGGTAGAGCGTGCCGGCGTCGAAGATCGGTGCCGTCGCCTGCCCGATGATGGTGAAGAAGCCCGCGCCCGGGTTGAAGAGCTGGGCGATGCGCACGGCGCTGGCGCCGCCGGTCGCCGAGATGGTGAATTGCGGCAGGCGGTTGGCCACCGCGACGCCGACATTGGCGGAGGCCTGCTGCACCAGGGCCTCGGCCGCCTTCACGTCGGGGCGCTGCTGCACGAGGCGGGACGGCAGGCTGACCGGCAGCTTGGTCGGCAGGCGCAGCTGGGCCAGCGTGAAGGTCTGCGCGACCTCCTCGCTCGGCAGGCGGCCGGTCAGCGCGGTGAGCAGGTTGCGCTGCTGGGCGAGCTGCTTCTCGAGCGGCGGCAGAAGCTGCTGGGAGACCGAGAGCGCGGCCTGCTGCTGCACCACGTCGGCGCCCGCGATCTGCCCGAGCCTGAGCTGCTTGTTGTAGAGGTCCAGAACCTCGGTCTGGGCCTGGATCACCCGCTTCGTCGCGTCGATCTGGGCGCGCAGGGACGCCTCCTGGATCGCTGCCGTGACCACGTTGGCGGTGAGGCTGAGATAGGCGGCTTCCAGCTGGAAGCGCTGGTTCTCGGCCTGGGCCTCCAGCGCCTCGATCTGGCGGCGGTTGCTCCCGAATACGTCCGGGTTGAACGTGACCGCGACCTGCGGGGTGAAGAGGCTGTAGAGGTAGCGGTTGTCGTTCTGCAGCGGCGACTGCAGGTCGAGGCCCGGCGCGCGCGCGCCCTGCGCCTGCGGCGTGGCCGAGAGCGTCGGGAACAGCGTGCCCTTCTGGGCGAGCACGTTCTGCTGCGCGATCCGCAGGCTGGCCTGGGCCGCCTCCAGGTTCGGGTTGTTGGCGAGCGCCTCCTCGACGAGGCGGTTCAGCGCCTTCGAGCGGAACAGCTTCCACCACTCGCCCGGGATGTCCGCGCCCGCGACGAAGCTCTGGTCGGCCGAGCCGCCCTGGCGCGTGGTGATGTTGTCGGCCGCGGTCGGGTTCTTGAGCGCCTCCCGCGTGTAGCGGGTGACCGGCGGGTCCTCCGGGGCCACGAAGTTCGGCCCGACCGCGCAGGCGGAGACGCCCGCGCCGAGCCCGGCGCAGAGCAACCCGGCAAGCAGGCGGGACGCGCTGCGCGCCCTCCGTCCATCTCCTGCCACCATCGCGCCGCCGGCCCCCACCTTGGCATCGTGCCCCTCGTAGAGGGACGCCGGGACCGCCCCTGTCAACGCTGGCCCGCGGCGCAGCATCGCGGCCGCACGCGCCTGTTGCGCCCGCATCACGCCGCCGCCGTGTGGTGGTGCTGGGCCGGCACGGCGTCGCGGTTGGTCTTCCGCCGGGAGAACAGCGAGATCAGCACCGGCAGCACCACGAGGATCAGGTTCGGGGCGAGCAGGATGCCGCCGACCACCACCAGCGCCAGCGGCTTCTGGACCTGCGAGCCGATGCCGGTGGAGACCGCGGCCGGCAGCAGGCCGACGCAGGCCGCCACGCAGGTCATCATTACCGGCCGCATCCGCACGATCGAGGCGTGCCAGACGGCCTCGGCCCGCTCCATCCCCTCGTCGAGGAGCTGGTTGTAGTAGGCCAGCAGGATCACGCCCTCCATGGTCGAGATGCCGAAGAGCGCGATGAAGCCGATCGCCGCCGAGATCGAGAAGGGCGTGGCGGTGAAGAACAGCGCGAGGATGCCGCCGATCATCGCCATCGGGATCACCGAGAGGGTGAGCAGCATGTCGGTGGCCGAGTTGAAGTTGATGAACAGGAGCAGCGCGATCAGCACCAGCGTCAACGGCACGACGAGGCTGAGGCGGGCGACCGCGTCCTGGAGGTTCGTGAACTGGCCGACCCACTCCATGTGGTAGCCGGCCGGCATCTCCACCTCCCGCTCGACGCGGGCCTGCGCCTCCAGCACCGCGCTGCCGAGGTCGCGCCCGCGCACCGAGAACTTGACCGGGATGTAGCGCTCCTGGTCCTCGCGGTAGATGAAGGCCGCGCCCGAGACGAGTTCGACGGTGGCGATCTCCGAGAGCGGCACCTGCACCACGCCGCCCGACGGGTTCGGCGCGCCGATGGTGATGTTGCGGATCGTCTCCAGCGAGGAACGGTACTCGCGCGCCAGCCGCACCCGCATTGGGAAGTGCCGGTCCGAGCCGTACTCGTAGAGGTCGCCCGCGGTCTGGCCGCCGATCGCGGCCGCCACAGTGGTGTTCACGTCGCCGATCGAGAGGCCGAAGCGGGCGGCCTTCTGCCGGTCCACGTCGATGCGGACCGTCGGCTGGCCCAGCGAGGCGAAGACGGCCAGATCCGTGATGCCGGGGATCGTCGCGAGCACCGCCTTGACCGCCTCAGCGGTCTTGGTGATCTGCGCGAGATCGGAACCGTAGATCTTGACCGAATTCTCGCCCTTCACGCCCGAGGCCGCCTCCTGGACGTTGTCCTCGATATACTGCGAGAAGTTGAACTCGATGCCGGGGAATTCCTGCTCCAGGCGCTTCGAGAGGTTGCGGATCAGGGTCTCCTTGTCGAGACCTTTCCGCCACTGGTCGATCGGCTTCAGGGGCGCCAGGATCTCGCAGTTGAAGAAGCCGGTGGCGTCGGTGCCATCGGCGGGCCGGCCCTGGTGCGAGATCACGGTGACGACCTCGGGCACCTCCTGGAAGATCTTGCGCAGGCGCTGCACGTAGGCGTTGCCTGCCTCCAGCGAGATCGAGGCCGGCATGGTGCCGCGCACGTAGAGGTTGCCCTCCTCGAGCTTGGGCAGGAATTCCAGGCCCAGATTGCGCGCGGCGAGCCCCGAGACGAGCAGGATCGCGAGCGTCACGGCCAATGACAGGATCCGGTTGCGCAGGCCGAACTTCAGGATGATCTCGTGGCCGAAGCGCAGCAGCTTCACGATCAGCGTGTCGCGCTCCTCGACGTGCTTGGGCAGGATGAGCGCGGAGAGGGCCGGCGAGACCGTGAAGGTGGCGATCAGACCGCCCACCAGCGCGTAGGCGTAGGTCTTGGCCATCGGGCCGAAGATGTGGCCCTCGACGCCCGTCATCGTGAAGAGCGGCAGGAAGCCCACGATGATGATGGTGGCCGAGAAGAAGATCGCCCGGTTCACCTCGGCGCCCGCGATCGCGATGGTGCCGAGCCGGCCCGTGAGCCCGCCCGGCGCCCGCTGGCCCTTCGAGAGGTGCGGTTCGGCGAGGTGCCGGAACACGTTCTCGACCATGATCACGGTGGCGTCCACGATCAGGCCGAAATCGATGGCGCCGAGCGACAGGAGGTTGGCGGAATCGCCCCGCACCACCAGGATCAGGATGGCGAAGCCCAGCGCGAAGGGGATGGTCGCCGCCACGATGATGGCGCTGCGAAGTGAGCCGAGGAACAGCCACTGCACCACGAAGACCAGCACCACGCCGAAGACGAGGTTGTGCATCACCGTGTGGGTGGTGGTGTGGATCAGCCCCGAGCGGTCGTAGATGCGCTGGATCTTCACGTCTGGCGGCAGGATCGTGGAGTTGTTGATCCGGTCGATCTCGGCCTCGACGCGCTTCAGGGTCGGCAGGCTCTGGCCGCCGCGGCTCATCAGCACGATGCCCTCGACCACGTCCGGCTGGTCGTCGTGACCGACGATGCCCAGCCGCGGCGCGTTCGAGACGCGCACCTCGGCCACGTCCTTCACGAGCACCGGCACGCCGTTGACCTGCGTCAGCATGGTGTCGCGGATGTCGTCCATGTCCCGGATCAGGCCGATGCCGCGCACCACCGCCGCCTGCTCGCCGACGTTGAGCGTCTGGCCGCCGACATTGATCGAGGAGTTGTTCAGCGCGGTCACCAGCTGGACCAGCGTCAGGCCTTGCGCCTGGAGCCGGTTCAGGTCGACCGCGATCTCGTACTCCTTGGCCTTGCCGCCGAAGGCAGTGACGTCCACGACGCCGGGAATCGCCTTGAAGCGGCGCTGCAGCACCCAGTCCTGCAGGGTCTTCATGTCGGCGGACGAGTAGCCCGCCGGGCCGACGAGCTTGTAGCGCATGATCTCGCCGACCGGGCTCGTCGGCGAGATCTGCGGCTGGGCCCCGTTCGGCAGGGGCGGCAGCTGCGAGAGGCGGTTGAGGACGCGCTGCAGCGCCTGCTCGTACGTGTAGGTGTAATTGAACTGCACCTTCACGTCGGAGAGGCCGAACAGCGAGATGGTGCGCACCACCGTGGCGTTCGGGATGCCGGCGAGCGCGACCTCCAGCGGGATCGTGATGTAGCGCTCGATCTCCTCGGCGGACTGGCCGGGATTCTGGGTGATCACGTCCACGAGCGGCGGGACGGGATCGGGATAGGCCTCGATGTTGAGCTGGGTGTAGCTCGCGTAGCCGAGCCCCATCATCACCAGGAAGCCCAGGAAGACCAGGACGCGCTGGCGGAGCGAGAAGACGATCAGGCTGTTCATGGCAGGCCCCCCGGCTCCCTCAGGAGGCCTTGTCGCCGGAGGCGGCCCGGTCGATGAACAGGGCGCCGCGGGTGACGACCTCCTCGCCCGGGTTCAGTCCCTCGACCACCTGCGCGTTCTCGCCGTTGATCAGCCCGAGCTTGACCGCGCGGGCAACGATGCTGCCGTCCGCCTTCGCCACCCAGACATGGGCCGCCGCGCCCTCGTAGACGATCGCGGCCAGCGGCACCGCGGGCGAGGGCTGCGGCTTGCCGGTGACGATGGTGAAGGTCGCGAACATCTCGGGCTTGAGCAGGCGCTCGGGGTTGTCGACCTCGCTGCGCACGGCGAGCCGGCGCGTCGCCGGGTCGAGGCTGGCCGCCATGTAGTTGACCCGTGCCTTGAAGATGCGCGCGCCGAAGCCGGCCACCCGCGCCTCGACCTCCTGGCCGATACGGATCTTCGGGATCTCGCTCTCGCGCACGTTGGCGATCAGCCAGACGGTCGAGAGGTCGCCGATGACGAAGGACGGGTCGCTCGACGAGGAGAGATACTGACCGACGCCGACCTTCCGCTGCACGATGGTACCGGCGATCGGCGCCCGGATCTCGACCTCGGAGCTGAGCCGGCCGTTCTTCTCGAAGGCCGCGATCTCCGCATCGGTCTTGCCCATGAGGCGCAGGCGGTTCTTCACCGCGTCCAGCGTCGCCTCGGCGGTCTTCAGGTCGCTCTGGGCCGCGATCACGTCGTTCTGGGCGGACTGGTAGTCCTTCAGCGCCACGGCGCGGGCGGCGAACAGCTCCTGCTGGCGGGCCGCGATGGTCTGGTCGAGCTTCAGCAGCGCCTGCTGCTTCTGCAGGTTGTTGAGCGCGGCCTGGTAGTCGTTCTGCGCCTGGACCATGTCGGTGGCCTCCAGCGTCAGCAGCACGGCGCCGGCCTTCACCTCGTCGCCCGCCCGCGCCAGAACCTTCGTGACCCGGCCCGAATAGGGCGCGGCAACCGGCACGTTGTCGTCCTCGTTGAGCGCGATGCGCCCCTCCGCCGTGCCCTCGGGCCGGAAGGTCATGGTGGCGACCGGATGGATCTCGAAGGCGGCGCGCTGCTCCCGCGTCGGGCGGAAGATGCGCTCGGCCGAGGAGGCCACCTCGGCCCGCTCCGCCGCCTCCTCCGCGGCCTCGCCGCCACCGGTAAGGCCCTGAACGAAGGCGATCGCGCGCTCCGCGGCGTCGCGCACGGGCTGCGGGAACACGGCCACGGCCGCGACCAGCGCGACGAGGCCGAGCAGGACGGCGGCGACGGGCAGGAGACCGACGCGGCGCGGGGCGCGCGCCTCGCCGGTACGCGCTTCGGGCTCCAGAGGATTGCGGGCGTCCATCGGTGTCTCGGCGTCGGTCCGGGGCAGGTCTGGCATCAGGCGAGCCGGCGAAGGATTCGCGCGTCCGTTCGATTGCCCGCAACGAACCGACCCTTATCGCTTTTCTGTGGCAGAAGAACCGGTCCGGCGACGACTTTCGACAGCGGTTGCAATTTCGCATCGATGACGATTTGATGAATGCGGCTCGGATCTTAAGTCGATCCGCCCGGCGCCGCTGACGACGCGCCGGTCCGCTCTCTTACGAAGCCGTGATCGCCGGTCCCACGTGGGCCCGGCTGCACGGCCCCGCCGCTTCAGGATCCGGCATGTGCCTGCCGGGTTGGACCTCTCGGGGGAGATGGAACGAGAGCCGGAAGAGAGTCGATGGTCCAGCAGATCCGGGTCGATCCGAACGCGCGGGCGGACGATCCGCGCGCCGATGCCGAGCGCGACGACGCCACCCACGAGGTCCGGCCCGACCTCGCCTACCAGCGCCACGTCATCGTCAACGTCGCCTATATCGGGCGGCCCGGCGAGGCCGGCTGGGTGCTGGTCGATGCGGGCTTCCCTGGCACCCGGGCGCGGATCGAGGCCGCGGCCGAGGCCCGCTTTGGCGGCGCGCGGCCGGCCGCGATCCTGCTCACCCACGGGCATTTCGACCATGTGGGCGTGCTGGAGGATCTGGCGGCGGCCTGGAACGTGCCGGTCTACGCCCACCGCCTGGAGCGGCCCTATCTCGACGGCAGCGCCGCCTACCCTCCGGGCGACGCGAGCGTCGGCGGCGGCGCGATGGCGCTGGCCTCGCCGCTCTTCCCGACGAAGCCCGTGGACGTCTCCGCGCAGCTGCGCGACCTGCCCGAGGACGGCAACATCCCGGAACTGCCGGGCTGGCGCTGGATCCACACGCCCGGCCACTCGCCCGGCCACGTCTCCCTGTGGCGCGAGAGTGACCGCACGGTGATCGCGGGCGATGCCTTCATCACCACGGCGAGCGAGTCGGCCTACGAGTCGATCGTGCAGACGCCCGAGATCCACGGGCCGCCCAAGTACCTGACCATCGACTGGCCGGCCGCGCGCGACTCGGTTCGGGCGCTGGCCGCCCTGATGCCGGACCTCGCGATCACCGGGCATGGCCGGGCCCTCGCCGGGACCGAGCTGCGCCGCGGCCTCGACGCGCTCGCGGCCGATTTCGACCGCATCGCCGTGCCGGACCAGGGCCGCTACGTCGAGCGGCCCCGGCGCGCCGAGGACGGCTCCGCCTACCGGACGCCCTGAGGGCGGGCACCCGATCCGCGCTCCGGCTCATCGATCCGGGCGCGCGGACGCGGCATCACTCCGTCACGATCTTGTAGCTCTGGCCCGGCCGCAGGGCGGCGCCGCGCTCCAGCCCGTTGAGGACGAGGAAGCGGTCGAGGGCCCGGTCGGGCACGGCCATGCGGCGGGCGAGGTCTTCGGCGCTCTGCGAGGAGGCCTGGACCACCTGAAGGCGCAGGGGGCGCAGCGCCTGCGTCTCGGACGGGGAGACGGCCGCCAGGCTCGCGATCCAGCGCCGGAAGGCGGGATCGGGGTCGGTCGCGCCCTTGGCGGCCATGATCATGCGGTAGGTGGCATCGCCCACCCGGAGCGCCGCGAGCCGGAAGGTCCAGTCCTTGCCGCGCGACAGGGCGGTGGCGGCCGGGTAGGGGCCGACCTCGCGCAGCTCCACCGAGCCCGGCTCGATCGCGTCGTTCCACGTCGCCTTGAGCACCGCATCGAGGCCCTGGCCGGATTCCGCGTCCACCTGATCGAAGAGCAGGCGGCGGCTGCCCTCCGGCGTGGTGCCCAGCACGGCGTTGCGGGTGTTCTCGATCGCGAAGCCGTCCGGAACCTCGAAGGCGATGCCGAGGCTCGGATGGATGAAGCGCCGGCCCCGCACCGCGCCCTCGCCGGGATTGTCGCCGTAGGCGAGCCCGTCGATCGCCGCGAGGTAGCGCGCCCGGTCGTCCACGCCGATTCCCGGCGCGCCGCTGCGGCGGGCGGCCCGCGTCACCAGGGCGATGCGCTCGGCCGTGCCCGGATGGGTCGCCAGCATGTCGGGCTCGCCCGGTGCCCCGGTGCCGGTCTTGAGCGCCAGGGTGCGGTTGAGGCTCGTGAGGAAGCGGCCCGCGCCGTAGGGGTCGTAGCCCGCCCGCGCCAGCGTCCGGACGCCGACGCCGTCCGCCTCCAGTTCCTGCTCGCGGGAGAAGCGGGCGAGCGCGAAGCGGGACTGGTTCTGCAGCTGCGCGCCGGTCGTGGGGTCGTTCAGCACGTCCGCCACCACGCGGCTGACGAGCTGCGAGCGCAGCTCAAGCTCCGTGCGGGCGGTGGCGTGGGCGAGCGTGACGTGGGCGATCTCGTGAGCCAGCACCGCGGCGATCTCCGAGGTGTCGGAGGCGAGCGCCAGGAGGCCGCGGGTGACGTAGAGCCGGCCGCTCGGCAGCGCGAAGGCGTTGACCACAGAGGAATCGAGCAACGTCACCGCGTAGGTCTGGTCCGGCCGGTCGCTCGCCCGCACCAGCCGGTCGGTAACCTCGCCGAGGAGCTGGAGCGTGGCCGGGGAGCGGTACTCGCCGCCGAAGGAGGCGACGAGCTTGAGGTGGTCCGAATCGGCCGGGCGCTGCCGGCCGGTGGTGCGCGGGGCCTCGGCCGGAACGGTGACGGCGGCGGGCGCCAGCACGGCGCCGGTCTGCTCGGCGGCGCAGCCCGCCAGGACGCCCGCGAGCCCGAACCCGACCAGCAGCGCGCGGACCCTCGCCCGCACGCCCGCAGGCGCGCACGCGCGCCTCTCACCGGTCCCGGCCTGTTCCGCGCCCCTCTGCATGCCCCGAATCGGCGCCGCGGCGCCCGTCCTCCGTCCCGTCGAGCGGCTCGACCAGTTCCGGCACCGTCACGTCGATCACCGGCCCGCGCCGGATCTCGAGGATGCCGCGCACCCGCACGCGCCGGCCGGTGAGCCCCGCCGCACTCAAACCATGTTCCAGCACCCTGCGCCAAGTGCGTTTCGACACTGTGACCGTGAGCCCGTCCTCGCCCCGCCGTACGAAATCGAGGTAGGTGCGGGCGGACCGCTCGCCGACATGGCGGACCACACCCTCGACCACGACGAAGCGCCCCTCGAGCGCGCGCAGGGCGGCGGCGTCCCGGGCCTCCGGTAGCGGGACCTGCCAGAGACCGAGCCGGCGCGCGCGGGCACCGGCCTCGACCCGCAGCAGCGCCGGGCGGCAGAGCGCGTCGGCCTCGCCCGGATCGATCGCCGCGAGCCCGGCGGCGGCGAGGCCGCCCGCGAGATCGGGTTCGGTGCCCTCCGGCAGGCCGTCGGGAACGATGTCGGAAACGATGTCGGCGCGCTGGCGCCCCCACCTGTCGGGCGTCCCGCGCGGGACGACGGTGAGGTCCCGCCCGCGGCGCGCCTCCAGCCAGGACCGCGCCGCGCCCGCCACGGGTTCCGCCGGCCAGTGCAGCGAATCGAGGAGAACCCGGGCGCCGGAGGCGAGGCGGATCTCGCCGCGCGGACCGACCTCGGCGATTCGGTCCGTCCAGGCCGGACCCGCCCGGCACGAGGCCACGCTCTCGGCCGCAGCGGCCGGGCCATGGCCGCGGGATAGCGGCACGGCGAGCAGAACGGATGCGGCGGCGCACGCGAGCCGGAGGATCCGCACGACGCCTACCCTGCGGCCTCCCTTGCCCTGCCCCCTGCCGATCCGCACCGCCCGCCCGCGCTCCGACCCACCGGGCCGGCCACGGTTGGCCCGGAGGCTGGAGGATGCTATGAGAGCCGCGGTGTGTCTCCGTAGCTCAGCTGGACAGAGCACAGGTTTCCTAAACGCAAATTGGGCGCCGCGCCGGGAAACTGCGCGGCGGATCCGCTCAAAGTCGGGGAAAGCTCAAGGCGCCTCCCGCGCCCTGCCGATCCCGAGCCAAGCCGGACGGATGCGCGAGCATCGGCCGGAAGGTGTAGAGACTAGACGGGCGGCGCCTAAGGGCCGGACCAGCCGGATCCGCGCCTAGGGCGAAGGGATAGTCCAGACCACGAACGCCGCGGGCCGCGGCGGCGGCGGAAGCCGAAGTGGGATGAAACCTGGGGTCGCAGGTTCGAGCCCTGCCGGGGACACCACCCCCGATTTCATGCTAGGATGCAGGGGAGGCGGCGCTCTTCGCCGCAACTCTGTAACAGTTCGCGCCGTGACAAAACGCGCGACTGCGCCTAAGCTTGACCGTATCCAAGCCCGACGGCCGAGCCTACGCCGACCGGGCCGCAATGCGAGAGCGTGATGGCAGGCCAGAAGACCGATCAGCGCGATGTCTATGTCGGGCAGCGCATCGCCGAGCAGCGGCGCAAGGCTTCTCTGACGCAGAGGCGCGTGGCCGAGAGCTTCGGCATGTCGGCGGCGCAGCTGCAGAAGTACGAGAAGGGCACGAATCGCATCAGCGCGATCCATCTCGACATCTTCTCGCGCATGACCGGTGTCCCGCTGGAATATTTCTTCCAGGGCGCCCCCCGGCTCGACGACATCGCGCAGACTGGGTTCGGCGAGGGGCGGCAGCATTCCTATCAGGCGGAGGGCGAGCTTCAGAACTTGGCCGAGGCGGTGGCGCAGCGCATGACCGAGCACCTGCCCGAATCGGTCCGCAAGGATTTAGCGGCAGCCGCCCAGGTCTTCAGCCGCAAGCTGGGCGCCTGAGGGCGGCCGGACGATCCACGGGGCTGATGTTTCGGCCACTTCGTCCGGAATAACGGACGCGTTCGCCATTTCGGCTTGACCCTCGGCGGTGACGGGTGCGAGAACCCGCACCGTCAATCCGGGCCCGACGCCTCCGCAACGAGGATGCGCCCGCCACACGGGGTGCATCGCGATGCCGCGCTCAGACTACCTGTTCACCAGCGAGTCCGTCTCCGAGGGTCACCCGGACAAGGTCTGCGACCGGATCTCCGACACGGTGGTCGATGCCTACCTCTCGGCGATGCCCGAGGCCCGCCTCGGCGTCGAGACGCTGGCCACCACCAACCGCATCGTCATCGCGGGCGAGGTGCGCGGCCCCGACTCGGTGACGTTCAAGGACCTCGAGGAGCTGACCCGCGAGGCCGTGCGGGACATCGGCTACGAGCAGTCCGGCTTCCACTGGAAGAACAACGACGTCGCCATCCACCTGCACGCGCAGTCGGCCGACATCGCGCAGGGCGTGGACGCCGCCGGCAACAAGGACGAGGGCGCGGGCGACCAGGGCATCATGTTCGGCTACGCCGCCGACGAGACCCCGGAGCTGATGCCCGCCCCGATCTTCTACGCCCACAAGATCCTCAAGGACCTTGCCGACGCCCGCAAGGCCAAGGACGGCGACGCGGCCAAGCTCGGCCCGGACGCCAAGAGCCAGGTCACGGTGCGCTACGCCGACGGCAAGCCCGTCGAGATCACCCAGATCGTCCTGTCCACGCAGCACCTCGACGAGTCGCTCGACTCGGCCGACGTGCGCGCGATCGTGGAGCCCTACATCCTGAAGGCGCTGCCGGAGGGCTGGGTCAACGAGGGCACCGTCTGGCACGTCAACCCGACCGGCAAATTCGTGATCGGCGGCCCGGACGGCGACGCGGGCCTCACCGGCCGCAAGATCATCGTGGACACCTACGGCGGCGCGGCGCCCCACGGCGGCGGCGCCTTCTCGGGCAAGGACCCGACGAAGGTCGACCGCTCGGCGGCCTACGCGGCCCGCTACCTCGCCAAGAACGTGGTGGCGGCCGGCCTCGCGCGCCGCGCCACGATCCAGCTCGCCTACGCGATCGGCGTGTCGAAGCCGCTCTCGATCTACGTCGACCTGCACGGCACCGGCACCGTGGACGAGGCGAAGCTCGAGGCGGTTCTGATGGACGCCCTCGACCTCTCGCCCCGCGGCATCCGCACGGCGCTCCAGCTCAACAAGCCGATCTACGCCCGCACCTCCGCCTACGGCCATTTCGGCCGGGCGCCGGAGGCCGACGGCGGCTTCTCCTGGGAGCGCACCGACCTCGCCGCCAAGCTGAAGTCGGCCTTCTGAGCCTCCTGATGGACGGGAGGGATCAGCTCCCTCCCGAGCCGGAGGGCGACCACGACGCGGAAGGGGCGCCCGAGCGCGCCTTCTTCGGCCGCCGCAAGGGCAAGCGCCTGCGCGAGGGCCAGGAGCGCCGGCTCGCCGAGCTTCTGCCCGCGCTGCGGGTCACGGTGCCCCCTGACGGCGCGCTCGACCCCGCGACGCTCTTCCCCGCGGTCCCCGACCTTCGTGAGGTCTGGCTGGAGATCGGCTTCGGCGGGGGCGAGCACCTCGCGGCCCAGGCCGCCGCCCACCCGGATGTCGGCATCATCGGGGCCGAGCCCTTCGTCAACGGCGTGGTCAAGCTGCTGCGCGCGGTGGACGAGCAGGGACTGCGCAACGTGCGCGTGCGCGACGAGGACGTCACCGCGCTGATCGCCCGGCTGCCCGACGCGTGCCTCGCCCGGGTCTACCTGCTGTACCCAGATCCCTGGCCGAAGCGCCGCCAGCGCAAACGCCGCTTCGTCTCGGAGGGCTCGCTCGCCGAGATCGCCCGCGTCCTCAGGGACGGCGGCGTGTTCCGCTTCGCCAGCGACATCGACGATTATGCCGGCTGGACCCTGGCGCGGGCCGCCCGCTGCCCGGACCTCGCCTGGACGGCGGCCTCGGCAGACGACTGGCGGCAGCCCTTCCCGGGCTGGCCCGGCACCCGCTACGAGGCCAAGGCGATCGCGGCCGGCCGCCGGCCCACCTACCTGGAATTCGCCCGCCGCCCGCGCGGCTGAGGCATCCGCGACGTCCTGCTACCACCGGCCGCCCCAAGCGCGGCCTTGCCGCCGCGGCGCGCTCCGGCCATGGTGCGCGCCCGGGCGGGGGCGTCACCGGGCCGGAGAACCGGCCCGGGCGTTCGAGGATGCGGTTTGGGCGACGGCACTGACCACGATCCGGCGGGAGCCGAGGAGATGTTTCGCGCCGCCTTCGCGCGGGCGGATGTCGGCCTTGCCGTTCTGGACGAGACCGGAGCGCGGCTGCGCGCGGCGAACCCCGCCCTCTGCGCGCTCCTGGGCTACCCTGCGGGCATGCTCGCCGGGCGCCCGCTCGCCGACCTCCTCGCGCCCGGTGAGACGCCCGGCGACGGCATCCGCTTCTGGCGCCGGGCCGACGGCGCCGCGCTCGACGTCCGGGTACGCCGGAACGGGCCGGTCCTCACCGTCGAGGCGGTCGATCCCGACGCGGCGGCCCATTCCGAGGAGAACCGCGAGGCGCTCGCCGCCGCGGGCCTCGGCGAGTGGCGCTGGGTGCGGGCGAGCGGCCGGGTGATCCTGTCGCGGCGCGCGGCACAGATCCTTGGCCAACCGGCCGGCACCGCGCCGACCTGGGACACGCTGCGGCAGGCCATGCCCGAGGAGGCGATGGAGCGGCTCGCGGCGGCCGTCCGCACCAGCCTGGCGGAGGGCGCACCCTACGCCTTCGAGGGGCCCCTGCGCCGGATCGACGATGGGCGGACGGTGGTCGTGGCCACCCGCGGCCAGCCGATCCGCGGCCCGGACGGGGCAGTCACCGGCATCGCGGGCGTGCTGCAGGACATCACCACCCGGGTCCAGGCCCGGGACGAGCTGGTGGCCCGCGACCACCGGTTGCGCGCCGCGACCTCGATCGCCCGGCTCGGCATCTTCGAGTGGCACATGCTCGAGGACCAGGCGCTCTGGGAGAATGAGCGGATGTTCGAGATCTTCGGGCGCACGCCCGAGGATGGGACCATCGGCAAGTCCGAGTTCCTCGACGACATCCTCCATCCCGACGATCGCGACCGGGTGCGCAGCGCGATCTCGCGGGCGCTGCGGGAGGACGACATCCTGCACGTCACGGGCCGCGTCCGGCGCAAGAGCGACGGGGCGTGGCGCACCATCGACATGGCCGGGCGCTTCGAGCGCGACGCGCCGAACCGCCTGCCGCGCCGCCTGATCGGCGTGGTGGCCGACGTCACCGACCGGCGCACCGCGGAGGAGCGCCAGACGCTGCTGATCCGCGAGCTGCACCATCGGGTGAAGAACACGCTGGCGACCGTGCAGGCGATCGTCGGCTCGACGGCGCGCACCGCCTCCAGCATCGAGAGCTTCTACGAGGCCTTCGTCGGCCGCATCAAATCCCTCGCGCACACCCACACGGTCCTCACCGAGGACACCTGGCAGACCGCGAGCCTGCGCGACCTCCTGGCCAACGAGCTGAAGCCCTACGCCGAGGAGGACGGCGCGGCCGGCGCGGCGGACGAGCGCGTCGTCCTCCTCGGTCCCGATCTCGACCTGCCCTCCGAGATGGCGGTGCCGGTCGGCATGGCGATCCACGAGCTGACCACCAACGCGGCGAAGTACGGCGCGCTCTCCAACCGCCGCGGCCGGGTCACGGTGACGTGGTCGCTGGAGCCGGGCGAGGCGGCCGGCATCCTGCACTTCCGCTGGCGCGAGAGCGGCGGGCCGCCGGTGCAACCGCCCCGCCGCCAAGGCTTCGGCTCGCGCCTGCTGCAGCGGGTGCTGACCGCCCAGGTCCAGGCCGAGGTCGTGACCGACTACGCCCCGGAGGGCTTCTCGCTCACCATGCGGGCTCCGCTGCCGGTCCGGAACCGGACGCTCAACCCGCTGGCCGGATAGGGCGCGCCCTTCAGGCCGCGCCGCGGGCGCTGCGCTCGCCGCCCGCGTCCACGAAGGCCTTCAGCTCGTCGAGCGACGCGAAGGTGAAGCGGCCCTGCGGCGTCTCCGCCTCGATCGAGCCGTCCGCGAACATCACGTAGGTGTTGCCGCCCGAGGCGTACTTGCCCACGACTTCCTTCCGGGTGGCCTCCCGGGGCGGTTCGGGGGCCACCAGCGGCTCGGGAGCCGGCGGCTCCTGCTGGAGCGGCGCGGCCGGCTCCTCCACGGCATCGAGGCTCGGACGCAGCTCCGGCCGCTCGGGCTCCGTGGCGTCGGGCCGCGCGAACAGGTCGTCCTCCGGGCCGACGCCGTCGTCCGGCTCCGCGTGCGGCCGGGTCGCATCGCGTTCAGCGGGTTCGGCCGGGTGCGGCGCCTCCGCGGCGGGCCGTGGCAGAACGGACGCGTCGTGAGCCGGCGTCTCGGCAGTCTCCTCGGCCGGCTGCGGAGGCTTGGGCGAGAGCCCCGGCATCGGCAGCTCGGGCTCGCGCGCGGGCTCCGGGGGAGCGGGCTCGAACAGCGTATCCTCGAAGGTCGGCTCCGCCTGCCGGCGGCCGCCGGCCGCCAGGGCAGCACCGCCGAGCCCGGCCGCGCCGCCGAGCGCCGCCGGCAGGACCGGGCGCGGCGCGGGCGCCTCGGCGCGCGGCATCTCCGGGAAGGGCGGCAGCGCGGTCGGCACCGGCACGGGGCGGTTCCGCAAGCCGCGCTCGACCCGCCGCAGATAGACCACCACGACGCCGAGGCCGGCCAGCACCGCGCCCGCCGAGGCGGTCACCGAGCCGGCGATGACCATGGCGAGCCCGCTCTCCAGGCGCACGAACGGGAAGCCCTGGATGACGGCGGCGCTCCCGCCGATCACCATGGCAGCGGCGAGCGCGAACAGCGCAACGATCATGATACTCTCTGGAACAGGCCGGCCCTTGCCCGGATCCGGGCGCGGCGCACAGTAAGGCTCTGGCCCGGTTTTGCAAAACCGTCCGTTCCCGCCCCCGATCCGCGCCGCCATGCGGGGAAAAGCCGCGCTGCGGCGTTGCCGAGCCCTCCGGCCCGACTTACCTACCGGGCCGTCGATGCTCGGCCGGCCGAGGGCGGCCCTGGGAACCGAATCCGGGAGCGATCCTCGGAGCCCGGGGACCGGTGGCGAGCCGCCGGGATCGGGCCGCCCGCGCGCAACCCGCGCGGCGCACGGCCGAGGAGCCCGAGAGACCAGCCCCGAGAACGGAGACGGACCCGATGACCTTCACCCTGCCGGAACTGCCCTACGCCTACGACGCCCTGGCGCCCTACATGTCGAAGGAGACCCTCGAGTTCCACCACGACAAGCACCACAAGGCCTATGTCGACACGGGCAACAAGCTGCTCGAGGGCACCGACCTCCAGGGCAAGAGCGTCGAGGAGATCGTCAAGGCGAGCTACAACACGAACCAAGCGCTGTTCAACAACGCCGGCCAGCACTACAACCACGTCCACTTCTGGCAGTGGATGAAGCCGAACGGCGGCGGAAACCCGCCCGGCGCGCTGGCCAAGAAGATCGACGAGGATCTCGGCGGCTTCGAGAAGTTCAAGGCCGACTTCATCCAGGCCGGCATCGGCCAGTTCGGCTCGGGCTGGGCCTGGCTCGCTGTCAAGGACGGCAAGCTCGCCATCCTGAAGACCCCGAACGGCGAGAACCCGCTCGTGCACGGCGCCAAGCCGATCCTCGGTGTCGATGTCTGGGAGCACTCCTACTACATCGACTACCGCAACCGCCGCCCCGACTACCTCAAGGCCTTCATCGAGAACCTCGTAAACTGGGAGCACGTGGAGAAGATGTACAGCGAGGCCACCGCCTGAGGCAGCGAAGAGCGGCGCCCGGTCGGCGCCGCTCCTGGATGAATCCCGCGGGCAGCGCTTCAACCGAGGCGCTGCCCTTTTTGTTGTTTCAACTCTGCGGTGTGTTCGTCACCGAACGTTCAGAATCGCCTTGCCAGAAGCTCCCTGGAATATTTCTGATTTACCCCGTGCCCGTCCGTGGGCGCCGTGCCAGGAGGAGCTTAGCCGTGAGCGGAGCGAGCGACCGTGCCGATGGGGTAGCGCCCGTGCAGCCCGAGAACAGCGGCACGACACGTGACGGCGCGGGTGCCCTGCCCCCCGCCGTCCGGGACCATCTCGGCGCCCAGCTGCGCGAGAGCTACGCCCTGCTGATCGAGGAGCCGGCCCCCGACGCCTTCGTCGGCCTGATCCGCCGCCTCGTGGCGGCCCTCGACGGCCATGCGGCAACGGAGGAGAAGACCTTCGGTGAGGATCTCATCGCGGCGCTCCCGGCGCTGCGCGCCTTCGCCCTGTCGCTGGCGGTGAGCGCCGCGCGGGCGGACGACCTCGTGCAGGAGACCGTGCTGAAGGCCTGGGCCAACCGGGAGAAGTTCCGGCCCGGCACGAACTTCACCGCGTGGCTCTTCACGATCCTGCGCAACCAGTTCTACAGCGAGATCCGCAAGCACCGCCGCGAGATCGAGGACGTGGACGGCGCCGCCGCCGCGACCATGATCAGCCTGCCCGATCAGGTCGAGCGGATCGCGCTCCAGAACGTCTGGTCGACGATGGCGAAGCTCCCGGCCTCGCAGCGGGAGGCGCTGCTGCTCGTCGGCGCGCACGGCCTCACCTACGAGGCCGCCGCCGAGGTGATCGGCTGCCAGACCGGCACCGTGAAGAGCCGCGTCAGCCGCGCCCGCGCCTGGCTCGCCGACGCGCTCGGCCTCGACCGGGCCGAGCCGGGCCTGCTGTCGGGGTCCCCGCGAGTCTGAGGCTGCGGGGCGGGAAAATCCGGACCGCGCGAAACCCCGGCGGTGTTGCGGTGCCCGCGCATCGGCGGATGAGCCGATCTGCTAGGGCAGGGGCCATGTCCGCTCCGCTTCGCACCGGGACCCGCGCCCCGTGATCCGCTCCATCCTCTCGGTCGGCGGCTGGACGCTCGTCTCGCGCGCCACGGGCTTCGCCCGCGACGTGGTGATGGCCGCCGTGATGGGTGCCGGGCCGATCGCCGACGCCTTCGTGGTGGCCTTCCGGCTGCCGAACCATTTCCGGGCGATCTTCGGCGAGGGCGCCTTCAACACCGCCTTCGTGCCGGCCTATGCGGGACTCGCCGAGGCGGGAGAGCCGGGCGCGGCCCGGGCCTTCGCGGACCGCATCTTCAGCCTGATGCTCGCCGTGCAGGTCGTGTTGCTGGGCCTCGCGCTCCCGCTGATGCCGCTGGTGGTGCGGGCGCTGGCCCCCGGCTTCGCCGAGGATCCGGAGCGCTTCGGGCTCGCGGTCTCGCTCACCCGCATCACCTTCCCGTACCTGCTGTTCATGACGCTGGTGACGCTGACCACCGGCATCCTCAACGCGCACCGCCGCTTCGCCGCGGGCGCGGGTGCGCCGGTGCTGCTCAACCTCGCGATGCTGGCCGCGCTCGCGCTCGCTTTCCTGTTCCCGAACGCCGCATACGCCGCCGCCTGGGGCGTCTGCGTCTCCGGCATCCTGCAGTTCGGCCTGGTCTGGTGGGACGCGCGCCGCGCCGGCATCGCGCCGGGGCTCGCCCGACCGACCGTCCGCGACCCCGCCATGGCGCGCTTCTTCCGGGTGCTCGGCCCCGCCGTGATCGGCTCGGCCGGGTTCCAGATCGCAGTCTTCGCCGACACCATCATCGCGAGCCTGCTGCCGGTCGGCGCGGTCTCGGCGCTCTGGTACGCCGACCGGCTCTACCAGCTGCCGCTCGGCGTCATCGGCATCGCGGCCGGCACCGTGCTGCTGCCGGAGATGAGCCGGCGCATCGCGGCGGGCGACGTGGCGGGCGCGCACGCGGCGCAGAACCGCTCGGCGGGCTTCTCGCTCGCGCTGTCGGCGCCCTTCACGGTGGCCTTCCTCGCCCTGCCGGGGCTGATCATGGCGGCCCTGTTCCAGCGCGGCGCCTTCGGGGCGGAGGACGCCGCCCGCGCCGCCGAGGTTCTGGCCGCCTACGGGCTGGCGCTGCCCGCCGTGGTGCTGGTGCGCAGCGCGGTGGCGAGCTTCTACGCCCGGCAGGACACCAAGACGCCGCTCTGGGCCTCGCTCACGGCGATCCTGGTCAACGTCGCGCTGAAGCTCGTTCTGACCGGCCCCTACGGCGTCACCGGCCTCGCGCTCGCCACCGCGATCAGCCAGTGGGTGAACCTCGCCCTCCTGGTCGTGCTGGCCCATCGCAGGGGCTGGACCGCGCCGGGGCGCGCGCTCGGCCTCACCGTGCTCGGTGTCTGCGCCGCCTGCGCGGGCCTCGCGCTGGTGGCGGTCTACGGCCTCCCACTCGCCGACCGGCTGGTGCCGGCACTGCCGCACGGGCGCGAGATCGCGGTGCTGGGGCTGCTGGGTCTCACGGGCGCCGCCGTCTACGGCGCCCTGCTCCTGGGCCTGCTCCACCTGTTCGGCCTGCGCCTGCGGCGGCGCTGACCTGCCGACCCACGGGATCGGTGCCGATCCGCCAGGGCGGTCCTACGGGCTGAAGATCAGCACGATGTAGACGAAGAACAGGATCAGGTGCACGGCGCCCTCCAGCACCGTCGTGCGCGGCCCCGAGAAGGTCAGGCCGCTGAGGATCAGCGTGACGGCGAGCAGCGTCATGCCGGTGGGGCTCAGGCCCAGGATCACGGTCTGGCCCGACATCAGCCCGATCGCCAGGACCGCCGGCACGGTGAGGCCGATCGTCGAGGTCGCCGCCCCCAGGCACAGGTTGATCGCCCGCTGCAGTTCGTTGCGGGCGATGGCCTTGAGCGACGAGATGCCCTCCGGCGTGAACACGATGGCGGCGATTAGCACGCCGCCGAGCGCGGACGGGGCGCCGAGCGCCGCGATACCGTGGTCGAGGATCGTCGCGAGGCTCTTCGATAGGAGCACGATCGGCACGATGTTGGCGACCAAGAGCCCGATGTGCCGGACGACCGCGCCGGCCGAGGCGCGGTGCTTGGCCGGTGCCTCGACCGCCTCGGTCCGCTCGGCCTCGGCCCGCGCCCGCGGATCCTTGAAGAAGTCGCTGTGTCGGCCCGTCTGGATCAGCAGGAACACTCCGTAGAGCGCCACCGTGAAGGCCGAGAAGGCCAGGGCCTGGAACCGCGTCAGCGAGCCGTCGGGCGTCGAGGTGGTGAAATTCGGGATGATCAGCGCGATGGTGGTGAGCGGGATGATCACCGCCAGGAAGGCTGAGGCGCCCTGCAGGTTGTAGCTCTGCTGGTGGTGGCGCAGGCCGCCGACCAGCAGCCCGAGGCCCACCACCCCGTTCAGCACGATCATCAGCACCGCGAACATGGTGTCGCGCCCGAGCGTCGGCGCGGCCTTGGCGGAGAGCATCACCGCCGAGACCAGCGCCACCTCGATGATCACGATGGCGAGCGTCAGGATCAGCGTGCCGAAGGGCTCGCCCAGCATCTCAGCGAGTTCCTCGGCCTCGTGCACCACCCCGAAGGCGGCCCACAGGATGACCGCGAGCAGCCATCCGAACAGCAGGCTCGCCCAGAGCGGACTGCCGAGGTCGCCGAGCCAGTCCTTGCCGAACCACCAGAACGCCGCGACGCTCGCCCACGCCGCCGCCAGCCGCACAAGTCCGCTCATCGCCGTCTCCCTCGTCAGCGCGGTTAAGCTTTTGCGGCGCGGGAGGTTGCGTCGAACGACGCGCATGCGCGGGCTGCCCGCTCCGTCCCGGGATCGGCGGGGCGGCCGGAAAGCCCGTCGGCCGAACGCGCGAGCGCGGCCGTTGACCGGTGCGGCGCGGGCGGCCATCTAGGGAGGGCCCGTCATCCGCCAGAGGAAGCCCGGCCCGTCTGCGAGCGGTCCCGGGTTCTACGTCAGCCGCTTGCTCGAGCTTGCCATCGCCGTCGCCCTGATCGCGCTGAACGGCGTCTTCGCGCTCTCCGAGCTCGCGGTGGTCTCGGCCCGCAAGAGCCGCCTGCGCGCGATGGCCGAGGCGCGCCGGGCGGGTGCCGCCGCCGCGCTGGCGCTGGCCGAGGAGCCGGGGCGCTTCCTCTCCACGGTGCAGATCGGCATCACCCTGATCGGCATCCTGTCGGGCGCGGTCTCGGGCGCCGTGCTCGGCGACCGGCTCGCCGACCTCCTCACCGCGGCGGGGCTGACGCGCTCGCTCGCCGACACGCTCGGCTACGGGCTCGTCATCGCGGTGATCACCTACCTGTCGGTGATCGTGGGCGAGCTGGTCCCGAAGCACCTCGCGCTGCGCGATCCCGAGGGCATCGCCTGCCTGGTGGCGCCGGGGATGCGGCTGGTCTCGCGCGCGGCCAAGCCCGCGGTCTGGCTCCTCGACGCCTCGACCCGGGCGGTGTTCCGGCTGATCGGCCAGGAGACCGAGAGCGCGAGCGCGGTGACCCAGGAGGAGATCCGCGCCCTCGTGGCCGAGGCCGAGACGGCGGGCGTGATCGAGACCGGTGAGCGCCGGATGATCGCGGGCGTGCTGCGCCTCGGCGACCGGGCGGTGCGCGGAGTGATGACGCCGCGCACGGAGGTGCGCTGGATCGATCTCGGCCGCGACGAGGCGGAGATCCGCGCGCTCCTCCTCGACAGCCCCCACTCCGTGCTGCCGGTCATCGACGGCAACCCCGACGACGTGATCGGCGTGGTGCAGGTGCGCGCCCTGGTCGGCGCGCTCGCCTCCGGGGCGCCGCTCGACCTGCGCCGCCACGTCCGCGCCGCCCCCGTCGTGCCCGACACGATCGACGCCCTCGAAGCCCTGGACCGGCTGCAGGCGGCCCATGTGCCGATGGCGCTGGTGCACGACGAGTACGGCCATTTCGACGGCGTGGTGACACCGGCCGACATCCTCGACGCGATCGCGGGGGCCTTCCAGTCCGAGGCGGCCGAGCCCGAGGCGGTGCAGCGGGCCGACGGCTCCTGGCTCATCGCCGGCTGGATGCCGGCAGACGAGATGGCCGACCAGCTCGGGATCCGGCTGGAGGCGTCGCGCGCCTACGAGACCGCGGCGGGCCTCGTCATCCACGCCCTGCAGCACATCCCCGAGACGGGTGAGACCTGCGAGATCGCGGGCTGGCGCTTCGAGGTGGTCGATCTCGACGGGCGCCGGGTGGACAAGATCCTGGCGACGCGCCTCGCCGAGGTACCGGCCTGATCAGGCCGCCTCTCCGGCGAGCCGCCGCGCCGCCCGCTCCCGCCCGATCAGGGGCAGCAGCCCGGCGAGGTCCGGGCCGTGGTCGAGGCCGGTGAGCGCGAGCCGCAGCGGCATGAACAGGGCCTTGCCCTTCCGGCCCGTCCGCTCGCGGACGACGCCGGTCCAGGCCTTCCAGGTCTCCGGCCCCCAGGGCTCGGGCGGAAGGGTTGCGGCGGCGGCCTCCGTCACCTCGGCGTCCGCCTCGGCCAGCACCGGTGCCACCGGCCCCGTCACCACCCGCCACCACCCGGCGGCGTCCTCGACGCGGCCGAGATTGGCCCGCACGGCGAGCCAGAACGGCTCGGCCAAAGCCGCCGACACCCCGAGCGCGGCGAGCCTGTCGGCCGCCTCCGCGTAGGGCATCGCGTGGATGAGCCGGGCGTTGAGCCCGTCGAGCTCGTGCGGGTCGAAGCGGGCGGGCGCGCGCGAGATGTGGGCGAGGTCGACGAGCCCGGCGAGTTCGTCGAGGGAGGCGACCGGGCGCACGGCCTCGGCCGAGCCGGTGAGCACGGCCAGCGCGCGGACGGCCGCCGGCTCGTAGCCCGCCGCGCGGAGCGAGCGCAGCGAGAGATGGCCGAGGCGCTTCGACAGCCCCTCCCCGTCCGCCGTGGTCAGCAGATTGTGGTGGCCGAAGACCGGCACGGGCGCGCCCAGGGCCTCGAAGATCTGGACCTGCACGCCCGTGTTGGTCACGTGGTCCTCGCCGCGGATCACGTGGGTGATCCCCATCTCGGCATCGTCCACCACGGAGGGCAGCGTGTAGAGGTAGCTGCCGTCGGCGCGGATCAGCACCGGGTCCGAGAGCGAGGCGCAATCGACGTGGGCGGCCCCGCGCACGAGATCGTCCCAGCCGACCGTGCGCTGGTCGAGCTTGAACCGCCAGTGCGGGCGCCGCCCCTCCGCCTCGTAGGCGGCGCGCTGCTCTGGGGTGAGGCTCAAGCTCGCCCGGTCGTAGATCGGCGGCAGGCCGCGCCCGAGCTGGCGCTTGCGGCGGCGCTCCAATTCCTCGGCGGTCTCGTAGCAGGGATAGAGCCGGCCCGTCGCCCGCAGCTGCTCGGCGGCCGCGTCGTAGAGTGCCACCCGGTCGGACTGGCGCGCGAACAGGTCCGGCACGATCCCGAGCCAGGCGAGGTCCTCGCCGATGGCCTCGGCGAACTCCGCGGTCGAGCGCTCGCGGTCGGTGTCGTCGAGGCGCAGCAGGAAGCGCCCGCCCCGGGCGCGGGCGAAGAGCGCGTTGAGCAGCGCCGGCCGCGCGTTGCCGATGTGGAGGTAGCCGGTCGGCGAGGGCGCGAAGCGGACGAGCGGTGCGGGCGAGGTCGGCGCGATCATGCGCGACCCTCTACGCATCATCCCGGCGCCTGTCACATCGCCCGGGCGGGAAAATCGGGCGCCCGCCGAAACGCGGGCCGGCGCGCCGCGTTGAGGCACGGTGCCGCGGCGCGGCGCCGCACGCCGTGGATGGCATTCACCACGGCCACCGCCAGCCTAACAGGAGGTGATGCCGATGCGTCTCGCTCGCTCGATCCGACCCGTGATCGCCCTGCTCCTCACCGCCCTGCCCGCAGCCGCGCAGGATAATAAGCCCGCCCCGATCCGCCAACCCGGGCCGCCCCAGCTCGTCCCGCCCGGAACGCCGCCGAGCGCGACGGTCGTCCCTGGCGAGACCGGTAACAGCGGCCCGGCCGTGACGACCACGATCGCACCGACGGGCGTGGGCGCCACCACGATCAACACCGATTCGGCTGCGGCCGGAAACGCGGCGGATCCGGCCCGCGGCGTGCCGAAGGTGGGCGGCGGCGGCGGAGACGGCGGCGGCGGTCAGTAGCCGCGTCCGCGCCGACCGGAACCGTGCTCCGGCGGCACCACACCGGCACCTTCCGGAGCTGTCGCCGTCGGACGGCTCGGAAATTAGCGCCCTGTTGCAGCCCGCGCGGCTAGAAACCGGGCGCCGGACGATTCCCGCCCGGCTCCCCGGTGCGGGCGCGCGCCGGGCTGACCGCCGGACCGCGCACAAGATCCTCGAATCCCATGACCGTCATCGCTCTCGTGCTCGCCGGCAACCTGCTGCTCGCCGGCCTGTTCTCCCTCGTCGCCGTGGTGCTGGATTGAGGAGCCCGCAGCGCGCGGGGACCGGGTCAGCGCTTCGGCTTCTCGATCTCGGCCACGAGATCGGCGAGGCGCGGGCCCAGGGGAGCCGAGAGGGCTTCAGCGTAGAGGCCGCGCAAGCTCTCGCCGATCCGGCGCCGCACGACGGGCTTGAGCGTGGCGGGCGGCGGTTCCGGCAGACGGTTCGGCTCCTTCGGCATCACCCGTGACCCCCATCGCCCGCTGCACCGCCCGAGTGTCGCGAGGCTTGGTTAAGGCTCCGTCACCGCGCGTCCGATCCGTGCGTGAACCACTCGTGGAACGAGAAGGACCCGCCGGGGATGCCGGCGGGTCCTTCTCGCGGCGGCTCTCGGAAGCCGTGCCGGCTCACGGATAGCCGTAGCGGCTCACGGATAGCCGTAGCGGCTCTTGGCGGCCGCCAGCAGGCTCAGCGCCTCACCCGCGCGTCCGGCCGCGCAAGCTGACGCGGCGCGGTCGAGGTCGGCACCGAAGCGGTCGCCGACCGTCTTGGCGAGGTCGCCACTCGCCACGTCGGCGCTCACCACGGCCTGCGTGCGGGCGATGGCCGGACCGCAGCCGCTGCCCTGCGGCAGGACCGCGGGCGCGGCGATGGGAGCTGCAACGGCGGCGACGGGCGGCGGCGCGGCGGCCGTCGACTGGCAGGCCGCAAGGCCCCCGGCGGCGAGGAGGACGAGCGTCAGGCGGAAGACTTGCGTCGGCACGGCACGGATCCCTGAACGGCGCAGCTTGGCGCCGGCCCGGGTTGTGGGACGGGCTGTCCGGCCGGTCAACCGGCGGCCTACTTGGCCTTCTACTTGGCCTTGTCGGCGAGGCTCTTCAGGCCCGCCTCATAGATTCCCGAGATCGCGTCCTGCGCGACCGTGTCCGGCACGCCCTTGGCACCGAAGCTGCCCTGCCACGTCACCTTCGAGCCTGAGCCCTCCGGCGCGACCGCGAGCGTCGAGCGGTAGTCGGAGACCGGCAGCGGGCCCTCCAGGATAGTGTAGGTGTAGCTCATCACCTTGTCGTCGCGGGAGACCTGCTGCTCGACCAGGGTGCCGCCGCCCTTGAGGCTGAGCGTGCGGATCTTCTGCCCGTCCTTCTCGGAAGCCACGCATTTCTCGACCACCGGATGCCAGTCGGCGATGCCGCAGAAATCGCCGATCGTCTGCCAGACCTTGTCGGGATGGGCGGGGAGATCGGCCGACTTCTGCACCTCGATCGCGTGGCCGGGCAGCGTACCGGCGAGCAGAACGAGGGTGGGCAGGGCGAGGCGCAGCATCTGGCAGGTCTCCATCCGTTCGGGGTTTCGCGCGGGCGGGCCCGCGCCGGCTCTTCGGCCGGGACGGAGCTAGGACCGGGGCGCAGCCTGGCAATGGCCGGCACCGCGGCCGCACCCGATCGTGCGCGCCGTCGTCACGATTCGGCCCAATCTCCTCGACGGGACCGAACCGTGGGACACCTCGGGGTGGCGGGCCTGCGGGATCCCGCGGATCCGTTCAGGCGACCCGGTCGATCGCCGCGCC
Organism: Methylobacterium radiodurans; assembly: GCF_003173735.1. Taxonomy (NCBI): domain Bacteria; kingdom Pseudomonadati; phylum Pseudomonadota; class Alphaproteobacteria; order Hyphomicrobiales; family Methylobacteriaceae; genus Methylobacterium; species Methylobacterium radiodurans. The sequence continues at coordinate 1,420,695 of NZ_CP029551.1, read as the reverse complement.
GACGATCTCGGCCATCTCGCGGATCTGCTCGCGCTCCACGGTCAACGGGGGCGAGAGCGCGATGATGTCGCCGGTCACCCGGATCAGCAGCCCGCGCCGGAAGCAGTCGGTGAAGACCTCGTAGGCGCGCTTGCCCGGCGCGTCCGCCCGCGGGGTCAGCTCGATGCCCGCGACGAGACCGATGGTGCGGATGTCGCAGACATGGGCGCGCCCGCGCAGGTCGTGCATCGCCACAGCCCAGTCCTCGGCCAGATCCGCCGCGCGGGTGAGGAGCCCCTCCCGGGCGTAGATGTCGAGCGTGGCGAGCCCCGCCGCGCAGGCCACCGGATGCCCCGAATAGGTGTAGCCGTGGAACAGCTCGATCCCCTCCGGCCCCTGCATCAGGGCGTCGTGGACCGCGCGCCGGGCGAAGACCGCGCCCATCGGCACCGTGCCGTTGGTGATGCCCTTGGCCGCGGTGACGAGGTCCGGCACCACGCCGAAATAATCGGCCGCGAATGGCGCGCCGAGCCGCCCGAACCCGGTGATCACCTCGTCGAAGATCAGCAGGATGCCGTGACGGGTGCAGATCTCGCGCAGGCGCTCCAGATAGCCCCGCGGCGGGATCAGCACGCCGGTCGAACCCGCGACAGGCTCGACGATGCAGGCCGCGATCGTCTCCGCCCCGTGGAGCGCCACCAGCCGCTCGAGGTCGTCGGCGAGTTCGGCCCCGTGCTCGGGCTGGCCCTTCGCGAAGGCGTTGCGCGCCGGATCGTGCGTGTGGCGCAGGTGGTCGATGCCGGGTAGCTGCGGGAAGGCGCGCCGGTTCGACACGATGCCGCCGACCGAGATGCCGCCGAAGCCGACGCCGTGATAGCCGCGCTCGCGCCCGATCAGCCGCGTGCGCGTGCCCTGCCCGATCGCCCGCTGGTAGGCGAGCGCGATCTTGAGCGCGGTATCGACCGCTTCCGACCCGGAATTGGCGAGGAACACCCGGTCGAGCCCCGCCTCGGGACCGCCCGGCGCGATCGCGGCGAGCCGCTCGGCGAAGTCGAAGGCGCCCGGATGCCCCATCTGGAAGGTCGGCGCGAAATCGAGGCTCGCGAGTTGGCGCGCCACCGCGTCGGCGATGTCGCGGCGCCCGTGCCCGGCATTGACGCACCAGAGCCCGGCCGTGCCGTCGAGGATCCGCCGGCCGTCGTCGGACGTGTAGTGCATGCCCTCGGCCGAGACGAGGATCCGGGGCGCCGCCTTGAACTGGCGGTTGGCCGTGAACGGCATCCAGAAGGCGTCGAGCGAGGGGGTGTTCGGGCGGATCTGCGACATGGATGCTCTCGCGGCGACGCGGTTTCGATGCGCGAGGGGACGCCTTTCACCAGCCCGCAACAAGTCCTTTTCTCGTCTGCCGCAAACCCTTGACGAACCGTCATGCCGGCGCGCACCGTTGCGGGATCCGCAACAGCCGCAACGGGGTCCGGCCGGGATGAACGTCGACGTGGGAGAGCGGCTGCGCTTCGTCCGGCTGCGGCAGGGCCTGTCGCAGCGGGCGCTCGCCAAGCGCGCCGGCGTGACGAACTCGACGATCTCGCTCATCGAATCGAACCGGGTGAACCCCTCCGTCGGCGCCCTGAAGCGCATCCTCGACGGCGTGCCGATCGGCCTCTCGGACTTCTTCGCGGTCGAGCCGGAGCGCGAGCGCAAGGCCTTCTACGCGACGCAGGAACTCACCGAGATCGGGAAGGGCAAGATCTCGTACCGGCAGGTCGGCGAGACCCTGTTCGGGCGCCAGCTCCAGATTCTGAAGGAGCGCTACGAGGTCGGTGCCGACACTGGCCGCATCCTGCTCTCGCACGAGGGCGAGGAGGGCGGGATCGTGCTATCGGGTCGCCTGGAGGTGACGGTCGGCGACGAGCGCCGGATCCTCGGCCCCGGTGACGCCTACGCCTTCGACAGCCGACGCCCGCACCGCTTCCGCTGCGTCGGGCCTGTTCCGTGCGAGGTCGTCAGCGCCTGCACGCCGCCGAGCTTCTGAGAGATTCCGACGTCCCACGCGGCCGCGGCGACGCGGCGTCGTGCCCGAGCGGGCGCAGAAACCCTTTCGAATTCAACATGCTGATCGATGAATGCCCGGGCCGGCCGTCCGATGCCGGCCCTTCCGGCCGGCTGCACCCGATGACAACTCGCACGTGCAGGCCAGCAGTTTAATCCCTGGCATATTGCATAATCGGAAATTTCTTGCATGATCCGGAGCGTCGGCCGCGGAATGCCGACGCACCACGACAAGGATCAGGGATGGAACGCCAGGACACCTCGTCCGCCAAATGGTGGCAGCTCGCCTTCGGCATCCTCTGCATGGCGATGATCGCCAACCTGCAGTACGGCTGGACGCTCTTCGTCGACCCGATCGACGCCAAGTACCACTGGGGTCGCGCCGCGATCCAATTCGCCTTCACCCTCTTCGTCGCCACCGAGACCTGGCTCGTGCCGGTCGAGGCGTGGTTCGTGGATCGCTACGGCCCGCGGATCGTGGTCTGCTTCGGCGGCGTGATGATCGCGCTCGCCTGGGTGCTCAACGCCCACGCCTCCTCACTCCCCATGCTCTACGCTGGCTCGGTGATCGGCGGCATCGGCGCGGGCTCGGTCTACGGCACCTGCGTGGGCAACGCCCTGAAGTGGTTCCCGGACCGCCGCGGCCTCGCCGCCGGTGCCACCGCCGCGGGCTTCGGCGCGGGCGCGGCGCTGACCGTCGTGCCGATCGCCAAGATGATCGCCACCAGCGGTTACGAGAACGCCTTCCTGTATTTCGGCCTCGGTCAGGGTGCCGTCGTGGTGGTGATGTCGTTCCTGCTGCGCAAGCCGAGCGTCAGCGCGCCGGTCCGGCGCAAGAGCCTGCGCCTGCCCCAGACGCAGGTCGACCGCACACCCCGCGAGGCGGTCCGCACGCCGGTCTTCTGGGTGATGTACGCGATGTTCGTGATGGTGGCCTCGGGAGGCCTGATGGCGGCCGCCCAGATCGCCCCGATCGCCCACGACTTCAAGGTCGCCGACGTACCGGTCTCGGTCCTCGGCCTGCAGATGGCGGCGCTCACCCTCGCGATCTCGCTCGACCGCATCTTCGACGGATTCGGCCGGCCGTTCTTCGGCTACGTCTCCGATCGGATCGGGCGCGAGAACACGATGTTCATCGCCTTCAGCACGGCCGCCTTCGCGGTGATC